>JAGRIE010000002.1 GCA_020443425.1 Halioglobus sp.
TGGCGAGCAAGCCGGTGATGGAAGGAAAGGCGCTGCTGTTCAAGCGCTTCGCCGGTATCAATGCCATCGATATCGAGGTGGATTCAGAGGACTCCAGCGAGTTTATTGCCACCGTGGCGAGGATTGCCGGGACCTTCGGCGGTATCAACCTCGAGGATATCCGGGCGCCCGAGTGTTTCGAGATAGAGTCGGCGCTGATAAAACAGTGCGATATTCCGGTGTTCCACGACGATCAGCACGGGACAGCGATAGTGACAGCGGCTGGCCTGATCAACGCCCTCGAGATCCAGGGCAAAAACCTGGAGACGGCGGTGATCACCTGTCTCGGTGCGGGTTCGGCGGCAATTGCCTGTATGCGACTGCTGGTGAGCTTGGGTGCCCGTCGTGAGAATATCTTCATGCTGGATCGGCGCGGTGTGATATACGCCGGTCGCGAGGGCCTGAACGCCTACAAAGAGGAGTTCGCCAACCAGACCGACAAGCGCACGCTGACGGATGCCATTGACGGGGCGGATGTGTTTATCGGGCTGTCGGGTGCCGATCTGTTGACGCCGGCGATGCTGTCGTCGATGGCGCCTCGGCCGGTGGTGTTCGCCTGCTCCAACCCGGATCCTGAAATCAAGCCGGAACTGGCCATGGCCACCCGCGACGACCTGATTATCGCCACCGGCAGGTCGGATTATCCCAACCAGGTCAACAATGTGCTGGGCTTCCCGTTCATCTTCCGCGGCGCGCTCGATGTGCGCGCATCGCATATCAACGAGGAGATGAAAGTAGCCGCGGTATTGGCGCTGAGCGCCCTGGCGCGGGAACCGGTAACGCCGGCAGTGCTCGCTGCCTGCGGCCGCGACGCCCTGTCCTTCGGGCCGGAGTATATTATTCCCAACCCGCTGGATGACCGTCTTCTGGCGCGTATAGCTCCCGCGGTAGCCAAGGCCGCTGTCGACAGCGGTGTCGCGCGGATCCCGTATCCGGAGAACTACCTGGCGGCGTCCTCCTAGAAGATATCGTTTACCTCGTCGTACAGGCTGCTGTCGCGCTCGCGACTGTCAGCCCTGCGGCCGCTGTGCTGTGGCGCAGTCTCGCGTTTGAAGTACTCAAAGATGGCATCGGCCTGTCCCGGGCGCGCGGGTTGCCCGGTGTTTGGATCAATTTTAACCGTGACGATGCCCGCCGGAATCGGCCGCTCCTGCTCCGGGCTGTCTTTTAGCGCCTCGCGCATATAGTCGATCCATATCGGCAGCGCGGCGGTGCCGCCGAACTCCCTGCGCCCCAGCGGGGTGTAATTGTCAAAGCCGACCCAGGCGGTGGTGACCACGTCCCGGTTGTAGCCGGAGAACCAGACATCCATCGGCCCGTTGGTGGTGCCGGTCTTGCCCGCGATATCGCTGCGTTCCAGCACCAGCGCGCGGCGCCCGGTGCCGCGCGTGATCACATCCTTCAGAATGCTGTCGATGATGAAATTCACCCGTTCGTCCATCACCCGGGTGGCCGGCGGCAGGTCAGCCTGCGCGGGGCTGTCAGCGGCCAGTATCTCCTCCATGCTCATCTCCCGGGTGTCTTCCGGCGGCGCTGCTGCTGCCGCTGGCCGGTCGCAGTCGCGGCAGACCGTCGGCGGGGTGGCGTTGAACACGGTGTTGCCATCGAGGTCTTCCACGCGCTGTACCAGGTAGGGTTCCACCAGGTAGCCGCCATTGGCCAGCACTGCGTAGCCCTTGGCCATCTGCAGCGGTGTGATGCTCTGTGTGCCCAGCGCCAGCGACAGTTCCGGTACGTAGGCGGCGGTGTCGAAGCCCAGGTGATCCACATACCTGATCAGGCGCTTCACGCCCAGTTTTTGCAGCAGGCGGATCGACACCAGGTTGCGAGACTTGGTGAGTGCCCAGCGCAGCCGTGTGGGGCCGTAGAACTTGCCCTCGTCGTTCTCCGGTCGCCACAGGTCGTCCTGTGAGCCGCCCTCCAGTACGATCGGCGCGTCGTTGATAATGGTCGCCGCAGTAAAGCCGGCTTCCAGCGCCGCACTGTAGAGGAAGGGTTTGAAGTTGGAGCCGGGCTGCCGCTCAGCCTGGGTGGCGCGATTGAACTTGCTCTGCTCGAAACCGATACCCCCGACAATGCTGATAATGGCCCCGTTATCCGGGTTCAGTGACACCAGTGCAGCCTGGGCCGCCGGCAGCTGTGCCAACTGCCACGCGCCCTCCTCGTCCTCGGTCACCCGTATCAGGTCCCCGACCGCCAGCAATTTGGCCACCGGCTGCTGCGATGGCCCCGTGGCGTTCTCGCTGAGGTAGGGCCTGGCCTGGCGGATGCCGTTTTCCCAGGGCAGGTCCGGGGTGCTGCCATCGGCGAGCAGCAGGGTCGCCTTGTCGTCGGCGACAGAGGTGACAATGGCGGGCTGCAGCCGGCCGACGGGCGATGTATTGCGCAGCGCCTTGCGCCACGCCGCAATGGTGTCGTCGTTGGAGCCGGTCGGCGGGATGTGTCGCTCTGCCCCGCGGTAGCCGTGGCGCTTGTCATAGGCGATGAGCCCTTCGATCACCGAGTCTGTGGCGACGCGCTGCAGTTCACTGTCGATCGTGGTGAACACGTGGTAGCCGTTGGTATAGGCGTCGAGGCCGTAGCGTTGCACCATCTCCTGCCGCGCCATTTCCGCGGCGTAATGGGCGGCGAAGCCGAGCTGGGCACCGTGCAGTCGGGCGGTGTCGACTTCAGCCAGCGCCTCCAGGTACTCCTCTTCGCTGATATAGCCCAGGGAGTACATGCGGCCCAGGATCCAGTCGCGGCGCTCCCTGCCCGCCTCGGGACCGCTGACCGGGTTGATGCGCGAGGGCGCCTTGGGCACGCCCGCCAGCATGGCGTGCTGGGCGAGACTCAATTCGCTGATGGACTTGCCGTAGTAGACCTGGGACGCCGCTTCGAAGCCGTACGCCCGGTGGCCGAGGAAAATACGGTTGAAATACAGCTCGAAGATCTCCTGTTTGCTCAGGTTGCGCTCGATCTCGATGGCCAGCAGTATCTCATTGAATTTGCGGATAAACGTCCGGTCCAGGCTGAGAAAATAATTACGCGCTACCTGCATGGTGAGCGTGCTGCCACCGGAGCCTTTCTCCCCGGTGAGGACGAGTTCTGAGGTGGCCCGCATCAGGCCCATCACGTCGATGCCGCGATGCACAAAGTAATTGTCATCCTCCGCCGCCAGCAGTGCCTCGATGAACTGTTCAGGAATCGCGTGGAAGGGCAGCGGGCTGCGCTTTTGCTCGCCGAACTGGCCGATGAGCTCGCCGTCGCGGGTGTACACCAGCATCGGTGTCTGCAACTTCACATCGCGCAGGGTCTCCACATCCGGGAGGTTGGGGCTGAGGTAAAGATAGACGCCGGCCAGCAGCCAAAGCGCACCCAGTAGCCCGAACACGGCCAGTCGAAGAACGAATCGTAGGAAGCTCATTTATCCCTTTTAAAAACAGTTGCTTAGTAAGATCAGCAACGTCGGTCAGTGTGAGTGATTGGTAATTATAAGCTTTTTTTGTGTTTTGATATATTTTGGGCTGTGGTATATCTACTATTAATGTATCGTTGCATAAAAACATCCTAAGTTAGTGATACTGATAGGGAAAAAAGTTGCTCGGACTATTTGGGAAGAGAAAAGCGACGCAGGTTCTGGGGCTGGATATAAGTTCGACGACGGTAAAATTACTGGAGTTGAGTTATACAGGGGGCCGGTACCGTGTTGAGAGCTATGCGGTCAGTTCACTGCCGCAGGATGCGGTCATTGAGAAAAGCGTCAACGATGTAGACGGCGTTTCCAATGCCATCCGCGCTGTGGTGGCTCAGTCCCGGACCAAGCTCAAGAATGTCGCCGCCGCTGTCGCTGGCTCCTCGGTCATCACCAAGTTGATCGATATGCCGATGGGCCTCAGTGAGGACGATATGGAAATCCAGCTGACGCTGGAGGCGGACCAGTACATTCCCTATCCACTGGAAGAGGTCGCGATCGATTTCGAGGTCCAGGGGCCGGCGCCGGATCGTGACAACCAGGTCGAAGTGCTGCTGGCGGCCTGCCGGCGCGAAACCATCGAATCCCGCGTCGAGGCAATAGAGGGGGCGGAACTGACGCCCAAGATCATGGATGTCGAGGCCTACGCGATGGAGCGGGCCTTCTCGCTGGTGCGCAACCAGTTGGATCTCGACGAGGACAGCACGGTGGCAATTGTCGATATCGGTGCGACGATGACGACACTCAGCGTGCTCAACGACGGCCAGACCATCTACACGCGCGAGCAGTTGTTCGGCGGCAAGCAGCTCACAGATGAGATCATGCGCCGCTATGGATTGCCGCTGGAAGAGGCGGGCCTCGCCAAGAAACAGGGCGGCCTGCCAGACGATTATGAACCCGAGGTGCTGGAGCCCTTCAAAGAGGCCGTGGTGCAGCAGGTGGCCCGCTCCCTGCAGTTCTTCTTCTCCTCCAGCCAGTACAACGATGTCGATCACATCATTCTCGCCGGGGGTGTGTCCTCAATGGAGGGCCTGGAGGAGCTGGTGCGCGACAAGCTGGGTACACCGACCTCGGTGGCAAACCCTTTTGCGCAGATGTCGATAGCCTCTGGCGTCAACGCGGTGGCACTGGCCAGTGACGCCCCCGCCATGATGATAGCCTGTGGCCTGGCCTTGCGGAGTTTTGACTGATGGCGCAGATCAACCTACTACCTTGGCGAGAGGAGCGGCGCCAGGAACTGAAGAAGGAGTTCCTGACCACTGTTGCCCTGGTGGTGGCGCTGGCCGCGGGCGTGGTGCTGCTGGCCGACCGGGTGGTGAACAGCCAGATCGACAACCAGGATGCGCGCAACCAGTACCTGACAGAAAATATCAAGGAGCTGGACAAGCAGGTCGCCGAGATCCGCGATTTGCAGAAGCGGCGCAACCAGTTGCTGGACCGGATGCGCGTCATCCAGGAGTTGCAGGGCAACCGCCCCATTATTGTGCGGGTGCTGGACCAGCTGGTTCGCACCGTGCCCGACGGGGTGTTTTACACCAAGCTCTCTACCAAGGGCAAAAAAATCAGCATCAGCGGAGTGGCGGAGTCGAACAACCGCGTGTCCAGCCTGATGCGGCGGCTGGACGCCTCTGACTGGCTGGCAAACCCGACGCTGGACAAGGTGCACGAGGCCCGCGAGTTCGGCGAACAGGCCAACCGGTTTGAACTCAGCGTGACCGTTCAGGCTCCAGTCATCGACGATGAGTCGGAGGAGGGTTAAGCGATGGCATTAGAAGATACCCTGCGTTCATTGCGCGAATTCGACGTCAACGACCTCGACTTCGACAATGTCGGTTCGTGGCCGATGGCCGTCAAGGGGCTGGTTTGGGCAGCGCTGGTGATCGCGGTGCTGATAGGCGGTTACTACTACCACATTGAGGACCTGCAACTGGAGCTGGCAAATGCCCAGGCCAAGGAGGTCAAGCTCAAGAAGGACTTTGAAGCCAAGGCGTTCCAGGCCGCGAACCTGGAGGCCTACCGCCAGCAAATGGCAGAGATGGAGGAGTCTTTCGGCGCCCTGGTCAGCCAGTTGCCCAGCGATACGGAAGTGCCCGGGTTGCTTGAGGATATTACCAATAAAGGGCTGCTGAACGGGCTGGATATTGCCAGCATCGACCTGCAGAAAGAGAGTGCCAAGGAGTTTTATGTTGAGCTGCCTATCGCAATCAACGCCTCCGGCTCCTACCACGATCTCGGCGCCTTCATCAGCGGCATGGCCGGCCTGCCCCGAATTGTCACGCTGCACGATTTCCAGATTACGACAGAAAAAAATAACGCGAACAAGCTGGATATGAAGATCATTGCCAAGACTTATCGATACAAGGACGGGGACGCCTAGCGATGAAGCGCTCGCCAACTACCCCGTTGTTACTGTGCCTGGTCGCGGCGCTGCTCACCGGCTGCTCCGGCGACGACCTGTCTGACCTCGACGCCTATATGGAGGAAAAGCGCACCCGCCCGGGCGGCATTATCGCCCCGATACCCACCTTCAAGGCGTATGAGGCGTTTGCGTACAGTGCCACGGCGTTGCGCAGTCCGTTTGACCGTCCGATCGAGGTGCGGGAGATCGCCCAGTTGCAGGCCATAGCGGCTATCAAGCCGGATGATAATCGCGCCAAGGAATTCCTCGAGCAGTACACCTTTGACTCCCTGCGCATGGTCGGCACGCTGGAGCGTGACGATGTGCAGTGGACGCTGATCAAGGATCCGGACGGCGGTGTGCACCGGGTGAAAACGGGGAACTTCCTGGGTCGCAACCACGGCAAAATCGTGGAGATGTCCGATACCTATGTATCGGTGGTAGAGATAGTAAGCGATGGTACGCCCGACGGCTGGGTCGAGCGACCGCGCACAATCAAATTAAGCGGCTTATAGGCCGGTGTCGCGGCATCTGGCCGTGACGGATAAAAAACAACACGTGGGGACAAAGGCCGTGGGGAAAAATAAAGAGAGCTTGGGGATGGGGTTGCGCAGCGCAGTCGTTGCGCTGGCAATGTTGTTGGTGAGCGGTGCCGCGCTGGGCGCTCCCAAAGTGCAGGACATCGAGTTCAGCTCCAGGCCGGGCAGCAAGTTCGAAGTGCGGGTGGAGTTCAATGAGCCGCCGCCGGATTTTAAAACCTACGCTATCGAGAAGCCCGCGCGGATCGCGGTCGATTTCCCGGGCACCACCAGCGGGCTGGACCAGAAGCGCTATTCCCTGCCGTACGGCAACGCCTCCAAGGCTGTGGTACTGGAATCCGGCGATCGCACGCGCCTGGTACTCGAGCTGATTAAACTGGTACCGTACGAAACACGTGTCGAGGGCAACAACCTGTTCCTGCTGGTGGGCCAGGAGGGGACCGACTATGTCAAGCAGGGCACCGAGCCGCTGCAGGTGCAGACCGCTGTGGTCGAAGTGGTCGATGTGGCGTCCGAGATCACCGATCTCCAGTTCCAGCGCACCGGCGGTGGCGAGGGCAAGCTGACCCTGCAACTGACCGATCCCTCGGTGGACGTGAACGTCTTCAGTGAAGGCGGTGATGTGAAAGTCGAGTTCCTGGACACCACTGTGGCGGAGCGCCTGATGCGTCGCTACGATGTCACCGACTTCGCCACGCCGGTCAACAGCGTCGATGTGAACACTACCGAGCGCGGCGCAACCCTGCAATTGAAGACAACAGGCGACTTTGATTACCTCGCCTACCAGACGGATAACGAGTACGTCATCAGCGTCAAGCCGCTGTCCGCGAAGGAAGTGGAGCGGCGCAAGAACGAGTTCAACTATGTCGGCGACAGGATTTCGCTGAACTTCCAGGACATCGAGGTGCGTGCGGTGCTGCAGCTTATTGCCGACTTCACCGAACTCAACCTCGTCGCGAGTGACACGGTATCGGGGCGCATCACCCTGCGCCTGCAAAACGTGCCCTGGGACCAGGCGCTGGAGCTGGTGCTGAAAACCAAGGGCCTGGACAAGCGCCAGATCGGCAATGTCCTGATGGTGGCGCCGGCGGCGGAAATTGCCGAGCGTGAGCGCCAGCAGATCGAGGCGAATAAACAGATCGCGGAACTGGCACCGCTGGTGTCCGAGTTTGTGCGCATCCGCTACGCGAATGCCGAAGACATCGTGGAGTTGTTCCAGGCCGGTTCCGAGGACGGCGGTAGCCTGACTTCGCCGCGCGGCTCAGTCGTGGTCGACGCCCGCACCAACTCGCTGATCATCACCGACACGGCCACCAAGCTGGCTGAAATTCGCGAGTTGCTGGAGCTTGTCGATATCCCGGTGCGACAGGTGATGATTGAAGCGCGCATCGTGATCGCGCAGTCCGACGCCGCCAAGAACCTCGGTATCGAGTGGGGCGGCGCCTATGTGAACAAAGGCGACGACCTGATCACGGTATCGGGCGACACCGCGAACGTGGTGGACATCAACGAGTCGATTATCAATGGCAACACGCCGACGGTCAGCTATCCCGGCGCACTGCTGGTCGACCTGGGCGTGGCCTCCAACAGCGGCTTCGCGATCGGTTTCGCCAGTGGCGACCTGTTCCTGTCAGCAGAGCTGTCGGCGCTGGAATCGGAAGGTGAAGGTGAGGTGGTCTCGCAGCCCAAGGTGATCACCGGTGACAAGCAGGAGGCGTCCATCAAGTCCGGTACCGAGATTCCCTACCAGCAGTCCTCCGCCAGCGGTGAAACGACGGTCGCGTTCAAGGACGCGGTGCTGGCCTTGTTCGTGACCCCCAATATCACGCCCGACGACCGCATTATGCTTGATCTCAAGGTCAACCAGGATTCGGTCGGGGAACTCGTGCCCAGCGGCAGCGGTGGCTTTATTCCCTCCATCGACACCACGCAGCTGGAAACGCAGGTGCTGGTGGGCAATGGTGAGACGGTGGTGTTGGGCGGCGTATTCAAGACTGAGGATATCGAATCGATCAACAAGGTGCCGTTCTTCGGCGATATTCCCTACATCGGGGCCTTTTTCAGGAGCGAGTCCAACAGCCACAAAAAGACAGAGACGCTGATTTTCATCACGCCGCGCATCCTGGCAGATCAACTTCTTGATTAACGGCCGGCAGAACTGATATGCCCGCCTTGCACCGAGTGTTCCTGGTCGGCCCCATGGGGGCCGGCAAGAGCACGATAGGGAAATACCTCGCACAGCACCTGAAGCTGCGCTTCGCCGACACCGATACCGAGATCGAGGTGAGAACCGGCGCCGACATCCCGTGGATTTTTGACGTCGAGGGCGAGGAGGGTTTTCGCGACCGCGAGCAGCAGGTGGTTGCTGAGATGACGGAGTGGGACGATGTCGTGCTGGCGACCGGTGGCGGCGTTGTGTTGCGCCCTGAGAACCGCAGTGCACTGGCCGGGCGCGGGTTTGTCATCTACCTGTACGCGACAGTGGAGGAGCAGGTGCGGCGTACCCGCCGCGATCGCCGCCGGCCGCTGTTGCAGACGGGCGACCCGGAGCAGACGCTGCGCGACCTGATGGCGGTGCGCGATCCGCTCTACCGCGAGATCGCCGACCATATCATCGAAACCGATGCCTGCAGCCCGCGTATGGTGGCACAGCGTCTGGTGGAAGAACTTGCCGCCCTCTGAGGCGCAGGGAAAGACAGCCCCTCCCCGCAAGCGTTAGAATACCCCGACAAAACTGCCCGAGGAGCCTTCGTGACGTTGTTAATGCATACCCTCCATGTAGAGCTGGGAGAGCGCAGCTATCCTGTCTATATCGGTCGTGACCTGCTGTCCGACAGCAGCCTGCTGGCGCAGCATATTGCGGGCTCACAGGTGGTGATTGTCAGCAACGAAGTGGTGGCGCCACTCTACGTGGACCGGGTCCGGGCCGCCCTGGGTGAGCGCGCACTGGTGACAGAGATAGTGCTGCCCGACGGCGAGCAACACAAATCGCTGGACACCCTGGCCTCCATATTCGACCGGGTGATGGCGGACAGGCATAGCCGCAATACCACGTTCATCGCTGTCGGTGGCGGTGTGGTCGGGGATATCACCGGGTTCGCCGCCGCGTGCTACCAGCGCGGTGTCAATTTCATCCAGGTGCCCACGACGCTGCTGGCGCAGGTGGACTCCTCAGTGGGCGGCAAAACGGCCGTCAACCACCCCCGCGGCAAGAATATGATCGGTGCGTTCTACCAGCCCCAGGCCGTGCTGATCGACATCAACACGCTGCACACGCTGCCGCCGAGGGAATTCAGTGCCGGCCTCGCCGAGGTGGTGAAATACGGCTTGATCAGCGATGAACCTTTCTACCGCTGGTTGCAGGAACACATGCCGCGCCTGCTGGCCCGCGAGGAGGCCGCGCTGGCGGAGGCCATTGAGCGCAGTTGCGCCAACAAGGCGCAGGTGGTGGCGGCGGACGAGCGCGAGGGCGGTATCCGCGCCATCCTGAACCTCGGCCACACCTTTGGCCATGCCATCGAAACCGGCCAGGGCTACGGGCAGTGGCTGCACGGCGAGGCGGTGGCCACGGGCATGTTGCTGGCGCTGGAGCTGTCCGCGCGTCGCGGCTGGATCGCGGTCTCCGAGGTAGAGGATTTCCGCGCGCTGCTGCGCGATATGCACCTGCCGGTGTCGGTGCCTGAGGATATGGACGCCGCGATGTTTCTCGACCTGATGGCGCACGATAAAAAAGTGATAGACGGCCGGCTGCGCCTGATCCTGCTCGAGGCCATCGGTGCGGCCTGTATTGTCGACGACGTGACAGAGGCAGAACTGCGGACGCTGTTAGCGCCCTGAGTAACCGTATCGCGCGGGCGCGCCTGCGAATTTCCGGCGCCCGGCGCCCAAAACCCGCCGCCGCTGGTGTATGCTTGCCCGTCTTTAGCTGCTGGAACCCCGGATTCTCCCGATGACTGAACTCAAGAATGACCGTTTTCTACGCGCCCTGCTGCGCCAGAGCGTCGATCGTACGCCTGTCTGGATGATGCGACAGGCGGGTCGCTACCTGCCGGAATACCGCGCCACCCGTGCACAGGCGGGCTCCTTCCTGGACCTGTGCAAGAACGCGGAGCTGGCCTGCGAGGTGACCATGCAGCCGCTGCGGCGCTACCCGATGGACGCGGCCATTCTGTTCTCCGATATCCTGACGGTGCCGGACGCCCTCGGTCTCGGACTGTATTTTGAGGAGGGAGAGGGGCCGCGCTTTCGCAAAACCGTGCGCACCGAGTCGGATCTCGCAGGCCTCAACACGATCCGGGCCGACGATGACCTCGCCTATGTGATGCGCGCTGTCAGCACCATCCGCAACGAACTGAACGGTGCCGTGCCGCTGATCGGCTTCTCCGGCAGCCCCTGGACACTGGCGACCTATATGGTGGAGGGCGGCTCCTCCAAAGATTTTGCGCATATCAAGACCATGGCCTACGACCGGCCGACCCTGATGCACGACCTGCTGACGGTGCTGGCCGATGCGGTGGCGGACTACCTCACCGCGCAGGTACACGCCGGCGCCCAGGCCCTGCAGATTTTCGATACCTGGGGCGGCAGCCTCAGTGCAGCGGGGTTCCAGGAATTTTCGCTGCAGTATATGCAGCGTGTGATCGCGCGGCTGCCGGCCGAGGCCGACGGCCGCCAGGTGCCGGTGATTGTCTTCACCAAGGGCGGCGGACAGTGGCTGGAGTCTATCGCCGAGTGCGGCGCGCACGCGGTGGGGATCGACTGGACAACGGACATCGGGCAGGCCCGCGCCCGCGTGGGGAACCGCGTGGCACTGCAGGGCAATATGGATCCGAGCATGCTGTTCGCGTCACCCGCGCGTATCCGCCGCGAGGTCGACAGCATCCTGGCGGGGTACGGGCACGGCAGCGGCCATGTCTTCAACCTCGGTCACGGCATCACGCCGGGTGTGAACCCGGATCATGTGACAGCCTTTGTCGATGCCGTGCAGGAGCTGTCGCCCCAGTACCACACGGCGGACTGACGCCCGGCCGGGCTAGGAGACTTCGCGCCGCCTGGCGGTCGCCTCGTCGCAGCAGAAGTCGTGGTCCATCTCCAGCGCGGGTTGGTCTGAGGACGGGCGCCCGACGATTTTAGCCGGCACGCCGGCCACGGTGGTGTGCGGTGGCACCGCTTCCAGCACCACGCTGCCCGCGCCCACCTTGGCGCCTTCGCCGACGCAGATATTCCCGAGTATTTTCGCTCCCGCGCTGATCAGTACGCCGTCGCCGATTTTCGGGTGGCGGTCGCCCTGTTCCTTGCCGGTGCCGCCCAGTGTCACCGACTGCAGGATGGAGACATTATTGCCGACCACCGCGGTCTCACCGATCACCAGCCCGGTGGCGTGATCCAGCATGATGCCCTGCCCGAGACGGGCGGCGGGGTGTATATCGACACCGAATTCAGCGGACATCCGGTTTTGGAAAAACAGTGCCAGCGGCTCACGGCCGTGGGTCCACAGCCAGTGCGCCACACGGTGGGTCTGCAGCGCGTGAAACCCTTTGAAGTACAGGAACGGGATATACAGTTCGTGGCAGGCGGAATCGCGCTCTTCCACCGCCTGCAGGTCGGCGCGCACCGCCTCGCGTATGGTCGGATCGCTGGTGAAGGCCTCCAGGATGACCTCGCGCAGCAGCAGCGAGGACGCGGTCGGGCTGTCGAGCTGGCTGGCCAGGTGAAAGCTGAGCGCCAGCTCCAACTCGGCGTGATTCAGTATCGTGGCGTGCAGGAAGCTGGCCAGGATGGGCTCCTCGCCGGCGTGTTGTGTGGCTTCGGCGCGAATTCGGTCCCAGATGGGATCGCTAGTAGTAGACGACATGGCAGTATCTCCCGTTCAGGCTCGCACTTTAGCGCACTGGGCTTTGCGCGTCACGACGCGATCTGTGCAGTGTAGGCCCACAGGTCATGGCCACTGTTGCGGTACTTGCGCTCGAACAGGCTCAGCCCGGGCCCGGCGTCAACGAGCTTGCTGACGCGCCCGCGACAGCCTGCGAGGTGCATGGCGACACCGAATTCCTCCACATAGAGTTGCCAGTTGGAGCGCAGTTCCAGCCTGCCGCCGAGCTGCAGCAACAGCGGAAAGCTGGCGTGCCCGTGGATGCGCCGCTGTAGTTGTTTGGCCTTGGGCCAGGGGTTGGGGTAGAGCATGTAGTGGTGCTCGGCCCGCACACCATCGCGCACCAGCAGTTGCCAGATGTGCTCGCAATCAGCGCGCAGCAGCAGGTAGTTAGCGCTGTCCGGGTAGGGGTGCCTGGCCAGGCGCTGGGCGGACTTGTCGATGCCGACGACCAGGTGGCCGGGGTGCCGCTCGGCCAGTGCGGCAGTGCTGTGACCGGTGCCACAGAAGGAGTCCACCACCAGCGGGCGGTCCTGCGCGGCCAGCGCCTGGCGCAGGGTCTCGTAGGCGCTGGCATTGTGTTCGAGGATTTTCGCGCGATGTTCTGTGTGCAGGTGGCGCTGGACCACGGCTGCCAGTCGCGGGTGCAGGTGCTGCTGGTTGCTGCTGACGGGCGAAGAGTTGGCGTGCAAGGTTTTCAGTCGCCTCCGGTGTGAACGGGAATGACAGCGGATTTGATGTTAGTCATTGCCACTGCGATCATAGCGGCCGACTATACCCCTATCCACTGAGAGTAGCAGGTGCCAAATGCGCGATGACCTCCGGCCCTACTGGCTGAAAAAACTCTATCTGAAATTCCGCAGCTGGTACACGGATTACTTCCTGCGCCCGGAATGTGTGTACCTCGGCCCCCATCACACGATCATGAAGCCGTGGTATGTCCACTTGTCCGGCAACAATATTCACATCGGCCGCTGCTTCACCGCGATCGGTGAGCCGGGCAACCGGGTGGAGGTGGGCGTCTGGGGGCGCGCTGTCGGTGAGGGCCGCGTGGTGATCGGGGACTGCTGCCTGATGAGCCCCGGCTCCAGAATCAGCGCCAGTGACGAGATCATCCTCGGGGACGGTGTGATGCTGGCCAACGGCGCCTACATCACCGATTCGGACTGGCACACGATCTATGATCGCATGGCGCGCAAGGAGACGCCGACACCGGTGCATATCGGTGACAACGTGTGGCTGGGTGACCACGCCACCGTCCTCAAGGGCGTCACCATCGGCGTCAACAGCGTGGTGGCGGCGCGCGCGGTCGTGACCAAGGATGTGCCGCCAAATGTGGTGGTTGCGGGAAACCCGGCCAGGGTGGTGAAGCAACTCGATGTGAACCGCGAGTTTAAAACACGCATGGACTACTTCTGCGACCCGATCGCGCTGGAGACCTTTTTCGATGCCGTGGACCGCGATGTGCTCGCCGGCAACTCGTTCTGGCGCTGGCTGTGGTCCGTCGTCTACCCGAAGTCGCGCCGGCGCTGAGCAAACTGCGCCGGGATGCCGGCCGCTACAGCAATTGCAGCGGCTCCTCCTGCAGGGCGGACATCTGCTCGCGCAATTCCAGGATATGGTCCGCCCAGTACCGCTCCGTGTTGAACCAGGTGAAACTGCGCGGAAACGCCGGGTCCTCCCAGCGCCGCGCCAGCCAGGCGGCGTAGTGGATCAGGCGCATGGTGCGCAGGGCTTCGATCCAGCGGATCTGTCGCGGATCGAAATCGCAGAACTCGGTATAGCCCTCTATCAGTTCTGACAACTGCAACTGGCGCTCGTGACGCTCGCCGTTCAGAAACATCCACAGATCCTGGATCGCAGGCGCCGTGCAGCAGTCGTCAAAGTCGACGAAATGCGCCGTGTCATCGCGCCACAGGATATTCCCCACATGGCAGTCGCCGTGAATACGGATCTGGTCCCCGGGCTGCACCTCGCGGTACAGCGCTGTCACCATCTGCTCGAGATCCGCAGTCAGTGACTCGTAGGCAGGCAGCAGGCCGCTGGGGATGAAGCCGTTCAGCAGCAGTTCCCGGCTCTGCGTCAGCATGCGGTCCACCGTGATTGACGGTCGCTCGCTGAAGACGCCGGCCTTGCCGACGCCGTGAATACGCCCCAGCGTCCGGCCCAGCACCAGCAGGTTGTCGAGGTTGTCGAGCTCCGGGGGGTAGCCACCGCGACGGGTGAACAGGGCAAACTGGAAGCCTTCGTAAGTGTGCAGGGTCTCTCCCTGGGCATTCACCATCGGTGCCACCACGGAGATCTCGGCGTCCTGTAATTCAAGGCTGAACCGGTGTTCCTCCCGAATCTGTGCCTCGCTCCAGCGCTGCGGCCGGTAAAACTTGGCGATCAGCGGCGTGCCGTCCTCGATGCCGACCTGGTATACGCGGTTCTCGTAGCTGTTCAGCGCCAGCAGGCGGGCATCACTGCGAAACCCCACGGATTCCACGGCGTCGATGATCAAATCGGGGTCGAGCCGGTCGTAGGGATGTGTAGTCATGCCAGGTCTGTTACCTCCATCAGTAGGGCGGCGCTTTTGATCTGCGCATAGATTGGATCACCAACCTGCAGCCGAAGTTCCACGGCCGATTTGCGCGTGATCCGCGCCAGCAGGAATTGTGAGCCCAGGGACAGGCGTAGCAGCAGCCTGGCGCCCTCGGTATGTTCGATTTCGCACAGCGTCACCGGCAGGATATTCAGGATGCTGCTGTCGCGCGGGCGCTCGCGACAGATACTCACGTCCCGCGCCGGTATCCGCACACGGCGCGATTGCCCCGGTGCATCGGGCAGGTGATTCACCAGCAGGGTGTGGCCGTCGACCGCCAATTCTGTGAGGTTGAACGCGCTGTCGTGCCGGGTGACCTGTGCGGTCAGTATCGCCGCGGCCTGTTCCTCGTGAGACAAGCGGGTGTCCAGCCGGCTGCACAGGTCCAGCAGTGGACCCTGCTCCAGCAGGCGCCCGCGATCCAGCAGCAGCAGGTGGTCCGCCAGCTGGCTGACCTCTTCGATATCGTGGCTGACATACAGCATCGGCAGTTGCAGCTCAGTGGCAAGCCGCTGCAGGCACCGCAGGCACTGCTGCCGCGCCGCGTGGTCGAGATTGGCCAGCGGTTCATCCAGCAGCAACAGGCGCGGTGAAGACAACAGCGCGCGGCCGATTGCCACGCGCTGCTTCTGGCCGGCGGACAGCGTGTCGCTCGCTCGCGGCAACAATGCCTCCAGTTCCAGCCATGCGATAACCTGCGGCAGGGAGATACTGCCGGGAGCGCTGCGGCGCGCCACGGCGTAGTCCAGGTTCTGTTGCACATTGAGATGGGGGAACAGGCGCGCGTCCTGGAACACGTACCCGATACGGCGCTGCCAGCTCGGCAGGGCGTGCTCGCGATCCAGCCAGGTCTCACCATTGAAGCGGATCACGCTGTCCGCCTGCGGTTGGCGCAAGCCGGCGATGCAGTCCAGCAGTGTGCTCTTGCCGCTGCCACTGGGGCCGTATACCGCGGTAATACCGCTGGCGGGCAGGGAGCACTCGAGTTGCAGCGCGAAATCGCTGTTGCCCTGGCAGCGCAGGTCCAGGCTGAGCCCCGTCATGCGCGCACCCGCCAGCCGTGCTCCGCATTGCTGCGGTACAGCAGGAACAGCAGTGCGAAGGAGAACACCACCAACCCTGCGGCGAGGCGGTGGGCCTCGTCGAAGCGCAGCGATTCCACCGAGTCATACAGTGCGATGGACAGCACCTGGGTCTCGCCGGGAATATTGCCGCCTATCATCAGCACCACGCCGAATTCACCGACCGTGTGCGCGAAGCCGAGACTGGCCGCGGTGACAAAGCTGCGCCGTGTGAGCGGCAGTACCACCGAGCGGAACTGGTCCCAGGGGTTT
Source organism: Halioglobus sp. (assembly GCA_020443425.1). Classification (GTDB taxonomy): domain Bacteria; phylum Pseudomonadota; class Gammaproteobacteria; order Pseudomonadales; family Halieaceae; genus Marimicrobium. The sequence goes on from JAGRIE010000002.1 coordinate 16,221, forward strand.
GCGCCCAGTGTCGCGGCGGCGTGCAGCAGTCCCTGCGGCACGCGCTGGAAGGCCGCCTGCAGCGGCTGCACCACAAAGGGCAGGGAGTACACCACTGAGCCGATCACCAGCGCGCTGAAGCTGAAGGCCAGCTGCGTGCCGGTCAGTTGCTGCCACAGGCGGCCCAGCGCGGTGTCGGGGGTAAATAACAGCAGCAGGTAGAAGCCCAGCACGGTCGGGGGCAGGATCAGCGGCATGGCGACAATGGCCTCGACGGTCGCGGAGACACTGCCCCGTCGGCGCGACAGCCACCAGGCCAGCGGCGTGCCCAGCACCAGCAGCAGGACAGTGGTTATCGAGGCCAGCGCGATGGTGAGGTAGATCGCTTCCAGTTCGGCATGGTTCAGGGGCAAGGTTCGTAGCCGGCGTCTGTAATGAGGCTGCGCACGGTATCACTTCTCAGCCATTGCAGATACTCGTCGACGGCGGCGCTGTGGTTCAGCACGACAGCGTACTGCGCCACTGGCTGGTACCAGTCCAGCGGCACTTCAACGGCGCCCGCCGCCTGCAGTGCGCGCGGCAGCAGTGCCATATCCACGGCGCCGCTCTGCCAGAACTGCAGGGCCTGGGCGACACTGTTGCCCTTCACCAGTTTGCGGCCCTGGCCGGCGCTGAACTCCGGTCGCGCCAGCACTTCCATGGCCGCGCGGCCGTACGGTGCGGTGGCGGGATTGGCGATGGCGAGGCTCTGCCCCGGCTGCGCCAGCGCGGACAAGCCGTCTTCGCTGCCCGCCAGCACGAGGCTGCCGCGGGCGTAGCAGAACGCGTCACTGGCGGGCAGCGCCTTCGCCGCCGCGACTTTCTGCGGCGTGTCCTCATCGGCGGCGAAGAACAGGTCGTACTGCGCGCCGTGCAGGATCTGGGTCGCCAGTACCCCGGTGGAGGCCGCACTGTAGGTCACGAAGATTCCGGTATTCGCCAGGAACGGCTCGGTGACTTTCTCCAGTGTCGGCTTGAAATTGGCCGCGACGGCGATGCTGATGGAGCCGTTGGCCCACAGCGGGTTGGCTGCCAGTAGCAGCAACAGAATAAACATACGCATAAAAAGTATTCCTGCAAGGTCCTCGTTAACTGCCGGGGGCGGGTGTCCGGGCCAGGCACCACACCTCAACAGAGGCGGCGCCCGCCGCTTTCAGGGCGGTCGCCACAGCCGTCGCCGTTGCGCCCGTGGTCAATACGTCGTCCACGATGGCGATACGCAGGTTGTCACAGGGTTTAAACACTGTAAAGGCGCCATTGAGGTTGCCGGCGCGGCGCCTGGCACTCATGCCCGACTGCGCCGCAGTGGCGCGGCGGCGGCCGATCAGGCGGTGCGCAAGGGCGCAGGATTGCAGCGCCGGACCCATCGCAAGCAGCTGTCGGCACAGCAGCTCGGACTGGTTGAAGCCGCGCCGCCAGCGCCGGCGCCAGTGCAGGGGTACCGGCACCAGTGTATCGACAGCGATCTCCGCTGGCGCGTGTTGCAGCCACAGCGAGGCCAGCAGCGGTGTCAGGTACTGCTCGCGATGGTATTTCCAGCGCCGGATCAGGTGCGCGAAGTACTCCTCGTACAGCCACGGCGCGATGACCCGCTCGAAGGCGGGAGGCGTCTGCAGGCAGTCGCCGCACAGTCGCCCAGTGACAGCTTCAGCCAGCGGTGCCAGCGGAATCGCGCAGCGGGCACAGCAGTGGTCGTTCACCGGCATTTCAAGCTCGCACTCGAGGCACAGGGGGACGTCCCGCTGGCTGCGCAGGCCACACAGGGCGCAGTGATGGGGAAAGAGCCCGTCGAGCAGGCGGCGTCCGATCTTGTTAACCATGAGTCATCCTCCAGGTTGACAGCGAAAGCGCCGTCCGTATCATGCACAGTTCTACTATCGCCAGTTATTCCCGGACCTGACATGCCTACATCATCCGCCGCAGCAAACGCGCCCGCCCCCTTCGTGTCGGGCGAGATTCGCCACGACTGGACCCGCCACGAGGTCGAGGCGCTGTTTGCCCAGCCCTTCAACGATCTGCTGTTCCAGGCGCAGACGGTGCATCGCCAGTATTTTGACCCAAACCAGGTGCAGGTCAGCACACTGCTTTCCATCAAAACCGGCGCCTGCCCGGAGGACTGCGCGTACTGCCCGCAGAGCACCCGCTATGACACCGGCCTTGAGGCAGAGGCGCTGATGGAAGTGGAAAAAGTACTGGAGCAGGCGCGCGCGGCAGCGGCCTCGGGCGCCACTCGCTTCTGCATGGGGGCCGCGTGGCGCTCGCCGAAGCAGCGCGATATGCCGAAGGTGGTGGCGATGGTGAAAGGCGTGCGTGCGCTCGGGCTGGAGAGCTGCATGACGCTGGGTATGCTGACAGAGGGGCAGGCGCAGGAACTGTCCGAGGCCGGTCTCGACTACTACAACCACAACCTCGACACCTCGCCGGAGTTCTACGGTGATGTGATCACCACCCGCACCTACCAGGACAGACTGGAAACCCTGGACCATGTGCGGGCCGCGGGCATGAAAGTCTGCAGCGGCGGCATCGTCGGCATGGGTGAGAAACAGACCGACCGCGCCGGCCTGCTGCAGCAGTTGGCGAACCTCCCGCATCACCCCGAGAGTGTGCCCATCAATATGCTGGTGCGGGTACAGGGTACGCCGCTGGAGGCCGAGGACGACCTCGACCCGTTCGAATTCATCCGCACCATCGCCGTGGCCCGTATCATGATGCCCGCATCCCATGTGCGCCTGTCCGCAGGGCGTGAGGAGATGAACGAGCAGATGCACGCACTGGCCTATTTCGCCGGGGCCAACTCGATCTTCTACGGCGAGAAGCTGCTCACCACGCCCAACCCCCAGGCCAACTCTGATATGACGCTGTTTGCGCGGCTGGGCATTGAGCCGGAGCGGCGCCACGTGGAAAAAGCCCCCGAGACCCCCAGCCCGCATTTCTACAATGCCGCTGCCAGCTAGGCAGTTGTCGTGGCCGGCTTCAGCGAGCGCTTGGGCGCGGTGCTGGCGCAGCGCCGGCGCGACGGGCTGTACCGTCACCGCCTGACGCTGGATTCCGCCCAGGGCCCGCTGGTGCAGGTCGATGGGCGCCAGTACCTGAATTTCTGCAGCAATGACTATCTCGGCCTGGCTGCCCACCCGCGAGTGATTGAGCGATTCCGTCGCGCGGCCAGCGAATACGGTGTCGGCAGCGGCGCATCACACCTCGTCTGCGGCCACAGTGCGCCGCACCACGCGCTCGAGGAGGCGCTGGCCGAATTCACCGGCAGGCAGCGGGCGCTGTTGTTCTCCAGTGGCTACATGGCCAACACCGGCATCCTGACCAGCCTGCTACAGCGCGGTGACTACGTCTTCGAAGACCGGCTGAACCACGCCTCCCTGCTGGATGGCGGACTGCACAGCGGCGCCCGCTTCCAGCGCTTTGCGCACAACGATGTGGCCGCCCTGCAGGCCAGGCTGACGGCCGCTGACGGCCCGCGGCTGGTGGTGGTGGACGGCGTGTTCAGCATGGATGGTGACACCGCGCCGCTGCCCGAGCTGGCGGCGCTGTGCCGCGCCGAGGATGCGTGGCTGATGGTGGACGATGCCCACGGCTTCGGTGTGCTCGGCGAGCGCGGCGTGGGCAGTACCGAGGCGGCGGGGCTGGCGCCGGATGCCGTGCCCGTGCTGATGGCGACACTCGGCAAGGCGCTGGGAACCGCCGGCGCGTTTGTCGCCGGCAGCGAGTTGCTGATCGAGGGCCTGATCCAGCAGTCGCGCAACTATATCTACACCACGGCGCTGCCGCCGGCGGTGGCCGCCGCCGGCCTGGAAGCGCTGGCGCTGGTGAGCGAGGAAGCCTGGCGGCGGGAGCACCTGGCCGGCCTGGTCGCCCGCTTCCGTCGCGGCGCCGCGCAACTCGGGCTGCCGCTGATGCCATCGAGCAGCGCCATTCAACCGCTGCTGGTGGGTGATGCCGTCAGGGCCGTGGCGCTGAGCGAGCGACTGCGTGCAGCCGGTTTCCTGATCGGCGCTATCCGTCCGCCCACCGTGCCGGCCGGGACCTCCCGCCTGCGCATCACACTGACTGCGGCCCACAGCGACACCCAGGTGGATCAACTGCTCGCGCAGCTAGCGGCGCTGTGGAAGGCCGACTGAATGACGCTGGCCTGCGAGTACCTGCCCGCGACGGGCGCGCCGCGCCAGGAGCTGGTGCTGTTGCACGGCTGGGGCGCCAACCGGGAAGTGTGGCGGCCGCTGCTGGCACTGCTGCGCCCGTGGGCGAATATCACCCTGCTGGACATTCCGGGCGTGGCACCGGGGCGTGTGGCAGCGGAACCGGAGCTGCCGCTGCTGCTGCAGGGCATACTGGACCGCTGCCCGGAGACAGCGGTCTACGTGGGGTGGTCGCTGGGCGGGTCGATTGCGATGGAACTGGCGGCCCGGCACCCCGGGCGGGTGTCGGCGCTGGTGACACTCTGCAGCAATCCGTCATTTGTCGCGAGACCGGATTGGCCGGGCATGGCGGCACAGACGTTTGCCGCGTTTGCCGCCGATGTGGAGACGCAGCCGGCCGCCGCACTGAAACGCTTCGATACGCTGCAGGTGTCGGGCGCTGTCGCGCCGCGAGACCTGTTGCGCCGTCTGCAGTCGCTGCGCCGAGGCACCGCTTGCGATGGGCTGCTGGCCGGGCTGGGCTGGCTGCAGACACTGGATCACCGTGAGACCCTCCCGTCCCTGGTGCAGCCACAGCTGCACCTGCTGGCCGCGCAGGACGCGCTGGTGCCGTCCGCTGTGGCGCACGCTGTCGAGTCCCGGGTCGCCGGCAATCCCGCCGTGCAGGTGCAGCTGCTGCCGCGCGGTTGTCATCTGGCGCCGCTGGAACAACCGCAGGTGCTGGCGTCGTCGCTGCGCACTTTTCTCGATCACAGCGGCCTGCTGGACGCGCAGCCAGAGGTGGCACCGGAGCTTGAGAAGGCCGCCGTGGCCGCCTCCTTCAGTCGGGCAGCGACGGGTTACGATTCTGTAGCGGGCCTACAGCGCAGGGTTGGTGAGCAGTTACTTGCTGAATTGGAAGCGCGGCCGGGAGAGCCGGAAACGGTGCTCGATCTCGGCTGTGGCACCGGGTATTTCGCCCCCCTGCTCAGAGCGCGCTACCCGCAGGCGCACTACCTGGGGCTGGATATCGCCGCCGGGATGGTGCAGTACGCGCGCAGCCGGTGTCAGGCCGGGAATGGCTGGCTGGTGGGGGATGCGGAGTCGCTGCCGCTGGCCGCTGAATCGGTCGATCTGGTGTTCAGCAGCCTCGCCGTGCAGTGGTGCTATCGCCCCGAGCACCTGTTTGCAGAGTTGGCGCGGGTGCTGCGCCCGGGAGGTATGTGTGTGTTCACTTCACTCGGGCCGCAGACGCTGCATGAGCTGCGCTCCGCGTGGGCGGCGGTCGATTCGCACCAGCACGTGAATACCTTTCTGCCGGTATCGCGGTTGCTCGACGCCGCAGCCCGTGTGCCCGGTGTGCAGTTGACGCTGCGCTCGCAGGCCTATGGCATGCAGTACGAGCGGGTGCGGGATTTGCTGGACGAACTGAAAACCCTCGGCGCGCACAATATGAACCGCAGCCGACCGGCGGGACTCACCAGCCGGCGCGCGCTGCAGGGCATGCTGGAAGCCTATGAAAGCAGGCGCGTCAACGGCGTGCTGCCCGCGACCTACGATGTCATTTTTGGAGTACTGGAAAAGCGATGAGCAAGACCTGGTTTGTAGCCGGCACCGATACCGGCGTCGGGAAAACAGCCGTCAGCTGCGGCCTGCTGGCAGCGGCGGCACGCGCGGGATTGCGGACTGCGGCGGTCAAGCCAGTGGCGGCGGGCTGCGATGAGCACGGCCAGAATGAGGATGCGCTGCAGCTGCAGGCCGCGATGACCGAGTCATTCGACTACAGTCAGGTCAACCCGGTGGCGCTGACGGCGGCCATCGCACCGCATATCGCCGCCGGCCTGGAAGGCAGGCGGATGCAGGCCAGTCGCCTGGCTGGGCTGTGTCGCGGGGTGATGTCGGGCGGTGCGGACTTTGTGTTGATCGAGGGCGCTGGCGGCTGGCGGGTGCCCATCAACCCGCGTGAGACACTGGCGGACCTCGCCATCGAACTGCAGGTGGGGGTGATCATGGTGGTAGGCATGCGGCTGGGGTGTATCAACCACGCCCTGCTCACCGCCGAGGCCATCCGCCGCGACGGCCTGCACCTGGCGGCCTGGGTCGCCAACCAGCCCGGCCCGCGCATGGACTACCACGAGGAAAATCTCGACACCCTGCGGCAGCAGCTGCCGGCGCCGCTGCTGGGGGATGTTCCCTACCAGCCCGGGTGGCGGGCAGACGCACTGGCAGACCACCTGGCCATCGACGCGCTCCTGCGCTAGCGACCTTGTAAAGCCCCGCACCGCGGCGATGTTATAACCATATAGACTCCCAACCTGCGTTGTGCGTCGCAAAAAGGTATTTGACATCGCCGCCAAATACCGGACAATGTGAGCGCTGAACACATGGGTGGATTGACGCTAGCTGTCGCTCCGCCTCCCAGGTCGCGACGAACCAGCCGCGCCTGTCTCCAAGGCTCACCCCCAGAGGATTTGACCATGCCAGACTACAAAGCGCCGGTGCGCGATATGCAATTTGTTATCAACGAGGTGCTGGAATCCGAGAAGCTCTACCAGACCCTGCCCGGATTGGAAGAAGCGACTGAAGACCTGATGAACGCCATCATGGAAGAGGGTGCGCGCTTCTCGGAGAATGTGATTTCCCCGCTCAACCGCAGCGGCGACGAGGAGGGCTGCCACTGGAGCGAAGAGGGCGTGAAAACCCCCGCAGGCTTCAAGGACGCCTACCGCCAGTATGTTGACAATGGCTGGCCCGCGCTCGCCGCAGACCCCGAGTACGGCGGCCAGGGTATGCCAAATATGCTCGGCATTATGATCAATGAGATGGCGGGCACCGCGAACTGGTCCTGGGTGATGTACCCCGGTCTCAGCCACGGCGCCGTGAACACCGTTGAAGCCCACGGCGATGAAGAGCAGAAACAAAAGTACCTCACCAAACTGGTCTCCGGTGAGTGGACCGGCACCATGTGCCTCACCGAGTCCCAGTGCGGCTCCGACCTCGGCCTGCTGCGCACCAAGGCCGAGCCCCAGGCGGACGGCTCCTATGCGATAACCGGCACCAAGATTTTCATCAGCGCCGGTGAGCACGACATGACGGACAATATTGTGCATATCGTGCTCGCGCGCCTGCCGGACGCACCGGCCGGCACCAAGGGTATCTCGCTGTTCATCGTGCCCAAGTTCAATGTCAATGACGACGGCACCGTCGGTGAGCGCAACGCAGTGCACTGTGCATCCATTGAGGAGAAGATGGGCATCCACGGCAACGCGACCTGCGTGCTCAATTTCGACGGCGCCAAGGGCTTCCTGATCGGGCCGCCCAACCGCGGCCTCAATGCCATGTTCACATTCATGAACACCGCGCGTATCGGCACGGCCACCCAGGGGCTGGCACACGCCGAGCTGTCCTTCCAGGGTGCCCTGATGTACGCCAAGGAACGACTGGCGATGCGCTCCCTGACCGGCCCCAAAAATCCCGATGGCCCGGCTGACCCCATCATTGTGCATCCCGATGTGCGCCGCATGCTGCTGACGCAGAAAGCGATTGCCGAAGGCAGCCGCGCCTTCCTGTACTTCCTCGCCCAGCAGGGCGACATCGTCGCCAAGGGCACCGAAGAGCAGGCCAAGGCCGCGGACGACCTGATGGCATTGCTGACGCCGATCGGCAAGGCCTTTGTCACTGAGGCCGGCTTCGAGGCTGCGAACCTCGGCCTGCAGGTGTACGGTGGCCACGGCTTCATTCGCGAGTGGGGCATGGAGCAAATCGTGCGCGACGCGCGGATCGCCATGCTGTACGAGGGCACAACCGGTATCCAGGCGCTGGACCTGGTCGGTCGCAAGGTGCTCGGCAGTGGCGGGAAACTGCTGCTCGGCTTCACCTCACTGGTCGATGAGTTCTGTGACGCCAACACCGGTGCCGAGTGCGAGGAGTTCATCAAACCGCTGAAAGCACACAACAAGGAGTGGCTGGACCTGTCCATGAAACTGGGCGAGGCGGCGATGGAAAATGCCGACAACGCCGGCGCCGGTGCGGTCGACTACCTGATGTACAGCGGCTACGTCACCCTGGCCTACTTCTGGGCGAGGATGGCCGTGGTGGCACAGCAAAAGATCGCGGCCGGCGCGGGCGATGCATCGTTCTACGAGGCGAAAATCCTGACCGCGCGCTTCTACTTTGAGCGCCTGCTGCCGCGCACCGAGTCGCTGAAAACCACAGTGCTCGCCGGTGCCGACAGCGTGATGGCCATGCCCGAGGAACTGTTCCAGCTCTAGGCGCAGCGGGCTGGCGCTGGAAGTTACCCGCTATGGGATGACTTTCCGGCGGCTTAGGGGGAGAATGGCGACTGCCGTTCTCCCTTTTTGTTTTTGGTTATGCAGTGACAGATATGACTATGGAACACACAGACAAGTCGGATCGCAGCTTCAACAACAGCCTTTACCCCGAGGACCAGAAAAAAGTGGATGAATTTCTGAGCCGCGGTGTCAACTCGGTGCCGCGCAAGCCGTTCCGGCCCATGCGGCTGCTGATACTGCTGATAGTCGTGGTCACCACACTCAGTATTTTCAGCCAGTACCTGGCGCATTGGGCGGGCATTTACTAGCACCATCAGGCATTGGTTCGGCGCGGTTCATTTGGTATAGTTGCGCGCTTGCAAATTTCGGTGTGTGGCGCAGCCTGGTAGCGCACTTCGTTCGGGACGAAGGGGTCGGAGGTTCGAATCCTCTCACACCGACCAAATTTGCTCTCTCCGGCGTCTCCGCCGACTCAACAACCCCAACTACATCCGCTGAAACGCGAGCCGTTGCAACGCGCCCGCTACCCATCCTGCCCCCTGTTCCCGTCCAGCGCGGTTTTTGATCCCGCCCCGGCGATCTCCCTGACCAGTTTGGGCACCATATAGCCGGGCAGCCGGTCGGTCATCTCCGCCAGCAGCTGTTGCGCGCGGTGGTCGGGCACGTCGAAATGGGCCGCGCCCTGCACCTTGTCCAGTACGTGGAGATAGTAGGGCAGCACGCCGGCGGCGAACAGGGCCTGGCACAGGTCCAGTTGCGCATCCAGGCTGTCATTGATGCCGGCCAGCAGTACCGACTGGTTCAGCACGGTGATATTGCGCTGCCGCAGGGCCGCCAGTGCGGACGCCAGGGTGCTGTCTATTTCGCGGGCGTGGTTGCAGTGGACGACGACCACAGTCTGCAGTGCGGGGTGGGTGATCGCGTCCAGCAGCGTGTCGGTGACGCGGGCGGGGATCACCACCGGCAGGCGGGTGTGGATGCGCAGGCGGCGCACGTGCGGGATGGCCGCAATCTGCGCCACCAAGTCTCGCAGCTGTTCATCCGTCGGCATCAGCGGGTCGCCGCCGCTGAGGATGACCTCCTCGATGCTGTCATCGGCGTTGATAACCTGCATCGCCTCGCGCCACTGCTGGCGGCTGTTGCGGTTGTCGCTGTAGGGGAAGTGGCGCCGGAAGCAGTAGCGGCAGTTGACGGCGCAACCGCCGCTGACGACCAGCAGCACGCGGCCGTGGTACTTGTGGATGATGCCTCGGTGTGGAATCGTGGCGCCGCTCTCGCCCACCGGGTCGGGCCCATAGCCGGGGGTGTCAATCATCTCCCGCTGGCTGGACAGCACCTGCAGCAACAGCGGGTCGCGGGGGTCGCCGTGCTGCATTCGCTGCACAAAGCTGTGCGGCACCTTGAGGCCGAAGTCCTCACCGGCGCCGCCATCCGGGCCGACATCGGCGGGGCTGAGCCCGAGCACCCGCAGCAATTCATCGCGAGAGGTGATGACATTGCGCAGCTGCTGCTGCCAGCCTTCGGTGGTGTGGATGAGTTCGGGTAGTGATGGCAAGGCGGGCCCCAGGCAGCGCGTGGTGTGCGGCCGCTATTGTAGCAACGATTCAGCGGGGCGTCCGGATACCGGTGCGGCGTGGCGCGGGGGCTTACACAGTTCTGGAATCGCGCGCTGTTCTGCTAAGATACCGCGCGCCCGAGGTGGTCTCCGAGCACCTCGCCTGCGCCGGTATCACTGCGTGGCGCCGTCAAGAACGATATCGATAAACTGTGGCCCGGCGCGAGCCTGAGGATGCTGAATGTTCACTACTGATGACTTGTGCAGCCTGCGTTGGGACGCTGTCAGCGAGCGGGTTGAGATTATTGACCAGACCCTGTTGCCGCATACCCTGCGCTGGTGCCATCTGGAGTCACTGCAGTCCTACTGCCATGCCATCAGCACCATGCAGGTGCGCGGCGCGCCGTTGATCGGCATCACCGCCGCGTATGGACTGGCGCACGCGCTGGCCCGCGATGCATCCAATGAGGCTCTGGCGCTCGCCAGTGCCACCCTGCTGGCCACTCGCCCCACTGCGGTGAATCTGCGCTGGGCGCTGGATGAGGTCGGCAATGCGGTGCGCGAGCTGGCGCCGTCGGCGCGTCCCCGTGCCGCGCTGGAGAAGGCGCACGCGCTGCGCGACGAGGACATCGCCAATTGCGAGCGCATTGGCGACAACGGCCTGCAGCTGCTGCGCGCACTGAAACCGGGCGAACCACTCAATATAATGACGCACTGCAATGCCGGTTGGCTGGCCACTATCCAGTGGGGCACGGCGCTGGCACCTGTCTACAAGGCCCACGCCAGTGGTATCCCCGTGCATGTCTGGGTGTCGGAGACGCGACCGCGCAACCAGGGCACCAACCTCACCGCATGGGAGTTACAGCGGGCGGGGGTGCCGTGCACGATTGTCACCGATAACAGTTGTGGCCAGCTGATGCGCCAGGGCCGGGTCGACTGCGTCATTGTCGGCAGCGATCGCACCGCCGCCAATGGCGATGTCTGCAACAAGGTCGGCACCTATCTGAAGGCGCTGGCGGCACACGCCAACGGTGTGCCATTCTATGTCGCGCTGCCGGAGTCGACCATCGACTGGAGCTGTCCGGGCGGGGATGAAATCCCGATTGAAGAGCGCGATGAATCCGAAATCCTGAGCATCGCCGGGGTGGATGCCGCGGGGGATTTACTTGAGGTGAATCTGGCGGCGTCGCAGAGCAGCGCGCTGAATCCCGCCTTCGATGTGACGCCTGCGGAACTGGTCGGGGCTCTCATCACCGAGTACGGGAATGTCGAGGCCAGTGAGAAAGGATTACAGCACCTGCGCTCGATCGCGACAGGTGCTTGAGGCCGTCATGATACGTGGGACGGCAGCCCCACGCTGGACTCAGTAGTAATCCAGGTGCAGGTCGTAGTCTCCCAGTTCATCACGCAGCCGCTTCTCTTCCAGGCGCTGCTCGGCCAGGCGACGTTTCTCCACCAGCCGCTGCTTCTCCGAAGTCATCGGTGCGAAGTCCTGCAGCATGTCGTCTGAAATGTCTCCCAGCCCCGGTTCAAAAAAGTCGTCCAGCGGCTCTGGCGCTGAAGGTTCCTGATTACGTTCTCCCATAAATCACCTCCCGATGATCTAAATACAGACAACTCCACGACACAGTATTTTCGCTGCTCGCTTCGGGGCGAGTTAATCAAAAATATGTGTGTGGAACAACGAATAAGTTTTGTCAGTTTTGCGCATAATATATAGGCAAAAAGTCCAGTGGCCCGCTGCCGTCCCTGGCATCCCTGCGCACCGAGCTACGTCCCTGTAGAGTCCGTCCCTGGTTTGGTGCAAGCGCTGACAGGCCACTGGAATAATGGTGGAGCAAGTTTGGTGCCAATCGAGCGGGCTGTGATATGCCGGCCCCCCGGCCGCATCGGCGGGGGCGGCTCGCTGTCCGCTGGCGTCCACGACAGTCCGTGGCGACCGGGACAGGGGCTGTGCGCCTGTATCGGCTGTGCGGAGCCTGTCCGGGCTTGCGGGGCCGCTGGCTGCTGGTTAGAGTGGCAGATTGTTTTTTCACGACCCACCCCTCCTGAGGATATACACCATGAGTTTGTTGCACACCCCGCTGGATGCCCTGCATCGTGAATTGGGCGCCAAAATGGTGCCATTCGCCGGTTATGACATGCCGGTGCAGTACACGGCAGGCATCATTAAAGAGCACCTGCATACACGGCAGGCCGCCGGGTTATTTGACGTCTCCCACATGGGCCAGGTGCTCATCCGGGGTGAGGGCAGCGCCGCGATGCTGGAATCGCTGGTCCCGGTGGATGTGGAGGCACTCGATATCGATCAGCAGACCTACGCGCTGTTCACCAACGACAGTGGCGGTGTACTGGATGACCTGATCATCACCCGCTGGGCGCAGGATGAGTTTTTCCTGGTGGTGAACGCGGGCTGTAAAACCGGCGATATCGCGCACCTGCGGGCGCATCTCTCGGGCCAGGACCTCACCGTGCTGGAGGAGCAGGCGCTGCTCGCGCTGCAGGGCCCGGCCGCGCGCGAGGTCATGGGCACGCTGTGTCCGGCAGCGGCACGGCTGACATTTATGCACGGCTGCGCGGCGCAGGTCGACGGCGTGGATGTCTACATCACCTGCTCGGGTTACACCGGTGAGGACGGTTTCGAGATCTCGGTCCCCGCCGCTGCGGCGGAGGCGTTGGCGCGTCGCCTGCTCGCATTCGAGGCGGTGGAACCTATCGGGCTGGGTGCGCGCGACTCCCTGCGACTGGAGGCCGGCCTCTGTCTCTACGGCCATGAACTGAGTACCGGGATCGATCCGGTGCAGGCGGGCCTGGTCTGGTCTATCAGCAAATCGCGCCGCGAGGGCGCGGACCGCGCCGGTGGTTTTCCGGGCGCTGAGGTGATCTTCCGGCGTATGGTGGACAAGCCCGCTCTCTGCCGCGTGGGGCTCACGGTGGATGGCAAACGCCCGGTGCGTGAGGGCCAGGCGGTGCTGGATGAATCGGGCCGGCAGGTCGGTGAAGTCTGCTCTGCGTGTTACGGTGCCAGCGTCGGCGGGCCGATCGCGATGGCCTATATCGAACGCGCTCTCGGGGCGGCGGGCACCAAACTGTTGGTTGCGGTGCGGGACAAGCAGGTGCCAGTGACCGTCACCCCGATGCCCTTTACTCCTCAGCGCTACTTCCGGGGTTGAGGCGTGTCGCCAGCGCGGGTTTGAACAGCCCGCGCAGGCGCTGCAGGCAGAGTGCCCCCTGGGCCCGCCAGTGCGCCAGCGGCAGGCGCGGCAACAGGCGCCATGCCAGCAGCACGATTGCCAGGGCCAGCACTGCGCCGCCGGCAAGCAGCAGCCACTGTCGCGGGCTGAGTGAGATATCGATGGTCGGGGTCGGCTGCGGCGTGGCCGCGCCCTCGACGTCGATCCGCGTCGCCGGCAGCGATACCAGTGTCAGTTCGCTGTTCCGCGTATTCCACCAGTAGTACTCTCGGGCCGGCAGTTCGTAGGCGCCTGGCTGCTCAACCACATAGCTGATCGCGATCGTGCGCCGGGCGAGGTTTTGCCCGCGGTTGTTGCTGTTGTCGAGCTTCGGTGGCGAGGGGTAGGCGGCCAGTCCCTGCTGCTCCTCAACCGCGTAATCCGGCAGCATCATCGCGAGGACATCAGACGCCTCCAGCACCACTTCCTGCTGGAAGGCGTCGCCTACTGCGAGGTGCTCAAGCGAGCGGTCAAAGTGCTGGCTGATGCTGAATTCCGGCGCAGCCACCCAGCGGTCGGCCTCGGCCAGGGCCGGCGGGATGGCGACACTGAACTGCTGCGGCGGACTGGACACTTCGCCTGATACATTGCCGGCCTCGCCCGCGTTCACCTGTATCTGCAGTGGCACCGGGCCGATGGTGAAATCACCGGCGCGCTGCGGGAACACATCCAGCGTCCAGTTCTGCACTACCCAGGTCTTGCCGTTTGAGGTCTCGCTGGCATTGCTGGCGAATTGTTCAGTCTGCAGAATCACCAGGCCCGGTACCTCCGGGATAGCAATGCGGGTGCCGCCGGTGAACCAGCTGTCGGTGGCGATTTTGATCACCAGTTTGACGCGCTGCCCCGGCACGATGCCCTCGCCGGGGACCAGTGCGCTCTCGATGCGAAGGTGCCCGGCCGCCTGCAACGCGGCCACCGGGTTGTCGGCAGCGGCCGCTGTGCAGGCGCTGTAGATGCAGGCCAGCACCAGCAGGTAGCGGCCCAGGCACCGCTGCCGCCGTGTCATTGGCCCCCCCCGGGTGCAGGTGGTGATGGTGTCTCCCGCTCCTGTAACTGCATCGCAAACTTGATTGCCAGGAAGTTGGACGGGTCCTGCTGTACACCCCGCAGCCACATTTCGCTGGTGGCGGGGTCCTGCAGAATCTGTTCTGCCGTCAGCTGCTTGATCTCGGCCTCCTGCCAGACGACCTCGTCGGCCCCCTGCGCGGGGATGGCATCGTCGCTGCCCAACTGTTTTTCTTCAGAGCCGACACCCGCCTCCTCCTGCTGGCTCTCGCTGAGGCGGTTGATCTCATCGACCAGCGCCTGCACCCTGGCGCGGTTACCGGCGGCGCCGGGGTAGTCGGGCTGGCGCGCCAGCAGGCGATCATAGCGGGCGATGGCGCGCACATAGTCTCGCGCCTGGGCGCGGGCATTGGCTTCGTTGAACAGTGCATCGTCGCTGTCGCTGCGAGAAAAATACTCCGCAGCCAGCATGAACTCCTCTGCGTAGTAGTAGGCCATGCCTTTCCACATCGGGTCATCGAAGCGGCTTGCGGCTTCTGTATAGTGCCCCAGTTGCATCAGCAGTCGTCCCTGTTGGTCGCCGGTCAGCCACCAGTCGGCGAACCAGTGGTTGCTGTCCGCCGTTGTCGCCTCTGCCTTGGTGTTGTCCTGGGCAACCGCCGGCAGGGGGGCCGAGCCCAACACTAGCGGCAGCAGCACGAAGGCCCAGGTCAGGGTCCAGCCCTTGCGGAACCACATCAGGAACAGCACCATTGCGGGGAACACCAGTGGGTAGCCGCTGTCGAGCCAGGGCAGGGCGCTGTCCTCTACCACCACATAGTGACTGTCCACCCGGCGGTTAATCTGGCGCACGTCGGTGTCGTCCACCGTCAGCGGGATGTAGTGCCCCTGCACTGCAGAGGCCAGTGCCTCCAGCGACTTGCGTTCCAGTGGCGCGACGCCGGGCGTCTCTGTCTCGCTGCCCACGCCCTCTACCAGCAGTTGGTGGGGGCGGGTGGCGAAGTAGTCTGCAAACGCCTGTTCGCTGTCTGCGCCGAGTCCGTCGGTGAACATCACCACCGTGGCGGGGGCCTGTGAGTCCCGCAGTATCTCGTCGATCAGCGGCAGGCTGTACTCCGGAAACTTGCCCGAGCGCGGCATGATGGCGGGCTTGATCGCCGCCAGGTACTGATTGAGGATGTCCTGGTCGGCGGTCAGTGACAGCACTGTGTGCGCGGTACCTGCATACGCAATCAGCGCCGCCTGCTTGTCGGGCCGCAGCGCCAGCAGGTCGGAAATTTTCTGCCGCGCGCGCGCCAGGCGGTTCGGCTGCACATCGGTTTGCTGCATCGAGTTGGATGCATCCAGCAGGATGACGAGGGCCGCTTCGTCCTGGCTCAGCGGAGAGGGTTGTTGGCGCCAGCTGGGCCCCATCAACACCAGTAGTGCCAGCAGCATGAACACCCTGGACAAATTTTGCGGGTTGAACCAGCGTCGGTCGAAGCGCTCCAGCCGCAGGTGTTGCAGCAGGTGCGGGGCGATGATGCCGCCGAACATGTCGCGATCAGCGCGCTGCCGGTTCTGCACCAGCACCATCGCCAGCCAGGGAATCAGCAGCAGCCCCCACTCGGGGCGCAGGAAGTGAAAATACTGCAGTGCGCTGAGTTCAGGCAGCATGTCGGGTGCCTGTGCGGCGCAGCGCGCGCCAGGTGCGCCAGGTGCCGACGCTGTGGTAGAGGGTGTACAGCAACAGCGCGACGGCAATGGGCAGCCAGTGCAGGCTCTGCCGGGGGCGGAAGCTGATGGTCTCGTAGACCTCCGGTTCCAGCTCGGCGATGGCCTGGTAGGCGCGGCGCAGTTGCGCCTGGTCCAGCGCCTGGAAAGACTGTCCGCCAGTGACTTCCGAGACGCGGTTGATGGTGTCCATATCCAGCGCATCCTCGCCGGCCGAGGCCGGGTCGCCAATGGCGATGGTATAGATACGGATGTCGAAGGTCTGGGCGACCTTGGCGGCGTCTATCGGTGGCACCGTGCTGCCGGTGTCATTGCCATCGGTCAGCATGATCAGCACGCGGTTGTCCGAACCGCTCTCCCTGAACAGCTTTATCGCCAGCCCGATGGCATCGCCGAACACAGTGCTCTGCCCGGCCATGCCGATCTCCGTTTCTGTCAGCAGTTGCTCCCACACCACATGGTCGTCGGTGAACGGCGTCTGCAGGTAGGCGGCACTGCCGAACACAATGAGGCCGAGCCGGTCGGACACGCGCTGGTCGGCCAGCTCTGTCAGCACCGCCTTGACGGCCTGCAGCCGGTCGACGGTCGCGCCGTCGGGCAGTACGAAATCGCGCGTTTGCATGGAGCCGGATAAATCCACCGCCACCATCAGGTCGCGACCGGATTTCTGCTGTTCAATCGGTGCGCCGACCCATTCGGGCTTGGCTGCGGCCAGCACCAGACTGAGCCACATGAGGCCGACCAGGAAGCGCTGTATGCGGTCGCGACGCAGAATCATCGCGCCGCTGCCGGGGCGCTGCTCGCTCAGTTCCACCAGTTTGTCGAAGAACGGCACGCGCACCGAGTCGCGGCTCTCGCGATAGGCCGGGAGCAGCCACATGGCCAGGGGCAGGGCCAGTAGCGCCAGCGCCCAGGGGTGGGCCAGTTCATACATCGGCGGGGCCCTCGTGGCGCTGGACCCACACCAGGCAGGCGGCGTACAGCGCCTGGCGCTGGTTGTCGCCGATGTCGACGCCCGTGTAGACACCCCGCGCCAGCAGCTCGCCCTGCTCTTCGGAAAACGGCGCTGAGGCGCAGTGTCGATTGAGAAAGTCGACCCAGTCCCGCCCCGACAGGCGGGCGACCCGGTCGCGGGAGAACCCGGCCAGGGCGGTGAGCTTCAGCAGTTTGTTCAACTCCACCAGCCAGTTGTCCTGTGCGCCGTCCCGGGCCAATTGCTGCAATCTCGCCGCCGCCTCGCGGCGATAGCGGTCGCGATACCACTGCCGCGCCCTGCGCCAGCCATAGTGCAGCGCCAGCGCGAGCAGCAGCGCCGCCAGCCACAGCCAGCCGGCGGTCTGTGGCAGCCAGCTGACCGCCGCGGGAGACACCACTTCCGCGAAGTCCTGCAGCGCGTAATTGCCGAAGACCTCGGGCAGCGGCGGGGCACTCATGCCAACACCCGCTGGCCGCCCAGCTTTTCACGCAACTGGTCGGCAACCGGGGTGACGGTGTCGATGGGGACAACCGGGATGTCATGGCGCTTGAGTTCGCCCTGCACATGCGCCACTGAGCTTTCGAAGCTGGCCTCAAACTTCTCACCCAGGCCCTGCTGCTCGGGGTCGATCTCCAGCTGGTACTTGCCGTCGCTCACCACCAGCTTGTCCGCCATCGAGATGTCCCGTTCCAGTGGATCGTAGATCAGCGAGCAGACGATGTCGTTGTGTTGCCTGATGCGGCGGATGGTCGCCAGCGCGGCGTCGTCCCAGCCATAGAAATCGGATATCAGCACCACCAGGTAGTCGTGCCCGACCGCACGCTCGAGCATCAGCAGGGCCTGTCCCAGTGCCTGCGGATTGCTGCCGTGCGCGGCCGTGACCGAGAGCGCGTTGTTCATCCCGGTCAGGTCGCCGAGCCAGCCCATCACCCTGCGGTCATTGCGCGTGGGCCGCGATTCCAGCGATTTGTGGTCGTTGAACAGTATCGCGCCGATGCGGTCGCCGACGGATAACACGCGCCATGCGGTGATCGCGGCGACCTCGGCGGCCACCACCGATTTCATCTTGCACTGGCTGCCGAAGAACATAGGCAGGCGCTGGTCGACCATTACCATCACCGGCCGGTCGCGCTCCTCGGTGTACACCCTGACATGCGGCTTGCCGGTGCGGTTGGTGACGCGCCAGTCCATATTGCGGATATCGTCGCCGGGCCGGTAGTGACGCAGTTCATCGAAATCCAGTCCGCGACCGCGCAGGCGCGAACGCTTGCGCCCGCTCAACAGTGAGCGCACCGACTGTCGCGGCAGGTAGTTGAAGCCGCGCGCGGTGAAGCGCAGGCGCACCAGTGCGTGCAGGTTGGTGTAGACATCCTCGTCGTTGCTTGTGCGCACGGCCGCTCAGCCCACCGCAACCTGCTGGATAATCTCGTCGATGATGTCATCCGGGGAGACGTGATCGGCCAGCGCATCGTACGTCATGATCAGGCGGTGCCGCATCACCGGGTGCAGCACCGACCGCACATCGTCGGGGGTGACGTGGTCGCGCCCATCCAGCCAGGCGCTGGCGCGACAGGCGCGGTGCAGCGAGATGCTGGCGCGGGGGCTGGAGCCGGTGTCGATCCAGTGCGCCAGCTTGTCACCGAATTTCTCCGGCAGTCGTGTGGCCATGACCAGGTCGACCACATACTGTTCGACTGCGGTGGACACCTGCATTTTCTGGATGGCGTCCCGCGCGGCGAAAATATGCGATTGCGGAATCATCTGCAGTGCGGGTTTCTCCTGCGCCTCTTCCGTCTGCAGCATGCGGATGATCGCCAGTTCGGCGTCAGCCTCGGGGTAGTCCACCGATATTTTCATCAGGAAGCGGTCCATCTGTGCCTCGGGCAGCGGGTAGGTGCCCTCCTGCTCAATCGGGTTCTGGGTGGCCAGTACCATGAACAGCGGCGGCAGCGGATAGGTCTTGCCCGCCACGGTAATCTGGCGCTCTTCCATCGCCTCCAGCAGGGCCGACTGGACCTTGGCCGGCGCACGGTTGATCTCATCGGCCAGCACCAGTTCATTGAAGATGGGGCCGGGCTGGAACTGCAGTTCCGACTTGCCCTGGTTGTCCTGGTAAATCTCGTTGCCGGTGACATCGGAGGGCAGCAGGTCAGGCGTGAACTGTATACGTCCGAGTCCGGCCTGCAGCACCTGGGACAGGGTCTTGATGGAGCGAGTTTTCGCAGTGCCGGGCAGGCCTTCAAGCAGCACATTGCCATTGCACAGCAGGGCGAGCGTCAATGTGCGCACCACCTCGTCCTGGCCGATGACGGACTGCGCCATCTGTTGCATCATGGATTGGACGGCGTTGAGGTCATCACTGGGCACGAGTGTTCTCCTGACAGGCTGCTGTCATACGGTGATACGGCTGCGTTGTTTTAGCAGATGAGTATAGCGGGATTATTCGAAGCTTGTTAAGCGGCCCAGGCGCGCTCGGCGCGGAACCGGCGCGACAGGTAGTCCATCTGGTCGGCCAGGATCCTGTCCTTGGCGAGGAAATGCCACTCCCAGCAATTGGGCTTGAAAGGCACTGCCAGCAGCGGCATTTTGGCTTCTTCGGGTGTGCGGTTATCTTTTTCCCAGTTGCAGCGCTTGCAGGCGGCCACCACGTTTTCCCAGCGATCGATGCCTCCCCGGGACGTCGGCAGTACGTGATCGCGGGTCAGTTCGGCGCGCGGGAATTGTCGCCCGCAGTACTGGCAGCAGTGATCGTCGCGACGGAACAGTGTGCGATTGCACAGTGGTGGGCTGAAACCCTGGACGATCCTGCCCTGGACGGCGACGATGGGTTGCAGGTCGATGCGGGAGCGGGTGCCATCGACACGTTGCACACCGCCGTAGACGGGGGGCAGGGCTTCACCGATACCGTAGACGACATCCCCTTTGGCGTAAGCGGTCACGGCCTCGTGCAGCGTAATCCAGCCGCGAGGTTGACCCGCCATGTCCAGTCGCAGGATCGTTTGCATCGTCTCCCACCCGTTATTGTGGCCTAACGCTACTGCAAAATGATGGCAACTACAATCGTATTGAGGGTGTCAGATTGCGCCGTGAAGGCGGTATTCCCGTTCGAAGTCCGTGGCGGGTAGGGGTGTGTCGAAGACGGGGCCCAGCAGGGTATCGCAGTGCAACTCGGCCAGGCGGTCTGCCACTGCGGTCGACGGCACTCCTTCTGCAACGGCTGTCAGTGAGAAGTTGTGTGCCAGATCGATGATCGACTTGACCACAGCCGCATCTTTTCCCGATTCCAGCATCGTCTCTACGAAGCGTCGGTCTATCTTGAGCTCGTCCACGGTCAGTTCGCGGAACAGTGCCAGCGATGAGCTGCCGCTGCCGAACTTGTCCAGTGAGAGCCCGACACCGATATCATGCAGTCGCGACAGCCGCTCGATCACCCGCGTCTGGTTGTCGGGCGTGATGCAGTCGCCAATCTCAAGGGTGAGCCGGGACGGGGTGACACCGGACACGCTGAATGCATCCCTCAGGACGGTAATAAGGGCGTCCTCCAGCAGGACTTCGGGACAGATGCTGAGCGACACCGAGAGTTGCCCGGGCCATTGCGCGAGTTGATTCACGGCGGCGCGCACAGACCACCACGTGATCGGCTTGATGACGTCGTGTTTCCTGGCCACCTCGATAAAAGTATCCGGGGTGATGATCCCCTGCTGGCAGTGATGCCAGTGTATGCTGGCTTCTGCGCCGATCACTGTGCGCTGTCGGGCATGGATTCTGGGCTGGTAGAACAGTTGCAGCTGGCTCTGTTTCAATGCCGCTCGCATCTGCTCCAGCAATTGGGCTTCTGCCTGCGCGCCCGAACCGCTGTCCGGGGAGAATACTTCGAACAGGTGTTCGGCCTCCTTGGCCTGGTCCAGTGCGATACCGGCCTCCTGCATGGCCTGGGCGAGGTCAGAGTTGTGGTCGTGAAATTCGGTGAAGCCGGCGGTCACCACCAGCGGCAGTGCTTTTCCGAGGTGGTAGTGCGGCTCCCTGAAAACGCTGTCGAGCTCCGCTGCGGCCAGTTCCAGTTCGCTGGCCGAGTGGATGCCCCTGAGAATGACGCAGGCCCGGGTATCATTGAGGAAGCTCCACTGGTCAGTGTTCCTCACCCAGTCGTTCAGCCGGTGGCCGAACGCGTCGTGCAGGATTTGCTGGGTACAGGTGTTGCCAGTGTCATCCGGGCCGTAGTTCACCAGCTCCACCAGACCGAGGATGCTGTGGGCGGCCCCGGGCATCAGATAAAAAACTCCTCGCTGCTGATGCCGTAGGTGCCTGCGTGCAGCTCCCGCACTATCCACCGCTCACCCTCCGCGGCGATGTGCTGCTCAGCCAGATCTACCAGCTTGGGGATGGTGCGCCGCGCTTTCGCGCCATTGAGCACGATGACCAGTTCCGGCTTCAGTCGACGCATGGAGTTCTGCGCAACCACAATCGCCACCTCACCGGTATTCAGTTCCACCATGGAGCCGGTGGGGAACAGGCCGATCGCCTGTACGAACTGCTCGACCAGGGCTTCCTGGAACTGGTGCCCGCTGCAGTCGAGCAGTTCCAGGCAGGCCTCGTGCGAGGTGCGGGCTTTCGCATACGGCCGCGGTGTGATCATCGCATCGTAGGTGTCCACCAGTCCCGCGATGCGGGCCAGCAGCGGTATTGAAGCGCCCTCAATGCCGAGGGGATAACCCGACCCGTCCAACCGCTCGTGGTGATGCTCTATAATCCCGAGTATTTCGTTATCCATATTGTCGGTTTGCGCCACCAGGCTGGCACCCATGGACGGGTGCGCCCTGATAATGCGGCGCTGGGTATCGGTAAGGTTCTCTGCCTGGTCGAGCAGTTCTGTGGGCAGTTGTGTCATCCCGACATCGCACAGGGCGCACGCGATGGCGAGCCTTTCCAGCTCTATGCGGTCCAGCCCTATCTGGCGTCCGAGTATGGCTCCCCAGATCGCCATGGAGACACCGTGGTGTGGCCGGTACTCGCCAGTCTCTTTCAGTCGCAACAGTGCAGCCACGGCCTCCTGGTTGCGAAAGACGCCGTCTATCAGGGGGTTGAGGGCATCGCGAACGGCCTTGATGTCGGCGCTCTCGCCGCTGCGCAGCGAGAGGAATGCGGTGTCGAGAATCTCGGCGGCAGTTTTGAAAGCGGCCTTGGTGCGCGCGAACTCGGCTTTTAACGCCAGGCGCATCACGGGTTTGGATTCCGCCGTCGCAACCGCCAGCGTCAGTGGCTGTCTGGCACCGGTATATTCAGCGTCGACATACACATGTTCGACATAATTGGAGACATACTGTATTTCCTCAGCGTCCCGCACCACGAATCCCTGTAGTGCAAAAGGCGTCTCCAGCCACGGCCTGTCCAGTTCGGCAATGAACATACCGGGTTCCAGCCGCATGGCGGGGAGTTTGACCAATCGCACGATGCACCTCACTAATTGTCTACGTATTGTGTAGGCTAGGGAGTTGGCAACCGGGTGTCGATTTCAGTGCGTGAAAAAAGAGAACTGGGTCACTGCGAGTGCTGTGTTTTGTGAACCGTGTCCACAAATATCAATGGCCGCGGCCCGGCCCGCTCCGTGCTGTCGCGGTGCGGGCCGTCGGGGCAGGGGTCAGCAGCTGCCGCCGCCGTCCGGGACCAGGTTGCAGGTGCCGTTCTGCCCTTCAGTGAGGGTGATTTCGTACTTCTGGTCGATCGGCAGCGGGATTGTCAGGCCGTTGTAGTTCACCGCGTCGTCCGCCTCGGTATCGCAGGCAAAGGCGATGGTATAGGACCCTGCGGGAATGAAGCCGAAAGAGTACTTCCAGTTCTCCGTGAAATCGTCGATCACCATCGAAGCCACGGCAAACGGTGCAATTGCGTTGTCGGGCGCGGCGGTGTCGCTCTGGCTGGTGAAAACGTCGGCCAGGTTCTCTGCCAGCAGGCGGGTGCCCTCATAGAGATAGACGCGGTTGCCCTTGGTCGGGGTGCCTTTCTCGCTGCACGGGACCACGCTGTCAAACAGGTCGCTGTCGACCGTGCCCGACAGGCGGGCGGCGGTGGTGTTGTCCTCGATACGAACCCCATTGGTCGTCATCAGGTAGGTATCTGTGGCGTCGTCGTACTCAAGCGCCTGCCCCAGGCCGAACTCCACGGTGTAGGTCTGGCTGCCCGAGACCAGCTGAAACCCCGGCAGGCTCTGGAAGCCTGTGCTGACCCTGAGGGCCTTGCGCTCGTCGTTGTCCGCCTGCTGCACGTAGGACTCATTGACGCTGCTGGCGAGGATGGTGATGGACAGTCCACTGTAGGTGCCGGGCGCGAGCTCCAGGTCCTCAATGACCAGCAGTTGTTTGACGCCCTGGTACTCCAGCAGGTCTACCTGGAAGCTGTCCACGTTGGCGAGGCCATCGATGGTGAAGGTGTCGATAACGACATCTTCAACCCCGCTGCGGCGCAGCGTAATGGCGTCGACTTTAATCACCACCTCCGTCAAATCCTCGGGCAGGGAGTCTGACAGCCCCAGGCTCAACAGGGCCGGGTTGCCGTCGTCATCGTCATCGTTGTTGCAGTCGAAACCGCAGCTGCAACCACCCAGCGGCAGCAGCAGTACCAGAGGCAGCAGGCAGGAGAAAAGTAATTTGAAGGGATGTTTCATGGGCGCAGGTGACCTGTTGGCAGACGTTGGCAAAGACCGGTAATTCCGTTTGGTGGCGGCCATTATGAGCGAAACCGGTGACAAGTTGTAGGTGTCCAGCTCCGGGCAGGCTCCTGCGTCAGCGATTTTGCCGCTCCTCATACGCCTGTGCGTAGGCGATGCTGTCGGCGTTGTCGATCAGGGTGCCGTTATCCAACTCGGTGGTGCGCGCACTGATCTCCAGCATGGCATTGCCCAGCTCCGTTGATGAGATCACCAGGTCGCCGGGACGCAGCAGGGCCTCCAGCAGGTAGTGCAGCGCGTTTGCCTGCTCACTGCTGGGGCGGACAAAGGCGGAGCGGTAGCCAAAGGTGCGCAGGTCGGTACCCACGGCCAATTCCGCCACCTCCCGCTCGGCGCGACCTTTCTCCCTGGCCCAGTGCTGCTCGCCGTTGATATCGGTGCCCATACCGGTGACATAGTGGAACGCCATGGGGCCCGTGGTGCGGGCGTCGAGCCAGGCGGTGACAAACGCGACAGGAAAATCGACGTGTATCCAGGTATACGTCTCGTCGTCCATGCCGATGGACGTTGTGCCCAGGCCCCAGAGAACGGTATCCACTTCGCCGAGGATGGGCGCGAGGCTGGAATAGTCGGTGAAATCCTCGTGCAGCAGCATCTCCACTTTCCCCGAGGCGACCCCCGCATCGATGCGTTCGGAACTGCGCCGCGTCACCACATAGACTTTTTCGACGGCGGGGTCCTCGACCGCCGCCTTTAGCAGGCCGTCGCCGACAGAGCCGGTCGCGCCAAACACCATCACCACCTTATTGGCCTCCTCGTGCCATTCGGGCTGCGCTGAGGGTGTGATGGTGCCCAGTGTGAGCGCACCCCAGATATCGAAAGCCACGACGACCAACAGCAGGCCGGCGAGCGCGAAGGCGACAGTTCTCTTCAGTAGTTTCATGGATTCTTTGCCCTCAGCGGGAGAGTGCGGGCGCGGCGCGCCCGGCAATAAGCGGCAGGTCCAGATAGGTTCTGATGCCCGGTACCGCAGCGCACACATAGGGGATCGCGCTGACGCAGTGATTGGCGGTGGCGACGATGCCCGGGTTGCGAACCAGGCCTGCGGCTATCGACTCGGGGTGCCAGCCGTGAAACGTCACCTGTGAGGAGGGGTCACCGCACACTTCCACTTCGAAGCGCTCTCCCTGTGCGCCAAAATTCCACGCCGGCTCCAGGTTCTCCTCACCCATAAACCAGTTCACGCGCACAGTGATAACCGGCTCGCCGCGGACGGTATGCTGCCAGGTGAAGCGCTGCGCCGCAACGAGCCCTGGCGCGATGACGCCGATCGGGGTATCTATCGGCGCGGTGGCGACAGCAACTTCGTGCGTGCTGGTCACATTCTCGTCCACATCAAACCCCAGTTCCGGGTGTGCCACAATGCCCTCGATAGCGGCTCTGCCGACGCCACCGGTGGCCCACTGTATGACGCGCAATGTCATGCTTGCTGCACCCCGCTGTCGTCAAAAGCGTCTGGCAGGTGCCTCCAGGCGGGTGGCAGGTCGGTTGACCAGTCCGGTTTGCGCGGTGGCATATTGAACCCGGGCGGTGGTTTCCACGCCATTGCTTTCATGGTTTCGCCGATATAGGTCATGTTCAGGTAGTCGTGGCTGTAGCAGAACAGGCCGTCGCCCGCATAGTAGAGTATCGATATGCCGGGTACTATCCACTGGCCGCCACCGGGCTTCTCGCCCAGCACCTGGTCCCAGTGGCTGACGAGGCGGTGGCCGTCCACCATGGTCCAGCGCTCCGGTGTCGACCAGCCGTGGCCGGTCAGGCCCGCCATGGAATCCTGGAAGAACTGGCGAATGGTTTCGCGGCCCTCCTGGCGGCCCCAGGCCGGGTCGATGTAGACGGCGTCTGCGGTGAAAAAATCAGCCATCACCTCCCAGCCGTGCTCGCCGGCGTCGACTTTATCGCGGGTGGCTACAAACCGGTGGTAGGTCTCCCGCGCTTCTTTTTCTATCCGGGACCTGGATGTCATGCGAGCTCCTTTATTTTAATTTCCTCGCAACATAGTGGAAGCGCAGCAGCTTGTCGATGTTTGGGGGCGCGGATACGGCCAGTGGTTTAAATCAATGGCGTGCCCTGATCCTTGCGGAGTTACTGGCCGCCAGCGCTTGCCCTCTGTCGCCGGGCGCGCGTAAAGTGGGTCTACACACAACACAGACAGCGAGTGGTACCGTCATGATTGACCTGCATTTCTGGCCCACCCCCAATGGCAAGAAACTCACTATCCAGCTCGAGGAGAGCGGTATCGATTACACCGTGATCAAGTGTGAGATTGGGCGCGGCGCCCAGTTTGAGGAGGATTTCCTGCGCATCAGCCCCAACAACCGGATGCCCGCTATCGTCGATCACACCCCGGTGGACGGCGGCGCACCATTGTCCGTCTTTGAGTCAGGGGCGTGCATGATGTATCTGGCTGAGAAGACGGGGCAGTTTGCTGGCAGTACGGCGCGTGAAAAGTGGGAGGTCTACCAGTGGGTGATGTGGCAGATGGCCAATCAGGGTCCGAAAATCGGCGAGCGTGGCCATTTTGCGCGGCTCAAGGACAGCCAGGGCGACCAGTCCTATGCGCTGCGTCGTTTTGATGATGAGGTCCACCGCCTCTACGGCGTGATGAACAACCGGCTCTACGACCGGCACTACCTCGCGGGAGAGAACTACACGATTGCCGATATGGCCTGCTATCCCTGGAGTGTCGGCTGGGAGTCGCAGGGCATCGATATCGATGAGTTCAAGTACGTGAAGCGCTGGCTCAATGCCTTGGGCGAACGACCCGCGCTACAGCGCGGTATGGCGGTGGGCAGTGACCTGACCCAGGATTACTCAAAGCTCTCTGAACAGGAAGTCAGCCATATTGTCTCGCTGCTCTATAACCAGCGTGCTCGCCCCGCGCCCGAACACGGCGGCCTGCAGGATTGAGTGAACCGCGACCGGCGGTTGCGGCTGGTGGCCAGCGTTAATCCTGTTTTGATGGAGCGGACGCCTTAATCCAGCCATTCATGATCTCACCCCTGGGCTGCACGAAGAGGCCCTCGGCACTGGCGGTCATCACCCCCTCGGCATACATTTCGCCGCGCATGATGGTTTTGCGACCCTCTACCTTCACCAGTTTCGCCTCCAGCTTCAACTCCGTGTTGAGCGGCGTGCGCTGGTGATAATTGACATGCAGGTAGCCGGTCATTCCAGGCTGGCCACCCAGCACCTGCGCCATGCCGAGGAACTGGTCAAAAATCGCCGCGACATAGCCGCCGTGCACGCTGCCGGGCGGCCCTTCATAGGCCCAGCCGCACTGGCAGGTTCCCAGCGCGATATCGCCCTCCAGCCAGTTGTTGACAGGCGGCGCCAGCGGATTGCTCCAGCCCGCCAGTGGATTGAGTTCGTGGCTGATCTGGCCGAAGCTGCCGTGCTCGCCGCTGGCGGCCCAGTCGAAACGTCCGTAGATTCGCGGTGAGCCGCGAAACTCCCTGGCGGTGATTTCAAGCTGCTCGGCGATGGCGTGCATGGTGTCGATGCTGGGGGAACTGGTTACCAGTGCCTCAGACAACTGTTTGATGGCGTCTGCCACACGCCGCTTGGCCACCCACTCGTCATTGAAGGCGGGTGTGATTTCCTCTGTGGCAAAAGGGTTGATATCGTCGTGCATATTTTGGGCCTCGATCCGGTGAGTGCGATAGGCTGGTTCGGGTAGTCGTCAGAGCCTGTCTGATGTCTGCGATGCCAGCCGACCGGCTTACTTGATGTGGCGCAGCAGGAATGAGTTCAGGCTCTCGCCGGAAGGGTCTTCCAGCGCGTACGCCGGCTCCTCGATATAGGCCACGCTTTCCAGCCCCACTTCATCAGCGCGCTCTTTCACTGCCAGCGCGTGCAGCCCGTGGTGCAGGAACAGGTTGAGCAGATCGTCAAACCCGGTCTTGAAGTTGTGGACATAGATGGGCGCGTCGCCGGCATCCATCATGCCCAGCATGTCCACATTGGCGCGGTAGGCCTCATTCTCCGGAGTGTAAATGGCGTCTATGCTGTCCACGCCGAGAAAGGTCAGCAGGTAGTTGGTGGCGCCGACAGCTTGCGCGACGGTGGGAATGTCCGTCCCGCCCAGAACCCCCTCGAGGCTTTTGGTGATCGGCAGCAATACCTGCTCCCAGCGGATCAGGTCGTAGGTGGACTGGGTGGCAAGCGCCCCGGCCGCTTTCAGGCGGGTGGATTCGCGCAGCACCGGGTCCTCGTTGTCGGGGTCTGCCAGGTCGTCGTGCGTGCCCAGCCAGAGACTGGCGCCGGCGCCGGCGGAGGCGCCGTAGGCGGCGACGTTCTCGGGATCGATGTTGAGACTGGAGAAATGATAGCGCATGAACTGCAGGGCGCGGGCGGTATCTTCCAGGGAGGGGAGCACGCCGCCCTGCTCAACGATCGACGAGACACCCTCTGCAGGGGAGGGGACCGTGAGCAATGTGTAGTTGATGGTGGCGAAAGCGACACAGTTTTGCAGGAACTCCCTGACACCGTCGGCATTTGAATGCCCGGCACTTTTGTCGCCGCCGGTGAAGCCGCCGCCATGGATGTAGATGACCAGCGGCGTGGGGTCATCGCAGTCCGGCAGGTAGATATCGAACACGTTGCGCTCGGCCTCACCGTAGCGCACATCCTCGGCATACTCCGCCGCTATCCCTGACAGGTCGATAGGCGCTGTCGTATAGCTGAGTTCGAGTGCCGGCCTGACCTCAAACAGGCTGTTCTCATCGTTGTTATTGTTGCTGCAGGCGGCCAGGGCCAGCAACGCGATGGGGAGGCTCAGTCTTGTTATCAGTGTCATGGCGGGAATCTTTGTTATAGGGAGCAGGTGGCCCAAATATAAAGAATTTCCACGCGTCTGGCGACATCTGCGCCGCTGGTTTACAGTATTGGGCTTACGAAAGCGGGATCGAGTCTAGAATATTAGCGCCTGACATTCATCCAAGGGGTATAAGTATATGAAAGTTACCGGTGGTTGTTACTGCAAGAAGATACGCTACGAAGCCGAAGGGGAGCCGCTGATGCGCGGCCTGTGTCACTGTCGTGAGTGCCAGTATATCTCCGGCGGTGGCGCCAACGTGGCGATGGCGATGCCGCTGGCTGGCTTCCGCTACACCCAGGGGGAGCCGAAATCGTTTTCCCGCAGTGACCTGGAGACGCCGGTACGGCGTGAATTCTGTCCCGACTGCGGCACATCGCTGACAAGCCGGCCTCCCGGTTTCGACGATATGGTGATTCTCAAGGTCGGCACCATGGATGACCCGGCGCAGTACGGCACGCCGGACTCAGCGTTCTACTGCATTGAAATGCAGGATTTCCACTACCTGCCTGACGAGATGCCCACGTTCGATCGCTTTCCGGAGTAGGCCTCGCACGGGTGACGCCGCCGCCCGAGCCAGAGGTGGGCTCGGGCTGGATCGCATGTAGCAACATGTCGAAATTGGTGCGCTTGTGCGTGTGAATTGCGCTGTGATACGCTCGCCGCATTCTATCGGCGCGTTGTGCTGGCTGCGGTCGGCAGTGATGAAACTCCCATGCTTGATTCCCTGGTTTGTCGACTTCCGTGTGGGCAACGTTTCACCGTGGGAGGTATTCGGCAGTGCGTTGGCCGACTGCGCCGACCGGTCTGCCTCGGTATTGGCATGGCAGTACTGGGCCTGCTGGTGTCCTGCTCCAGGCCCGGGCCCTTGTCCACCGGAGACAATGTTGCAGAGGTCCGCGATAGACCCAATATTATCCTGATCGTGGCGGACGATCTGGGCTGGCGCGATCTCGGCAGTTACGGGAGCACCTTCTACCAGACGCCGCGACTCGATGAACTTGCCGCAAGCGGGGTTCTGTTCACTCACGCCTACGCCGCCGCACCCACTTGCTCGCCCACGCGGGCCAGCCTTTTGACCGGGCAGTACCCCGTGCGCATCGGCCTGACCGCGCCTCTGGGGCAGGTCAAGGGTGAGCGCAGGCATGAACAGGTGTATGGAGGGCGGCACTTCATACGTGCTGTAGGACCCAGTTCCACCAATTACCTGGACGAGCGTTACTACACTCTGGGCGAGGCCATGAAAGACGCCGGTTACAGTACCGCCTTTCTCGGGAAGTGGCATCTTGGTCACGCCCCCCACATTCCTGAAAACAACGGCTTTGACCTGGTCGTGGGCGGCCGTTATCACTCTGGCCCACCCGGGAGGGATCGGGAGCGCGCGTATTTCGCACCTTGGGAAGGAGACACTTTTCCCGAGTCGACCCAGACGCTGGACATGCATGTGGATGACTATCTGGCGCAGCGCGCTGCTGACTTCATCGCCGGGCACCGGGATGAGCCGTTCTTCCTCTGTTTCTGGCCATACAGTGTGCACAGCCCGTTTCAATCGAAGCCGGAACTGATCGAGAAATGGCAAAAGCGCATAGACCCGGCAAACCCGCAGCACAATCCCGTTATGGCGGCAATGATAGAGGTGCTGGACACCAGTGTGGGGCGCGTACTGGATGCCGTGAAAGAGAATGGTCTGGACGAGGACACGATCATTATCTTCACCTCCGATAACGGCGGTAATATGTACAATCAGGTGTACGGGACCACCGCTACCAACAATGCACCACTGCGCTCAGGTAAGGGCGCCAACCTTGATGGTGGTGTGCGGGTTCCGCTGCTGGTCCGCTGGCCGGGCGTTTCCCGCGCAGGTACAGTCAGCGACGTGGCGGTAACGTCTCCGGACCACTACCCGACGATACTGGAAATGTCCGGCCTGCCGCTGCGCCCCGGGGACCACAGGGATGGAATGAGTTATGTGCCCGAGCTGCGAGGCCAGCCCTTTGAGCGCGGGCTGGTTGTGAGTGCAAACCCGCAATCCGTGCTGCACACCGGCGACCTGAACAACTCGTCTATCCGCGAGGGCAACTGGAAGCTCATCCGCTACTGGCATGACATGGGCCCGCAGCAGCATCGCTATGCGCTGTTCGACATTGACGCTGATATCGGGGAATCGAATAACCTGGCAGCCGCCTTCCCGGAGAAGACGAAATACCTGAGCGAACAACTCGATGAGTACTATAGCGATAACAATATTCTGCGGCCGATGCCCAACAGGCGTTACAACGGGAGGTCGGTGGGATTGTGGGCCAGTGAGGGGGCCGGTTCCATCAGTAACAGGCATGGCGCACTGGTGCTGGAGTCGACCGAGCCGGGCCTGATCGCCACGACCTATTTCGTTCCCGAGGCGTTGCCCCAGGCGCTATTCGAGTTCGAGGTGCGGGGGCGTGGGGCTGACAGCATGAAGGTCGACTGGCTGACCGGTGGTGTGCCAAGGCGCCGGGGTCTGGTTGCCAGCCCTGGTACAGAAGTCGCGATCACCGGCGAGTGGACGCGCCATCAGATCGTGATTGAGCCGGAACACCGGTTGAAGGGACTGCGGATAATGCCCGACGGACGCGATTACAAAATTGAAATCCGCGCAGCGCGTGTCCTCTCATCGGACGGTACGGAGATGATGAGGTATGACGTTGAGTAGCGACGAGTGTGACTTTCGTCAGCACAGCAGATGCGGCTCGGTTTATGGCTTCTGTGCCTTGATTGTAGTAGGGGCTGAGCTGGACAAATAATGCGCTGAATCACCGCATCACGCAGAAGAATCTGGCCGTGTGGTGTGATGCATATATTGGAGTGACCGTGTGCACCGTCATGCTGATAGCCATTGGAGATGACGTCTATCGTGATGCTGAGTAGCTATGCTGGGGAAGTAATTCCTACCTACTGGTTTGTGCGAACATCCTGCGCTCGGTCGGCATTATCAGGGAATTGGAAATCGAGGTTACCCACCATTTTGGGGATGACTCTGGGCTCACTAACACGGGTGCAACAGGGCTGTAACGAGCCCTTTGGCCTTGCGTGCGACCGTGCCGATTGTCCATTGGGGCTCTGAGCAGGTGGCCCTGATTGCAGCTCTTTACTTCGGTCTACTCTCGGTCTTCACAGGGAACCACCTGCGCTGGAGCATTCGGCCGCAACTGATTGAGGGCTTCTCCACCAGGTAATACACGCATGCAGACATGCCGATGGTCAGTATGAGGCTTAATACCAGCGTTATACCCAAGTGTAGGTCAGCATACTCCGGAAAATGATTTCTGATTGTCGTTGTCATTAATCGTGCTGCGAGTGGGTGTAGCAGATATATTGAATAGCTGATTGCCCCCAACCATACAATAAAGGGGCGGTTTACTCTGATATAGAGAGCGCCTAGCAAAAATATTGAAATGCCCAGGATATAACCCAACATGCCGCGAAAATGCTCAAGGTTTCCACCTCTCATTATTGATTGTTTTATCGAGATAAGCGGGAGTATAAGAATCAGCAGAAGCCCGGCTCCAACCAGGAGCAGATGAGGTATGCGGACACGCCCAAGGGTGACCATCCCTCGGCGGTCATCATACCAGACCCGGAAAAGACCACCCCAAAACATAATCGCAATATGCCACGGCATACGACGCCAATCCTTGCTAAAAATCTCTCCGATCTGCTGTCTTATTTCAGGCTCACTATTGAGAAAGAACTGTAGGCACATCAGAGCCGCACAGGCTCCGAAGATAGCCAGAGGTTTGTGGAGGCCGCCGACCAAAAACATAGCGAGGCAAAGAAAGTAAAATACAAGCTCCACCTCCAGAGTCCAGTACAGGCCCTGCAATGGCTTGACATCGAACAAGGAGTAGAGCATCGGCAGGTTTCCTAACACCTGATCGACATTTATTTTCTTACCTTGCAGGACAAACATGATCAAAACTGCGCCTATCATTGAAGTCCAGAACGCAGGATACAATCGGAAAAAGCGGCTAATGATGAACTTCCCGGAACCGTCTACTCTTCCCCCTTTCAAGCTCGGACAGATTACAAAGCCGCTTATAGCGAAGAATGCGATTACTCCAATCCGGCCGAAATTAAAATCGTGGGCAAAATCGTATACCGCCAAACCGTTGACATCTGGCGGTTGAATGGATTTGAAAATAGCTGTGGTGTGAACCCAGGCGACCAATAAGGCAGCAAAGCCGCGAATCGAGTCAATGTGGCCCATCCGATTCTGATGTAGTTTAGGTACAGTCAAAGCTAGCGCTCCCGGGAGCCTATTAAAGTATTGTTATGCAGCGAGTAAGGCGCGTTTGGCCGGAGGCTCTTCACGAATCAAACACTGGCGTCTGCGTGGTCGTCAACCGGCGGAAGGTTCGAAAGCTCACTATCCAATCGCTCCCTGGTATACAGTGATATCTGCTCTCTGATCTCGTAAGCGGACTTATCTTTCAAATCCAGCTGCGCGAGGAAATCGTTGATGCGTATCAACAGGTGCAAATCGAGTTTGCGGCTGAGATCAAGGAGGTATGACAGTTGCTGTTCGGTCCATTCGGCTTCGCGCCGATGAGTGAAAGGAGCGGGTGGCAAAAAGTCATCACCCAGTATCGCAGCCATGGCCTTTCTCGCCTTCAGTACGCCCGGCTTGATGATGGCGACTTCTTTCTGTGTGAACTGGAATTTTTCCCCTTCAATCTTTGTCAGCGGCAGGAAATCAAACTTCCTGCGGAGCCGGTTGTTGCGCTTGAAGCTTATTCGCTCCGGTGCAACGCTGTTGATGAAGCTCAGCAGGCGTACGGACTGGTCCGACATGCTTTCATTCACCCTGACCACTTCGTCGGCCGGAATCTCGATATCAAGCAGTTGGAAGAAGAAGCCGATCGGCCCTGCCGGGTGTTCGCAGGCCTTCTCAAAGCTGTAAAACTCTGCATCAGTTCCCAGCACATCAATGATCGCCGAAATTCTCTCGATATCCTTGTTGGAGCGGCCCGAGGCGAGAGTCTTTTCCAGCGAGTCGTGCCTGGCCCTTTGTTGCGCCACTGAAACAATACTGTTGAACGGCTCCCGGATGTAACTGATAGCTCTCAGATTGAACCCATGCGCTGTGAAGTCGTCCCGCAGGCGCGCCAGCCCGGCAGGTGACAGTGTTGAAATGAACTCATCTGAGAAAATCAGCTTTGGCTTCGACCACAGTTCGCGTTCAAAAAGCGCGTCGATCTCGCTGTTTGCGAAGTCCGGGTCCAGGCCATTCTGATATCGGTAGTGCTGGAATTTCTCGGGTTCGTCACAATAGCGGCCATGTAATGGCACTGAGCGGTTGTAAAAGCGCACATCGTTAATCTGGATGTCCGGGTAATGGTATCCCTGCTCTTCGAGTCGGGCCCGGTTCTTCGCCAAACTGTGCTGAACTGAAGAAGACCCTGTTTTGTGAAATCCTGTATGGATTATTGCAATTTTTTCAGTCTTCATCGTGATCCAGCCTTGGAAAAACCCCGTTTATGGCCTTGATGAAAGCACCATCAAAACCGGAGATAACCATAAAGGTTACCTAAAAAACATGAAGAACACTACATAATCGAGCCGAGGGCGGTGTAAGGCCCCGGTAGAGCTTGCAACAGCGCTTCCACGCCAGGGCGGTCTCGATACTCCGGGCCGGGGCTACACTTTGTGCCCATCAGCCGTTTATGCGCCTGACAGCGCTGTGATATATCCCCGGTTACGTTATTGGCGCTTTTTTCATTCGCGAGATCTGTCAATCACAACCGGCTTCCTTGACTCTTCAGGGACTACCGGAGACCCTGGGTCAATCAACAGACCGACCCTTAACACCCATGCTGAATTTGGGTTCAGCATCAATTCCAAGGATGGACTAAACCAGAAAGCCATACTTGAACTTGCGGAATCTGTGCCACTAAAGGTGGGGCGATCAGCATCAACAGCAAACTGGTGAGCAAGGCGTCTGCCGGTAAGCTGGCTGAACTGGGCAGTAAAAGCGGCACTGTATGATCAAGATATACCGGCCGCTAAAGACTGAGTCCGTCCTGGTGCGGTATGCCTTTGGCTAGCACCAGATCAAAGCTATTTACTGAATAACTCCGGGTAGTCATCGGCAAATCTTGTCATGAACGCCTTGGCACCCGTGAGCGTCCAATGAGTGTCGTCCCAGATCGCCAGTGTGCCATCGTCGGCGAAGAAGTCACAGCTGGTGTCACTGCACTGGTAACGGCGTTTGGATACAACGAGGACATTATGGAGTGCCGGATCGTCAGTAAATTCTGCTTTAATAGCATCCAGCAAGAATTCGTCAGTATCAATAGCGGCCGCTTCAGCATTGATTTCTTCAGGTAGAGTGCCGTTTGCAAATCGGTTGATGACCTGGTTATGGAATGCGCCAAACTGCACAGCGCGGTCCATAACGATGAGCTGCATAGCCTTGTTTTTTGATGTTGTCTGGGCCAGTTTGACGAAATTATCCAAGGATTCAACTGTTTCCGGCGAAAGCATTGCTGAATAGATGATAATGTCGGCAAGCCGGGATTTCATCGATTCCCGATACGCTTTGATCTGTTTGTCACATTCGCGCGCTGCTATTTCTTGTGTCTCGTTATCAGGTTCACCGCCGAAGCTGATGTATTGCAGGCAGATGTCGTCCAGCACTTGCATACGAACCTCATAGCCCTTCTCTGCCAGCGTCATGTACAGGCCGTTACTGACATCGCGGGCATGACTGTCGCCGACGACCAGTATCCGTTTCCTGTTGACTCTGAACGCGCGGCCCTTCACAAATTCACGTTGAAAATCAATTGTCTCTGCCCGCAGCCTGTCGAGGTCAAACAGCTCCTCCACCTCTGCCGCATTGCTGTAGCGCCAGTACCAACCGCCGTTTGCCCAGGAATGGGCAGAGGTATATGCCAGCACGAGACTTAACAAAGCACAGGTCAGCGCAAATCGAGTGGATGACAGTGTGGCGTCGGGCCCGGGTTTTGCAAAACGGAACGGCCTTTCAATGAAGCGGTACATCAGTGTGGCTACAACAAACGCAAAGACCGTAAGGCCCGCTATCTCGATTGACGATAACTCGACGGATCCGGACGCATAAGTGAAAAAGACGAAGATTGGCCAGTGACATAGGTACAGGGAGTAACTGATAAGACCGGTAAACACCATGGGCCGAGTGCGCAGCACGGCCCCGAGTATACGTGATGAGCCTCCGAACAACGCCAGGCTGGTGCCCACACAGGGAATCAATGCATTGGTGCCTGGGAATGGCGTTTCCTTGGTGAACGTGATCGTCGCATAGCCGATAAGAAGCAGGCCGATCAATAACGCCACTTCTCGCAGCCAGCCCTCCAGCCAGCCGGGGAGCTGCTTTCCCGTGACCCATACCATGAGGGCGCCCAGACAGAATTCCACAATACGGGAGGGCAGCAGGAAAAATGCAGCGGAGGGATCGACCCTCAGGCACCATTCGGCAAAGACCCAGCTGGCAATGCCCAGCAACACGAAGACCATAGGTGTCACAATACGGCTGAACGGCAGCTTGGTCAGCAGTATCAGAGACAGCGGCCAGATAAGGTAGAACTGTTCCTCAACACTCAGTGACCACAAGTGTAATAGCGGTTTTACCGCTGAATCTGCGTCAAAATACCCGCTTTCGCTCCAGAAGAAAAAGTTCGAAATTGATAACAGTCCATGAAGTGTCGAGCCACCCAGGCGCTCGAGTTGCGTCGGGGAAAACAGCAAAGCTCCGAGCAGAAAGCTGGCCAAAATCGTGAACAGCATGGCGGGCAACAGGCGCCGTACTCTACGCAAATAGAAGTTGCCGAACCTGAAGGTGCTGGCATCTGCGGCGTCCAGAATCAGGCGGGTAATCAGAAAACCACTGATTACAAAGAAGACATCGACGCCGACGAAGCCGCCGCTGAAAGTTTTTACGCCGTAGTGGTAGAGAATAACGCTGAGAACGGCTATTGCACGCAGCCCATCGATGTCTGAGCGGTATTTAGCGGCATTGGCAGGGGGAATTGTTATTGATTTCACTATCGCGTCCGATAAAAGCTGTGCGGACACAGGCAGTTTACAGTAGGGTTGAAAATCGCTCCAGATGATGAAAAATCACCTTAACGGCCAGCGATGGCTCTGAACTCTACCACAAGAAACTATGCCCGAGCCAACCGTCACGCTGGTTTCCAGCCTTCCAAACGGCATCAAAGCGCAAGTACAAACAGATCGATCGGGCGAGGTTAGCGAAAGAATATGAGGAGCGTCCCAGCATCGAGCCGAGGGCGGTGCGCGAACGGTGTAAGCTCCCGCTGGGCTTGCAACACTGCTTCCACGCCGGGCAGGGCCATACTTTGTGCCCATCAGTTGTTTATGCGTCCGAAAGCGCTGTGATATATTCCCGTTATGCTATTGACGCTGTTTTCTATCCGCAGGACCTGTCAAGATCATAACCCGCTTCCACGACATTCAATTGACAACCGGAGATTCTATGCCAATCAACAGACCGACTCTTAAAACACTTGCTGAAGCTGGCATCAGCATTGATATCAAGGATGGGCTGAACCACAAAGCCATACTGGAGCTTGCGGAGATCTGTGCCTCCAAAGGTGGGGCGATCAGCATCAGCAGCAAACTGTTGAACAAGGTGTCTGCCGGTAAGCTGGCTGAGCTGGGCAGTAAAAACATCACTGTTGTTTACGATGAAGAGATGCCGGTCGCAAAAGCCTGAGGCAGTCCTGCTGCGGTGCTGTAGGCACTGCGGTGGGGTATTGCGTCCGCTATGCTGTGGCGATACTCTCTAGGCAACATCCGGTAGCTCACGCGACAGTATAAAAAGTAGGCACGTATGGCGTTTGAAATAAAGAAGCAGGCAGCCTTTCTTTCACTGATACTCTCGGCCTCTCTCGGCCTGGTGGTACAGGCAGCCGTCGCTGCCGATATCAAGGCGGTGACGGTAGACGGGCGGCAGGTGTTGCTGAAAGAGGATCAAACCTGGGAGTTTGTCGAGGTTGAAGCCGGCGATCCCTCCGTCAGCGCGGTGCTGACAGTCACACGTCTATGGGATATGGAAAAGGCCTGTAAATTGCAGTTCCGCCTGCAGAATAACCTCAGTTACAGGATCAGCACATTGGTGCCGCGCCTGACTGTCGTGAACCAGGAGGGCGTGGTGTATGACAGCAAATCAATCGCGTTTGCCTCCATCAAGCCCACCAACGACAAGTACACCGATGTTCAGTTCGAGCGCATCGGCTGTCATGAAATCTCCCATATCAGGGTGCACGATGCCGCGCGCTGCAGAATGGGCGATATTGACCAGTGGAATGAGGAAGAGGGTGAGTGCCTCAGCCACATCTATGTCGAGCCCAGTGAACTGATTAATATCTCGAAATAACCCGCCTCCCCGGGTATCTGCCAAGAGTACGTCCCCCATGAAATTCGTATTATCCACCTCATTCAGCAGCGTGGCGCACCTGACACAACTGGCGCCTGTGGCCGATACCCACGGCTGGCACTCCATGTCGTTCTCGGACCATGTGGCCAACCCGCAGACTATCGACACACCCTACCCTTACACCGAGGACGGCAGCCGCCGCTGGCCCCCGTTCACAGACTGGCCTGATCCCTGGGTGATGATAGGCGCACTGGCCACCATCACCGAGAAACTGCGTTTCACCAACAACATTTTCGTCCTGCCACTGCGCAACCCCTTCCTGGTGGCAAAGGCGATCAGCACGGCGGCGGTTGTCTCCAATAACCGGGTGACACCGGCGATCGGTGTGGGCTGGTCAGGCGACGAATTTGCCCTGATGGGCGCGGACTTCAAGACCCGCGGCAAGCGCACCGATGAAATGCTGGAAATCCTGCGCCTGTTGTGGACTGGTGAGCTGGTGGAATACCAGGGTGAGCACTACCAGTTCGACGCGCTGGAGATGAACCCGGCCCCGAGTGAGTACATCCCGATCTGGATCGGTGGCATCTCCGACCCGGCCATGCGCCGCGCGGCGCGCCTGGGGGACGGCTGGGTCACCGATCTGCAGACCAGTGACGAGATTATCGAGTGCGTCAAACGTATACAGGCATGGCGCCGGGAGTTCGGTCGCGATCACCTGCCCTTCGAGGTGATGGCCACTCCCTCCGACGCCTGGAATTACGACGGCTACAAACGCCTGGAGGACGCCGGAGTCACCCATATCCTGACCATGCCCTGGCCGTTCTATCACGGTGAAACCGACGATCTGGATAAAAAAATCGACAGTGTGAAGCGCTATTCCGACGATATCATCAGCCAGTTCAGCTGACCGGAGGGTGCGCTTCGGCGCCCGGGTGGGCGCAGCGGCTGCGGCCTAGGTCGCTGCTGTGTCGCCGAGCTTCCAGGACTGCAACAATCCCCTGGTATCGCGATCCCAGGGGTGAAACCCGACACGGTAGTACTCCCTGTACGCGGGCCCTATGCGGCGCAGGATGCCACCCCTGGCAAACAGGAATTTCCAGCCCTCGCGCCACAGTCGCAGGCTCCACAGCTTTTTGTCTCTCCTCAGCATGTGCACGAGTCCCATCAGGATGTCCAGCAGCAGGAAAAAAGTCGCCTGTCGCATCGCGTTCCTGCGCATCCGCTCCGTGCCGCCGACCGCGCGGTAGACGTCGAAGGCGACGGCCTTGTGTTCCATCTCCTCGGCGGCGTGCCAGCGCCACAGGTCGAGCATCGCCGGGTCGGCATTGTAAATCATGGGATTGTCGGTGCTCAGGGCGGATTCCGCCATGATGGCGGTGATGTGTTCAATCGCCGCTGTCGCCGCCAGCCGCTGCAGCGGTGTCAGGAATCTGTAGGCGCGCTGGATATTGCGCTCAAGCCGTCCCTCCATGACCTGCAGGTCATACCCGCGCAGCCGGCACAGCGTCTCGTTATAGCGCTGGTGTTCGCGGCGGTGAAAACCCTCCTGGCCGCAGAACCCGCGGATTTCCTCAGCCAGCTTCGGGTCATCGATCTGCCCGGAAAAATGGCGCA
This sequence comes from Halioglobus sp., assembly GCA_020443425.1. Taxonomy (GTDB): domain Bacteria; phylum Pseudomonadota; class Gammaproteobacteria; order Pseudomonadales; family Halieaceae; genus Marimicrobium. The sequence goes on from JAGRIE010000002.1 coordinate 55,703, forward strand.
CGCTGTCGATAAAGAATTTCTCGCCCAGCGGAAAGGTGATCGACATGGCATTGAACCACGCCGTCTTGAACGCGTGCTGGTCGAACCAGTCACCCGCCAGGCAGCGGGCGATATCGTGCTGGCGGTTGCGCGGAATCAGCGTGACGTCGTCGGGTGTGCGGGATACATCTGCCATACCGTGTCCTCCTCTCTGACTCGACTCCAGTTCAAGTGTAGTGCGAATCCGCCGCGGTGTTGCAGTCAAATTTGGACAATCTTGATGTCCCTGTGCTAGCCCATCCCGCCCCAGGCGCGCGGCATCTGCATATTCAGGCGCTCCAGTCCGCCGTTGACGCCGAGGATCTCACCGGTGACGTAGCTGGCAGCCGGTGTGCATAAATACAGCGCGCCCAGTGCGATATCCTCGACCTCTCCCAGCCGGCCCATCGGAGTCAGGTCAACCATTACCTGTTCCACTTCCGGGGTGAGGACGGTATTGAGGGCGTCGGTCTTGGTAGAGCCCACGGCGATCGCGTTCACGCGTACCTTGGGCGCGAATTCCTGGGCCAGCTCCTGTGTTAACAGGGACAGCGCGCCCTTGGCAGTGCCGTATGCGGCGAAGCAGGGCGTCGGTTTGTGGCCGGCGATCGAGGAGATATTGAGGATGGCGCCGCCCCCGGTGGACTCGACCATCAGCGGTGCGCAGATACGGGAGAGCTCAAAGGCCGTGCTGACATTGAATCGAAATGCGCCCTCGAACTCGCGTGCGGTGGTCTGCGATACCGGCTTGGGCGGGAAGCCACCGGCATTGTTCACCAGGATATCGATACGCCCGAACTCCTCCAGGGTGCGATCGGCGAGCCGTTGCAGCTGGCTGAAGTCCAGTACGTCAGTCGGCACACACAGTGCGCGCTGTCCCAGCGCTTCAATCTGGGCTGCCACAGTCTCGAGATCGCTCAGGGTGCGCGCGCCGATCACAACATCGGCACCGGCCTCGGCGAAAGCCCTGGCAATCGCAGCTCCAATGCCTTTGCCTGCTCCGGTAATCACGGCCACTTTGCCGTCCAGTCTGAAATTATCGAATATAGACACCAGGTACTCCTCAGGGTATGGGGTTGTGCGCAGGGAAATGGGGCGAGGCAGCTGCAGCGCCGACAGCACACGGTGATGCTCTTTTACAATTATTGTGTCAGGCATTGTAAGGCGCGCTGCTGACCAGCGTCCAGCGGCGCCGGTGCTGTCCGCCGCCGCATTCGCCGCTGCGCAGGGGTCAGGCAAAAGATACAGCTGATCAGTACACCTATGCTAACCTCCGGCTACGCCTTTTGAGAAAACCGGATGTGATATGAAATACGCTGCGCTAGGCCTTTTACTGTTCTCCGTTCATGCCACCGCGAATCCCAGGCTGTATGTCTTCGATTGCGGGAGTGTCCATCTCGACAGTCTGGAGATGTTCAATATCAAGCCGGAAGAATCCGATGTGCGGGATTTGTTCGTGCCCTGTTACGTCATTGAGCACGACGACGGGATGCTGTTCTGGGATGGCGGCCTGCCTGCCTCCATGGTGGGCAGCGAGCCACCGGCGTCCGCCACCGGGCCGGTGACGCACTATCAGCGCTGGATCATTGATCAGCTGGCGGATATGGGGATCAGCCCCGCTGATATCACATACGCCGCCTATTCCCACCTGCACTTTGACCACGCGGGGGCGGCAAACGAGCTGGCGGAGAATACGGTGATCATGCAGCGGGCCGAGTGGGACAAGGCCTTTGAGGAGGGGCATGCGTTTGTCGAGCCAGCTCTGTACGAAGGCTTGAAATCCGCTGAACTCAAACTTATCGAGGGTGACTACGATGTCTTCGGCGATGGCAGCGTGCGCCTGATCTACACTCCCGGGCACACGCCCGGTCACCAGAGCTTGCTGGTGATGCTGGAAAACACCGGGCCGGTGGTGTTGTCTGGTGACCTGTACCACACCCGCGCCAACCGGCAACTGCGCCGAGTCCCGACATTCAACTACGACGCCGAACAGACACTGCAATCCATGGACAGGGTGGATACCCTGCTCGCGGAGACCGGCGCGACCCTGTGGATAGGGCATGACAAGGCGCTGGCCGACACGCTGAAAAAAGCACCGGCATATTACGACTAGCAGGCAGAGGGGCGAGGCGTGGCTAAAGTTGCAGTGGTTACCGGTGGTGCCAAACGTATAGGCCGTGCAATTGCCTGCCATTTGCACCATCTGGGATTCGATATCGCAGTGCACTACCGCAGCTCTGCCGCAAGTGCGCAGCGGCTGGTGGACGAGCTGTGCGACCTGCGGCCCGGCTCCTGCCGCCTGTTCCAGGCGGATTTGGAGGAGCAGGCGCAGATCGACGCAATGTGCGGTGAACTGCTGGCGCACTACGGTTCGATAGAGCTGCTGGTGAACAATGCCTCCAGCTATTTTGCGTCCCCGCTCCACAGCGCTACGCCGGCGCAGTTCGACACACTGGTGGGCGCCAACCTGCGCGGCCCCTACTTCCTGGTGCAGGGGCTGTTACCGGGGTTGCGATCGGGGACCGCCAGCATTGTGAACATTCTCGATGTGCATATGGACCTGCCGCTGCAGGACTTCAATGTCTATGGTGCAACCAAGGCAGGGCTGGCTGCGCTGACCCGCAGCCTCGCGGTGGAACTCGGGCCGGATATCCGGGTCAACGGTGTGGCCCCGGGGGCAATACTATGGCCGGAGGGCAGCGACAGTTACGATGAGACACAGCGCGAGCGCACCCTGCGCCAGACACCGCTGAAACGCCTCGGCGAGCCGATGGATATAGCGCGTACGGTTGCCTTTCTGGCCTGTGAAGCGCCGTTCATCACCGGCCAGCTGATCCGTGTGGACGGCGGCAGAAGCCTGGTGAGCTAGCGGCCACAGGCCGCTACCAGACCAGCATGGCCGCGCGCACGATCAGGGTGAACAGCACCAGTGAGGACAGTGTGAACAGGACAAACCGGATCTCGATCTTGTTCCACAGGGTCTGGTGCAGTGTGTGCAGGAGTCGCAGGCCCACATAACACCACGCCAGTGTGACATTCAGCCCCTCACCCGCACCCAGCAGCGCCAGCGTGAGCGCCACAGCGTAGAACATCACCGGCTGTTGCAGCAGGTGATTGTAGTTGTCCGCCTTCCAGCGCACCCTCGGTGGTAACTCCGACATCTGTTGGCCGTTGGGAAGATTCTGGTCCAGTTGTATCCCGGCCCTGCTGATGGCCGGGATTCGGGTGACATACATCCACAGCCAGACCACGCTGGTCAGGAGCAGCAGGGCGATCACCGGCGCCAGGATTTCAGTGGATATTGGCATGGTATTTCTCCGAGATGTTGTTCATCAGTTCAATTGAGGTCGGCAAGCAAAGGGGCCCGGGACTTAACAAGCTGTTGATTGCTAACACTATTACTCTCCTGTGACCGGGCAAGCGTGTGCACGGTGGTTTTTATTATCAGGCAGAAGCTGATCTAGTCAGGCACAAATGTCAACCGGTACTCCACTGGATGGGGGCCGCTGCCGCGCAGTGGGGCAGCGGTGCCGGTGACGCCGGGATTGCGCCGCCGGCGGGGGGCTAGTCGTCGTCCTCGGCTTCGCGCAGCCGCTGCCGGCGCTTTTCCTCCTCGGCCAGCGCGGCCTTGATTTCCAGCATCACCCCATCGACGTCGGCGGTGTGTGTGTCCGCGGCAAACTGGCCGGTGAGTTCCCGGTCCGGGTCCAACTCGCCCTCTTCATACAGCGCCCACATCTCGTCGGCGTACCGGGTATCACGCAATTCGGGGGCGAACTGGCCGTAGTAGTCCGACATGTTCTTCACGTCGCGGTCCAGCATGCTGCGCGCGTTATTATTGGCCGCCGCATCCACAGCCTGCGGCAGGTCGATGATGACAGGGCCGTTTTCATCCACCAGCACATTGAATTCGGACAGGTCGCCGTGAACCAGCCCGGCACACAGCATGCGCATCACGTAGTGCATCATCAGGGCGTGATCCTCCCTGGCCTGCTCGGCCGACATCGACACCTCGTTCAGTCGCGGTGCGACGTCACCGTTCTCATCGGTGACCAGTTCCATCAGCAGCACACCGTCAAAGCAGCCATAGGGCTCTGGCACGCGCACACCGGCCCGGGCCAGCCGATAGAGCGCGTCCACCTCGGCATTCTGCCAGGTATCCTCCTGCTGCTTGCGACCGAACTTTGAGCCTTTCTCCATCGCACGGGCGCGTCGACTGTTGCGCACCTTGCGACCCTCGGTGTACTGGGCTGCCTTTTTGAAACTGCGCTTCAGTGCATCCTTGTAGATTTTCGCACAGCGGATTTTGGAACCGCAGCGCACAATGAAGACGTCAGCCTCCTTGCCGCTCATCAGCGGGCGGATGACCTCGTCGACGAGGCCGTCCTCAACCAGAGGTAGCAGACGTTTGGGAGTCTTCACGGTGTGTTTGGTCTGCGGCTGGTGAATGGCTGGCTGATGGCTGTTACCTTGAGAGAAAGTGTGATCTGCCTGAAACGGGGGTGTATTCTGACACGTCTCCTGCTGCGGTACAGCAATAAAAACGGGTGTCTGTCGGCAGGCGGCCGGTAAATCGCGTGTGCCATGCTGGATACTGCGCGTGCGGGCAGCTGTCCCGGCGCTGCCTGCCACTTGTGCCGGAAACGGCAATCGCTTACGGTAAGCGTTGCAGCGTGCACTGCGCCTGAAAAAGGCGGAGGGTAAGTGAAAAGCTTACCGGTGGTTGCATGGGATGCTGTCAGTCTTGATGTCCGGGATGAGTGTTTGTGCAAACTGTTGTAATAGATGAACCCCTCAATGTGTTCGGCGAAACCCTGCTTTCCTGTAGCGAGGATCCCCTCACTGGCTTCCTGCGTGACGGCTGCTGCAATACCAATGATCAGGATGTGGGGTCGCATACCGTCTGCATCCTGGTCAATGAAGCCTTCCTGCAGTACTCGCGGTTTGCCGGCAATGACCTCAGTACGCCGATGCCCGAGTACGGGTTTCCGGGGCTGAAGCCGGGTGACAGGTGGTGCTTGTGCGCGTCGCGCTGGCTGCAGGCCTACGAGCAGAAAATGGCGCCCAAGGTGTATTTGACGCGCACCCATATTCGCGCGCTCGAAACGATTCCGATGGCCGTGTTGCGCCAGTTTGCGGCTGATCTCAACTGACTTGAACCGTTAAGCGCACCGCTGTCTACACAGGAGAGCCCATGCTCGCTGCCCCGCTTCCCACGGTGGAACTGAATCCCGACACCCCCCCGGTCGCTGTTGTTATCTGGCTGCACGGGCTGGGCGCGGATGGTCACGACTTCGAACCCATCGTCCCCGAGCTGAAACTGCCGCCCGACCTGCCGGTACGCTTTGTTTTTCCGCACGCACCGGAAATCGCTGTGACCGCTTTCGGCGGCCAGCGCGCGCGGGCCTGGTTCGATTTTGATCCCGGTGGGGGCGCGGACGAGCCGGGCCTGAAAAAGTCCGCGGCGCGGATACGGGACCTGATCCAGAATGAGATCGACAGCGGGATGCCGGCTGGGCACATCCTGCTGGCGGGCTTTTCACAGGGCGGAGTGATGGCGTTCCACACCGGGCTCTACTATCCGAAGCGACTGGCCGGTATCCTCGCGCTGTCGACTTTTCTCGCCGAGCCTGACAAGCTGGCGGTAGCGAGGACGGGCGCCAATGCGAATATCCCCATCCTGATGTGCCACGGGCAGCAGGATGCGGTGCTGCCCATCACGCTCGGCAAGTCCTCGCTGGAAAGCCTGCGCGGTGCGGGATACGAGGTTGAATGGCGCGAGTACCCGATGGCGCACGAGGTCTGTCTCGAGGAGATACGCGATATCAGCCGATGGCTGCAGGCCGTCCTGCGCTGACGGCGGCTGCGACCCCCGCCGGCGCACTGCGCTGCTCACCCCTGCTGTTGCGGGTCCAGTCGCTGGAGTAACTCCGCAGCGGGAACCTCACGGCATCCGGTCGCATTCTGGCCACTCCACAGCGATGTGAAGTCGTCGCTTCCCTTTGCTTCAGCCGCTGCTCGCAACAGGGCCACAGGCCCGGCCGCGGTCGGGAAGGCGGTGGCAACCTCGGCCATCGGGCCCACCTCGCGCACCAGCCGGTTGACGATGCTGCGGGCCGGTCGCCCGGTGAACACATTGGTCACTGCCGTGTGCTGTGCGGCATCACTGGTGAGCGCGGCCCTGTGCAGGGCGCTGGTTTGGGCTTCCGGGCACAACAGGAAGGTGGTGCCGATCTGCGCCCCGGCGGCCCCCAGTGTCATCGCTGCGCGCACTCCCTCGCGGCTGGCGATGCCACCGGCGGCGATTACAGGCACCGATACCGCCGCACAGATTTTCGGCACAAGCGCCATCGTGCCTGTTTGCGTGGTCATGTCCTGGGTCAGGAAACAGCCCCGGTGGCCCCCGGCTTCCAACCCCTGCGCAATCACCGCGTCGGCGCCGTGGTCAACCAGCCAGCGCGCCTCGTCTACCGTGGTCGCAGTGGACAGGATCTTTGCGCCCCAGGATTTCAGGGGGTCCAGCAGCGCGGGCGCCGGCAGGCCAAAGTGAAAGCTCACCACGGCCGGCTTGAACTGCTCCAGCACCGACAGCGCGGCCTCGCCAAACGGCTCCCGTGATACGCCGGCCGCGGCAGCGGGCGGCTCCACGCCCAGCTCCTGGAAATACGCGGCCAGCCTGTGCTGCCAGCGCGTGGCTTGCGCGGGGCTGACAGCCGGAGTCCGGTGACAGAAGAAATTCACATTGAAAGGTTTGTTGGTCAGCCGGGTCAGGCGCCGCAGCTCCGCTTCGAGTGCGGCAGCACTCAACATGGCACAGGGCAGGGAGCCGAGTCCGCCCGCATTGGACACGGCGGCGGCCAGTTCGGCGTCCTGTACCCCTGCCATCGGAGCCTGGATGATCGGTCGTTGGATATTGAACAGTGTCACTGCCGCCTCCCCGCAATGGGTTGCTGTCGCGTTCATGCGTGCTGGGCGCGGTGGCGCCAGTGAGAGTTCTGGATAATGGTCTGGATATAGTGGCGTATCGACGACCACGCCTGGGTCGCTTCCGGCACATCGGCTGTCACCAGGCCGTGCCAGCCCTGGACCATGCCGGGCCAGCTCTCCGCTGTCACCTCGACACCGGCGCGAAGTGCATTGGCGCCGAGTGCTATGGCGCCCTCGCGCATGGTGTCGAACTGGCCGATCTGCAGGTACATCGGGGGCAGGTCGTGCAGGTCCGCAAAAGCCGCGGAAACTTTCGGGTCGTCCAGCGGCAGCGCGCCGGCGAGATAGTCGCGGCCCCTGTTCCGCACCCATTCCGGGGTCAGGAACGGGTCGCCTGCGGGCACTGCAGGCCCCGATACGGACAGGTCGAACCATCCTGTGAGGGACACGAAGCACGCGGGCATGGGCAGGCCCTGCTCGCGCAATCGCAGCAGCAGGCTCATGGCGAGACTGCCGCCGCAGGATTCCCCCATCAGCACGATGGTGGATGGCGGGGTACCCTGCTCGAGCAAACCACAGTAGGCGTTGAAGCAGTCATCCACGGCGGCGGGGTAGGGATGTTCCGGAGCCAGGCGATAGTCGGGCATAACGACTTTGCAATCTGTGTGTTGCGCGATAATCCCCGCGTAGAAGTGGTATTCGTCAAGCCCGGTCGAGACAAAGGCGCCGCCGTGACAGTGGAAGGCGGTGATGCTGTTGGAGGCGCCTTTCAGCGTGTAATCGCCGCAGCGCACACCGCCGTAGTGGCGTATCTCTACTGTCAGGTCTGCGGAGACCGGATGTCCGTGAAAGGGCTTGAACATGGCGCGCACGGCTTTGAAGTCTGCTGCGGGGTCAGCAAAATCCGCCGGTATCATGTCGATGATTGCCTGTAACTCCCTGCTTTGCACAATCTTCATCCGCTATCTCGCTGGCACTGCGTTGTGTGGGTCAGGCCGTGGCCGCTTTGTGACGCTGTGGCTCGCCCAGCCGGGCCAGGTCAGACAGGATATCAATAAAGGCTTTCACTGAGGACAGCGGCGCGGACTCAGACATGGTGTGATAGCCCGAGGTCGGTATCTGCAGTGTCGTGCCGTCCACCAGTCCGTTCGAGGCACTGATAATCCGGCCCATCTCGGTCGACCCCAGTGAGCGCGGGTCCTCCCCCTCAGCGCGCAGGCGAACATTCAGGGCCTCCACATAGGCATCCTTCATCTGGATATTTACGCCGCGCTGTTCGCACAGTGTAGCCAGCTTTTGGGTCAGTTGCGGGTTGAAGAGGGCGTTCGCATCCTTGTTGCGCAACACCAGTTGCTGTTGTGACGCGGATTGAAAGTCCGGGTAGGGACTGGTATCGACAACGATAAGCTGGTTGGAGCTGTTGCCGAAACGCCGGAACCATTCCAGCAGGTAGCGCCAGCTTTTGCCGGCCTCCTCCTGCGAGGTGAAGAACACCGTGCCGGTGAACCCCAACTCGAACAGGTATACCAGCACAGCAGCGGTCAATACATTGTCCAGCTGGCCGACCAGGGCTTCGTCGGTAATCTTCAGCGTATCGGCGAAGGCCACCGGTGTACCGGCGACCAGGTGTTCCAGCCCCTCGACCTCAAAAATCAGGTTGTTCCGGTACTCGCAGATATACGCGCGCGTGATCTCGCCGCGGCCGCGATACATGCCCGACCAGGGTTCATAGGCATACACGTACTCGGCGCTGAAGCGATCGACGATTTTCTTCATCAACTGCTCGCCGACCGAGTTGCCCAGCAGGTCGGAGCGGGAGCCGGCCACGAAGGCGGCGTACTGGAACTCGTTGGGCCCGGTACAGATCAGGCCGTGACGGTCTATGTGGGCAGAGAGCATCAGGCTGTCCGGCTGGTTCCCGCGCGCCACCAGCAGCCCCTCGTACCAGGTGACCTGCGCGCCCCGCTCTTCCAGTTCCCGCTGCAGCACGCGGAAGAAACTGTGCTCGGCACCGACCACACTGGGTTGCCGAATCAGTCGCGACAGCAGTTCCAGAAAGCCCGTGGGGAGGCCGACGGCCTGTTCATCGCGCTGGGCGTTACCGGATTGTTCACCGCTGGGGCCTTTGGTCATATGCGCTCCGATCGCAGCGAAAAGTAAGAGCGACAACGGGCTGCGATAGCTGGGCAGAATGAACCATCAAGCGGTTGATTGGCAACCCGTTTGTCGCGCCTGTGAACGCTTTTTTTTCGGGTGCCGGTGGTGGCTGTGGGGTGGCGTTTACGGGAGATATCCCGGCGCCGCTCGGGTAAGATAGTTGCACCCGTATCGGCGCCCGGAATGCCGACCTCCGCCCACAGAGCCGACATGTTCCGACTATTCTTTCCCCCCGCAGGATTGACCGAGGCAGACAGGACGCTGTTGCTGTTACTGGGCGCGGCGTTTTTTATCGGCAATTACGACATGTCTGTGCTCAGCCTGGCCCTGCCCAATATGCAGGCCAGTTTCAATATAGCCGAGGAAGACCTGGGCCAGGTGATTGCGGCGGCCCGGCTGGGCGCGCTGCCCGCGATCTTCCTGGCGCTGCTGTCTGATCGTATCGGCCGGCGCCGCCTGTTGATGGTCACCCTGCTGGGTCTCTCCGTGACTACGGCGGCCACCGGCTTTGCGCGGACGACAGAGGAGTTTGTCGCCATCCAGTTCTGCGCCCGGGGATTTGCCACTGCGGAAGAGATCATCGCGGTGATCTATATACTGGAAATGCTCCCCGCCAGGCATCGGGGCTGGGGTGTGGGCTTCCTCGCGGCCATGGGTGGCCTGGGGGCGGGGGCGGCCTCACTGCTCTACGGGCTGGTGGACGTGTTGCCCGGTGGCTGGCGAGCGTTATACCTGATCGCAACCGTGCCCATACTCTATATCGCCTGGCTGCGTCGACGCCTGCCGGAGTCAGGCATGTTCACCCGCTACGCGGCGGCTAGCGAGCCCGCGCTGCTGTGGCAACCGTTCAGGGACATCTGGCGGCACCACCGGCGGGAGATGACAGCCACTGCGCTGATCGCCGCTGCGTTCTGGTTCCAGCTCGCCGCCACCCTGAACTTTATGTCGAAGTACCTGCAGGAGGTGCGTCACTTCGAGCCGCAGCAGGTGAGCCTGATGTACATTGTCGCCGGTGCGATCGCGATCCTCGGCAACACCACTGCGGGCAGGATATCCGATCACCTCGGTCGGCGACCCACATTGGTCGCGATGTTGGTGTTGCACTGTGCCGCGACAATCGTGTTCTACAATACCGGGGGCTGGCTGCTGTCCGTGGCCTGGATCGCCACGCTGTTCGGGTATTTTGCGGTCGAGGTGATGGTCAATGCGATGAGCGGGGAGCTGTTCCCCACCGCCTGTCGCTCGACGGCATCGACGCTGCGTTCCATCAGCGGCATGTTCGCCGCCGTCGCCGGCCTGGCGGTTGAGGGCATGCTCTACTCCGGCCTCGGCAGCCACTCGGCCGCGATCTCGATAATCAGCCTCAGCTCCCTGCTGGCGGTGCCGGTGGTGGTGCTGATGCTGCGCGAGACATCCGGAACCGAGCTGAGCTAGTATGGGCGCCGCGCCCGACTGACAGCGAGTGCCGGTACACAGTCGCCATCTCCTGCGGCAGCTCGTGCAGGGCTGGAGCAGGGTCCGGTACCTGATACATACTGATAGAGTGCCCGCAGCTGACTGAGGTTACATTGTGCCAAAGCCGATCAAACACGCCGTAACCGCCAAGGTCAGGAACCACTACTCGTTCAAAAAAATCATGACGGGCTCGGACCTGTCGCGCAGGCGGCTGCCGATGATGTCTGCGACCAGCGACCTGCCCGGCCCCGTGGTGTGGTTGACAGCCTGTAGCCACGGCAATGAAGTCAGTGGCATTGTCGTGATCCAGGAGGTATTCAAGAGCATACGCAGGCGCCTGGCGCGCGGCGCTGTGCACGCGTTTCCGCTGATGAACCCGCTGGGCTTTGAGGTCGGAAAGCGACACATCACCATGAGTGGTGAAGATCTGAACCGCTCCTTCCCCGGGAATGCCAACGGTTCACTGGGTGAGCGGATTGCGCACCAGATATTCGAGACGATAACAGCGACAGAGCCCGACCTGGTCGTGGACTTCCACAATGACTGGATCGAGTCCATTCCCTATGTGCTGGTGGATCATGACCCCGGCAGGGCCCACAGCAAATCCTACAAATCGACCCTGCACGCGGCTGGACAGGCCGGAATGTGTGTGATTGTCGATGAGGAGGAATTGCTGGAGAGCCTGTCGTTCAACTTGCTACTGCGCGACATCCCGGCGTTTACGGTGGAGTTGGGCAAGCCCAATATCGTCAGCGAATTGAATGTCGCATACGGCGTGGAAGCCATCTGGAATATCCTGGCGGATCTCGACATGATTGCCCCGCGCGAGACACTTTTCAGGTACCCGTTGCCGCAGGGTTATGCACATGACAAACCACTGCGCTACAGCGACAAGCCCTACGGGGCAAAGTCGGGAATTATCCGCTTCCTGGCGGCCCCGGGCGAGGTGGTGAAAGCCGGCCAGCCGCTGGCGCGGGTGGTGAACGCGTTCGGCCGGCGGCAGGAGACGCTGACCGCTGTGCGCGACGGCATCGTGCTCGGCCACTCCGACTCTTCAGTCGCCTTCCCGGGCGTGCCGATCATGGCGTTTGGGGTTGCCGAGGAGCGCGGGGGCGATTAAAGCGCTGCACGCCGGCAGGCGGATATCCCGACATTTTTCCAAACAAAGGTTCATCCCCCCGCTATAGCCGTTTACACTGTGTCTGGATCAAGGATGACAGCGATACACAGCAATAATAAAACCCTTGATTGCCAACCTAGACCGAAAGTGAAATATGCGAGTTGTTCGTCCAGAAGAAGTAGCCGAAACCCGGGCAACGGGTAGATCAATTCGCAGAATCGCCATCCTTGCAGCGGACAGGTCCGTACTGAAGCCGGTGCGGCGGGCGCTGGGGGTGACCCACGGTAACAGCGCGGAAGAGGCGTTCAACTCGGTCACTTTCAAGGGTGTCACGGTGATAACGGGCGTCATACCGGTGGGTCTCGCATCGGCAGAGGCCGCCACAGAGGCGTTGTTTTCCAGCTGTGGCGATAGCATAGATCACCTTTTCGTGGTGACGACCAACAGCGCTTTTGATTTGCAGCTGGGCGTTGGCGACGTGGTCTTTCCCACTGTGGTGATGGACAGTCGCGATGGCGTCGCCCGCTATCCGGTAAACCCCGCTGCGTGTTGCCAGGGCGTGATCTACAGCAGTGATCACTGTGACTTTGATGACGATTATGTGGCTTCGCTCAATGACAATGGTGTTTCGGGTGTCGATAGTGTGGCCGGAGCCGTCGCCGTGGTATGCGACAGGTATGACTGCGCATACACCGTGGTCAGCGCTGTGAGTGACACCATGGACTTGCTCGCAGAGCCGCGTGATCGATTCCTGTCGGCAGGGTTGCCCACTCCCGCTTCGGCGCTGCGGTTCGCACTGCAGCGGCCACAGCGAATAGCCTATCTGATCGGTATCACAGTGGGTACAAGAAAGGCGATAGCGGCTGCAACAACGGCGGTCATGGCCAGTATTGAGCGCCTGTTACAACAGGCCAGGGATCGGGAGCAGGCTGGGGATGCGGGGCCGGCGGCAGTCTCATCCCGCAGGGCGTTTTCCTCGCCGAGGCCCGCGAGGGCCGAATAGCCGGCGCATGGTGAGCCGACGGTAGCGAGGCCCCGCCGCCGGTTACTGATCGAGAAAGCGTTTCAGCTGATGTTCAAAATGCCGGTTGCGTCGCTCCAGTGCCTCGTTTCGGCGCAGCAGGTCAATCACCATGGCAACAGCAACCCAGTCGATTTCCAGGTCGGTGTGCAGTCGCACGGCCTTTTTCATCCAGTGGACGCTGGTCGCATCAAACACCCAATCCACAGTATTGCGACCCGCCACAGGTTGCGCGATACCGTGGTCGACGACTTCCACGATAAGTTGCTCATCGAGCTCATCGTACTGACACAACTCGTGCAGTGACACACTCAAAACCAGTTCAGTCATTGTCAATTACTCCACTGGGCTCTTGGATCAAAATCGGCTTCTTCGGACAGGGATTGCCACAGCGCTGTGGTCTTGCTGTTGGTCGATGGTGGCATCACCACTTTCAACAGGGCGAACAGGTCGCCGCGCCCGGTTTTGGTGCTCAGCCCCTTGCCTTTGATGCGCAGGCGCTGTCCCGCCTGGCTGTTCGGCGCTATCGTGAGATTGATCTTGCCGGTGAGCGTGGGCACAGTGATCTTCGTGCCCAGGGCGGCCTCCCAGGGCGCCAGCGGAACGGTCAGCACCAGGTTGTGACCCTCTACATCAAACAGTGGGTGCGGCACCAGCCGGATGTGCAGGTACAGGTCGCCGCTGGGGCCCTCTCCCATGCCGGACCCGCCCTGCCCTTTCAGGCGTATGCGCTCGCCGTCCTGGACACCCGGTGGAATCTTCACCTTGAGGCTCTTTTTCACCTCTTTCATCTGGCCGTTTTCAATCACCGGAATCCGGTACTCGACCAGCTTCGAGGTCTCAGACACCGTTTCTTCCAGGAAAATGGGCATTTCGATCTCTGCATCCTGCCCCCTGCGGCCGGAGCGGGAGTGATGGCCGTCGCCGCCGGGGCCGCCGAAGATCGAATTGAAAAAGTCCGAGAAGTCCCCTTCAAAGTGCTGGCCACCCGCACCGCCGAAACCGGCGCTGCTCTGCCAGCCCGGCGGTGGCTCAAAACCGCCGCCGGCGCGCCCGCCATAGCGGCGCAATTCATCGTATTCCGCCCTGCGCCCCGCGTCCTTCAACGCTTCATACGCCTCGGCGACCTCCTTGAACTTCTCCTCGGCGCCCTCGTCCGGGTTCATGTCAGGGTGGTATTTCCTGGCCAGTTTCCGGTAGGCCGTTTTGATCGCCTTGTCGTCGGCATCGGGTTGTACACCGAGGATCTGGTAGTAATCTTTAAATTCCATAAAGCGGTCCAATCCATAGATGGTACAGGTATCGGGGGCGACAGCAGCCGTGCGAGTGCCAGTGAGGTTGCAGTATGTCCTCGCACAGCACGCGCCGCGTCCCGTTGCTATTGTAGCGCCTGTGTGGGTATTTCCCATACCCGTATGATGGAAATGACACTGCGCAGCGCCGGCGTGCGAAAGTCCGGGGCGGGGTCAGGTCCACCCTTTTCGCTTGAAATAGAGGAACAGCGTTCCCGAGGTGACGATGAATACCATCCAGATGGCGGGGTAGCCCCAGGCCCATTTCAACTCCGGCATGGATTCAAAGTTCATGCCGTAGATGCCGGTGATGAAAGTGAGGGGAATAAACACTGAGGAGAATACGGTGAGCACTTTCATGACTTCATTCAGCTTGCTGCTGATACTGGACAGGTAGATTTCCAGCAGGCTGGAGAGGATCTCGCGATGGGTTTCAATAGACTCGATAATGCGCAGCAGGTGATCGTGCACATCCCTCAGGAAGATGCGCGTATTGGGGTCTATCAGTTCGGACTCGCTGCGCAGGAGTCCCGCCGTCAGGTCCCGCATGGGGGAGGCAAAGCGCCGCATCCTGATGACTTCGAGTTTGATCTCGTGCAGCTGTTCCAGCAACGCGGGGGTAGGCAGTGCAAATATCTCATCCTCGACTGAAATCAGGGTCTCCTCCAGTTGGTCCATGATGTCGAAGTTGAGGTCGACGATCGTATCCAGTACCGCGTACATCAGGTAGTCCGGGCCCATGCTCCTGATGCGCCCCCTGCTGTTCTCGAGACGCCTGATCACAGGTGCCAGAAGCGTGTCGGCCTTCTCCTTGAACGTGAACACGAAGTCCTTGAAAATCAGCAGGCTTACCTGCTCATGTACCACCGTGAACTCCCCTTGCAATGGCATCAGGCTTTTCAACACCACGAACAGGTAGTCGTCATGCTCCTCCAGCTTCGGGCGCTGGTGCGTGTTGAGAATATCCTCCAGCACCAGCGGGTGAATACTGAAGTGCTGGCCGATCGATTCGACGATGGAGGCGTCCGCGAGCCCTTCGACCATTACCCAGGTGACCGATGGTTTGTCGCGGTACTGCAGGATGTCCTGCACCGATACTATCGACCGTGTCTCGTAGTGGGCGGCGCTGTAATCGATCAGTGTTATGCGGCTTTCCGAATGGTGCACGTCACCCACGTGAACCAGTGAGCCGGGCTCGAGCCCGATCTTTTCGGACGCGTATTTCAGGGAAGTAGACATAATGCGGAATCCGTGTGGCAGTGTGTTAGTTGAACCAGCGTATACGCTTGTAATCGAAGTCGCCCTTGATGGTCGGCTTCACGATCTCGAAATAGGGTGACAAATCGAAATCCCTCGGGGTGAAGTGGCTGAAATGCCTCGACTCCAGCAGGTCCTCCTCGCTGTGGGCCGGGATATCGCCATCGTCAATCCGCCGCAGCTGCGGGAGGATCGGATACCGGATTGATTGAAAGGCCTGCGCGATCAGTGTGGAGCAGATCGCCCGGGTGGGGTCGCCGCTGCCGAGAGCGATCAGGTGTCGCCGGAATTGCGACGGCACCGGAGGGGTGGGCATCAGGTAGCGCACGAGATCCAGGATGTTGCGGGTGTCGTAGCGATAGCCGATGCGCTGGAGTGCAAAATCGATGGTGGCGGCCCTGTCCTCCTCGGTCAGGTTGGCGGCGCGGCAGATCCTCAGGTTGTAGCCCTCGTATTTTGACAGCGGGGCGCGAATGACGCCCTCGACAAGGTCCGCCTCGACCACAAAGCCCAGCCCGGTTTCGTCCACGCCTGTGTACATGCAGACATGGGACCAGGTGGACTGTGTCAAATACTTGATGGCCGTGCTGACACGGCTGTTGCCCTCGACCAGCAGCAGGTCTGCCGGTTGCAGTGTCTGGTACAGCTGTTCCTGGCTGAGCACCGAGAACTGCTGGTAACTGCGGTGGGGCTTGGTCAGGAATCGCGCCAGGTAGGAGCCAAACTGTTGGAGAATGGTATTCATAACATTCCGGGAGTCAGGTGTGTGCCGAGCGGTTTCAGGCTCCGGCAAGCATAGAGTGCCGCCATTAAAAAATCTATGGGCGATGCGCGCCGTCCAGTCGCCGCCGGTACCGCAGCCACTGCGCTATTGCGGGCGGAGGGCTTTTTGAGAACTAATACCCGCCGCGCAGCGGCTTGTTGCGCTTCAGGCGCACGCTTGGTAGCATAAAATCGACTGTGGATTGTGGATTGTGGATTTCTCAGCCTTCACCGCCTTGTGATGCCCTGTAGTGGGAAAGGAATAATATTGATGAGACGCCTCTTCTGGCTCGTTCCCGCGTTGCTCTGCAGCGCCGGGGTAATGGCAAATGAAACAGGCACATCGCATCTGGATCTGACGGGAACCTGGGTGGGCATGGTGTCCCTGGTCGTTTTTGTAATCGCCTATACCCTGGTTATCCTCGAAGAGAAACTCAAGCTGCGCAAATCGAAGCCCATGCTGATCGCCGCTGCGCTGGTCTGGGTCCTGATCGCGATCGTGTACCGGCAACACGATATGCCCGAGGCTGTCGCGGATGGCATCCGTCATGATTTTCTCGAGTATGCAGAGCTGTTCTTCTTCCTGCTCGTCGCCATGACCTATATCAACTCCATGCTGGAGCGCGGTGTCTTCGATGAGCTGCGCCATCGGCTGGTATCGCGAGGGCTCAGTTACCGGGCGCTGTTCTGGTTTACCGGAGTGCTGTCGTTCATCATTTCGCCGATAGCCGACAATATGACCACTGCATTGATCATGTGTGCTGTGGTGATGGCCGTGGGAGGAGACCAGCCGCGTTTTGTTGGGGTCTGCTGTACCAGCATCGTGGTGGCGGCTAATGCCGGCGGAGCGTTCAGCCCGTTTGGCGATATCACCACACTGATGGTCTGGCAGAAGGGGATCATGCCGTTCTGGGAATTTTTCGATTTGTTCCTTCCCGCTGTGGTCAACTACGCCGTGCCGGCCGTGGTCATGCAATTCGCATTACCAGAGGGGCGGCCGCCGCGGGTAATTGATAAAACCGGTGGGCGCCTCAAGCACGGTGGGCTGCCGATCGCGATGTTATTCCTGATGACAATAGTCACAGCGGTCAGCTTCCACAACCTGTTGGGAATACCTCCGGCGTTCGGCATGATGGCGGGTCTCGGCTATCTCAAGCTCTACGGTTTTTACCTGTTGCGAAAGTCGCACGAGTGGTCACATGCGAATGCGAACCCGCCGCACAGCGAGGCTGATCCCTACAATTTTGATGTATTTGAAAAGATTGCACAGGCGGAGTGGGACACGCTGTTCTTTTTCTACGGCGTGATACTGACCGTGGGTGGCCTTGGGTTTATGGGTTACCTCGGCATTGTATCTGAAACGTTATACGGCCAGCTCGGCGCCACCCAGGCCAATATCCTCGTGGGTGTACTGTCCGCGGTGGTGGACAATATTCCGGTGATGTTTGCGATACTCACGATGGAGCCGCAGATGTCGGACACACAGTGGCTACTGGTGACACTGACTGCCGGTGTGGGCGGCAGTCTGTTATCGATTGGTTCCGCCGCCGGTGTTGCGCTGATGGGCCAGGCCAGAGGGCACTATACTTTCTTCACACATCTGAAATGGACGCCCGTTATCGCATTGGGCTATGTGGCGTCCATCGGTGTCCATCTGCTGATACACGCGTGATGGTAAAACAGGATTATTCCGCTACACTAGTATCAGCCGTGTAGCATGCGGAGCAAGACTATCATTCAGAACGGTAAGGAGAGAGCAACAATGGCAACGACAAAATCTAAAGCCAAGGCCACTCGGAAACGTACGACAAAGAAGAAAGCTTCCAGCAAAGCCGCATTGAACCTCGGAAAATACATGGATGAGATCAAGATAGGAAATTACTCCTGGGATGATGTGCTGAAAAGTACCAGTAAGAACATGGATGCCGTTGCAAAGGCAAACCGCGCGATCATAGACGGGTATTCCGATATTGCGAAACGACAGTATGAGATGCTCAAGGGCCTGTTGCAGGAGCTGCGTAAAGTACGCGGTGATCGCGATGCTGTCGTGAAAGAACTGAAACGCGTGATCGATCGCGCGAAGAAAGATGTGCAAGTGCTGCAGAAGATGGCGAGCAGCACCAATAGCAAGGCTCAGAAAATCGTTAAAAAACGCGCCGATGCCAACCTCAAAGCCTGGAAGCTGCTGGTGTCAGAAGCGAAGAAATCAGCGAGTGAGAATATAGCCTCGCTGGAGCAAACTGTGTCCGGAAAGAAGACAGCAGCCAAGAAGAAAGCACCGGCCAGGAAAAAGTCCCCGGCGAAGAAAAAAGCGCCAGCCAGGAAAAAGGCCCCGGCGAAGAAAAAAGCACCCGCCAAGAGAAAAGCCCCGGCTAAGAAGAAAGCGCCAGCCAGGAAGAAAGCGGCCGCTAAAACAGCATCGTAGCGGGATGAAGCGCACCCTGTAGAGTTTGATAGCGGTGTCTTCAACTCGCCTGCAGGGAGCGGCAACACCACAGCCCCGGGAATCCGGGGTCTGTGGATTCCACCCGCTGAACCGCGCCGCCTGACTGCTTATCTGCTCCCCGGCCTGTTCAGGCCAGGTCAATGACGGCATCGATTACCCGATTAACCTCACTCTCCCCCAGGCCCGGATGCATTGGCAGGGTCAGCACCTGTGCCGAGAAACGGTCAGCTTCAGGAACGTCTGCGCTGTTGAAAATCGGGTAGCGATGATTGCCCGGATAGTGCGTGCCGGTGACAATGCCCCGCGCACGCAGAGCCGCCGCGAGTTCGTCGCGCCGCTCGCAGAGAATCGCATAGAGATGATGACTGCTGGCGCGATCGTTCGCCCGCGCCAGTGTCCTGACTGCTGGCGTTGAGGAAAACGCATCGCTATAGCGTGCAGCAATAGAGGCGCGAATGGCGTTGCCCTCATCCAGGTGCGGCAACTGCGCCAGCGCGATGGCGGCGTTGAGGTCCGACATCGCGTAGCGGTAGCCCAACTCACGTACGCTGTAGACATTCGAACTGGCCGGGTGCCTGGTGCGGGTGTAGGTCGATGAGTCGATGCCCATCCAGCGCAGGCATCGAGCCCGCTCGGCTTCCTCGGCAGACCGTGTAAAGAGCAGTCCGCCATCGATGGCAGACAGGTTTTTTGTCGCCTGGAATGAAAAGGCCTGCAGTCCGGCATGACTGCCGATGCGTCGAGACTTGTAGCTGGCGCCTGCTGCGTGTGCGCAGTCCTCGATAACGGGCAGGTCGTACCGTGCAGCCAGGGCGTAAACCGCATCGAGGTCACAGGGGTAGCCGCTGTAGTGCATCACCATCAGGGCGCCCGTTCGCGCGGTGACACAGCGCTCTATTGCCTGTACACAGATATTGCCGGTGTCGGGCTCTATATCGGCGAATACGGGCGTCAGCCCCTCGTAAAGTATGACTTCGTTGGCGCCGACAAAGGTAACAGGTGTTGTGATAACTTCCGCCCCCGGCTCCAGGTCCAGCAGGCGCACAGCGAGATGCAGCGCTGCAGTGCAGGAGTTGACTGCGACCGGGTGAACGCCTCCGCAATAATCGGCGAACGCGCCTTCGAATCGGTCTGCCAGCGGCCCCGGTCCCGGCCAGCCGGAGCGCAGGACTTCGATTACCGCCGCTTCGACACCGTCGGCCATCGCAGCGCCGCCGAGCCCGATGATCTTGTCGGCTGTTTGCTTGTCAGCTGTGTTGTTGTCGCTCAAGGCAGGCGCATCCGCAATGCCATGCCGAGTCTGCGTTCGGGTTTGAAATCCGGATAGCAGATCGTCAGGTCGAAGCCCTGCCCGGGAAGGAATGTGATCGACCGTTCAAACCGCACGGACAGCCGTTGCGGTCCGACGTGTTCCACGCCACTGAAGCGCAGGGCGTCCGACGCCGCATCGTAGTGGCCGTGCTCAATATCGTAGCGGGCGGCGATTGCATTGATGGCGAATACCATGAAGTGGCCCTCGTCAGGGTCATAGCCGTAGATAGCGCGCGATTTCTCAACGCCGTCGTAAAAACTGCTCGATTCGATGAAGTGGCCGCCGAGGATGCCCCTGTTGCGCATGGTGCCACCCAGCGGCAGGGGCTGGCCTGGTCGCAGGTACCACTCGCCCTCGACCTGCCAGCTGCCGGTCAGGCGCGAGAGCAGGCTGTGCTCTGCTGTGGCCGCATAGGCCTGCATCAAGGGTTCGGGCGCTGCTGTCCCGTCCACGTTTTTTTTTATTCTCATCTGGTGTGCCTGCGCGCTCCTCAACGGCCAGTGGTATGGCCATGGCTGGAACTTCTCCGCCATTTAATAGTCCGGACAATGTGAGGTCAAGAAGATTCATTGCAGGTGGTCTGCTGGCGGCGGTGTTGCCCAGCGGGGCGAGAGCCGGCCGTTGGCACGCGTCGTCCATCCGTTGGCGGGTCCGCCTTCATCACCTATACTGCATCCGCAATCCCTTTCCCGCGACACCACGAGACCATGGCCTCACGATGACAGATTATGACCTCGCGGTATGAACGACCGGCACTGTGGAGGTCTGCGTGAGCCGCGCTCCACTGTCCTCCGCAATTCCCTTTACCGTGGCTGTAAGCGGCATCGCGACGTTTGCCGGTATGGACGTGCTGATGAAAGGGCTTTCCATTGAAATGGGTGCCTATAACGCGTTGTTGTGGCGCACTGTCATCGCATTGCCGATTGCGGCTGCGCTGTTTTTTTTCTACGCGGTACCATGGCCCCGCCGCGGGAACATCCAGCTGCATGTCTGGCGCGGTGTGTTGACGTCGCTGATGGCCTATCTCTTTTTCTGGGGGCTTGCCTACGTGCCGCTGGCAGAGGCGATCGGCTTGTCGTTTATCGCGCCGCTGATTGCACTCTATCTCGCTGCTCTGCTGCTAAAGGAGAAGGTCGGGCAAACTGCAATACTGGCATCGATTATCGGGTTCGCCGGCACTGTGGTGATTATCGGTGGACGCTGGAGCGGTCACTACGATGAAAACGTGGGCAGGGGTATAGCCGCTATTCTGATGTCTGCTGTCCTCTATGCCTACAACCTGATTCTGCAGCGGCAGCAGGCACTGCTGGCCAAGCCGGTGGAGATCGCCTTTTTCCAGAACATGACCATGCTGGCTGTCTACCTCTGCTTTGCCCCCGTTTTTGCGGCAGCGCCGGTATTACAGCAGTTGCCGCAGCTGACCGCCGCTGCGGTGCTGGGCATGACGTCGCTACTGCTGTTGTCCTGGGCCTACGCACGCGCGCAGGCGACGATTCTGATACCGGTCGAGTACACCGCCTTTATCTGGGCGGCCCTGTTCGGCTGGGTGTTCTTTTCCGAGGTGATCACCGTGCCGACGCTGCTCGGTACCGGCCTGATTGTCGTGGCCTGCCTGGTGGCGGCGCGACAGAAATCCGGCCCGGTCGACCACATAGAGACAACGGCGGTGTAGCGCGTGGTGATGCGGGCACTGTCTCGAGCTGGCCTGGCAGTCCTCATGGCCGCCGCCCTCTGTTGCACTGCATCGGCTGCAGGCGATGACTGGCAAACCGTCTACGACAGCGAGGGGCTGCGTATACTCAAACGGGATTACGCGGGCTCAGCGCTGGACGAGATAAAGGGGGTGCTGCGGGTAAAGGCGTCACTGAATGCGGTGATGGCACTGCTCAAGGATGCCGACTTCAATCAACACTGGGTCTATCGCAGCGGTGGTGCCCGCATTCTCAAGGAGTCCGGGTATGCGCAGGCCTATGTCTACGGGGTGGTCGATGCACCGCCGCCGATGAGTGACCGCGATACGGTGGTGCGCTTCGATTACCGCCAGCATCCAGTCAGCAGGGAAATCACTGTCACCATTACCAATGTCCCTGATTTCATTGCCCCTGTGCCGGGACTGGTGCGCGTTCCGCAGATGGGCGGCTACTGGCACCTGAAGCCGGACGCCCAGGGCTGGGTGCAGGTCACCTACCAGGTCCACGGTGATCCGGGTGGGTGGATACCGGCGTGGCTTGCCAATCATGCAGCGCTCGTCTCAGTGAAGCAGACGCTGCTCAACCTGGCAGACGTCGTGCCTCGCTACGAGGGGTTGCGCTCGGAGTATGTGCGGGAGGCGGGGCAGTCCAGCGCCAGGTAAAGCGGCTATCGCACATAGCCCATGATCGCAATAAAGTGACAGGCGGAGCCGACCAGTACGAAGAAATGCCAGATACCGTGGGCATGTGTCAGCCGGTTCAGTTTGTCGACGACATAGAAGATGACACCCACGGTATAGATGACCCCGCCCGCGGCCAACCACGCGAAGCCGGCCTCTGGCAGGCCGGCGCGGAGGCTGGCAATATCCAGTGAGCAGGCCCAGCCCATGCCGAGATAGATAATGAGTTGGCAGATCTTCACCGCGCGTCCGGACAGCAGGATTTCGGACAGCGTGCCAATGACGGCCAGCCCCCAGACCAGCGCCAGTATCAGCGTGCCGTTGGTACTGTTGACGCTGATCAGCATGAACGGGGTATAGGTGCCTGCTATCAGCAGGTAGATGGAGATATGGTCCAGCAGTTTGAACACCCGTTTCAGTCCGGGTGCCTGGAAGCTGTGGTACAGCGTCGACATCGCGTAGAGCAGCACCAAAGTCAGCCCGAATACGCTGAAGCCTACGATCATGCGCGGGTCGCCACTCTGGATGCTGAGTGTCAGCAGTGCGCCAAGCGCGACCAGCGAGAACACCGCGCCCACGAGATGACTGATGCTGTTGAGTTTTTCGCCGTAGTACATCGGTGCTGATTTTTTCCTGTGTCTGACGCAAGATAGGGAATCTATCCCGATTCCAGACGCTGAAACAGAACCAGAACAGGAGCAGTTCACAGTATGGCGCGCGATGACCATCCTCGACAAGCGTTGTCGTATGCACATACCGCTGCGAGGCGGCGGGTGGTGTATCCATGGGCATGACTGCCGGTGAAGCCGGTAAACCGCAGCGGCGTGGCGTGGACTGGCGTCCCCTGCGCCGTGCGCTGCAGGTGTGGGTTGCAATCACTTGTGCCTGCCTGGTGCTGGCCTGTGCGTCGACGGGGGAGGCGCCGGCACGGGCCACAGCGGTGGAACCCGCTCCGGCGGCCGGTGAGCACCACACCGTGGCCCTGTTGGGTGCCACCGGTATGGTCGGCGGTTACCTGCTGCAGGAAGCACTGGCGCGCGGGTACACCGTCAGGGCGCTGGCGCGGACACCCGCCAAGCTCAGTGCGTTCGCCGGCCGGATCACGGTAGTGCAGGGCGATGCGCGGGACCCGGCAGCGATCGAGCGGCTGTTGCGCGGCAGTGATGTGGTGATCAGCGCTCTCGGCCCGGTGCGGGCAGACGGCGACGCCTCGCGATTCATCAATACGACGGCCACGCGCAATGTCTTGCGGGCGATGCAGTTACAGGCGATCAGCCGTTATACAGTGGTCTCCGGAGCGGGCGTGGCAATGCCGGGTGATGATCGCGATCTGCTGGGCTGGTGGATTCGCACGCTGGCGCAGGTCGGGCTGTCCGCAGAGTTGGAGGACAAACAGGCAGAGTATGCACTGCTCGCCGCCAGCACAGCTGACTGGATGCTGGTGCGGTGCCCGTTGATAGACGCGCAGGCCTTTGAGCACCCGCCGCTGGTCTCCACCCGCACTCCGCCTGCATTTCGTGTGCGGGCCGGCGAGGTGGCGCGATTTATCGTGGATCAGCTTGATACCGGCCAATACCTGCGCGCGGGCCCCTTTCTCGGCAGCGACTGAACCCCTGCACCAGACGATGGGTCGTGCCGGGCTGCGGGCCGCATTGCCCGGGTGGGACCCCGCCACTTGATCTGTGCGTCGCTGTTGCGCCGCGCCCTGTATCAGCGGTGCTTGCGACTGACAATCGCCAGCCAGGGCTGCTCATTGCGCGGCTTGCCGTCGGGCCGGTAGTAGTGCTCCAGAATCTCGAAACCCGCGCCCTCGAGGTAGCGCTGCGAGACCTCAAACTCCATGTAGTGCCCGTAGCGCTCTCCCGACCACCCCTCGGCGCTGCCGCGCGGGTTTGACGTGAACAGGATGCCGCCATCGCGCAGTGCGTCCCACAGTTCGCGCAGCACCCGCGGCAGTTCCTGTGCCGGCACGTGGAACAGCGAGGCATTGGCGAAAATACCGTCAAAGGCCGCGCGCTCGAGATCCAGTGCGAGGAAGGACTGGTGCAATACGGGGCAGCCGCTGTGCTGCCGCGCCATCTCGGTAAAGGCCCTGCTGCCATCGAGCCCGACAGGGCGGTGACCCAGGGACTTGAAGTAGCAAAGATCGCGTCCGGGGCCGCAGCCGAAATCGAGAATATCGAGCTGTTGCGCGGGCGGAAACCGGCCTAGGAATTTCTGGTAGTTCTGCGACACGTCGTGATCTTTCGTGCCCTGCCAGAACGCGGCGGCGTTGCCATTGTAGTGCCCGAGGGTAAGCCTTTCGATTTCGGCCAACTGCTGTTCGGGTAGTGTGTCTGACATAGGATATTTCCACTGCAGTGGGCGGTGAACGCAAACGCAGGGCGCCCGCGCAAAGCCGCCTCCGGTGTTGGGGTCAGCCGGTGAACAGGCCGGTTGGCGACGCTGTACTGTTTTCGGGTGGCGCCAGCGAAAATCCGTCCAGGTCGGAAAAGGCCTTGCCGAATGCGGGTCGCTGTGACAGTCGCGCCAGGTAATCGGCGAAGCGGGGTGACTGGCACAGGCCGTATGCGGTGGCCCAGAGCACATTCTGTCCCATGACACAGTCTGCTGCGGTGAAGGTATCGCCACAGATAAAGTCCGCTTGCTCGAGCCTGGCTAGTACCTGTGGCTCCACTTCCTGGGTGAATTTGGTGTTGTAGCGCGCAATGGTCCTGGCATCACTGTCCGCGCCCAGCAGATGGGTATGGATACGAATCTGCCACAGCATCATATCCATCCAGGAGGTGCCGAAGTGAAGCATTTGCAGGTAGTCAGCGCGCGCGACTGAAAATGTATCCGGGGCCGGCGCAAGTCCCTTGTCCGGGTAGATATCGGCCAGCAGCGAGATCATGGCGCCGCTCTCCAGCATCACTCTGGTCTCGCCGCCGGCCAGTGTGATCTCCAGCGTGGGTACATTGTGATTGGGATTCTTCTGCAGGTATTCAGCGCTGTACTGCACACCCTCGTACAGCGGCACCACCTCGACGTCGAAATCGTCTTCGAGTAGTTCGTGGAGCAGCCATTTGACCCGGGCGCTGCGGGTGGCCGGGTAGTGGTAGAGTTTCAATCGGCTGATCTGCATGGCTGCACTCCGTGGGGCGCCCCGTTGGTGTGGGGTATCCGTATCAGTGGGCGGTGATTCAGTGGTCCCCGGACTATAGAATCCCGGCGCGGGTATTACCAGTGCGAGCGGCAGTCGGTGCCACATCAAACAGCGTGATTTCGCCGCGGCTCCCGAGGCGCATCACCGGGCCCCAGGTGCCGGTACCGGGGGAGACATACAACTGTGTCTGCTGGCACCGGAACAGCCCGACGGTTTGTTCAAATACCCTCGCCACGACAAGGTTGAACGGCACGATCTGGCCGTTGTGGGTGTGGCCGCAGATCATCAGGTCGACGCCGGCCGCCGCCGCGGCGGCCAGCCCGCGCGGACGGTGATACAACAACAGGACAAACCGCTGCGGGTCGACATCGATGGCAGCCAACTCGCGTTCCACCTTGGCCGGGTGCTCACTGTCGTCGATGCCGATCAGCTGTACGGGCCCGTGGACGACACTCTGCGAGCGCAGTACCTGTACCCCGAGGTTTGCCAGCCGCTGCAGTATCTCATCCAGGTCTTCATAGCGCTCGTGGTTGCCGATGCTGAAATAGATCGGCACGCGACAATTGCGCAGCGCCGATAGCGTGTCCTCGCTGACGCCGGGCGCGTCGATGAAGTCGCCGGTGATACAGAGGAAGGCGATATCGAGGCGGTTGACCTGCTGTATCACGCGGTCGAGGAATCTGCCGCTGCGGGAGCCGATGTGGACATCGGTAATCTGCGCGAAGCGCAGTGGGGTGTCGAGTTTGTCACTGCGCAGCGGCACTGCCACCACCGAGGGTGAGTAAGCGTTCGCTACGCTATAGGCCATTAGTAGTGCGGTGATGGCGAGCAGTGTCCAGGCCGCGCTTGAGGCTGCGATCCACCCCATGGCGACCGGAATCTCGGCCGCCAGCAGCATGCACAGCAGCAGTGGGCTGATGCCCAGCCACAAGTCCGCCCCCCGCCGCAGCCAGAAGACCAGTCCAAAATTGGCGTGACGAAGATAGAGTCTTGCTACGATCTGGCTGAAGAACAGCGGTACGAAGATCGCCGTGGTGGTCCAGCCGTCCAGCCCCAGCCAGTCACACAGCCGCAGTATGGGGTAGGCGAAGAGCGGGATGTGCAGCAGCAGTGCGACCAGCAGGAATTGTTGTCGTTTTCTCATGGCCCCAGCATACCCCCAGTGCATCGGGTTCCAAAGTTATGGCGCAGCTGGCGGGACATTTTACTTGCGCGAAGCGCACCGGCTGCTGCCGGCGCGGTGTGATGTTGTAGCGGAGCCGGCCTGGCTTGCCGGGCAAGGATTGCCAGTGGTGCCGGCTGGTTGCGCCATAGAAACAGGCGCTGCCTGTTGCGCTTGAACGGGCCCGGGTGTGCGGCAGCACACCCGGGCTGTGGCAATCGCGGCCTAGTTCTGGATCGCGATATCCATCAGTTTGCTGAGGTTGCCCAGTGCTTTCTGCCGCTCTATCGTGCCGTAGCCGATATTGGCCGCGCTCAGGGAGCCGCCGGGCTGGAACGGGTAATCCGGAATGGTGGCAAAGAAGCGGCGGACAAAATCCTGCGCCGGCACCATCAGCCACATATTGTCGGCATACCATCGCAGGTACATGCCGGAGTTGCGTGAGGCGTTTTCAAACGGATCGGCGCGCAGGTTGGTGATCACCGGCCAGGCGGGTGTCTCCCGGAAGGCCTCGTTGATCGCGCCTTTTTCGGTGGCGAAGGAGACTTTCCAGTCATCGACACGTATCGCATTGAGCATGCCGCTGGCGGCAAAATACATGATCTCCCGACGCGGTCCCTTGTCAGCCTTACCTGCAAAATAGGGCATGAAGTTATAGCCGTCGAGATGCACCCTGAACTTCTTGCCATTGGCCTGGTAGCCATCTTCCGAGGCCAGTTTCTCTTTCACATCCGGCACACCGGCGGCGGCCAGCAGCGTGGGCATCCAGTCTTCCTGGCTCATGATGTCGTTGACGATGGTGCCGGGCTTGATGGTGCCGGGCCATTTGACCATCTGTGGCACCCTCATGCCGCCTTCCCAGGTGGTGCCTTTCTCACCGTGGTAAGGGCTGGCGCCACCGTCCGGCCAGCTGAATTTCTCAGCGCCGTTATCGGTGGAGAAGATGACAATGGTATTGTCCTCGACACCCAGTTTCTTGAGTTCCTCAAGGAAGCTGCCGACCATGTCGTCGAGCTCCACCATGCCGTCAGGGTAGAGGCCGATGCCGGTGATGCCGCGGTATTTTTCCTGCAGGTGTGTCCACACGTGCATGCGGGTGAAGTTCATCCAGACGAAGAAGGGCTTGTCAGCATCGACAGCTGCGGCCATGAACTTCTTGGCGGCGCCACCGAACTCGGAGTCAACCGTTTCCATGCGCTTGCGTGTCAGGGGGCCGGTATCCTCAATTTTGCCGTCTGCATAGGAGTGGATGACACCGCGAGGCCCGAACCGCTTGTGGAACTCAGGGTCTTTTGGATAGTAGTAGGTCTCCGGTTCCTCCTCGGCGTTCAGGTGGTAGAGGTTGCCGAAAAATTCATCGAAGCCGTGGTTGGTCGGCAGGTGTTTGTCCTGGTCTCCCAAATGGTTCTTGCCGAATTGACCCGTCGCATAGCCCTGGTCCTTCAGCAGGTCGGCGATGGTGGGCGCCCAGTCCGGTATGCCCTGGTCACTGCCGGGCATGCCGATGGTCAGCAGGCCGGTGCGAAACGGCTGTTGGCCGAGGATGAAGGATGCCCTGCCTGCGGTGCAGGACTGCTGCGCGTACATATCGGTAAAGAGCGCGCCCTCGTCAGCGATGGAGTCGATATTGGGCGTTTGGTAGCCCATGCCGCCGCGGTTGTAGGCACTGGTGTTCCAGACGCCGATATCGTCGCCCCACAGCACCAGGATATTAGGTTTGTCAGCCGCCATGGCTGTTGCGCTCAACGACAGCGCTGACCAGGCGAACAGCCAGGTCGTGAATCTCCTTACACTGGACATACAATTGTCTCCAAAAAATGAAAAAGTAGTGTTGGCTAGCTTGTACTTCCCCAATACTAGCAAGGCATTGTGATATCTCCAGTATTTGTTAAAAATTTATTTGCTCGCAGGTGCCTATGCTAATGTTGGTGCAATGAACGAACATGCCGGAGGGCGCATGCCTGAATATGATATCGGTCTTATCGGCCTCGCAGTCATGGGGCAGAACCTCGTGCTGAACATGAGTGATCACGGGGTTCGGGTAGCCGTTTACAACCGGTCTGTGGAGAAGGTCGAGGCCTTCGTCAGTGGCAGCGGCAAGCGCGAGAACATTGCGGGGTGCGCCTCGCTGCAGGAACTGGTGGCGTCGCTGCAGACGCCGCGACGGATCATGTTGATGGTGCGCGCCGGGGCCGCCGTCGATGAGACTATCGCCGCGCTGCTCCCCTACCTCGACGCCGGCGATATCATTATCGACGGCGGCAACTCCCATTATCCCGACACCAACCGCCGCTTTCTGGCGCTGCAGGAGCGCAATATCCGCTATCTCGGTGTGGGTGTGTCCGGGGGTGAGGAGGGCGCGCGATTCGGGCCGTCCATCATGCCCGGCGGCGATGTCGCGGCGTGGCCCTTTGTGAGGGATATTTTCCAGGCCATCGCCGCTACTGTCGATGGCCAGCCGTGTTGCACATGGGTGGGGCCTGCGGGCGCCGGGCACTATGTGAAGATGGTGCACAACGGTATCGAGTACGGTGATATGCAGCTGATCGCGGAGGCCTACGATGTGTTGCGCCGCGGTCTCGGCCTCGATGCGGCGCAGCTGCAGGCCGTGTTCAGCGATTGGAACGCCGGGGTACTGGATTCCTACCTGATCGAGATCACCGGTCATATCCTCGGCGTCAGGGATGTCGATGGCGGCCTCTTGCTGGACCGGATCCTGGATGCAGCGGGCCAGAAGGGAACCGGCAAGTGGACGGCCACCGACGCCCTCGATAACGGTACTCCACTGACGCTGATTACAGAGGCCGTTTACGCGCGCGCCCTGTCCGCCAGGAAAGAGGAGCGGGTGCGGGCCGCTGCCGCCTACGGCAAAGTGGTGGGGCCGATAGCGGGAGAGCGGGAGCGGTGCGTGCGCGCAGTCCACGATGCTTTGTACGCGGCCAAAATCATCTCCTATACCCAGGGTTTTATGTTGCTGCGCCAGGCAGCGGCAGACTATGCATGGCCTCTGGACTACGGTGCGATCGCGCTGATGTGGCGCGGTGGGTGTATTATCCGCAGCCGCTTTCTGGGCAATATAAAAACCGCGTTTGAGAATAACCCGACGCTGGAAAACCTGTTGCTGGACGATTTTTTCCGCCAGCAGATACAGGGCGCGATGAGCGGCTGGCGCGACACTCTGAAAATGGCCATCGACGCCGGCATCCCGGTGCCGGCCATGTCCTCCGCCCTCGCATTTTTTGACGGTTACTGCTCCGGGGAATCGCCGGCAAACCTGCTGCAGGCGCAGCGTGACTATTTCGGCGCGCATACCTACGAGCGGATCGATGCGCCGCGGGGTGAGCGCTTCCATACCGATTGGGTCGGCCTGCAGGGCTCGGCGATATCCGGAGCCTATGATGCCTGAACAAGGGTAATCCAGTATGAGCCAGGACTGTACATTCGTTATTTTTGGCGCCACCGGGAACCTGTCGCAGATCAAGCTGATGCCAGCACTCTACCACCTCGACCGGGCCGGGATGCTGACAGGCAATCTGCGGATACTGGCCTGTGGCCGCCGCGACTGGACCACGCAAAGCTGTGTGGAAAAAGTCCGCGGTTGGGTCGCTGAAAAGGCGCGGGGGCAGCTCGACAGCGCTGTGCTGGAGCGTTTCTGCCAGCGCATTGAATACTTCAACGGTGATCTCGATGATCCGCAGATGTACGGCCGCTTATCGGCGTACCTGGAGGATAACAGCCAACTCAATGTGGCCTACTATATGGCCATCAAGCCACAGGACTTTGGCGCCGTCGTCGATCAGTTGAGCGCGCACCAGCTGCTGGATGAAAGCCGCGGCTGGCGGCGGGTTGTAATCGAGAAACCCTTCGGCTTCGATCTCAAAAGCGCCCAGGACCTGCAGGAACAGGTCAGTCGCCGTCTCGAGGAGAGGCAGGTCTTCCGCATCGATCACTATCTGGCAAAAGGCATGGTACAGAACGTGCTGGTGTTCCGCTTTGCCAATCTGCTGATGGAGCCGCTGTGGAACCGCAATTACATCGACCATGTGCAGATCACCCACAGTGAGCAGTTGGGGATCGGCACGCGCGGTCGCTACTACGACGAGTCGGGCGCGCTGCGCGACATGATACAGAGCCATCTGCTGCAACTGCTGACGCTGATCGCGATGGAGTCTCCGGTGTCGATGGGGGCGGAGGAGTTGCGCGATGAAAAGGTCAAGGTGCTGAAATCGATTCGCGCCATGAGCGACAGCGATGTGCAGGATCACGCCCACCGCGCACAGTACACGGCGGGGTATGTGAATGATGCATCCGTCTGCGGGTATCTCGAAGAAGACAATGTGCCGGCTGGCTCCAGAACTGAAACCTACGCTGCCCTGAAGTTGTACATCGATAACTGGCGATGGCAGGGTGTGCCGTTTTACCTGCGCACGGGCAAGCGGTTGAAAAAGACGCAGTCCATGGTCTCCATCTGCTTCAAGAAATTACCGCAGACTTTCTTCAGGGATTCCGGTGTCACCGCCGACACCCGCAACTGGCTGGTGCTGGGCATACAGCCCGATGCCTGTCTGCGACTGGAGATGACGGTCAAGGAGCCGGGCCTGCAGATGCACACCCGCACAGCCAGCCTCAACGCCGGTTTCCTCGACGAGGAACAGAGCGCCACGGATGCCTATGAGGATTTGCTGCTGGATGTTATCGAGGGTGACCAGTCCCTGTTCCTGCGCTGGGACGAGGTCGAATGGGCCTGGCGCGTGGTAGAGCCGGTCCTGCGTGCCTGGGAGGCGGACCAGGCACCTCTGGACAGCTATGAAGCCGGCAGCTGGGGCGCCATCAAATCGCGGCGACTTTTCGATGACCAGTCCTTTCACTGGCGTCATGGCATCTACAGCGCCGGGGAGGATGAGTAGCCGCCTGCCTACTTCCTGAGGCCCCGTTCCAGGATGTGTACGACTCGCTGCAGCGAATCGTTCAACTGGCGCTCGGTGAATTCGTAGATCACCACATCCGGTTGGAACTGCTCCACTGCGGCGCTCAACATGCCTCTCTTGACGGTGACATAGTGGACGTAGAGGACTTCTGAGAAGCTCCTGTTCAGGTAGGGCGTCAGGTGCGAGGCGAAAGAGTCGCGGACAACCAGCGCCTTGAACCTGCTGTGCGGGTTCCGGTTCACCGCCAGCCAGTCCTGGTAGAGCACCTCGGAATTCGGGTAGCTGGCTTCCGGCACAGCCTGCTCGCCGTTGATATTGGGCAGGTCGGCTCCGGTTTCCACCACCTGCATGGTCACCAGTGGATCGCGCTCCAGCAGGCATTCATAGGCGGTGTCCCGCGGCCCCAGCGACGCCACTGGTGTTGTCCAGAATTCGGCTGACAGGTAGTCGGTTTTGTTGAAGGCCGACAGGTCGCGGTACGCCATCTCCTGTTCGGCTACCAGCGCCACAGGCAGGCCCTGGGCGTGCAGCCCCTGGCCAACGATATCCCGGTAGGCGAGATAGGCACCCCAGCAGGTCCAGTGCGAGTCCAGTTCCCGGTACAGCATACGCCCCCTGCCGGCCTCGCCGGTCTTGGCGTCCAGCAAGACGGATTTCAGGTCAACATAGTGGCGACTGCCGCTCTCAGCCTGGTTCACCTGGTCCAGGTGGCTGGGGCCGACCTGTTTGATCCGGCCGGGAAGATACTCCGGGTAGATGCTCTGCTTCTCCGGGGCGGCGAAGTAAAGAAAGGCGATGCCGCGCTTGGCCAACTGCCGCTGTATGCGTTGCATGTTTTCCCTGAACTCAGCCAACTGCGCGTCCTCCAGCGGCCTGGCGCCACGCAGCACCTCCGTGGTATCTCCGACAGACAGGAAGATCCACTGCTCTTTCCCGGCCATGTACTGGGGGGCGAGATCGATGCCCAGCGTCAGTTTCAGGATATTGGCGGTATTCAACAGCGGGGTCCGCAGCGCAAAATTATCGCGGTAGTAGTGTTCCAACGCGGCCGGGTAGTCCAGCCAACCGGTCAGGGTGTCGGGTAGCCGGGGTGCCGGGGACTGAGCCCGGTTTTCGCCGAGGTCTGTGAACCTGTCATCTGCCAGATACAGTAACTGGCTGGCCAATGGCACAAACAACAAGGCGAGAAAAAGCATTGCCAGTGCTGTGTCGGGTAGTTTCAGCGACGGTTTCACGGCCTAGAACCTGAAATAGATGAAGGGGTTGAATGTGGTCGACGCCACCGCGAGGAAAACCAGTGCGGCAAGCCCGTACATGAATGCCCACTGCGACACAAAGTACCAGCCGCGGTGGCGCTGCAGCACCGGGATACAGCAATGAAATGCAAGCCATGGATAGACAGGGGCTGCCAGCACCGCACCGGCCAGCAGCGCGGCGAGGATATCGGGCTTGAGGATGACCCCCGCGAGGAAGCCTGCGACCGGCGTCGCCTCACCCATGCCCAGCATGACCGCTGCATAGTCGAACGCCTGTGGCAGTGTCTCGGCGCGAAAAAACACCCAGGCAAAGCACACCACAATCAGCGTGTACGCGTGGCGCAGTGGGCGCCATAGCGCGTTCAGGAAAGCGCCGAACGGGCCGCGTTCAAGCACCAGGAAGCAGCCGTGAATCATTCCCCACAGGACAAAATTCCAGCTGGCGCCATGCCACAGGCCGCAGAGGAAGAACACCAGCATGAGGTTGAAATAGGTGCGCGCCGCGCCAGACCGGTTGCCGCCGAGGGGGATATACAGGTAGTCCCGAAACCAGCTCGACAGTGAAATATGCCAGCGCCGCCAAAAATCCTGCAATGAGGTGGCAATGTAGGGATAGTTGAAGTTTTCCTGGAAGCGGAAGCCCAGCATTCTGCCGAGTCCGATCGCCATATCGGAGTAGCCGGAAAAATCAAAGTAGATTTGCAGCGCATAGCAAATGATACCCAGCCATGCGAGTGCGAACCCCAGTTCGGCAGTGGGTGCGGAGAATGCCGCCGTTGCCACCTGCCCCATGGAGTTGGCAATCAACAGCTTCTTCGCCAGTCCCATCAGGAAGCGGCGCGCGCCGCTGACAAACAGGGAGCTGCCGATATGTCGCTGCACTATCTGCTTGCTGATGTCGTGATAGCGGACTATGGGGCCGGCGACCAGTTGCGGGAACAGTGCGATATAGAGGGCGACATGCCCCGGTCGTCTCTGGGCTGCGACATCTCCCCGGTACACATCGATGATGTAGGACATCGCCTGGAAGGTAAAAAAGGAAATCCCGAGCGGCAGGTGTACCGGTGCCAGTACGATCGGTGGTATATCCGCCCACTGCAACAGGGCATTGGCGGTGTCGACGAGGAAGTTCGCGTATTTGAAGGCCGCCAGCAGTGACAGGTTGGTCGCCACACCGATCGCCAGCCACAGTCGCGGATAGCGTGACTGCCGGAAATGCTCAATTGCGACACCGAAGCAGTAGTTTGCCGCAATCGAAACAAGCATCAACAGGACATAGAGCGTCTCGCCCCAGCTGTAGAACAGCAAGCTGGCGAGCAGCAGTACACTGTTCTTGAGTCGCGCCGGCGCGAAATAGTGCAGCGCCAGCACCAGCGGGAGAAAAGCAAACAGGAATACCGGGCTGGTGAATAGCAATGTCGGCCTTGCAGGGGTGCCCCTGTGTTGGGTGTGTTATGGAGCAGGGCCGGGGATTATAGATTTGTTCCGTGCCGATAGCCATTTCGCAGCAGAGCGCTGCTGCACTGCGCCGCCCACAGGAATCGTTTGACCAACGCGGGAGAATCCATCACATTGGTGAGCCGCAAAACCCGGAGATGACCATGATAACTATTCACCACCTCGGCGTATCGCAGTCCGACCGCATTGTCTGGTTGATGGAAGAGCTCAACCTGCCCTATGAATTGAAATGGTACGACCGGGGGGAGGATTTCCTGGCCCCGCCAGAGTTTCGCGCCCTGCACCCCGCGGGGACGGCGCCGATCATCACAGACGGTGACCTGGTCATGGCCGAGTCCACAGCGATTGTCGAGTATATTTCACAGCGACATGGAGGCGGTGCGCTGTCCGTGCAACCGGATGATCCCGATTATCCCCACTACCTGTTCTGGATGCAGTTCAATAACAACCTGCAGTCGGCGCTCTTCATCAAACTGGCAGTTCAGTCCACCGGGGTCACACCGGATGCGGGCGGCCCGATGATGGCCACCACGCAGCGCCGTGAAGACGGCATTTACGCAGCGCTGGAGCAGCGGCTGGGCGAATCGGACTATCTCGGAGGCCCGGAATTCAGTTGCGCCGATATCATGTCCATGTTCAACCTGACGTCACTGACCATGCTGGGTGCGCGGGCGATCGACGATAGCATGCCGAATACCAAGGCCTATGTGGAGCGGGTGTCGGCCCGGCCGGCCTACCAGAAGGCCATGTCAATCGCGGGGCCTGCGGCCAGCCGCCCCGCCGGCTGAGGTGCGGCGGGTGTAATTCTGCCATTGACGGGTCACAAGCGGTGGCGCTATTATAATAGTCATGACTAGTTTATTAATGCATGCGAGACAATCGGTGATGAAACCCACAAGAATTCTGCTGTTGCTGGTGGCAGTGGTACTCGCGGGCTGTGACAGGCCCTCATCCTTCAGTTCTCCCGAGATGGAGGCCGCCAGTCGACAGCTGGTGCCGCAGGACCCGGAGATTGCGGCGATTTATGGCCGCAGTTGCAGCAGCTGCCACACAGTCGCTGCCACCGGCGCGCCCCTCACCGGTGATGCGTCGGCCTGGACGCCGCGCATGGCCAAGGGCATGGACGCGATGGTGGACAGTGTGATCAATGGCTTTGGCGGTATGCCCCCGTTTGGCCTGTGCATGGACTGTGACGCCCAGCAGTTTGAAGCCCTGATCGAGTTCATGGCAACGCCGGGGGCATCCCATGATTAAGCGTCGCAGTGTGCTGGGTGCGCTGGTGGCTGCCGCGGTCGGCAGCCAGACCCTGTCGCTGCGAGCGCTGGCGGCTGCCGATAGCAACAAGGTGCGCACCATCCCGTGGCGCAACTGGTCGGGTTCGCAGAAGTGCGAACCTGCGGCGCGCAGCGCGCCGGCGACGGTCGCCGAACTGCAGGAGCTGATCGCGTCGGCCAAAGGCACAGTGCGGGCAGTGGGCGCCGGACACTCCTTCAGTCCGCTGGTGCCCACCGATGGCACCATCGTGTCACTGTCGCGCCTCAGCGGCATCGTCGAGCACAGTTCGAAAACACTGCAGGCCACACTGTGGGCCGGCAGTCGCCTCGGCGACATCGGCCAGCCGCTGGAAGACGCGGGGCAGGCGCTGATCAATATGCCGGATATCGACGAGCAGACGCTCGCCGGCTGCCTCGCCACGGCAACCCACGGCACCGGGGTCGATATCGGCTGTATGTCGACCTTTATCGAGGGCCTGCAACTGGTGGATGCCCGTGGCGACCTGGTGTACTGCGACGCCAAACAGAACCCCGATGTATTCCAGGCGGCGAAAGTGTCCATGGGGGCGCTCGGCGTGATCACGCAGGTCAGGCTGCAGAATATGGCGCCCTACCGCTTGCGCCGGGAGACGGTGTGGCGCGAGTTTGATGAGATCCTCGACATCGCCGATACCATGGCGGACCAGCACCGCAATTTCGAGTTCTTCTATATTCCCTACTCCGGTATGGGCTTCACCGATACCCATGACTTCACTGACGAGCCGCTGGGGTCCACTGAGAAAATCGACAGCAACGACTCCGTACAGGACCTGAAGATGGCGCGCGACTGGCTGGATGGCTCGCCGCGGCTGCGCGAGCTAATCCTCAGCAGTGTTGTGAAAACCCTCAGTGATGAAGTCACCGTGGAGAGCTCCTGGAAGAACTACGCCAATGAGCGCAACGTCCGCTTCAATGAGATGGAGTATCACCTGCCGCGAGAACACGGTCTGCAGGCGATGCGGGAGGTCCGCGCGGCG
The DNA here is from genome assembly GCA_020443425.1 of Halioglobus sp. Lineage (GTDB taxonomy): Bacteria > Pseudomonadota > Gammaproteobacteria > Pseudomonadales > Halieaceae > Marimicrobium. Next base: position 92,080 of record JAGRIE010000002.1, read on the forward strand.
CTGGAAAAAAATCACCCCGAGGTGTTCTTCCCGATCGAGGTGCGCTTCATCAAGGGCGATGATATCTGGCTGAGCCCCTTCCACCAGCGCGACACTATGTCGATAGCGGTGCACCGCTACTTCGAGGAGGACTACCGGCCGTACTTCGCCACGATAGAACCCATTTTCCGCAAGTACAACGGGCGCCCGCACTGGGGCAAGATCAATACGCTGCAGCGCAAGGACTTCCAGCAATTGTACCCGCGCTGGAATGATTTTGCGGAACTGCGCAGGTCCATGGATCCGGCGGGCCGATTCCTCAACCCCTACCTGGCTGGCTTGTTCGGCTAGACCCCGCGCGGGGCGGGGTCTAAACTGCGGGCATGGGAGGCCATCCTATGCTCGAGATCACAGCCGCCTTGTCACTGGGTGCGATCGCCTGGACGCTCACGGAGTACCTGCTCCACCGTTTCGTGTTCCACGGCCGGTCGGTGCGGGGGCCGGGAGCGAGGGAGCATCGACGCCACCACGCCCAGGCCGACTACTTTGCCCCAGCGTGGCAGAAGGCCATAGCCGCCGTGGCTGCGGTCTCTATACTGCTGCCGCTGTCATCGCTGCTGATCGGTGTGACCTTGGGTGCCGCCTTCACGCTCGGGTTTGTCGCGATGTATATACTCTATGAAATCCTGCACCGCCGCGCCCATACCCACCCGCCCCGCAATCGCTACGGGCGCTGGCGCCGCAAGCATCATTTCGCGCACCATTTTGCCGACCCGCGCCTGGCGCAGGGCGTGACAACGCCGCTCTGGGACAGGGTGTTCGGCACGCGCCTGCTGGTCGAGCGCGTGCGGGTGCCCCGCCGCCTGGCGATGCGCTGGCTGGTCGACGACGCGGGCGAAATCCTCGATGCCTTCGCTGCGGACTACCTGCTGGTCGGCTCCCGGCGGCGCGATGAGGCAAGCCGTGGCGATGACGCCGCGTCAGCGATGGCGAATCGACAACCCCGCGACTGAAAGTGTCCCGCCGCCGGCGGCATGATCTGTAGCGCGCACGCCTGCGTACTGTATTGGACAGCTGCGGCAGTGTTCCGCTACAGTCCCGTCATTTGCCAGCCGTCCAATGCAGTACGAGAACCCCGTCCCATGACCAACCTGAACTACGTCACTGCGGCAGAAGCGGTGCAGAACATCCAGTCCGGTGAGCGCGTGTTTCTGCACAGCGCTGCGGCCACGCCCCAGTTGTTGGTGGATGCGATGACCGCGCGCGGGGAGGAGTTGCGCGCTGTAGAGTTGGTGAGTATTCACACCGAGGGCTCCGCGCCGTATCTGGACCCGCGCTACGAGGGCGTCTTTCACCTCAATACGTTTTTTGTCGGCGCCAATACCCGTGAGGCGGTGGCCAATGGCATGGCCAGTTATGTGCCCGTGTTCCTCAGTGAGATCCCGAAGTTGTTTCGCTCCGGCATTATGCCACTGGATGTCGCGATGGTGCAGGTGAGCCCGCCGGACAAGCACGGTTACTGTTCTGTCGGGGTGTCCGTGGATATCACCAATGCCGCGATCGAGACGGCGAAACATGTGATCGCACAGGTGAACGAAAATATGCCGAGGGTGCATGGCAACGGCATCATCCATGTCTCGGCCATCGATGCGCTGGTTGAGTGCAACCAGCCGGTTTTTGAGATCCCGCCGCCGGCGCTGACGCCAACCGACGAAAAGATAGGCAGCTTTTTCGCCGGCCTTGTTGAAGACGGCGCCACCCTGCAAACCGGGATCGGCGGAGTCCCCGATGCGGCCCTGAGGGCGTTGCGCGGACATCGCAACCTGGGGATGCACAGCGAGATGTTCTCCGATGGTGTAATGGCACTGGTCGAGTGCGGAGCGCTGAACGGCCACAACAAGAAGCGTCAGTGGGGCAAGATTGTGAGCGGGTTTTGCATCGGTTCGCGGGCGCTGTACGATTTTGTCGACGACAACCCGATGATTGAGATGCGGGATATCTCCTACGTCAATGATACCTCGGTCATCCGCACCAATCCGAAAGTGACGGCGATCAACAGTGCACTGGAGGTGGATATCACCGGCCAGGTCTGCGCTGATTCGCTCGGCAGCCGGCAGTATTCCGGCGTGGGCGGCCAGGTCGACTTCATTCGCGGTGCGGCCCTGTCGGAAGGGGGTAAGCCCATCATCGCGCTGAACTCGGTCACCAGTCGGGGCCAGTCACGGATTGTCACACAGCTAAAGCCGGGTGCCAGTGTCACCACCAGCCGCGCGCATGTGCATTATGTTGTCACCGAATACGGGGTCGCCTACCTGTACGGCAAGAACCTGCGGCAGCGTGCCTCGGCCCTGATCGCGATAGCGCACCCCGATCACCGCGAACAGTTGGAGCGAGACGCCTACAGCATATTCCATCGGCACTAGACAGTGCCTGTTTATCACCCCCGATCGAGAGAGTCTGCATGTTAAGGAAAACGATCAAGTTGATGATACCGCTGGCGATTATTGTCGCGGCCGTCATCCTTGCCATGGTAATGGTCGGCTCGCGCGAGGAGTTGAAGCCCGTTGACAGCGCGCAGCCGCTGCCGCATGTGCAGGCCGTGGAAGTGACGCTGTCGGAGGTGCCCATCTCTATCGTAGCGCACGGCAATGTCACCTCCCGCTATGAACTGGAGTTGGCCAGTGAAGTGACCGGCAGGGTGGTCTGGGTCGCGCCCGAGTTCCAGCCCGGTGAAATGGTGGAGGCGGGCACCGTGTTGCTGCGTATTGACCCGGCCAATTATGAACTGGCGCTGGCACAGGCGAGGGCGGCGCTGGCCACTGCCAATATCGCACTGGCTGACGCGCGGGCGCTGAAGCGCCAGGCCGCGATCGGCGAAGGTGAGTTGAATATTGAGGCAGCGCGCCAGCGCATCGCCAAAGCGGAGCAGGACCTGGCGTTCACCGAGATCAAGGCACCGTTCAATGCGGTGATCGACAGGCAGTCGGTGGAGTTCGGCCAGTTTGTCAGCACCGGGCAGCCGGTGGCGCGATTGCTCAGCAGTGACACGGCGGAAGTGACGCTGCCGGTGACACCCGCAGAGGCCGGGTTCCTGGAGGCGTCACTGGGTGCGCCGGTCGTGCTCAGCGCGCAGATCGGTGAGCGGAAGCAGCAGTGGCAGGCGACGCTGAAGCGCATAGAGGCGCGCGTCGACCAGGCATCCCGTGTTATCCCGGTGATCGTCGAGGTACAGCGGCCCTACGACACCCGTCTTCACGCGCACAGGCTGCCACTGGGTCTGTTCGTTGAGGCGACCCTTCCCGGAGAGCCCGTGGGCTCCGCGGTGCGGTTGCCGAGTTCAGTGTTGCACGCTGACGACTCGGTGTTCGTGTTCTCGGACGGCGTGCTGCGTCGGAAGCGGGTGGATGTGGTGCACCGCGCCGGTGGCACTGTGGTGATCAACGGTGGTCTCGACCCCGGCGACCGGGTGGTCTCCACGCGTCTGGACCTGATGTTCGAGGGCATGAAAGTCGAGCTGAGTGATGGTTGAGTCGCGCTATGACAACGAGAAAGGCCCGATCGGTTGGATGGCATCCAATCCCATCGCCGCCAATTTACTGCTGATCATCGTGCTCATCGCCGGCTTGTATGCGGCGCAGGGTATTCGCAAAGAGGTCTTCCCCAGTTTCCCGACCGATACGTTCACCGTGACGGTGCCGTACCCGGGCAGCTCCCCGGAGGAGATTGAACAGGGCATCCTGCTCAAGGTCGAGGAGGAGTTGCGCGACATCGTCGGTATCAAGGAGATTCGCAGTACCGCGATGGAGGGCGTGGGCGTCGTCACGGTGGAAATGGAGGTGGGCAGTGATATTGGCAAAGCCCTCAACCAGGCGAAAGTCCGCGTCGACGGCATACCCGCCTTCCCGCTGGACGCGGAGGAGCCGATCGTCGAGGAGGTGATCAGCCGCGGTTACGCGATGCGGGTGAGCGTGTACGGCGATCTCGATGAGGTCGGCCTGAAACAGCTCACCGAGCAGGTGCGGGAGGAGATTCTCGATCTGGAGGGCATCAGCGAGATCCGTGTGCTGGGCGAGCGCAACTACGAGTTGTCCATAGAGGTATCGACCGAGGCCCTGCGGCGCTACGGTCTCGACTTTGACCAGGTGGTGGCCGCCGTCAAAAGCCGTTCCCGGGACCTGCCGGGAGGCAGTATGCGCACCGAGCAGGGTTCCATCAAACTGCGCTCGGTGTCGCAGGCCTATACCGGCGAGGAGTTCGCCGCGCTGAACCTGCTGACGCGACCGGATGGCACCTCCATCAGGCTCGGTGAGGTGGCCCGGGTGGTCGATGGCTTTGAGGACCAGCCGGTTCTCAGTACCCTCAATGGCCGGCGTGCCATCACCCTGGTGATCGACCGGGTCGGCAACCAGGGTGTGCTGCAGATGACGGACGCCCTGCGCAGTTATATCGCCGACAAGCAGGCGCGTCTCTCCGACGGCGTCTTTATCGTCGGCTGGGTCGACGAGAGCAACATCCTGCGCGGGCGTATTGAACTGATGCTGCGCAATGCCGCCCAGGGCGCGATTCTGGTGGTCATCGCACTGGCGCTGTTCCTCGACCTGAGGCTGGCCCTGTGGGTGATCGTCGGCGTACCTTTTGCCATGCTGGCAACACTGGCAACCATCTACTTTCTCGGCCTGCCGGTGTCTATCAATGTGCTGTCGGTGTTCGCCTTCATACTGGTGCTGGGGATACTGGTCGATGACGGGATAGTGACGGCCGAGAGCGCCTATGCCTATTTACAGGAGGAGCGGCAGGGCCTGCCCAGTGTGCTGCGCGGTGTCCGCCGGGTGGCGACGGCGACGATTTTCGGTGCGCTGACGACAATGATTGCATTTACGCCGACCCTGCTGATGACGGAGGGCTTCGCGCGTGTCGGCACCCATATGGGGCCGGTGGTGATTCTCTGTATCTTCTTCTCCCTGATAGAGACCAAATTGATTCTTCCGGCCCACCTGCGGCACCTGCGCGTGGACGGGTCGACCCCGGGTGGCGTGCTCGGTGCGATCCAGCGATTCCAGGGCCGCTTCTCAACGGCGCTCACCAATTTCGCATCCGGCCCCTATCGCCGCTTCCTGCTGTTCTGCCTGCAGTACCGGTACATCACGATTGCGGTCTTTGTCGCACTGTTCATTGTCTCGATGGCGCTGCTGCCTGCGGGCCTTGTCAGGTATGTGTTCTTCCCGAATGTGCCCTCTGACCAGATCTATGTGACGCTCGAGATGCCACAGGGCGCGCCGTGGGAGAAAACGCATGATTATGCGCGGCGTATAGAGGCTGCCGCACAGGTGATGAACGCGCGCTACCTGGACGAGGCCGGTACCACGGTGGATGTGATCCGCGAGCTGCTGGTGGTGTCGGAAAGTGATACCAGCGCCAGCATCGATATCGATCTCGTGCCCAGTGAGGAGCGCACCATCAGTTCTGTGGTGCTGGCGCAGTGGCTGCGGGAGGAGCTGGGCAATCTCGAGGGTATTCGCTCACTCACAGTCGACGCCGTGGCCGGTCCGCCGGGTGCGGCCCTGGAGTTGCAACTGCAGGGCCAGGACCTGGAGATGTTGCGGCTGGCGGCACAGGATGTAAAGCGCTCCCTCGCGCAGATGCGCGGTGTGCAGGACATCAGCGACAGCTTCAACTCCGGTGGCCGTGAGCTGGACATTCACGTCACCGCAGAGGGCGAGGCGCTGGGCCTGGGGGATGTCGATCTTGCGCGGCAGGTGCGACAGGCGTTCTTTGGTGCCGAGATACAGCGTGTGCAGCGCGGCCGCAACGAGGTGCGGGTCTATGTGCGCCTGCCCGCCGCGGACCGCAGTCAGGTCGAGAGCCTGAACGGCCTGTGGATACGGCTGCCCGATGGCCGCAAGGTGCCGTTCTCCGTGGTCGGTACTGCCCACGAAACCACCGGGCTCAGCACCATCAACCGCATAGACCGCAAGCGTGTGGTCACCGTACAGGCCGATATCAACAAGATGGTGGTCGAGCCCAGTGAGGTGATCAATCTGCTGCAGGCCCGGGTGCTCCCTGAACTGCTGGTGAAATACCCCGGTATTCACTTCAATTTTGGCGGCGAGGCTGAAGCGCAGCAGAAGACATCGACGGCGCTGCTGTACGGGTTTGTGATTGTGCTGCTGATGATTTTCGGGGCGCTGGCGATACCGCTGAAGAGCTATGTTGAGCCGCTGCTGATTATGTCGGTCATTCCATTCGGCATCATCGGCGCGATTCTGGGACACCTGCTGCTGGGCAAGGAAGTGAGCTTCCTGTCGGTGATCGGTATCGTCGGTCTCGTCGGTGTCGTGGTCAACGACAGTCTGGTGATGGTCGATTTCATCAATCACCACATCGACGAGGGCCATGACTGGCGCTCGGCGGTGGTAGAGGCGGGGCCGAAGCGGTTCCGCGCGGTGATACTGACCTCCGTGACCACCTTCCTCGGCCTGTTACCGATCCAGCTGGAGACCTCGATACAGTCTGAATTTGTCAAACCGATGGCGATCTCGATTGCCTTCGGCGTGCTGTTTGCCACTTTTGTCACGCTGATCCTGGTGCCGGTCATCTACTTTGTGTCGAAAGACCTGGCGGAGCGGCTGAAAACCGCGTGGTCGGGGGAGGCCCAGCCAGGCCGCTAGCGGGAGGGCGTGTGTACCCGTCGCCGCGGTCAGGTTATTTGCCGCGTTGGAAAAGCGCGATAGCCTCGCTGTGCCCGGTGTGCGGGAACATATCCACTGCCGCCGCCTTGCTCAGGCGGTAGCCCGCCTGTTGCAGTATCTGTGCGTCCCGCAGCAGGGTCGCCGGGTGGCAGGAGACGTAGACGATGCGCTTCACTTTCGCCCGCGCCAGGGCCTCGCAGGCGGCCCTGGCGCCAGCCCTGGGGGGGTCGATGACGGCGATATCGGCACGGGGCAGTTCCACCTCGCCCGCCATCAGGTTGCGCGTGACAGCGCGCACATTCGTGATGCCGTTGCGCTGTGCGTTGGCGGTCACGCGCGCCGTCATGCCGCTGTCGCTCTCGAAGGCGTGGACGGTGCGGGCATGGCGCGCCAGCGGCAGGCTGAAATTGCCTATCCCGGAGAAGAGGTCGAGCGCGATCTCGTCACTGCCCGGGCGCAGCCAGTCCAGCGCTCGCGCCACCAGTTCAGTGTTGACCTGCCAGTGGGTCTGGGTGAAATCGCCCGGTTGGTAGCGCAGTTCCAGCGCGGCAGGGGTGGGCTCACCTTCCGACGCCTGCGGTATTGAGCGCAGGCACAGGTCGCCCTCTGCCATCAGCTCCTGGCGCAGGTTGACCTCCTCTTCACCCCATTCATCGTGCAGCGACTCCCCGCGCGCTTTGCGCTGGGCGTTGAGTCGTACACGCAGTGCCACCACCGGCGCCACCAGCACTGCGGTGCGCAGTGCCGCCAGCACCTTCTCGCCGGGGTTTGCGGCGAAATAGAAGCACAGCCCGATTCGATTGTCGCTGTCGGCGTCGATCTCGATTTCGCGCAGGCCCTGCAGGTCCGGGGCGTTCAGCAACTGTGCAGGCAGCGCCTTCACGGCCGCATTGACGGCCGCGTTTGCGACCGTGCAGTGCGCCAGGGTGACGGCCTCATGCGAGCGGTGCTGGCGCAGCGCCAGCAGATAGCGGCGATCCGGTGCGCGCGTGACCATCAGGCGCAGCCGGTGCCTGAAGCCGGCCCCTGCGCTGAGGATTGGCGGTTCCAGTTGCAGTGGGGTCATGGGCTGCAGTTTTGCCAGCAGTGTGGCCTGCTTGTGCTGTTGTTGTGCTTCCAGCGACCAGTGCTGCAGGCTGCAGCCCCCGCAATCCGCGTAAATGGCACACGCCGGAGATACGCGCTCGGGGTTGGGCGCCGTGTCTGCAATCCGCGCGATCATTGTCGCTTCATCATAGCCCTTGTTGACGGCGGTGCACTGTACGCTGACCTGTTCGCCCTCCAGCGCACCACTGACAAACACGATTTTGCCCTCGCGCCGCGCCACACCGCGGCCCTCTTCACTCATGCGCTCGATCGCCAGGGTGTCCTTGCCCCACAGCCTCTGCTGCGGTGTTTTCCTTGCTGCCCTGCGCGCAGGCCGGCGGGATGCTGTGGACCTGGCCGTCACGCCAGCCGCACCTGCAGTGTCTCATCGGCGAAGCTGATGATATCCCCGTGCACGATTTTTCTGCGTTTGCGGGTCTCCTGCTCACCGTTAACGCTGACCAGGCCCTGGCTAATCACAAGCTTGGCCTCACCGCCGGTCGCGACCAGCCCTTCAAACTTCAGTATCTTGAACAGCTCGACGGGTTCTTTGGTAATCTCTACGGTGCGCATTGTCGGTTCCATATCAGCTGCATTGGCGGCGTGCAGTGTACCGTGAAACGCGCCACTGTTCGCGGGCGAATAGCGGCGCACTTGATCTCACCGTCGCTCTGGTCTTTACTACACAGCTGCCGGCGCGGCGGTTCCCAGGGCAGCTGTATTCCTGTGTGCCGGTGTCTGCAGTTTCCCGGAAGGCGGGACATACTATGAATAACATTGCGCTGTTGCAGTTGTAACGTCCCAGAGGAGTCAAGAAAGATGCGTTTTATCAAGGCCAACTTTATTGCGGTGATGTCGCTACCACTGATGCTGGCAGGCACGCCCGGCTATGCCCAGAAAGCGGGGCAGTCGGTGAAGATCAGTACCGGTATCGTGGAGAATGTCGAGCGCGTGACGCTGCAGTCAGAGGCGGGTACGGGGGCGCTGGTAGGCGGTGCGCTGGGTCTGTTGTCCGGCAGCGGTAAATCGACCAGTAAAAAGGCCCGCAACACGATCATCGGCGCCGGCGCGGGTGGCGCGCTTGCCAGTGCCACCCAGGGCAGCCGCAACGGTGTGGCTTATACCGTCCTCACGACCGACGGCAATGCGATCCGGGTCATCACCGACCAGACCGAGATTATCAAGGGCGACTGTGTCGTCGTTGAGGAAACCGGCAGCACCACTAACGTCCGACGCGTGACATCCACGGCGTGCGATGCCGCATCAGCCAGGGCCAGGGAAGAGCTGCAGAACAGCTTTAAGATGGAGGCCAACGAGTGCCACAACGCCAAGCAGCAGCTGGTTGAGGCCACCACGGCCGAGCAGGTCGACCTCGCGCGGCGCAAGATGGAAATCCTGTGCAGTGATTGAGGTTTTAACAGCGGTGTGAACGGAGCAGGCAGGGGATCGCAGCGGTAAGCAGCGGTCGCGGCCGCTGTCACTGCCGGGCGATACCGAGGCGCGCCATCGTGCGCACCAGGTTGCTGCGATCCAGTTTCAGTGAGCGGGCGGTTGCCGCCAGGTTGCCGTCGTGTTGTTGCAGTCTGCCGGCTATCAGTTCACGCTGAAATGCCTCGCTGCATTCGCGCAGGCCGTATGCAGGCTCGGCAGGTGACGCCGGTTGCAGCCCGTCTGGCCCCCGCGCTGTATCCGGTTCTGCCTCCTGCAGGCCGAGATGGTGAGGGGCAATGCTGATGACACGGCTGTCGCGACCCTGTTCGCGGATCGCTTTCAGCGCGGCGCGGCTCAGCAGGTGCTCGAGTTCGCGTACATTGCCCGGCCAGTCGTAGCGTTCCAGCAGCTGGCTCGCGTGTGCGGTCAGCCGCAGCCTGGCCACGCCGAGTTGATGCTGGTTTTTCTCCAGGAAATACCCCGCCAGCAGGATGCAGTCTTTCTCGCGCTCGCGCAGTGGCGGTACCGGCAGTGGGTAGACGCTGAGGCGGTGGTAGAGGTCGGCGCGAAAACGGCCCTCCCTGACCTCGCGCTGCAGGTCGCGGTTGGTGGCGGCGATAATGCGCACATCCACGGTGATGGTGCGGTCGCTGCCGATTCGCTGAATCTCGCCGCTTTGCAGTGCCCTGAGCAGCTTGGCCTGCACTGATAGTGGGAGCTCACCAACCTCGTCCAGCAACAAGGTGCCGCCATCCGCCAGTTCGAAGCGGCCGCTGCGGTCACTGGTGGCGCCGGAAAACGAGCCGCGCAGGTGCCCAAACAGTTCGCTCTCCACAATATTTTCCGGCAGTGCCGCACAGTTGATCTGCACCAGCGGTTGCGCTGCGCGCTTTGAGGCCCGGTGGATGCTGCGCGCGACCAGTTCCTTGCCGACGCCGGTCTCCCCCGTGATCAGTACCGACAGGTCGGTTGGGGCAACGGTCTGGATTTCGGTGAACATCGCCTGCAGCGCCTGGCTGCGGCCGATGATGTCGTGAGTCGAATCGCTGGTCATCAGTTGTTGTGCAATCTGGTGCTGGTGCTCAGCGCGCAATTCCAGGGTTTCAATGTGCTGGCTGGTTTTGATAGCGGCGGCCACGGCCGCGATATTGGCGCGGGTCTCCATCGGGTCCAGGTGATCGAAGGCCCCGGCTGACAGCGCATCCAGTGTCAGCACGCCCCAGGGCGTGTCGTCAATATAGATGGCGCTGCCCATGCAGTCGTGTACGTGCAGTTGCTCGCGACCGTTTGCCACCAGGCCATCGTAAGGGTCTGGCAGCGGCGAGTTCGCCTCAAAGCGCGTCACAGTGCGATTTTGCAGGATGATCTCCAGGCGCGGGTGCTCATGGATTTTGAAACGCCTGGCGAGCGCCTCGCGCTTCAGGCCGATCACAGCCAGCGGGCGCAGTTCGTCGCCCTCCAGCTTTAGCAGTGCGATAGCGTCACAGCGCGCACCGTGCTCGCTGTGAGAGCGATGTAGCACTTCAAGCATGCGCTGGTAGCGCTCGCTGGCGGTCAGGTCGCGGTTCAGGTCCTCGACGATATCGATAAAGGGCAGTAAATCCATGTCGGTCAAAATAACCTATTAGGGGTCAGAATGACACAGTTCTGGAGTGGGTCATTGTGACCTGGTGTATCGCAAACCCGCTGAATACAAAGGCCTGTGAGTTGGCATGAAACGTGCGTTGCCAGAGAGACAGATACGCAAAGCTACCATTCCCCCGGAGGAAACCACCATGCTCGACCGCGCCACCATCGATGTCATCAAGGCCACTGTCCCCGCCGTCAGGGCGCATGCCGATGAGATCACCGCCTGCTTTTACCCGCTGATGTTTGCGCAGTATCCGGAGGTCGTGCCTTATTTCAACCAGACCAACCAGGGCAAGGGCACGCAGCCGAAAGCGCTGGCCAATGCCGTTGTCGCCTACGGCGCGAATATCGATGAATTGGGTAAGCTCAGTGATGCCGTCGCACAGATTGTGCAGAAGCACTGTTCGCTGGGGGTGCTGCCGGAGCATTACGATATCGTCGGCCACTGCCTGTTGCAGGCGATTGCCAAAGTACTCGGTGATGCCGCCACCGATGAGATTATCGAGGCCTGGGGTAAAGCCTACGGCCAGTTGGCCAGTATCCTGATCGACGCCGAGGAGTCCATCTATGTCGAAACGGAGAAAGCGCGCGGTGGCTGGCGCGGCGAGCGCGCGTTCAGGCTGGTCAGGCGCACCCCCGAAAGCGCAGTGATCACCTCGTTCTATTTTGCGCCGGTCGACGGCGGCGAGATCCCCGACTTTGAGCCGGGGCAGGCGGTCACTCTGGTGTTGAACATCGAGGGTGAAAGTGTGCGTCGCAATTACAGCCTGTCAGATGCGCCCGGTGCGCAGCACCTGCGCATCAGCGTGAAGCGCGAGCCGCAGGGCAGGGTGTCGAATTATCTGCACGATACGCTGGTTGAAGGCAGTGAGGTGCAGTTGCTGCCGCCGTCGGGGCGCTTTGTGCTGCGCAGGAATGACAAGCCGCTGGTGCTGTTGACCGGGGGTGTTGGTATCACACCGGCGATCAGTATGCTCAACGCCGAGGCGGGCCGCGGGCGCGATATCCGCTTTATTCACGCAGCGCTGAACAGCGAAGTCCATGCGTTCAGGGCCCATGTGGATCAACTGGCGGCAGCGAACGACGCCATTTCCACCTACTACGTCTACAGCGAGCCCTGTGCGGACTGCGCGCCGCATGCGCAGGGATTTGTCACCGCTGACATGGTGGCGGCACAACTGCCGGCTGACCGCGACGTGGAGCTGTATTTCCTCGGGCCCAAGCCGTTTATGACCGCCATGTACAAAATCGTCAGGGACCTCGGTGTGCCGGCAGCGCAGGTGCACTATGAGTTCTTTGGCCCCACTGAGGAACTGGAAGCCGGCTGAGCCGGCGCACTGCGCCCTATTGCTGCTTGCGATACCAAAATCGGCAATTGCAGAAAAGCCTACAATTTCGCAGAAAAGTAGCAAGCCGGCCGCGCGATTTATCGTACACTCCAAGGGCATACACGATAACAAGGGATGTAACGGGGTGAACGTACTACTTCGGCTGGGGGCGGCTGCAGTGATGTTGTTCGCGGTTTCCGCAGTCGCGGAGTCCGGCGGCGCGGTGTTGTCTGCGAGTGGCACCGTGTTGTCCGGTGAGGCCGTGCAGGCGCAGGGCGATGCAGAAAAACCCGCCATGAAGATCTTCAAGTACACCAACAGGTCCGGTGTGCGCTCGTATTCCGACAGGGCGCCGATGGGCATACAGTATGAAGTGATGCAGCTGTCCTGCTTTGCGTGCAACGTCAAATCCACACTGGATTGGACCAATATCCCACTGCACCTGAATGCCTACCAGTACGCGATTAATGCGGCGGCGAAGCAATACCGCGTGGACCCGGCGCTGGTGCGGGCGGTGATCCACGCCGAGTCAGCGTTCAAGGCGGGAGCCCGCTCAAAGAAGGGAGCGCAGGGCCTGATGCAGTTGATGCCCGCCACCGCCAGGGATATGGATGTCGCGGACGCGATGAAACCGGAAGATAATATTTTCGGCGGCGTCCGCTATCTCGCCTGGCTGCTGAAAGAGCACGGTGGCAATACCACGCTGGCGACGGCGGCCTACAATGCCGGGCCGGGGGCTGTGAAACGCTACAAAGGCATCCCGCCCTACGAGGAGACGCAGACCTACGTCAAGCGTGTGAAACTGCTGCACGATCGCTACAAACTGGCCATGAATAAAACGTTCTCCGGCCAGTGGGTATCGCAGGCCGACGGCTACTCGCGCTGACAGCAGCCGCCTCGTCGACCGCTATCGCCGCTCCTTCTCCAGCCACGCCTCCAACTCCTCTTCGCCCAGCGGGTGATCGCCCTGCCGCACGCGCACGCTGTCGCGGATCTCTCTGCCGGTGGCGGGGTTGAGCCACAGATTGATAGCGAGCACGATCAGCATTGCCACGATGGCCCCGACGCCGGCCGCCAGCATATCCTTCTGTGCATCCCACACATCACCCTGTGTTCCGAGGAACGCGATGCCCAGTTCCGGCGCGACCTGGGCGGCGGCTTTCCACTCGATAATTTCGTAGATGGCGGAGATCGAGAAGGTGATATCGATGGGAAAAAAATACGCCCAGAAGCCGCGCAGTTGCGCGATCCGCACCAGTATCTCTCGCACCGGATAGGCCAGCAGCAGTCCAAAGCAAAAGTGCACCAGGCGGTCATACATATTGCGTTCGGCGCCCCACCAGTCCTGCAGCACATCCCCGAAAGGCACTTCGGCGTAGGTGTAGTGAGAGCCGACGACATGGAGGCACATGAACAGCGTGATCAGTCCGTAGGAGATATCCGACAGGCGGAAAAATCGCGCCGTGACCAGCAGTACCGGTACCCAGAAAAACACCATGTAGTTCTCGAGCAGCCAGTCATCGGGGTGCAGGGGCTGCCAGGCCGCCCAGCTCCATGTGACGAGGAAAATCGCCAGCAGAGCGAGCCTGAAACCGTAGCCTTGCGTATTCGCCATGTGCAACGTCATCCTGGGGGCGGTGAGCGGTAGCGGCAGTATATCCGAGTGGCCTGCGGGTTTGGCACCTGTCGCCCTGAGCATATATGATGCCATGGCCAGTTCGCCGGGGCGTCGACCGTCGCGCAGGTCGCTCGCTGTATTGAGGGTTGGATATTGCTGCCGGCAATGGCGAGGTCACCGCCGCTGCGAGCGCGCTACCAGATAACAGGATACAAGGCATGGCAGGGGACGGTTCCATCCGCACAGTGTTTGTACAGGCAATGGGCCCCGGGTGTGGCGTCGGCAGGCGAGGTACGATCGATGCGACCGCCCAGGCCCGTGCCCTGCGCGCCAGCCCGCTCGCCAGTGTCGAGTGGCGGGGCAGCGCCGCGTGACGGGACAGCAGGCAGCACCGGCGATAGACGTCCAGGGATTGCGCAAATGCTTCCCCGGCAATGGGCATGCGGTCATAGACGATCTGTCATTCACCCTGTCGGCTGGCGACAGCCTGTGCCTGCTCGGTCCATCGGGCTGCGGCAAGACTACACTGCTGCGCCTGTTGATGGGATTGGAGGCCCCGACCGCCGGGTCAATCCGCATCGAGCCAGCGCTCGCACAGCGCATGAGCTATGTCTTCCAGGAACCGCGACTGGTGCCTTGGCGCACCTGTCTGGAGAACGTGCTGTTACCGCTGGAGCTGGCGCGACAGAAGAGCGACACATCCTCTGCCTATGCCCTTGAGCTGCTGCGCCAGCTGGGTCTGGAGGATCGCCTGCAGCACTTTCCCGCCGAGCTCAGCGGCGGTATGCAGATGCGGGTGGCACTGGCGCGAGCACTGGTGACGCAACCCGGCATCATCCTGCTGGACGAGCCGTTTGCAGCGCTCGACGAGCGCACACGCTTTCGCATGCAGGACCTGCTGCTTGAATTGAAATCGCGATTGCAGTTGCACTATGTGTTTGTGACGCATTCCATTGCCGAGGCCGTGTACCTCGGTGACCATATCCTGCTGCTAGACAGGAGTGGGCGGGCACGGGACCATCGCGCTATCGAGTTTGCCGGGCGCGACCAGTTGCTGAAACTGACGCCGGGCTTCAATGCTGTGGTGCAGGGCTACTCACAACTTTTCAGCGAGATGGAAAGCGATACCGCGGCGGCGCCTGGCACCGAGGTGCGGCCATGAAGAATACCCTCAGGGCGTGGCTGCTTGAGCGATACCCGGCGTGGATCTTCCTGGCCGTGCTGCTCGCCGCCTGGGAGTGGGTGGTGGCGCAGCAGTGGGTGGCCCCCTACCTGCTGCCCTCGCCGACACAGATAGCGCAAACCACGGTGGAATTGTGGCCGGAGATATACGCCGCAACGCTCAGCACGGCGAACTCCATTGCCTGGGGGCTGGGCTGGAGTGCGGTGACGGGTGTGACGCTGGCACTGCTGTTCTTTGCCATCCCCATTGTGCGTCGCGCGGTACTGCCGTTCTGTATTTTTTTCCAGACCGTACCGATTATCTCCATCGCCCCGCTGCTGGTGATCTGGTTCGGCTTCGGCCAGCCGACAGTGAGGGCCTCGGCGTTCATTGTGTCGCTGTTTCCCATCCTCGCCAACACCCTGACCGGCCTGCAGGAAACAGACCCGCACCTGAAGGAGCTGTTCAAGTTGTACCGGCCCTCGCCGTGGCAGTTGATTTTCAAGTTACAGATACCGTCCGCAATCCCCTATATGCTGACCGGGATAAAAATATCCGCCGGCCTCGCCGTGATCGGCGCGATTGTCGGTGAGTTCATCGCCGGCGGTGGCCTCGGCAGCCTGATCGATGCCGCCCGCACCCAGCAGCGCGTCGACCTGGTGTTCAGCGGCGTGGTGATGTCCAGCGTGTTGGCGCTGTTGCTGGTGTTCATTATCGAAGTTGTCAGCCGCCTGCTGCTGCGCGGCCGACCCTATCTGAGGAAGTTGTGATGTCCAGACTGTTCGTGTTCCTGTTGGCTGCGCTGTGCAGCGTCCAACTGCTGGCGCAATCGGCATCGCCGTCCGCACCCCTGGTGCTGGCGCTGAACTGGAAGCCCGAGCCGCAGTTTGGCGGCTTCTACGCCGCACAAGTGCACGGCTATTATGAACAGAACGGACTCGATGTTGCCATTATCGAGGGTGGCTCCGGCACACCGACCATACAGATGCTGTTGGCGGGCAAGGTCGACTACGCCATTGTGTCGGCGGATGAGGTGGTTATCGCGCTGGCGCGCGGCGGCAGCGATATCGTGGCGCTGTTTGCCACCTACCAGACCAATCCGCAGGGGATTATGACCCATGCCGAGCGCGGCTTTGCGTCCATCGACGAGGTGATGCACAGCGACGGCGTCCTCCTGTGGCAGTCGGGCCTGCCCTATGCCCAGTTTTTCAGGAAGAAGTATGCGCCGCTGACGGTGGTGACCGCGCCCTACCTCGGTGGCATTGGCAATTTCCAGAATGACACCCGGGTCTCGCAGCAGTGCTTTGTGACATCGGAACCGCTGACGGCCGCCGCGGCCGGCATCAGGGTAAAAACCTTTCTGGTCGCTGACAGCGGCTACAACCCCTACACCGCAGTGCTGGTCACCCGGCGCCAGCGCTGGCAGGCGGCGCCTGGCGAAGTGAAGGCCATGGTGACGGCTGTTCGCAGCGGCTGGGAGGACTACCTGCGCGACCCGGCCAAAACCAATGAATTCATGCAGTCGCTGAACCGGGCGATGTCAGCCGAGACGTTTGCTGAAAGTGCGCAGGCACAGCGCGACCTGATCAAAACACCAGACACCCGGCGCCTGGGTGAAATGAGCCAGGCGCGCTGGCAGACGCTGGCCGACCAGCTGCTGGACATCAAGGTCGTGCGCCAGCCGGTATCGGTGGACGGTGTGTTCGTGGACTTGTAGGCCGCTATGCGGAGCGCAGGTTTTCCAGATGCTGCAGCGCCAGCTCCGCCGCCCGCTGCCAGCTGAACTGCCGCGCTCCGGCGACGGCGTTCTCGCTCAGGCGCTGGCGCAGTGGGGTGTTTTCCACCATTTCAATGATGGCGGCCGCAATCGCGGTGGTGTCAAACGGGTCGAAGTAGAGGCCGGCGTCACCCACCACCTCCGGCAGTGAGCCCTGGTCACTCGACAGCACCGGCGCCGCGCAGGCCATCGCCTCCAGCGCCGGCAGCCCGAAGCCCTCTGAGAACGAGGGCATGGCGGCGGCCAGCGCCGAGCTGTACAGCGCGATGAGGTCCTCATCACTGACATAGCCACAGAAGTGCACGCGGTCGCGCAGTGTCTCGCTGGCCAGCACGCGGCGCTGCAGTGTCTCGGCGTTGGACAGGAAACCCCCACCGTTGAAATCACCGACCAGTGCCAGCTGCACGTCCGCGATGCGCCCGGACCGGACCGCCATATCGAAACCGTCCAGCAGGCCATCGAGATTCTTGTGCGGCGCCAGGCCGCCGACATAGACAATGACCGGTGCGGCGGCGGGCAGCCCGGCCCGGGTGCGCGCCGCCAGCAGTGTTTCGCTGTCCTGTACCGGTGTGAAATGCGCGGTCACGGCGGCGCTGCCAACATCGATGTCATCGGGGCGAGCGCCCATGTACTGGACGATTTCCGCCTTTGCCGCGTGCGACACCGTCAGTATGCGCTCGCTGCGGGCCAGCGCCAGCCTGACTTTCAGTGCCCAGAAAAAGCGATTCCGCCACTTGGGGAAGATCAGTTTCGGGTAGTGCTCCGCGATGGCGTCGTGCACGGTGACCATGGTCGGCAGTCGGCGCGGCACCGGATACCAGGAGTACACAGCGGGAAAGAACATGATATCCAGCGGTGTCGAGGCAACTGCCCGGTACATCCTGATCATGTCCACGATAGAGCGCCGGCTGTCGGCCACGGCCGCCTCTGTTGTCGGGCGCGAGGACGGCACCTGCACCACGGTGACGTTGCTGAACGCCGACAGCGCCTGCAGTGGCTGGTCCACGAAAAGTGTGAAGCGATGGCTGGATTCGAGCTGGAACAGGGCGGTCAGGAGCTCGCGCGTGAACCGACCGAACCCGCGATTGTTCCACCAGCAGGTAGCATCAATGCCGATTTCCACGCAGTACCCTTTTTATTGGATGAAATACCGTCAGCGATACCAGACGCCCCGCGCGCCGGCACGGAAGCTATTACACCACGCGCCTGAACAGATAAGAAGTGCAGGGCCCGGGGGCTGGCTCTGTGTGGCAGCGCGTATCGGGTGTCGTTTATCCGCCGCGTGATTGCGGTTATGCTACCGCCTGTATAACGGAATCAGGTGACCAGTGTGAGCGCAACTTGGCTGAGACGGTATGATGCAATTCAATGCGCAGGCAGCGGCAGCGCCCTGCGCGGGCCTTGGCTGCCTCTGCCGGCAGTGCGGATCGCGCGCGTTGCGCTGGCGGTAGTGCTGGCGTTGTGCCTGTCATCGTGTGAGCGCGCCGGCGCCCCACTGCCGCAGTCGCAGTATGCACAGGCCCTGCCCGGCGAGTGGCAGGGCAGTGTCGGCGGTGCGCAAGAGTCCATTCACCTGGCGGCCGACGGCAGCTTTCGCGCCCAGGTGCAGTCGGGTGGTTTTATCGGCACCACACTGGGGCAGGGAAGCGCCGGCACACTGCGTGGCAGCTGGACGCTGCAGGGTGCCAGCATCACACTGGCAGTCGACCAGGCAAGCGGTGAGCGAGCTGTGGACTCGTCGACCACCAGCACCATCGTCAGCTTTAACCAGAACCAGCTGGTACTGGAAGATGCTGCCGGCGCACTGACGACGTTTGACCGGGCGTTGTGATGGCCGGTACAGGGCCGCTAGCGGTAGAACCGCAGCGTCCTGTAGCCATCGCCTGACACCAGCGGAATACCATCAGCCGTGACGGTATCGCCCGTGACCGTGGCGACGCCGGTAAGTGCGCCGTTATCCCACGACCACTTCAGTGTCTCACCATCGCGCAGTTCAAAGTTGCGTGCGCGCCGCGGCGTGACGCTGACGGTGATCTTCTCGGGCTGGTCTGGAATACCCTTGCCGAGATTGACGCGTCGCGTGTATTTCAGCGGGAACACAATCTGTGTATCGTCATCAAGGATGTTCGCGTGATCCCAGGTGATGCCCATGTTGTAGTGGCCGCGCGGGTATTTTTTCTGGTTCGTGCGCTGTGCGGCGCGCGGCGGGAAATTGCCGGTGGATCGGGTGATCGCGGGGTGCGCACGGTCCAGGGTCACGTCCTGTTCCGGGCTTTCAAACACTGACATATTCGGCAAATTCACACCGTCTTCATAGTACGAATGC
Organism: Halioglobus sp.; assembly: GCA_020443425.1. GTDB lineage: Bacteria > Pseudomonadota > Gammaproteobacteria > Pseudomonadales > Halieaceae > Marimicrobium. The sequence goes on from JAGRIE010000002.1 coordinate 111,105, forward strand.
CCCTCTTGCACCCAACTGAAAGCGCCGCCGATTTTCTGCTCCTCCACCAGGTTGACGAAGAGAAGGAGTGTGCTGGCGCGGTTCACCCCGGCGCTGAACGGGTCATTGCTACTGAAGGTATGGCGGTAGTGCATGCCGCGCACAATGGGGTCCGTCTGCGATTGGACCGCGAAGTCAAAGCTGTCCCAGAGGGCTTTGTTGGCGAGGGTGTCGGGCGGGAAGGTGCTGTATTGCTCCGGGTCCCGGGCGGCGATCTGCCGCGGCATGATGACGCCGGACAGGGCAGAGGAGTACGCGATATACTCGCGCCACGGGGCCGGCAGTATCATGGTCTGCGCCACCGAGCCGGCGCCCCCCATGGACGGGCCGCCCAGCACAATGCCGCGCTTGCTGACATCGATGCCGTAACGCTGTGTCAGGAAGTCCAGGCTGGCGGCAATCCGGCGGCCGGGATACGGCGTGCCGTCGGCCCCGATGGTCCACCACTCGCGCCAGCGCGGGCTGAAGGCCTCTGCATCCTGGGTGCGCACCTCGATATCGCCCTGCGGCGACGGACCGAACACCTGCATCCAGCCCTCGCCGCCACCGGAGCCGTGCATGTGCACGAAAATCCTGGGATCGGGCGGCAGCGGTTCCCGGCGTGCGTAGGCCCATTTGAAATCGACATTGTGCGGGTCGTAGTAATCGTTTGCGTCGATGTCCATCGTGCCCGAATAGAACTTCCACCAGTCCCCGGTCTGCGTGGCCTGTTGCGGTGCCGCGATGAGAGAGGGGTCGGGGCCGTCAGTGGTGACATCCGCGTACAGCGGCTGGCTTAACAGCAGTGCCAGCGGCAAGGCAACTAAAGGCGATCGGATTGGCTTGGGCACAAGGTACATCCTGTTCAGGCTGTTCAGGCGCGGGCGCGCAGCCGCGCCGGAAGCCCAAGCATAGCAGTGTGTGCTGGCGAGTAGAAGCGGCAGCCGCCGGTGGCTGCCGCTTCCGTCGGTGTGCCGTCACGCGCTGGCAGTCGCCTGCTGGGGGCTCACCATCACCCCGGGTTTGGCACTGGTGTACTGGCCGTTCTCAAACGTGGCCTCACCATTGACCAGCGTCAGTCGCATCGGCGCCGGGTTGCGCGTCCAGCGCCAGGTGTGTCCGCCTTTCCCATCGGGGACGTCATACACTTTTTCCATATCCTGGTAGCGAATCTCCTCCAGGTCGAACACAGTGATATCGGCGCGTTTGCCGACCTTCAGTTCGCCGCGATCGAGCAGGCCGAAATGGCCGGCCGGTTTGCCAGTCAGGTTGTGTATCGCCTCTTCCAGGGTGATCAGGCCGCGCTCGCGCACGTAATCGGTCAGCAGCAGGATATTTTCACCGCCGCCGCACAGCATCTGCCCGTGTGCCCCGGCATCGGTGATATTGCCCAGTGTGTAGGGATCGCGCAGCAGGCGCACCACCATCTCCTCGTCTTTTGCAAAGGCGGGCATGGTCACGGTCGAGTCCAGCCCGTTGTTCAGCAGCCACTCGGCCATTGCGTCGGAGGTGTGCACGCCCAGTTCATCGGCGTATTCGCCCAGTGTGATGCGGATCGGGCCGGCGCCATTGTCCGAGTTCAACAGCAGCATACCCCGCGAGTTGCCGCTGGCCAGCGGCGAGAAGTCGAACACCTCGTTATCCCAGGAGAGGCGCGCCCTGGCGCGCCAGTCGGGATCGCGCAGCAGACGCTCCTTCTCGGCATTGGACTCGGCCAGCACCACTTCGTGCCAGACGTAGTCGTTGCTTTGCGCGAAAATCAGTGACTGCTGTACGCTCAGGGTGACGGTGATGGGGACGTGCGAGAAGCCGGTCCAGAAATCCCGACCCTGCTGCTTGAATTTCTCGTGCATCTCGATCAGCGGAGCCTGGATGCCCATCAGGTCGCGCTGGAACTCCAGCGTCGGCACACCTCCCCACTGCACGCGCACATCGACGCCTTCAAACAGTTTGCCGAGGCGCTCCATCGACGCCGGCGCCGTCATCGCGCGAAAGGTATCGACGATAATCTGCAGCTGCCTGCCCTTGTACTCCGCCAGTGTCTGCGCCAGTGCCAGCCACTCGGCGTCGTCAGCCTGCAGCGAGGGCACGGGACGGTCGCTGCCGTCGTGATCCATCAGGTTGGAGGACATGCCCAGCGCCCCGGCCTCCAGCGCGTCGCGCAGCAGGGCGACCATCTGCTCAATCTCCCCGGGGGTGGCGGCGCGGTCCCACGCCTCCATGCCCAGTACCGCCAGTCGCAGTGCGATATGACCGACAAATGCGCCGTAATTGGTGGGTACTTTCACCTGCTGAGTCAGCGCCTGTTTGTACTCCGACCAGGTCTTCCAGCTCCACGGCAGCTCGGTGCGAAAAGGCTCGGCGGGAATGTCTTCGAAGAAGGAAAAAATCTTGACCACTTCATCGCGCACTTCGGGCGCGTCTGACAGCGGTGCCACGGAAAACCCGCAGTTGCCCATGATGACGGTGGTCGCACCGAACCCGGCCAGCGGTTTCAATTCCGGTTCCCACCACATGGTGCCGTCAAAATGGGTGTGGGTTTCGATGAAACCGGGGGCGACAATACAGCCCGCGGCATCCTGTACGGTTTCTCCCGGACGTGGCTCCAGCGCTGCTGCGATCTCGGTGATCACGCCATTCTCCACGCGCAGATCCGCCGGGAAACCCGGTGCGCCGGTGCCGTCGACCAACAGGCCGCCGCGAATCAGGGAACTGTTCATACGTTAACTCCGCTTGGTGTTGAGATGATAAGTGACTGCCCATTATTGGACATTCTTGATAGGGTAGATCACTTCTTTTGCAATATATTGGAGTTTACAGTCATTATTTTGCACATTATTACTATATCGCGAGGGGAGAGATGGTAGCGTCCGCAGCCGTTGCCAGAGTGCTGTATGCGCTCATCCAGGGCTCAAACCCCGACGCGGCAGACAGGAATATCGCGGCTGCGTACTTTGCCGAAACCGGCGCCCCGGTCGATTTCCGTTCGTTCCAGCGTTTTACCGATGCGCTGATCGCGAGCCTGCCGCAGCAGCGCCAGTTGCTGGCCCTGGTACCCGAGTGGCGGGCCGTGTTCAGTGCGGCCACCCTCAGCAGCGACAAGGCCGAGGCGTTCATCCGCCAGTACCTGGCGGCACTGGATCACAGCCTGTTTGTGAAGCTGCCGCTGTTCGTGGGCAAGTCTGTGGGGCGCGACCATCACCCGGTGAATTTTGGGGGCTTCGGGGATACCCGGGTGGACAGTTGGCTGCTGGTGTTCACACTGGCGGGGCGGGGGGTGTTCAGGGCCGGTCTGCGCGACTGCGAGCTGACCCCGGAAACGGTCGTGCTGGTGGAGCCGGGTACGCTGACGGATTTTTCGGGTTCGGGGCAGTCCGGCTGGAACTTCTACTGGGTGGTCTTCCACTGCGCCGACAGCTGGCGTCCCTACCTGCAGTGGCCGCAGGCAGGGCCGGGGGTGCGCCAGTTGTCGCTGGATGAGGAGACTGCCGCGGCGCTGGGACTCACCCTGGGCCAGCTCTACAACAATTACATCGACAGCAGCCGTCTCAAGGCCGAGCTTGATCACAACCTGCTGGAGCAGTTGCTGTTGCGCTGCGCCAACTGCCTGCCGAGCGACACGAACAGGCTAGATCCGCGCATACGTGCCGCCCGCGCGTATATCGATGAGCACTACGCCAGCGATATCACGCTGGCTGATGTCGCCGCGGCCAGCAATCTGTCGCCATCGCGGCTGTGTGGCCTGTTCAAGCGTGAGACCGGCTCCAGTGTGATGGCGTATCGCAACGAACTGCGGCTGGTGCAAGCAGCGCAGCTGCTGTTGCACAGCAATCTGCGTATCGCGGCTATCGGCGCGCGAGTCGGCTATCCCGAACAGGCTTTTTTCTCCCGCATCTTCCGCCGCCACCTCGGTATGAGTCCACGGCAGTACCGCGCGCATTTCTCCTCCGGTGAGCAGCGCGCCAGCCAGGCCTCACTGCCCGCCCTGCCGGACACCGGCAGCGACGGCCAGTCGCGTACAATTGGCCAGTCTGTCGCAATTCCTTCTATAATGCGCCACTGACACGGTACAGATTTGAGAGGAAATGCAGTGGATTCCAGCAAGCTTATGAAAACTTTCGCGCGCATGGGTGTTTTTGCAATCGCCCTGCTGTTGCTTCATCCGGCGGCATTCGCTGAGAAGGAGTATGTTGCCAGGACGGCAAAGAATGTGGATATCAGTATCGATGACCTCAATGCCATGCTGCTGCCGCTGACACAGGCACAGCTGGAGGTGGAGGCGACTGCCTGGCGCAAGGTGCTCACCCGCAAGGTCGCGCAGATCAGTAAACTGGAGATCATGAAGAGAAACTCCCCACAAACGGTCGGCCTGATCGATCAGGTGGGGGAGCAGTTGAAGGATAGCGTCGGTGCAGTTGTGCCTGCCACGGGCAGCGATGCCGGTGCCGATGCCGCCGGGTCACAGGCGGATGCGGCGGCGGCCAAGGCAAGTGCCGAACTGGATACGCAAATCGCTGTGATGCGCGTTGAACAGGGCGGTATCAACAAGCGCTTTGGCATCGTGCTGGACGCGCTTGAGAGCAAGGGCGGCAGTGTTGAGGAGCAGCGGCTCTACCTGTCCGCGGTGTCGGGAATCAAGCTGAATGTCGATGACACCGCCGCGGGACTGCTGGCGGTGAAGGAGTGGCTGAAGTCTGCGGATGGCGGGCAGTTGCTGTTGATCAACCTGCTGAAGTTCATCGCGGTGATCGCTTTTGTGGTGTTCCTGTCCCGCATGGTGGGCCGCCTCACGGATCGCATGATCTCCCGCAAGCCGGTGTCGATGCTGCTGGAGAACTTTATGAAGGTCGCAGTGCGCCGCACTGTATTCGCCATCGGTTTCATCGCCGCACTCCCTATCATCGGCATTGATGTCGGCCCAGTGCTCGCACTGATCGGCGCCGCAGGCCTGGTGGTGGGTTTGGCATTGCAGGGCACTCTCAGCAACTTTGCCAGCGGTGTGCTGATACTCATCTACCGTCCCTACGATATGAATGATGCGATCTCTGTGGCCGGCGTCAGCGGCACCGTCAGCACCATGAACCTGCTGTACACCACGATCAAGACTTTCGATAACCAGTTGATCACGATTCCCAACAACAATGTCTGGGGCGATACCATCATCAATATCACCGGCAGCGATGAGCGCCGTGTTGATATGGTCTTCGGCATCGGTTACGGCGATGACTTCGGCAAAGCGCAGGAGATACTGGCCTCGATTCTGGCGGCACACCCCAAAGTGCTGAAAACCCCGGAGCCGAAGATCCGCCTGCACGAACTGGCCGATTCCTCAGTCAATCTCATTTGTCGTCCCTGGGCGAAAACAGCGGACTACTGGGATGTGTACTGGGATGTCATGGAGACGGTGAAACGCGAGTTCGACAAGCAGGGAATTTCCATTCCCTTCCCGCAGCGCGATGTGCATTTCTTCCCGGCGCCGGAAGCGTCCGGCTCCGGTGAAAAGACCGCGTAGCGCTGCTGCCAGGGCGCCAGCCCATGCAGGGCGACGACGAGGTTCGCGAGCAAAAGCGTATGGGCACCACCATGCAGGCGCTGGCCTGGGTGGTGTTGCTCGCGCTGGGTGTGGCGTTTTTCAGCGACTTTCTCGACCAGCAGTACAACCCCAACCAGAACGTCCAGACCGGGCTGACCGAAAGCGGTGTGCGCGAGGTGGTGCTGCAGCGCAATAAATTCGGCCACTATGTCACCAGTGGCGCTATCAACGGCCAGGCGGTGACATTCATGCTGGATACAGGTGCAACCGGTGTGGCGATACCCTCAGCCGTGGCTTCCGAACTGGGTTTGCGGCGCGGCGCGGCATTCCCGACGCAGACGGCGAACGGCATGTCCACCAGCTATGCGGTGACGCTGGATACGGTCAGCGTCGGTGCCATCGAGCTATACGATGTGGCGGCGGGCATCACACCCGGTCTGCAGACGCGAGAGATACTGCTCGGTATGTCCTTCCTGAAGCATATAGAGTTCACCCAGCGCGGTGACACATTGATCCTGCGGCAGTTACCTTAACCGCGCAAGCGGCGCGGGCCTGCCCACAGCTGCACAGGCAGGGGTCGCGAGAGATCGGATCAATCGAACAGGGACGCCCAGTTGATGCCATTGATATGTCCGCCGCCATCGACGTACAGGGTATTCCCCGTCATATAGCGCGCCTCTTTGCTGGCGAGGAACAGGGCCACGCCTGAGATGTCCTCGTAGGGATCACCCATATAGCCCATGGGGACCTGTTTGTTGACTCGCTGCGCCATCTCCGGCGCAAATTCCTGCATGGCCAAAAAGGCCGCGGTAACGGCGCCCGGGCAGATGGCGTTGACTGTGATGCCGTGCGGTGCCCACTCGCGGGCCGCCGTGCGTGTGAGTGCCCGCAGCGCTTCCTTGGCGACATTGTAGTCGGCCGTCTGCGGGTGGGCATTGACGCCGTTGAGTGAGCACAGGTTGATGATGCGGCCGAAGCCCCGGGTCTTCATCGACTGGAGTGCCGCCGTCATGGCCCAGCGCGCGGCAAAGAAACCGCCGTCCAACTGGCGCTGGAACTCCTCGTCGGTTTTGTCCTCCAGCGGTGTCAGCGCGGCCGGCGGCACGGCGTTGTTGATGAGTACATCGACCGCACCGAACTGGCCGATGGCATCCGCGATCAGTGCCTGTACCTGGTCTTTGCGTGTGACATCGCAGTGCGCATAGGCAGCGCGGGTGTTGCGCGCAGTCAATTCCGTTGCCAGCGCCCGCCCCGCCTCATCGTTGATATCCGCTGCCACGACCTGATAGCCCGCTTCCGCGAAGCGGGTGGCAAACGCCTTGCCGAGGCCCTCGGCAGCCCCGGTTATCACTACGACCTGATCCATGCGACACCCCCGACGCGAATTCTGTCGACGTAGAGTAGCAGCCAGGAATATCTCGGGTTGCCGCGCTGGTGAAATTACCGGGGCTGGGTACAGCCTGTCGAACTGTCACCTCCGGGCCCACCGGCCATACCGCTGTCGCCGCCCGTATCGGCGCTGGGCGCCGACAGGCTGCTCAGCGTGACGGCAGTTGCTCCTCCTGGAAGGAGACTTCCCGGTACCAGTCGGTCATGTCATCGTACATATCACCTTTGAGGATATGCATGGGGGCGCGGTGGTAAATCCTGATATCGTGGAACGGGTCGGTCAGGATTTTCGTGGCCCACACCAGGCCCGACTGGAATCCCATCAGGTGAAACAGGTGCACTGTGCGGAACAGGACTGCTCCGACGCCGGTGGCCAGCCACAGTATCGCGGTGTTGTAGACCAGGCCCCGGTCGATCTGCTGGTCGCCCAGTAGGCCGAAGAAATCCGGTATGAACCAAAGGATGATGGGCACGGCAATCCAGACCGACAGCAGTATCACCTTGCGCCGCAGGTTGTATCCGACCTTGACGCTCTCCTTGTATTCGTGTGTTGCGCCGTTGACGGCATCATAACTTTTCGGCTCGAAAAAAAAGTGACCGACCTGGCGCAGCACCATGGCGAGCAGCCAGCCGACCATCACAGCGGCCACCGGGTCGACGAAGATCAGGTAGTAGCTCACCACAAAGCAGCTGGCGCTGAGCAGGTGCAGCAGTTGGTTGACACGGTTGTGATGATAGTAGCGGTGGTCGTCCCATCGCTGGCGATGCAATTCTTCGAGAAAGGTCATGTCTTCACCTCATACAAGTGTTGTGATGGTTGCCGCTGGTGTCCAGCCGCTGTGGTTGTGGGGGATGCTGACAGCAGGGCGCTGCCCATCAGGATGCGTTCACCGCGTTGCACGCCCTCGCAGAACTGGTAGTCCGCTGTGGCAAACAGGATGATCGTGGAACCGTGCTGGAAATAGCCCAGTTCCTCACCCTTGGTAAATGCGGCATCGCATGAAATTTTTCTCGGGCCCCGGTAGTGCATGTCCAGGACTGTCTCCAGCCAGTGCAGCCGGATACTGGCAACCAGGATGGCCGCTACTGCAACCAGGCACACAGAGTGCTGCGGGTCCCCGGTGTCCAGCGCCATCACTGCTCGTTCGTTCTTGCAATACAGTTTTTCAATGCGTTGCAGCGCAATCGGATTGACGTTCCAGGTATCGCCGGCAATATAGGTGACCTCGTTAATACGACAGTCCAGCGGTGCGTGAAAGCGGTGGTACATGCTGCTTTTCAGGCGCAGTGTGATGTACTTGCCGTCGCGATACCGCTCCCGCAGTGCGCGATCGGGAATCAGGTCCTGCAGGTCGTAGGGGAATCCCTTGGCCTGGAACACGGTAGTGCCATCGATATCCCCGTGCTCACCGATTATCGCGTCGCAGGGGCTGATGACGATATTGGCCCGGGAGTCGACCGGGCGCGCCCCGGGGCGCAGCGAGCGGGTGAAACACGCCTGCAGGCTGTTGAATTTCTGTTGCTGCGCCTCCGTCAGGTCGAGGTCGTCGGCAAAGGCCTGCCAGATACGGAGCATTACACGGGTGAGATGCGGGTTTTCAATGCCGCTGAGCCAACCCATGAACTGCGTGGCCAGGCGGCGCGGAATCCGGTTCGTCAGCAGGAAATTGAGCTGCGCGTTCTGTGACATTGAGTGAATCAGCCTGCTCATCTGTCAGGCCACCGAGCGCTGCTCGAGGTTCTTGCTGGGTGCCGGCAATCCCAGGTCCTCCACATACTGCGCCATAATACGCTCGGCGCTGTAATGGGCTGCCCGCGCCAGCGCCGCGGCGCGCATCGCGCTGCGTGTGTCCGGCCAACCGTAGTGGGCGACGATCTGCGCGGCCATCTCCCGCGGGTCGCTGACCAGATAGCCGCTCACTTCATGCTCGATGATATCCCTCGGCCCCTTGCAGTCATACGCGATGGCGGGCATCCCGTGTGCAAAGGCCTCCAGCAGTACATTGCCGAAGGTATCAAAGCGGGAGGGAAAGACAAACAGGTCGAGGCCGGCGTAGAGCCCGGCCAGTGTCGGTTTGTCAATCCAGCCCATGAAGCGGGCGTCCGGCAGCAGCCGTTTGAGCTCTTCCTCCGCAGGGCCGCTGCCGGCGATCACCAGCTTCAGTTCCGGCAGCGACTTCCTGGCTCGGGCCATGATGTCGGGCAGATCCATGATGCCCTTCTCCGCGCTCAGCCGGCAGGCGATGAAAAGCACCGGTGTATCGTCGTTGGCGTCGTAGAACAGGTCCGACTTCCTGACCGGCACGATGGGGGCGATTACCTGTGGCGCGTGGTGGGCGGTGAGGAATACCCGCTCGCTGCCGAGTTCCATTTCAAAGCCTGTCAGCCAGGCCCTGTGCTCACGGTTCAGCACGAAAATGCCGTCGAACTGGCTGTACAGCAGTCGCAGCAGGCGTCGCACCCGGTCGCGCTCATGTTGTGTCGCCTGCGTTGTGCACTTGATGTACTCAATCCAGTCCGTGTGCATAAAAAAGAAACACGGTATGTTGAACATGAACTTCAGGTACAGCGCGACTGCGACCATCGGGCCTTCAGTGGAGCAGATAACCCGGTCGTAGCCCCCCTCGTAGAAAATACGCGCAATCTCCAGCAGGTCCGGGATACGCAGTTGCTGGCCGCCGGATTCGGGCAGTGTGAAGGCCGACAGCGGTCGCGTTACATGCAGGTGAGGTTCAGGTTCCGCCGTCTCGTGGCATACCAGCATATCGATGGCGAGGTCATGTGCCTGTATCTGTCGCAGCTTGCCGGTCAGTGAGTTCGAAACGCCGTTTTTATCGAACAGGGTGTCGGTCAGGTGCAGTGCGCGGTGCTCGTGGTGGTTGCGGCCGAGGTGGGTGGCGAAGTTGTTGAGGAATGTCCTGTTCTGGTACAGCGCGCGGGTGCTGGCAAGCGCGGCGCCCGCCAGCACCGCCGCAATCATCACCGGGAAAGTCAGCTTGTCCACCAGCTGGCTCACGCAGCGGTCAGTGACCTGGGTATATTTGCTGGGGGTGCCCAGCAGCCAGGCGGTGACCTGGCTGGGTACTTCGAACTTGCGCGTCAGTGCCTCAGTGGAAAAGCCGCCGGGTTCACCCAGCTTCTCTGCCAGTGTCGACTCCTGCACACGGGTGATGATGACCTTGTTGATCTCGGTGAACAGCGCGGCGATAGACTGGTTGACCGTCTGCGTGAAGTCCTCGGCGGTGCCGGCGTGACTGTCGGCGATTTTCTCCAGATAGGAAATACAGAAGCGGTACTTCTTAGAGACTTTCCAGCGCAACATTTTGTTGGGTTTCTTACCTTGCAGCGCATCGTGGATGAAGTCGAAAAATTTTCGCGACTGCTTGTTCTTCTGCAGCTCCAGCAACACATTGCTGAGCGCGAAGCAGGCGAGTTTGTCAGAGGCTTCGCCCCGGTGTAGCAAGATACGCAACAGGCCGGGATCCTCGATGTTGGTGGCAATCTGTGAAAAGTAGTCCAGCAGCGCAATATTGAGCTTCTGGTTCTCCGCCACATGACCGAAGGGCGCAGTGCGGCCGGCACGAATCGCCTCCAGCGCGAGTTGTGAAGCCGGCTCAGTGCGCAGCCGCTGTTGCAGGTCGGGTATCAACAGGCGGGTTCCACACTGTCCCGCAAAGATGCCCATGTGGTCGTCTGAACCCCCGGTGAGGGATTTCGGGCGCGCGGGGTCGACACCGAAATCCTGGGGGTTGAGCTGGTGCTTGCGGGCGTAGTGGTGGATTTTCTCCGGTGTCAGGCCCTGTACCCAGTTCAGGGTGAGTGTGGACTGCCACAGGTCGCGCTGGCCGTTCAGCACTTCAAATCGCTGGAACATCACGGCCAGCTTCTCGAACAGTTCGAGGTTGATTTTCTCGTTGCGGGTATAGAAGTACAGCGGATGGGGCAGTACTACCGGTATATCGTTGGCCGCGGCGTAGCGCAGGAAATCGTAAACGTTCTGGCGTTTGTTGTTCAGCAGTACTTCCTGTTCGGGAGAGAAGCCATAGGTCAGCACATGCAGGTAGAGATTGGCCTCGGGGAAATAGCAGGTGAATTCAGCGCCCACCAGTACATCGTATCCCTGGTCCTGCAGTTTCCAGCATGAGCGGGCATTGTTGTGGTTGGTGACAGTGAGAACATCGCTGCCATTGCGACGCAGGCATTTCACCAGCTTGCCGGTTTTCAGCCAGGTTTCCGGCAGGCCCAGTATCCGCCCCCACAGCTCATCGGGTGTATCGCTGTTGTGATCGTGACAGTGCATGTCGATGCGCAGGGTATCCTCATCGGCAAATCGCAGTGACTCCCGTTGCAGATAGGTATTGAACTCCTGCGCGAGTGATTGCCTGAAGTCTCCCGAACGGACGTTGCGCGGTCTGTTGTCCCGGATCATGGCGCTATCTCCCCTGTGGTTACTGGCTGGTCGTACTGTGTGCGTGGTTTCAGTTTGCCCAGTAGTGGGAATCGGGCCTGTAGCATTTCAGAAATCAGCTGACGCTGGATCGTCTTTTCGGTCAGGGCTGCGCCCTGCCACCACCAGCCATCCGCGGACATCTGTTGCGCTGCTTTCACAAAGCGGCGTGTCACGTCCTGGAAGTCCTCGTCGGTGAAATTCAGGCTCATAATCATGCGGCCGCTGCCGACCCAGCTCAGCTCCAGTCCCTGGTCGCGCAGGTAGAACTGGAACATCCAGTTGTAGCGCCCGGGTACCAGGTACAGCACCGTGCAGATGGTGTGCAGGTTCACCACTTTCACTGGCAGCCCCGCAGCCCTCAGTTTTTCATTCAGTGTACTGATGCGGTCGTTCCAGGTTGTCTCCGCCTCGGCGTACAGTCGCTGGTAGTGCGGTTGTTCTATACGCTGCAGGAAGACATTCATCGCCGCCAGCACATACGGGTGTGAGTTGAAGGTGCCGCGGGCAAAGGAGATATTCGCCGGCTGCTGCGGTTTGAAACGCTGCATCAGGTCGCGGCGGCCGCACACCACACCGACCGGCAGCCCGCCACCCAGGGTCTTGCCGTAGGTCACCATGTCTGCCTGCACGTCGAAATATCCCTGGGCGCCGCGGTAGCCGAGCCGGAACCCGGTAAACACCTCATCGAAAATGAGGACGATGCCGCGACGCGTGCAGACTTCGCGCACGCGCTGCAGCCAGCGGGTGTATACCTCGCGGTTGAAGTCGGCCGCGCGCTTGCTGTTGACCAGGCTGGCATCCCCGGCGGCATCGGCATTTGGATGCAGGGCCTGCAGCGGGTTGACCAGTACGCAGGCGATGTCAGTGCGGGTCTCCAGTACCTGCAGGGTGCGTTCGCTGAGATCGGAAAGTGTGTATACATCGTCGACCTTGCGCTGGTTGCCGACGCCGGGTTGTACCCCGTCCCACCAGCCGTGGTAGGCGCCACACAGGCGCACCAGGTGTGTCCTTCCCGTGTGGTAGCGGGCGAGGCGCACGGCCTGCATCACCGCCTCTGTGCCCGACATATGAAACGACACCTCGTCCAGTCCCGCGATCTGCGCTATCCGCTCCACGTTGTCCCGCACCACCGGGTGATAGGCACCCAGTACCGGCCCGAGACTGTCGACCATGGCCGCGCCTTCGGCCATGCACGCCTTGTAAAAGTCATAGCCGAAGACATTGACGCCGTAGGAGCCAGTGAGGTCATAACGCCAGTTGCCGTCGAGATCGCAGACACGCACGCCCTCGCTCTGTTCAGCTATGCTGGCCTGGCGCAGGGCCTGCGGCAGACGGTCGCGGAAGGGAAACGGCACCCGATAGGCGCTGGTGAAGTTCACATCGGAGATCCTGCCGTGCAGCGAGGCTGCGTATTCCAGTGACAGCGGTGCGGTGGCCGCGGCGGCCTGGGCCAGTCGCGACAGACCCGCCCGGCGCTGCGCCGCCACCGGGGCCGGTGCGCCGTCGCAGTTGAAGAACTGCGTATCATTAAAACTGTAGGCGGCGACCTGGCGCGCAACCCGGCGCGACCATTTTGCGTGGCCGCGCAGGGAGGGGTGCTTGGCGCGGGAGAGCCGGAGGCGGATATGGACCCTGTACAGCACGGTGCCAATGGCGCCAGCCGACAGCAGGTAGAGCAGCGTAGTCTGTAACATAGTTTCCCTGGTGCAAGTGCGGGTCACCGGGATGACCCGCACCTGTTGGTTTAAAGCAACTTACAGGGAAAGCATTTCAGTGGGGTGACGCTTTTGCGACAGTGTTGTTGCAGATCGCGGCTGTCGTCGAGGTCAGCGCGGGTCCAGTACACCCGAGGGTGCGGGCTCTGCGACCCGTGCGCCCGCGGTCGCGGCGATGGGCATGCCGTGCAGGCTGACATGGTCCAACTGGTCACGGTAGCGCGGCGGCGTCTGCGCGGGATCGTCGGCGGCAAATGCAATCATCTGGTTCCCCAGCACATCCGGGGAGCCGGGCGTCAGTTTGTCCTGCCACCAGTACTCAAAAGTGGCCGATTCACTGGTGAGGTGGACGATACCGTAGCCGTGATCGACCCATTCGACAAACTGGCAGGCCGGCGAGCTGTTGATGATGCCTTTCTCCGCGTTGCGGGATGCCGCTACCCGCTGTGCGGTGGTCGAATCGGGCAGATTGTTTGCGACGATTTCGTCGAAGCCGCCACGGCCCATGGATGTGGGCGCAAACTCAACACCCACAGAGGCCGCCCTGGCGTTGTCCGTTACTGTATTGGCAGTGCTGCCGCGGTAATAGCCGGCGGCAGCATTCTCTGCGGTGGAGCCGTTCTGCGTATTCGCCGTGACATCGCCGGATCGGTAGCCGGACAAGCCTTTTTCCACCAGGTCCGACCCCCAGTTGCCATGCATGTCGCCGGAGACAACGATGTTATTGTGCAGCCGCTGCGCCGCGCTGTTATCGCCGCGCAGAAATTCGAAAAACTGCTGCCGCTCCTCCGGATAGTCTGCCCAGCGTGTCAGGTCACTGGTGATCCAGGTCTGGTTGACCAGCAGTCGCCAGCGCTTGCCCTGTTGCTGCGATGCCGCCATGCCCTCGGTCAGCCACTCGTACTGTTTTCTCGAAAACAGGCTGTCGCCGGACGCCAGGTGGGAACTATCGGAAACCACACCCGGCCGCTCCCTTGAGGGCAGGTAGAGTTGTGTGTCGACACAGAAAATATCTGCCATCGGGCCGTAGTCCAGTTTGCGATAGATCTGCAGGGGGTCAGCCGGCTCGGGGTAGCTGCCGTCCTCCACCAGCACAAATTCCCCGCTGCCATCAGCGCGTACCGGCCGCGTCGGCGTCCACTCGTAGAATGCGCGCACCGTATCGGCCAGCGTGGTGGTCTGCTGGCTGTCGTCGACGCTGCTGTCGTCCAGTTCGTTGCCGAAATTGACGGAGATGTCGTGATTGTCCCAGACTATGGCCCAGGGGTGTTGCTGGTGGGCGCGCAGGAGATTGGGGTCTGATCGATACAGCGCATAGCGACGCCTGACCTCGTCGAGATTAAGCCAGTCCCGGTAATCCACATAGTTGATATCGTCGATGTCGCGCCGCGCCCGCACGGTCTCGTCCTCGTCGACAAACTCATAGATGTAATCACCGCAGTGCGCGACCAGATCAATATCGTTGCGGTCGGCGAGGTGGCCGTAGCCGCTCCAGTAGGAAGACCAGTAGCTCGAGCAGGAGACCACGGCGATGCGCACCGCACTGACGTCTACCTCGGGCGCGGTGCGTGTCCTGCCGACAATGGACGTGAGTCCGCCGAGGGCGCTGAACTGGTAGTAGTAGCTTGTCGCGGGTGACAGGCCGACGACATCGACCTTGATGGTCCAGTCATGTTCGGAGATGGCATCCTGCGTCCCCTGGGCCACCACGTTCCGCATCCCGGGATCGGTTGCCACCTGCCAGGTCACGGGCACTGCGTCTCCCGCGGCATCCTCTTCCGTCACCCGGGTCCAGATAATGACGCGGTCCTTCAGCGGGTCACCACTGGCGACACCGTGGGCAAAGGGCAGCTCAGTCACAATCGGGTAGTCGAAATTCTCCGAGGGCACCGGGCGCGGCGGCAGTGCGGCGGCCTGCTCCGGCGGCTGGCTGTCACTGCTGTCAGAGCAGTTGCTCAGGGCGGGGACGAGCGTGACCGCCCCGAGCCCCTTCAGGAAAGTGCGACGACTGGGTGGCATTGTGAATCTCCTTTTCCGAAAGGATAGTGAATCCCTGTTACTGTTATGTGACTAATACCGGAAAGTCAATGCGCTGAATTGTTGCACAAGCGCAGATCATGGAACCCCGGCCGGCGGCGTTGACACAGTTTACATTGCCCCTGCTGGTCGTTGTCTACAATAGATAGAAGGTAAACGCACAGGGCCGGGCAAATGACGAAACGATTACAGTATTTGGCGGTACTGGTGCTGGCCGGACTGGTGCTGGCCGGACCCACTGCGCTCGACGCGCGCGCGCAAAACCTGCTCACCGGTTCAGTGTCGGAGGAGGAGGCCCCGGAGGAGTTGCTGGAGGCCACAAGCCCGGCTGAGATCGAGCGCCGCACTGAAGCGCTGGCGCGCGAGCAGGCGGCGATTGCGCTCGAGGTGCAGCAACCCGGTGTGACGGTCTCCTCGCTGGAGGGCAAACACCTTGCGCGTTCACAGGAAAAGCTGGAGCAGATCGAGCGGCTGCTGGAATCGCAGTTGCGGCTGGCCCGTGTACTCGATGAGCCGCCGGAACCGCCGCGCGAAGCAGTGCTCGACGATGAGCCTTCGGTGTTCATGCTCAATGCGCTGTACGAACAAAAAGCAGCCGCTGAATCAGTCGTGGGGGAAAAGCGTCGGCACCTTGAGGCGGCCCGGGAGCAGTTGCAGAACCTGGAATCGCGCGCCAGGGATGCGAAGTCCAAGTTGGAGGAGTCTGCGGAGCAGGACAGGGCGCGCAATGAGCGCGCAGCGCGTTCAGCGGCATTGGCCGTGCGTATACAGGCGGAGCAGGTAAACCTGCTCACGCTGGAGTTGCGCGCTGCCCAGGCCGAGGCCGCGCAGGGCAGTGATCTGGACAATCGCATAGCGGCGGTGCGCGAAAGCCTCGCCAGCAACGATGTGGAAGCCGGCGCAGCAGTCCGCGCCCTGGCGCAGCGTGAGAGCGCTGTGCAGCGGGACAAAAGTCGGGCCGAGCGCCAGCTGGCAACAGCGGAGCTGCGCCTGGAGGTCGAGCGGAAGCGCTATGCCGCCGACCCGGAAGCCTCCGGCGAAGCACTGGCCGTGGTCGAGGCGTTGACCGCCTACCGCGATGCACTGGGCAAGCAGATCGCGCTGGATACATTTGAACTGGACAGGCTGGTATCGCTGCGCGACATCTGGCTCAACTGGGAAGCGTTGCTGCGGGGGGACTACAGGCCAGAGGATCTGCCCGCCTGGCAGGAACTGGCCGAGCGTCAACTCGCCGACCTGAGGCAGACGGAGGCCCTGCGCCAGGCCCAGGTCTCGGATTTGCAGATTCGCCTTGAGGGGCTGGCATCCCGCATCAGCCAGCTGCCGCCGCAGTCCCAGGCGCGCGCTGCACTGCAGGAGGCGGAGGAGGCGCTGAATAAAGTGTATTCCGAGCTGCTCGCCGCGGACCTGATGCTGGCGGCAGACCGGCGCATGACAGTGCGCTTTGCAGACGAGATCAGTGCGGTCACCGGTGACCTCAGTGTGCTGGAGCATATCGCCCGCTTCCTGCAACAGGCCAAAAGCCTGTGGGATTTTGAAATCACCACTATCGATGAAGCCCCGTTCACCGTGGGCTCGCTGACCATGGGCCTGTTCCTGTTTGCCGCGGGGCTGTGGGCGTCGCGTCTGGGTGCCTCCATGGTCGGGCGTGTGGCGGCACACCGGCTGAAGCTCGACCCGGGAGCTGTCCAGGCCATGCACACCTTTTCGTTCTACGCGCTGTTGATTGCCTTCACGCTGCTGGCGCTGCGTGCGGTGCATTTCCCTCTCACGGCGTTTACCTTTCTCGGCGGCGCGCTGGCGATCGGCGTCGGCTTTGGCAGCCAGAACGTCATGAACAATTTCATCAGCGGGCTGATCCTGATGCTGGAGCGACCGGTGCGCGCCCAGGATGTGGTCGAGGTGGACGGCAGCCACGGTGTGATCCAGAAAATCGGTCCCCGCAGTACTCATATACGCTCTACCGACGGCCGCCATATCGTGGTGCCGAACAGCTTTTTCCTGGAGAGCAATGTTGTCAACTGGACCCTTTCCGATGACCTGATGCGAACCAAGGTGAGCGTGGGTGTCAGCTACGGCTCCCCGACCCGACTGGTCAAGCAACTGATCGAAGAGGTTATCGCCGCAGAACCGCTGGTGCTGAATCAACCGGCGCCGCGTGTCATCTTTGATGCCTTCGGTGACAATGCGCTCAACTTCGATGTCTATTTCTGGGTCGAGGCGCGTTCACCGATGGCGATGAATGAAGTGCAGAGTCGAATCCGCTTCGCCATCGATGATACGTTCAGGGAGCACAACCTGGTGATCGCCTATCCCCAGCGCGACGTCCACCTGGACTCCCTGTCACCGGTGGAGGTCAGGCTGGTGGGCGAGCGCGGGGGCCCGGCCACCGGGAAAGCCGACGACTCTGCCTGATCTCCCCTGGCGGGGATGGCGTGTCGGCGCGGCTGATTACATCCCCATAATGATCGAGGGGTCGATATAACTGTCGACATCAGCCGGGGTCTCATACACTTCATACTTCACGTTGAAAGCGTCTGACACCTCGCTGGAACCGTACACCGACTCCAGGCCTTGCGCTTTCGACATCGCGGTTTTGGCTTCGTCGAGAGTCAGGATTTTGGTGCCTTCAAGGAATGGGGCGTACTGTTCGGGCGGCAGGCCTACGCGCGCCGCCATAATGCTGATCGCCTCCGGTTGTGTCTCGGGGTCATAGAGGAAATCGACGACGCGATACCAGACTTTGACGACTTTCTCCCAGTCCGGTTTGCGCGTGGCCCAGGACGCCGGTGACACCACATACATATCATAGATCAGGCCGGGCGCGTCCTTCGAGGTGGCGATGGCTTTTGAACCCGGAACCAGGGTCAGTGCCTGCCCGGAACTGGGTTGCCAGGCGACAATGGCGTCGACATCACCGGATGCCAGCACCTGCGGTGTCTCGTTGGTCGGCACATTCACCAGTTCGACATCCGCCTCACTCAAACCCTCGCGCTCCAGTGCCTCCAGCAACAGCAGGTGGCTGACGAAACCCACTTCCACACCGATTTTCTTGCCTTTCAGGTCCTTCACCGACTCGATACCCTGGCTGGCGATGATCATGTCGTTGCCATTGCTGTAATCAGTCACCATAAACATGATGCTCTGCGCACCGCTTGCGCCCACGACCAGCGTGTCACCGTTGGTCATCCCCACGGCATCCAGCTTGCCCGCTGCAAACGCATCCATCGACGCAACGTAGTCAAACCACTCAAACTCGACATCGACGCCTTCCTCGGCAAACCAGTCCTTCTCGATGGCGATCTCCCACGCCACCCAGCCGGGCCAGTCGGAGTAGCCGATCTTCAGGGGCTCAGCGGTGTGGCCGGTCACTGCGACCAGGCCCAGTGCCAGCGCGCACAGGGTGTTTCTGAGAATACGATGGAATTGGATCATGGATTCACCTCTCACAAGTGTTGTCGGGGTTCCGGGTCCTCTGGCTGGGCGTCTGAGGGGCGAATGCGCGCGAGCCTCGGTGCGGAACTGCTTGCCTACGTTTCAGTGTTTCGGGTTCCTGCATCATGCTTCAATATTCGTGCCAGTTTCGACGCGACTTGAGGCCAGTGATCTGGCGCAATGCGCGCGGTTTGCTGTCGAGCGCAAGGTTTTTGCGCACCAGAATGGGTCTTTCCTCTCCGCAATGGTGCAATCGCGAGGCATTCCAGTATCATCCCGTTTCCAGGTCTGGAGTATGCGTTTGTCCGTTTCCCGCCCCTGTTTTTCCGCCCTTTGACGACGATCTGCCAATGAATACCCGATTTGCTGTTTTGGTGTTGTTCCTGAGCTCTGCCGGCTGGGGCCTGACCTGGATGCCGATAAAGGCGCTGGGCAACCTGGGGCTGGACGGTATGCATCTGGTCTTTATCGCCTTCGTTTCAGGTGCGCTGCTGACCCTGCCGTGGCTTGTCGCGCAGCGCAGGCTGTGGCGGGGAAAAGTGGCGCTGATGGTGATGATCGCCGCTACCGGTGGGTTTGCCAATGCAGCTTTCCAGAGCGCGATCTACCATGGTGATGTCATCAGGGTGATGATTCTTTTCTACCTGTTGCCGGTATGGAGTGTCATCGGCGGCCGGCTGTTCCTGCATGAGAGAGTCGATGCCATCCGCGTGTTCGCGGTGCTGCTGAGCCTGTCGGGTGCATTCGTCATTCTCGATGTCGCGCACACTGCCTGGGCCGGGATCACCGCCATCGATCTGCTGGCGATCGGCTCAGGTATGGGGCTGGCCGCCACCAATATCCTGTTCCGGTTTACCCGTGAGATACCGGTCATGAGCAAGGTGTCGGCGATGTTCATCGGTTGTTCGGTGTTGATCGGCCTGTCCATGGGCGTGTTCACCGCGAGTGGCGCGCTGCCCGGCGGGACTGCGATTTTGGGGGCGGTGGCGTACGGGGCCCTGTGGTTGACCCTGATCACCACCGGGACACAGTGGGGGGTGACGCAGATGGATGCCGGTCGTTCCGCGGTGATCATTGTTGTCGAACTGGTGGTGGCGGTTGCGTCGACCGCATTGATACTGACGGGCGGCCTGACCGCGTTTGAACTGTGCGGTGGCCTGATGGTGCTGGGGGCGGCACTGCTGGAGGGCGCCAGGGAGAACCTGCGGCCGCAGGTGCACTGAGTGCTGCGAGTTGACGCATCCGGCACTGCACTGAATACTGCGCGGATAATCATTCGCAGGCCACGCAGACATGCCTTCCGATAGACCCGCATCGCCGCCAGCACCGGATGCCGCGCGCCGCTTACGGCTGCCGCCGTTCCTGACGCATATCCGCAGCCTTTACATGATCTCCGGTGTGTGTGGACTGGTCGATGCCGTGTGTTTCCTGTCACTCGGGGAGGTCTTTGCCGAGATGATGACGGGGAACCTGCTGCTGATCGCGTTTTATGCCGGCACCGGCCACCCTCCGGAAGCCTATGCGGCGAATGCCATGGCTGTGGCGGCCTTTGTGTTCGGTGCGGTGATCGCCGGCCGGATCGTGCGCGGCCGCCTCGGGCACACACGGCTCGGCTTTTTCATCGAGTGGGGTTTTCTCAACCTCGCGGTCGTATTCAGCCTGATGTTGCCGCTGGAGGCATCAGAACTGGCCAGGTTTACGCTGATCTGCACCCTGGCGTTTGCCATGGGGATGCAGAATGCACTGATCCGCAGGCACGGTGTGCCGGACCTGGCCACCAATGTCATGACGCTCACACTGACGGCCCTGGTCGCCGATTCGACACTGGCCGGTGGCGAAAATGAGCGCTGGCGGCGGCGTTCCGCCTCGATAGCGGTGTTTGTTGCGGGCGCGCTACTGGGCGCACTGCTGACCACGCGCGTCGCGCCCTGGGCGCCGCTGTTGGCGGCGCTGGCGCTGTTCACACTGGCGTTGCCCGGCCTGACAAGGCATGTGCCGGCGCCGCCGGCTGCATCCCCTGCCTGAGCCCGCGCCACCGGAGTCGCGGCCTGCCTGCCAGTCTTGCTCCGGTGGTGTCGCCCGCGTGCAAAATGCGTGTAGATGGTTCCGAACCGACGGGCTGGGGGGTAGTATGGTCACCTGTTGCGAGGACAGATCGACACGCCAGTAGTCCTGCACAATATAAAAAGAGGACGGCAATGACCGATACCACGCTGCGCTGCGGCACTACCGAACCACTGCAAGCCATTGACGCGGGATTTTTCGAGACCCTGCGCCTCGTCCGCAAGAGCTACAGTTTTCCACTGGAGCACGCGCAGGAGCTGCGCGCGCGCTACGGCAACGCGGTGATGCAGAAACTCGCGGGCAGGACGGTGGTGCACCTGTTCGGCGCCGATGCGCACCGTCTCGCGCTGGTCAACGCAGGGCAGGTGTTTTCCAACAAGCAGGCGTGGGACCTGATCATTGGTCGGATTTTTCCCAACGGCCTGATGCTGCGCGATGGTGATGACCACCGGTATCACAGGCGGCTGATGCAGGCCGGCTTCAAGAGCGCCGCTATGCAGAGCTACCTGCTGTCGATGGAACCGCAGGTGCAGCGCGCGGTGGCGGATTGGCCGGTCGTGCCCGGGCGGCCGTTGCTGGTATTTCCCATGTTCAAGCAAATGACGCTGGACCTTGCGGCGACCATTTTCCTCGGTATGGATCTCGGCGATGAGGCCTCGCGCTTGAACCGCGCGTTCGAAACCACCGTGGCCGCCTCGATGCCGAAGATTCCGCTGGCGATACCCGGCACCCTGCTGTGGCGGGGGATTCGCGCGCGCGAGTACATGTGTCGCTACTTCAAGGGGCAGTTGCAGGCCAAACGCGAGAGCCCCGGCAGCGACATGTTTTCCCTGCTGTGCAATGCCACCGATGAAGGCGGCAAACAGTACACCGACCAGGAAGTGATCGACCATATGAATTTCCTCATGATGGCGGCACACGACACCACTACCAGCACCCTGACCAGTATGACTTACGCGCTGGCGCGCTATCCGCAGTGGCAGCAGACGCTCTATGATGAGGTACAGGGGCTGGGCGTAGAGCATTTGCGCTATGAGGATCTCGAGCGCATGCCACAGACGGAATGGCTGATGAAAGAGGCACTGCGCCTCTACCC
Source organism: Halioglobus sp. (assembly GCA_020443425.1). GTDB lineage: Bacteria > Pseudomonadota > Gammaproteobacteria > Pseudomonadales > Halieaceae > Marimicrobium. The sequence goes on from JAGRIE010000002.1 coordinate 132,842, forward strand.
GCCGCTGTCGACGCTGCCCAAATACAGTTTGGCGCCCTTCGAGTTTGAGGGCGTCACAGTGCCGGCGGGCGCATTCGTGATCACCTACCCTATCCACACGCACTACATGCCGGAGTACTGGACGGAACCGACCCGCTTCGACCCCGAGCGATTCAGTGACGAGCGCGCTGAGCACAAGCGGCACCCCTACTGCTGGGTGCCGTTCAGTGGAGGGGCGCACATGTGTATAGGCCTGCATTTTGCCATCATGCAGATTAAGCTGGTGATGTTTGAAATGCTGCGTCGTTACACCTGGTCGCTGCCCGCGGGCTATGAGATGCCGGTGCAGCAGTCACCGATTTCCAAGCCGCGCGATGGCCTGCCGGTATATTTTGCAGCGCGGACCTGACTTTTAACCCACCACAGGATGACACAATGACTACACGCACTATGAATGATGACCCCCGCATCGACCCGAGGATCAAGGCGCTGATGGGCGGCTTGTCGATGCCTGCGGCTGCCGATGTCGCCAGCCGTGAGGAGATGCTGGAGAAAGCCAACTCGCCGAAGTCGCGAGAGATGGCGGAGGCGCTGAAAGGGTTTATGGAACTGTGTGACACCGAGGAGATAGCGCCGTCAGCGGGCCTTGAAACCAGTACGCTGACGTTCGCTTCCGAGCCCGACGGCAACACCGTGCAGGTGCAGTTTATCCGCCCGCAGTCCGAGGGGCCGCTGCCCTGTGTGTACTATATCCATGGCGGCGGTATGCAGGCGATGTCCTGCTACGATGGTAATTACCGGGCCTGGGGCAAGATCATCGCTGCTTGCGGTGTCGCGGTGGCGATGGTGGATTTTCGCAACGCGTTGACACCCTCGTCCGCACCCGAGGTGGCCCCCTATCCGGCGGGACTCAACGACTGTGTCTCCGGTCTGAAATGGCTGGCGGGCCAGGCGCAGGCGCTGGGTATCGATGCCTCCCGTATCATTGTGGCCGGCGAGAGCGGCGGCGGCAACCTCACCCTGGCAACCGGCATGCGCCTGCAGCGCGAGGGTGCCCTGCACCTTATCCAGGGCCTGTATGCGCTGTGCCCCTACATCGCCGGCAGCTGGCCACAGCCACAGTATCCGTCATCCACTGAGAACAACGGGCTGCTGCTGGACCTGCACAATAACAATGGTGCCATGGCCTACGGTATCGAGGAGTTTCAGCAGCGCAATCCATTGGCCTGGCCGGGTTTTGCCGGCGACGAGGATGTGGCGGGATTCCCGCCCACCATTATCAGTGTCAACGAGTGCGACCCGCTGCGCGACGAGGGCATCGCCTTCTACCGACTGCTGTTGAAGAACGGTGTGGCGGCCCGCTGTCGGCAGGTGATGGGCACCATTCACGGCACAGAGATTTTCCCGATGTGTTGCCCGGACATCAGCCGCGATACGGCGCGTGACCTGGCCGCGTTCTGCCGGGGCGATTAGCGCCCCGCACTTCACGCCTACCAACAACCAATAAGGAAAAGGAGAAATCCCTTGAGCATTTTTCAACGATTGCAACTGCCCGCCGTGGCACTGCTGGCGGTGTGCCTGTTCGGCTGCAGCAACGGCAATGACAACAATAACAATAACAGTGACAGTGGTGGTGCTGTCGAGCCCACGCTGTACGCCGGTGCGGCGAGTCGCAGCCTGCTGCCGACGGTCAGCGGTGGACGCGAGTACCTGCAGGATGTGCCGGGCTGGCCTGTGGCATCGGCGCTGGACCCGAATGATCCCGGTGTGTTTATTCCGGTCTGGGACCAGGGCCGGGTCGATGTTGGTAACGGCAACAGCGACGGCTCCTGGGTCCACGACGATGTGCGCGTGACGGCCGTCGCGCTGGCGCGGGAGGAGCAGCGCGTTATCTTCCTGACCAGCAATACCTATATGCACCTGAAATCCGATGTCGATGAAATCGTCAGCCGCGTGCAGGCGGCCCTGACGGGCGATTGGGCCGGTGCCGATGTGCTGGTCTCCGCCTCGCACAATCACCATGGCCCGGAGACGGCGTTCGGCCCGAATGCCGAGTGGTACGAGATGGCGGCGCAACAGATTGTCGCGGCTGCTGTTGCCGCAACTGAAGTGGTGGAGCCGGTATCGGCATCGGTGGCCTCTGGTACTCACAACTATGGCTCAGTCGACCAGCGCGATCCGCGCATCTATGACAGCCGACTGAACGTGATGGCCTTTGATTCCGTGGAGACAGGCGAGTCCGTCGCCATTGTCGTGCAGTGGAATTCTCACCCGGAGGTGACACTGGGATGGGAGCCGCCGGCAGAGGCTGCTGGCCTCGACGAGGCCTGTGCGATCAAGGGATGGAAAGGCAGTCAGTGCACGGCGGAGGACAGGTACTTCTCCGGTGATTATGTGAGTGTGCTGGAAACCCGCTTGAAGGCCGCCCACGGCGGTGAAGTGGCCTTCTTCAACGGCGCATTGGGGGTGCTGACAGGCCCGCTGCACGCGTCGGCCTGGGTGGTAGATGAGGCGCATCCGGTAGGCGATGGCATGACAGTGCCGGAGGGTGCTCTGCCGTTGACCGAATGCGACCGCAGCAATCCCTACGAGTGCCAGGCGTTCGCAAAAACCGAATCCACGGGTACCGAGTTGGCGAACGCCGTCAACGCGCTGCTCGATGGCGCCGCGCCGATGCGCTTCGAGTCTATCGATATCCGCAGGCAGGAGTTCTACAGCCGCGTGACCAACCTCGGCTTTCGCGTGTTGGCGGGAGAGGGTGAACTCGGCTGGAAACCCATGCAGGTATACACCTGCAGCGGCAAACCTTTCACCGATGAGACCTGTGAAAACGCGGGGCAGGAGACTGTCACCGACCCGGTGTTGACCCCGCTGCTGGGCTACGAGGTCGCCCGTGGTGACGTGCTCAAGACGCAGGTGATCCACGTGGACTTCGGCGATGTCGGGATGCTGTTCCTGCCGGGTGAAATATCCTCGGAATTGGTGATCGGTTTGCCGGAGGATTTCACTACTGCGCCACCCGAGAAGTACAACGAGGACCCGGACGAACACGCGGTGGGAGCCGACTACACGATTCCCGGCCACTACCTTTCGCTGGTGGATGAATCCATCACCTTTGTAGTCGGCCTGGGCATGGATGAGGTGGGTTATTTTGTGCCGCCCTCGGACTACCGCCTGCAGTGCCACGCACTGTCCCTGAGTGCGCTGCCGGGCGCGAGCTGCAGCGATCTGGCGGCGCGCGGGCTCATTGAGTCGCCCACCTGGGTGGGTGGCATCACCTGCCAGAAAGCATTCGATGACCCGGCATTCCTGGCCTCACTGGGCGCTGACGGTCCGGCGGTGCAGGCTGTCTGTTACTACGGCCAAATGGTGGGGGCGGAGATAGAGAGGCCGTCCGGGCACTATGAAGAGACCAACTCGGCCGGCTGGGATCTGGTGGATGACCTGTGGGCCGCCACCGTCGCGCTGTTCGAACAGCCTTGACCCGCTGACGGGCGCGCCGCATTGACCGATTTGGCGCGCCCATCTACTATTGGCCGATGAATAAGAATATAAGCGCATTAGTGGTTACCTGCGCCCTGGCAGCCGCCACGGGCTGTTCCAACGGCAGCAATTCCAATCCGGCGCAGGCCGATGCGACTGTCGCGCCCCCGGTCAAGGAGGTCGTGCCTCCGAAAGAGGTGGTGCCGCCACCGCCGCTGGACTGCGACCCGCTGGCGCCGGACTACTGCGGTTTTCCCTATCCCAACAATTACTGGACCGAGGAAGACGCTGACACCGTCACCGGTCTGCGCCTCGCGCTGCCCCAGGTCATCATGCCCACCGCGCTGTCCGGCAAGCAGTCCAGCGTAGCGGCGTTCAATGAAATGGACGGCTTCTCGCCGGGCATTGCCGCCATGACGCATATGCCCGGTGCGACCGTCGCGGGGCTGGCGACGCCCGATTCGATTGCGGACTCCCTGTCGCCGCAATCCCCCACGGTGATTCTCCGCGCCGACAGCGGTGAGCGCCTGCCACACTGGGTCGATCTCGACGAATACGTGGTGCAGGCAAAGCGGCGTATTGATGAGTCCGAGCGCCGTCCCAGCTTCACCATTGAGCGCGATATCGATGAGTTGCGCCAGGAGCAGGCGCTGATGCTGCGCCCTGCGATCCGACCGGAGGATGCGACGCGTTACATCGTCGCGATACGCAATGTGGTCGATGAAAACGGCGATGTGATCGAGCCCTCGCCCGGCTTTCTCGCACTGCGCGATGAGCTGCCCTCGGATGACCCGATTATCGAGTCCCGCCGCGCCCACTTCGAGGAGATCTTCGCAATCCTGCAACAGCAGGGTATCGCGCGGGCCGATCTGCAGCTGGCCTGGGACTACACTACCAGCAGTCGTGAGAACAATACGCAGGCGATGCTGCACATCCGCGACGATGCCCTGGCGCGGTATCCCCAGGGTGTCTCCTATTCCATCGAAGTGAAGAACGAGGCGCTGATAGACACGATGGCCTGCCGGCTGGAGGTGACCTTCGATGTGCCGCTCTACATGACCAAGGGTGAGGCAGGAGGGCTGTTCAACCTCGGAGCGGACGGACTGCCGCAGCAGAATGGCACCTATCCGTATGCTGCCGCACTACTGATACCGATGGCTGCACAGACGGAGGCGGCACCGCTGGTCGCTTTCGGGCATGGCCAGTTGGGCGCCAAGGAGCAGGTGCTGGGCTTGCAGGCGATTGCGTCGGAGCAGAACTTTGCGACATTCGGGCTGGATTTCAAGGGTTTTGCGCACGACGATGTCGCCACGGTAGTAGGCGCGCTCAGTGGCGACCTGTCCACGTTCCGCGCGGTGCCGGAGCGCATGCACCAGGGTTTCCTGAATTTTCTGATCGCGATGAGAACCCTGTCAGTAGCTGCCGACGGCGGGCCGTCGACGCCGCTGAACCAGGCGCTGGATACGTACTGTGGCGGCGCCGCGATCGACGGTTCCAGGCGGTATTATTTCGGTGGCAGCCAGGGCGGAATACTGGGTGCAAGCCTGATGGCGATCGCAACGGATATACGGCGTGGGCTGTTGGCGGTGCCGGGGCAGTCCTACAACCTGTTGCTCAATCGCAGTGTCAATTTCGATCCCTTCGCGCAGCAGATATACTCGCTGTACAACTGGAATGCCCTCGACATGCAGTTGAACCTGGCCCTGGTGCAGGGCTTGTGGGATCGCGCGGAACCGACCGGCTATTCCAAATACATCCGTAGCAATCTGCTGCCCGGCACCCCCTCGCATGAAGTGCTGATACAGGTCTCGAAAGCGGATCACCAGGTCACCAATCTCGGTGCCCATATTATGGCGCGCACGATTGGCGGCGTGGTGAACCTCGCGCCAGTGATTCGCGATGTGTGGGGTATCGAGGTGGTGAGTGGCGAGCACACCGGCTCGGCCATGCTGGAAGTGGATTTCGGCAACCCCGATCCCCCGATCACCAATATTCCGCACTGGGCCGATACGTCGCCGGATCCCCACGGTCGCGCCACAGAGCTGCGCAATATCGGCGACAGCCTGGCCCGGTTCTACGCCACCGGCGTTGCCGAAAATGTCTGCAGCGGGCCCTGTGATGCGGATGATATCGAGTAGCGGGGTGTCAAGTGCAATAGTGCGACGGGCGTCTATAATCCCGCTGATATTCTTTTGGCCATTGTCGCCATATTGATGTTTTATAGGACTGTTTTGGTCTTCTGATCTGTTTGTAATTGCAGTAAATGCGCTCCAACCCTGTAAGGGGGTGTACGACAATGAAATTCCGCACACTACTGGGCAGTGTCCTCGGGCTGGAAATATCTCTTCTCGGGATGGCCGCGCAAGCCAGTTATGTGGTGGAGGCGGAGTCCATGGGTGCGGGGCGGAGTGCGATAGCGACCGGCGCGGCGTTCGATTTCGTCGCGCGCGATTTCGGCATGGAGCCGGGGGATGCCATGCGCATCACGCTGCGGAACCTGGCGAGCGCGAGCAACCTGCGCGGCAATCTGCTGCTGTGGTCGTTAGCGCCGCCGCCCGACTCCACATCCCCCGACGCGCTCGCTGATGCCGGGTCCCCGGCCGCGGCGCTGGTGGCGGCCGGGCCGGTGACGCCGGGCAGCGGTGAAGATTTCTCCCACTACGATGATGGCGACGACAGCATCGAAACGGTTTCTGCAGCGACAGAGGCCGGTGCGGTGGGCGGCGCCCGATATCCCCTTGTTGCCGGCACGGGCGAGCTGTTGCCTGTGAGTGGACATGAAATCCCCCCGATCGATGCCAAAGAGATTTTCTGGATTCTCAGGCCCACCGAGTTCACATCGTTCAGTCAGCTGACTGCCGCCCGTTTTGGTTTTGATCACAGCCAGTAACGCCCCGATGTACCGCCTGACTGCAATGTATGAGATCGGTAGTGGTGCCAAATGGTATATTCTTTCCGCAAATTTACTGAACGGGTGAATACGATAAAAACGTTAATTGACACACGGTCCCGCTCCACGCGGTCCCGACGGGTAAGGCGCAGACGGCGGCAGAAAAAGTCATCGGCCGGACTGCGACGGGTATTGCTGGGAGTTGTGATTGCGCTGGGTGTGTCAGTGTTGACCTTCGGCGTCTATCTGCTGGCGCCGGAGCCCAGCGCGACGGAGCACATCGACCAGGCCCTGGCGTTCAAGGAGCAGGGTGACCTGGAGTCGGCCGTTGTCGAATTGCAGGCGACACTGCTGCAGGATCCCAACAATATCGATGCGCGTTGGTTGCTGTCGGAACTGCATTTGCAGCAGCGCAACGGCGCCGACGCACTGGGCCAGTTGAAGCGTGTGCAGGAACTGGGTGTCAGCGGCCGCGAGTTCAATGATCGCTGGATCAGTGCGCTGCTGATGGACCGCCAGTACGACAAGGCACTGGCCCGGCTCGCGTTCATGGCGCCCACCGCCAATGATTCTTCGGTGCTGATACTGCGCGGCCGCGCACGACTTGGCCTCGGCCGGTTCGACGAGGCGCGCGAGGCATTTGAAGAGGCGCTGCGCATCACCCCCGACAACCCCGATGCCCGCATCGGCCTGGCGATTACAGCCTTTGGCCTCGACAACGTGGAGGAGGCACAGCGGCTGGTAGAGGAGGGGCTGGAGCAGGATCCGCAGAACTACCTCGGCTGGATGCTGAAGGGTGAGATCGCCATGTCACTGTACAATGCCACCGCCGCCCAGACGGCGTTCGAGCGGGCGCTGGAGACGGTCGGCAGCGATCTGCCGGCGCGGCTGGCGATAGTGCAGGCCCTGCTGGTGCAGGAGAAATTTGAGCAGGCCAGCGCCGACCTCGGTGTACTGCTTGAGGAGAACCCGCGAAACCCCGGGCTGTTGTTGTTGTCAGCGCAGAATGAGTTGACCGGAAACAACAATATTGACGCCGCCGAGGAAGCGCTGGCCATCGCCCTGAACCGTTCACCCGAGGACACCTCCTGCCTGTTGCTGATGGGCTGGGTGATGCTGATGAAGGGCGATCTGGAGAGCGCACTGGAAAACCTCAACGCGCACCAGGTGCTGTTGCCGGCTGATCCGGCCGGTGCCAAGTTGCTGGCCTTTGTGCTGCAGCGCAGGGGTGAGTTGCTACGGGGTATCGAAGTGTTGCAGCGCGCGGTCGACAAGTCGCCCGGGGATATCGAGTTGGTCTCCATGCTGGGCAACGCCTACCTGCAGGCCGGTGAGCAGGAGAAGGCCAATCCCTATTTCAGCCAGGCCGTGGCGATGGCCCCGAATTCAGCGCTGATGCGAACCCGGTGGGCCACCAGTCTGCTGGCGACGGGTGATGCGCGCGGAGCACTGGAGCAGTTGGAGGCAGCGGTTGCCGCCGATCCCGATTACGCGCGGGCGGGCTTTCTTCTCGCCCGCCTTTACTATCAGTTGGCCGATTATGAAAAGATGCAGGCGCTGACCACTGTGCTGGCTGAAAGGTATCCGCAGGATCCACGGCCGTATGTGCTCATGGCCGCACTCAGCGAGGTCGCAGCAGACCGCGATGCCGCAGCGGCCTACTACCAGCGCAGTGTCGATGTCGACCCGGAGAATATCCTTGGCAGGTACAATCTCGCCCGTCTCGCACTGGAGCAGGGGGATGTTGAAATCGCTCGCGAACGCTTCCATTCCGTATTGCTGGTGGCGCCGGGACATCTGCCGTCGGTGGTGGCACTGGCGCAGATTCTACTCGATACCGGCCACCCGGCGGATGCACTGGCACTACTGGAACAGGCGCGCGCCGAGAACACCGGATCGTTCAGCCTGCAGCTGGAACTCGCGGACATGTACGGTCGCATGGGGCGTGACGAGGACGCGCTGCTCGCCGCCCAGGAGGCGGCGGAGCTGGCACCCTATCACCCGGACGCAAGGCTGGTGCTGGGCCGGGCGCAACTGCGCGCGGACAAGGTGGATGCCGCGCGCGGCACACTGAGGAATCTTGTGCTGCAAGCCCCGGACTCCGCCGACGCCCATTTCGAGATGGCCAAATTGCAGCTGCGCGAGCAGGAACCGCTGGGCGCCCGCAACTCGCTGGACAGGGCCCTGCAGCTGGCCCCGGGTCGAGTTGATATCAAGGTGGTGCAGGCGGAAATGCTGCTGGCGCAGGGCGATGCCGAGGCTGCGCTGGGCATTGCACGGGAGATCCAGCAGGCCCTGCCGGACAGCGAGCAGGGCTATCTGCTGGCCGGCGATGTACTGATGGCGCAGCAGCAGCCGCAGGCGGCCATTGCGGAGTATGAAGCCGCCGTGGCCCGCAGTGCCGCACGCGGCCCGATGGTAAAACTGCAGGCGGCACATCGCTCCCAGGGTAACGCCCCCAAGGCCGATATCCTGCTGCGCAATTGGCTGAGCACACACACAGACGATGTGCCGATCAGGATTATGCTGGCGACCTCCATGATGCAGGCCGGTGACCTGCAACTGGCGGAGCGAGAGTATATCCAGGCGCTGAAGTACCAGCCGGACAACGCCATCCTGCACAATAACCTGGCCTGGCTGTACAGCCAGACTGCGGATTCCCGGGCGCAGGAGCACGCCAAGCGGGCGCTGGAATTGCTGCCCGACAATCCCAATGTGCTGGATACCTACGGCTGGATACTGGCGCAGGGAGAGAGCCCGCACCAGGGCTTGTCGCTGTTGGAGAAAGCCATCGAACGCGCCCCCGGCGACCCGCTGATCCGCTATCACCTGGCGGGCACACTCGCCCTGATCGGCCAGCCCTACCAGGCCCGCCGCGAACTCGAATACATCCTGGAATCCAAGCAGACAACAATGGACACCCAGGTGATAGAGCAGGCCATCAGGGATCTACAGGAAGCGACCCCCGCTTCAGAGGGCTAGTCTCACAGCCCGCGCTGACCCTGCCCGGTCACACCCGCTTCATCGTATAGCGGCCCATCACACCCGATATCCTTCGCAACATTCTCGACACTGAGGGCATTCAGGGTAACAGCATGCCGTGTCGTCACTCAGTGCAGTGCGCGTGAGAGTAATGGACAGGAAAAAAGCGGCTTCATTTGCGCGCGTTTGGACGTATGATGCTGGCTGTGGTGAATGTCGGGCAGGCGACCGGCAGAAAAAAAGAATAAGGAGGCAAGACCATGTATGACATCGTGATACGGAACGGTTCACTGATCGACGGCAGTGGTGCAGCGGCGCGGGTCAGCGACGTGGCGATCAAGGATGGCCTGATTGTTGCTGTAGGGCCGGGTATAGAAGGCACCGGTGACAGGGAGATCGATGCCACAGGCCTGTTGGTCACCCCGGGCTGGGTGGATATCCACACACACTACGACGGGCAGGTCTCCTGGGACCCTATGCTGACACCCTCCAGCTGGAATGGCGTGACCACGGTGGTGATGGGAAATTGCGGGGTCGGTTTCGCGCCGGTGGTACCGGGTAAGGAAGAGTACCTGATCCAGCTGATGGAAGGCGTGGAGGACATTCCCGGTGCCGCGCTGGCGGAGGGGATACAGTGGGGCTGGGAAACTTTCCCGCAGTACCTCGATGCCATCGAAAAGCTGCCACATGCGATCGACTTCGGTGCCCAGGTCCCACACGGGGCGGTGCGCACCTATGTGATGGGTGATCGCGGCGCGCAAAACGAAAAAGCCAGCGCTGGGGAGGTCGCGGCAATGGCCGCTATCGTCAGGGAGGGGATGCAGGCCGGTGCGCTGGGCTTTTCAACCTCCCGCACCATCCTGCACCGCGCCAAGGACGGTGAACTGGCGCCCGGCACCACGGCAGACCGGGAGGAGGTTATCGGCATCGGCCGTGTGCTGGGTGAGGTCGGTCACGGTGTGTTCGAGGTGGCCAGCGACCTGGCGCCGGAGGAGGACGAGCTTGAGTGGATGCGCCAGGTCGGCCGCGAGACCGGTCGCCCGGTCACGTTTGCCTGTTTGCAGAACAACGGTGACCCAACCCAGTGGCAGCGTTTACTCGCGGCCGTGGACGCGGACAGGGCCGCGGGCGGCACGCTGACGCCGCAGGTGGCGCAGCGCCCGGCGGGCGTGCTGTTCAGCCTGGAGAGCTCCGGCCATCCCTTTATCCTGCATGGGGCCTACCAGAGCGTCGCCCAGTTGCCGCTGACGGAGCGGGTCGCCGCGCTCAGGGACCCGGCCTTGCGCAGGGAGATTATCGACAACCCGCCGGATCTCACCGGGCTGCCGGAAGTGTTCACCTCGTCGTTGACCGCCTGGGACAATATGTTCCCGCTGGGCGATCCCATCGACTATGAACCGGGCCCGGACAAGACCATTCGCGCCCAGGCCAGGGCCAGAGGTTGCAGCGAGGCCGAATTCGCCTACGACACCATGCTGGAGAACGGCGGCAGAGGCATTATCTACATGCCGTTGCTGGGCTATTCCGATGGTGATTTCGAGGCGCTGCGGGAGATGATGCTGCATCCGCACGCGGTGTTCGGGCTGTCCGACGGCGGTGCGCACTGCGGCCTGATCTGTGATGCCAGTATGCCCAGCTACCTGCTGACGCACTGGGCGCGTGATCGCAGCCGCGGCCCACGAATACCGATCGAACAGCTGGTCCACAACCAGACCCAGCGCACGGCCAGTTTTTACGGGCTGTGTGATCGCGGCCTGATCGCGCCCGGCATGAAGGCCGATGTCAATGTGATCGACTACGACCGGCTGACACTGCACCCGCCGGAGATGGTCTACGACCTGCCTGCACAGGCGCGGCGACTGGTACAGCGCGTGGACGGTTACAAGGTGACGATCTGCAGTGGCGAAATCATCCGCGAGGACGGCCGCGATACCGGCGCCATGCCCGGCAGGCTGGTGCGCGGGCCGCAGGCCCAGGCGCAGCCGCGGCGGGTCGCCTGATGGCCCGGCTGAGTAAACTGAGCCGCTCCATCCGCGGCAGTGTCGCCATCATTACGGGTGCAGCCAGCGGCATGGGCCGCGCCACCGCCCACCTGTTTGCGGATGAGGGCGCCCGCGTGGCGATTCTCGATATCAATGAGGCGGCACTGCAGGCGGTGGCGGCGGAGGTCAGGGGTGTCGGCGCCGAGGTGTTGGCGCTGACGGTCGATCTGTCCGACCGCGACGCGGTGACAGCGGCGATTGCGCGTGTGGGCGCACATTTCGGCGCTATCGATATACTGGTCAACAATGCCGGTTTCGCGCTGCTGGGCGAAGTGGACGCCGCGGAGTACCCCGACGCCTGGGATACCTCGCTGGCGGTGATGGCGACGGCCCAGGCCTGGGCCATTCGCGCCGCGCTGCCGTTTCTGCGCAAGTCGCCGCATCCCAGGATCGTGAATGTGGCGTCGACGGAAGCGCACGGTGCGACGCGCTACAACAGCGCCTATGTCGTGGCCAAACACGCGTCGCTGGGGCTGACCCGCGCGATGGCGGTGGATCTCGGCAAAGAGGGCATCACGGTGAACTGTGTCTGTCCGGGGCCGGTGCGCACCGGTATCACCGACGCTATTCCCGAGGAGGCCAAGCAGACCTTCGCCAACCGGCGCACCGCGCTCAGGCGCTATGCAGAGCCGGAAGAGGTCGCCCACGCAACACTCAGCCTGGTGCTGCCTGCCGCCAGCTTTATCACCGGCGCTACACTGCTGGTCGACGGTGGCGTCACCATCCGCAACGCCTGAGCGAACCGCACCCGGCACTCGCAGCCCGCGGTGAGGGCCTGTCGCCTTGCCCGCACCCACCCCCTGGTCACGCGGACGGGCTTGTGCTGCGGCTAGCGGTTGCGTCCCAGCTTCTCGTGGGCGTCAACCCACTCGTTCCTGCCGGTGTCCGGGTCGCGTTTCTGCGAGGCGCCCAGAGACAGTTCACCTGCGACCACCAGCGCGGCGGCGATTTCCAGCAGCTTGTAGGCCTTGCCCTGCCCGTAGCAGCCCATCAGTTCCAGGCATTCGCGCTGCGTGGCGAGATTGGTGCCGCCGCCGTAGGTGGCCATGATCAGTGCCGGGAAGGTAATGGAGTAGTACAGGTCGCCGCTTTTGGTGATGTAGTGGTACACCGAGCACTGGTTGGCCTCACCGATATTGGCCATGTCCTGGCCGGTCGCCATGAACAGGGCGGCGAGGCCGTTGGCCGGGTGCGCGGCGTTGTTGGAGGCGCCCACAAGGTAGGCGCTCAGGTTGGCGACGCCGAAGCCGAAATGCATCTGCTCCGGCGTGATGCGCAGCACGTCCTGCAACACCTGGCGGGGGATGGTCAGCTCGGCAGTGACACGGCGACCGCGACCTTTCAGCGAGTTGACATAGGACGTGCGCTTCTCGGTGTCCATGCCACCGGACAGCATATAAGTCCGCATATCGGGATACTGTGCCCTGATCCACTCGCAGGCGACATAGGTTGCCTTGCCGGTCATATTCTGCCCGGCGGCATCGCCGGTGCTGTAATCAAACCGGGTGTAGACGATACCGTGCACGATGTACTGCTCGATCTCCAGCAGCTTGCCCACGGAGGTGGTCGACTCCGCCTGCGCCTTGATGGCGTCGAAGTTGGCAGTGAGCCAGCGGCCGAAATCGCGGGCCTCGCGGGCGTTGCGGAAAATGAAGGCGGGAGCGCGCTGCATGGACTCGCCCATCACCGTGGTCATGATGCCACCGCTTTCGCGGATCACACGCATGCCGCGGTTGTAGCTGGCCACCAGGGTGCCTTCAACGGTGGCCATGGGCACGTAGAACTCGCCCTTGGCGTGTTCGCCATTGACCAGCAGTGGGCCAGCCACACCGATGGGGACCTGGGCCACGCCGAACAGGTGCTCGCAGTTGCCGGACAGGGTGTCGGGATCAAACGAGAACGCCTTGGTGTGCTGGAGGCAGGTGCCGGACTTTTCCTCCAGGAACTGCTGGCGCCGGGCAATGATTTCACGGCTGTAGTCGTTTTCGTTGTCACGGGGTATCTTTGCGCGCATGGTTCTCTCCCTTAAACTGGACGGTGTCAAGATCTGCGTGGTACGATACGCAGGGAATTTGACACTGTCAAGATATCGCAGGCAACAACGTCCATGGCAACCACCCGAGTCAGCAACAAAACCACCTATCACCACGGCGACCTGAAGGCGGTACTGCTGGATGAAACGGCGCGAATCCTGCGCGATGAGGGTGAGAGTGCCCTCTCGCTGCGGCGGCTGGCGGCCAATGTGGGCGTGTCCCGCACGGCGCCCTACCACCACTTCAAGGACAAGCAGAGCCTGCTGAGCGCTGTCGCGGAGGAGGGGTTCATCCGCTTCAACCACACCATGCAGGCGGTGCTGGAACAGGGGCGCGGCAAGGGCGGGGAGCGGGTGATGCGCGAATATGTGAACGCCTATGTGGATTTCGCGGTGAACAACAGCGAGTATTACGACCTGATGTACGGCAGTCAGCTGTGGCGCTCGGACAGTCTTGCGTCGTCGCTGCTGTCCTCGGCGCGCAGCACGCTGCGAGCGGAAGTTGAGCGCCTGCAGGCCCTGCAGGCGCGCGGCCTGATCTCGCAGACGCTCGATCCGCTGCGCTTCACGCAAGTCGCCTGGGGGATGTTGCACGGCATCAGCCGCCTGCTGGTTGACGGCATCTACACGGACGCCGCGTCCGCAAGTTCGATCTGCGAAACAGCCGCCGGGATGCTGTGGCAGCAACTGAGGGAGTAACCCACGTATGCAGGAACTGGAAGTCGAGCTGTATTTTTCCTTTCGCAGCCCCTGGTCCTATTTCGGCGCATCACTGATGTACGACCTGCAGCGGGAGTATGCGCTGCAGGTGAACCTGGTGACGGTGAACCCGATCTACATCCGCTACCACGAGTTTTTCGATAAGGCACATGACAAATGGCGGCCCTATTTCCTGACAGACCTGCTGCGTTATTCGGAGTACCGGGGGCTGCCTATCGGTATGCCGCGGCCAGACCCCATCAATGTCGAACTGCCGGCCGATGACCCCGGTCACCTGGTCCACAAACTGACGCCGCTGGGACTCGCGGCGTCGGCACTGGGTCGCGGCATCGAGTTTGCGCGGGAGGTCTCCGCCGTGGTCTGGAGCGGCGAGATCGATGGCTGGGACCAGGGCGATCACCTGCAACGCGCGGCCGCTCGCGCCGGACTCGAACTGGCGGACCTGCACCAATGGGTGCGCGACAATGCCGACAGCTGGCCGCGGCAACTGCTCGCCAATGACCGCGCACTGGAACAGCATCACTGGGGTGTGCCGACGATGGTGTTCGACGGAGAGCCCTTTTTCGGCCAGGACAAGATCGAGTTGCTGCTGTGGCGCATGCAGCAGAAAGGGCTGCAAAAGCGCTAGGCGACCGCGCGGGCCAGGCCTGCAGCGGACTGGTTCGGCAGCGGGATGGCAGTGGCCCGGGCGGCGACGTGGGGCAGGACGTGGGGTAGGCAGTGGGACGTACTATGAACATCGTATTTGACCTGGACGGCACGCTGATCGACAGTGCCCCGGACATCCAGTCCGTGGCCTCGGTCATCCTGGCCGCGGTCAACAAACCGGCGCTGACGCTGGCGGAGACACGCAGTTTCATCGGCGAGGGCGCGGCGGTGTTTGTGCGCCGTATGATGGCGGCGCGCGGCATCGACGAGGCGCAGCACAGCCACGCCGCGCTGCTGGAGAAATTCCTGGCGCAGTACGAGTTCGCGGTGGACAAGGCCGTATTCTACCCCGGTGTCCTGGCAGCGCTGTCGGAGCTGAAAGCGGCGGGCCACCGGCTGGGGCTGTGCACCAATAAACCGGAGCGACCGGCCCGCGCGGTGATCCGGCACATGGCGCTGGAATCCCTGTTTGACGCGGTGATGGCCGGCGGCATGATCGACAGCCACAAGCCGGAGCCCGCCATGCTGTTGCAGACAGTTGAGTTGCTGGGCGGCGGCCCCACGCTGTATGTGGGCGACAGCGAGATCGATGCGGAGACGGCGCGCCGGGCAGGTATCCCGTTTGCCCTTTACGCCAACGGCTACCGCAAGACCCCGGTCAGCGAGATGTACCACGACTGGGTGTTCGATGATTTCGCGGTATTGGCGGATATCGTGGCGGAGGTCATGGCCGGCCATGACCCGTGTGTCCCATGACGGCTGTTGTCGGTGCCGGCCTGCCGCCCCTGTGCGGGGGTGACTGCGGCAATGCTTGAAGTCCCGGTGATGACGGTGCTGGCCGCAGCGCTGTTTGCGTTGATGGCATTCAGGGCTATCCGCAGCGGCACTGCGCTGGACTACCTGCTGGGCGCGAGCCAGGTCATCGGTGTGTTGCTGCTGTTCACTGCGTATCGTGAAGTCGCCTGCTACCTGTTGCTGGCCTCCGCAATAGCCTACCTGGTGAGCCAGCTGCTCACCGGCGCACGCGCCATCAGCCGCCTGCTGCCGCTGGCCGGGGCCGTCGCCGTTGCGCTGGTTGTATTCGGGTAATTCTCCCGTCCAGGCCGCAATTCCCCTGCCGGCTCCCCCGCCGTGTTACAATCGACGGCATCCATCGCTTACCCCCGTCGCAATTGCAGGCATTCTGTAGCCTTTCCTGCAAGGCCAGCGTCTATTCACAACCGCTTTTTCTCGCTCTGTCGAGGCTGCCCATCACACTGCCAGCGGAGTAACCGTGCCCCCCCAGTCCTGTTTGATCATCCTGGCCACTGTCGTTTGCCTGACATGGGCCACACCCGGCTACGCACCCAATATCTACTGGCAGATGTGGACGATCGATGCCAGTGGCAATGGCGCAGACGGGGTCCATACGGGAGATATCAACCGGGACGGCTTGATGGATGTCGTGTCCGGCTGGGAGCAGTCCGGCGATCTGGTGCTGTACCTCAACCCCGGCCCCGGGGCCGTGCGGGACACCGCCGCCTGGGCCGCCGTGGATATCAGTGGCGGTGTCACTATCGAGGGTATCGAGGATGCCGCGTTCGCGGATCTCGACCTGGACGGCTTCGATGACGCCGTGATTTCGAGTATCGAGGGCGACACCCGCAGCCTGGGCATCCACTGGCTGCAGGGCGCCGACATCAGGGCGCCGGCAGATTGGCGGGCAGTCAATCTGGTGCCCTCCGAGCTGACCGGGTATATGAAGGCCAGGGTCGCCCAGATTGACGGTGTGGCGGGCGCCGATATTGTCGCCGGCAGCAAGGCCATGGGCAGTGCCGCCGCCGGGATCTACTGGTTCAAGGCGCCTGTGGGTGCGCACCCTGGCAATGTGCAGCAGTGGCAGCGTTTCTACATAGGGCCGGTCGACTACAAGACGGTGACCCTGGTCATCAAGGACATGGACGGTGACACACTGCCGGATATTGTGGTGTCCGGTCGCAACGGTGTCGCCTGGTTCAGGAATCCCGGGCACGAGGTTCTCGATGCAGTTCCCGCGCAGGCGCAATGGGAGCAGGTTGTCATCACCAGAACCGGCAGTGAATTCACCTTTTGCGATCACGTCATCGATGGTATGGAGGATATTATCGTCGCGACCTCCCATGATTCGGGCATGGTGGCAAAATGGTTGAAGCGACTCGACGCCAGCGGTCGCGCGTGGGAAGAGTACCCGATCACCTCCAGCAGTTTGCGCAGTGGAGACAGTCACAGTCGCAAGTTCGTCCTCAAGGGGGTGAGCTGCGGCTACGTGGACGGTGACGACCTCATCGATATCGTGTTCACCGGCAGCGGCGACGGACACGGTGTGTTCATGATGAGTCCGCGCACGGACATTGCCCGCGGGCTGAGCTGGAACCTGACCAATCTCACACCCTACGCCGACCATATGAAGTACGACAATCTGCGCCTTGTTGATATGGATGCCGACGGCGACCTCGATGTGCTGACGACGGAGGAGGGTGAGGGCATATTCACCGCGGGCGATGGTGTGCTGTGGCTCGAAAACCCGCTGCCTGTCAGCCGGGAGCGTATCCCCGCGCTGGCGGTGTCGGCCGGTGCCGCGCGGGCGCCCTGAAGGGCGGCAGTCCGCCGGCTTGCCCTGCGCTCGCTGTCAGGGGCTATACTAGCGCTCAAATAACGACGTCCCGGAGTTCTGTGCATGATTCATTCAAGTTGGCGCCTGGCTGTCCTCGCAGCTGTCCTGTCCACGGTCGCCTGTGGCGACATCGAATTGAGCTGCGAGCCCGAGGGCGATGAGATACCGATTTGCGGTGTACAGATGCCGGAAGACCTGGCGGCACTGCCTGATGCCGGCGGCATACTGGTGGCGGAGTACGGTGACGGCGGAAAATTGCCGGGAGCGCTGTCCTGGTTCCAGCCATTCACCGGAAACGGGTTCACGCGTCTGGTCGACAGTGACAATATCATGGTGGGGGCCAGCACCGCCGACAACTGGGGAGAGGCTGGCTGCGCTGTCCCGGACCTGTTGTCACCGCACGGCATCTATCTGTCGCCCCGGGGCGACACACAGCAGTTGCTGGTGGTGAATCACAGCGCTGTGGAGCAGGTGCTGTTTTATGACGTGCTGGCCGCGCCTGACAACACTGCGCCGCCTTCGCTGGCGTGGCGCGGTTGCGTCACCTTCCCCGGCGATGCAGTGCTGAACGATGTGGTGGCGCTGCCCGATGGCGGTTTCGCCGTCACGCATATGTACCAGCGACAACATGAACTGCTGGCGCAACTGGGCTCAATGCTGGGCCTGAATAAAGGGCATGTCTGGCGCTGGAGCCCCGGTGCGGGGATACACGTGATGGCCAATACGGTCGCGAGAATGCCCAATGGCATAGAGGTCGCGCCGGACGGCAAAAGCATCTGGGTCAACAACTATCTGGAACAGGAGCTGCGCCAGTACGATGTGGCGACAGAGCAGCTGCTGCAAACGGTCCAGGTGCCGAATATCGACAATTCCGCGTGGCTGGGCGATGGTCGCCTGTTGCTCGCATCCCATCTGTCGCCGCTGACCATGTTCCCCTGTTTCGGCTTGACGCAGGGCAGCTGTGGCGCCGGCTATGAATTGATTGCGGTAGACACTGAGACCGGGGTGACAGAGTCGATCTTTCGCGCTGAAAGGGGCGGGCCCTTCGGGCCGGCCACTGTGGCGATCGAGTACCAGGGAAAGCTGTACGCGGGCTCCTTCTCCGGTGATCGCATGGCCGAGCTCAGGCGGTGAGGGAATTCGGCCGTATTCCCTGTATAGTTCCCGGCTGGCACGACTGCATCGCCCATCGATACCACCTACAACCTGAATTCGGAGTGACCTGTTATGGCTGAAACCACACCCTATGTACCGCCAAAAGTCTGGGAATGGGACCCGGACAGCGGGCAGGCGTTTGCCAACATCAACCGGCCAACTGCCGGTGTCCAGCACGAGGCGCCGTTGAAGGTGGGCAAACACCCGCTGCAACTGTACTCACTGGGCACGCCGAATGGCGTGAAAGTCACCATACTGCTGGAAGAGTTGCTGGCCAAGGGGCATGAGGGCGCCGAGTATGACGCCTGGCTGGTTAATATCGGCGACGGTTCCCAGTTTGGCAGCGGCTTTGTCAGCGTGAACCCGAATTCCAAGATTCCGGCGCTGATGGACCACAGCACGCCCGAGCCGACACGCGTTTTCGAGTCCGGCGCCATCCTGCTCTACCTCGCGGACAAGTTCGGCGAGTTCATCCCCGGTGATCCCTCCGCTCGCGCGGAGTGCCTGTCGTGGCTGTTCTGGCAAATGGGTGCCACGCCCCTGCTGGGTGGCGGATTTGGTCATTTTTATGCCTACGCCCCCGTCAAAATCAAGTATGCGATAGACCGCTATGCGATGGAGGCCAAACGGCAGCTGGACCTGCTGGATAAGAACCTGGCAGAGCGCCAGTACATCTGCGGCGATGACTACACTATCGCGGATATGGCCATATACCCCTGGTACGGTGGTGTGGTGCGCAATCTCGTCTACGATGCGGCCGAGTTCCTGCAGGTGCATACCTACACCAACCTGATCCGCTGGGTTGAGGAGATTGGACAGCGGCCGGCAGTGAAACGTGGAGCGATGGTGAACCGGCCGTTTGGCGACAAGTCCCGCCAGTTGCTGGAGCGACACGATGCCAGCGACTTTGAGCTGCGTACACAGGATATCCTCGATCCGGATCCGCAACCGGAGTAGGGAACTTTGCCGGCGGCATACCGTCGTATAATTTTTTGGTCGTATGCGGCCATTCCGCTCGGTGCTGATCGAGCGGATATAGTTTTTTGGTGGCGTTTGTCGTAGGGTGGCGCCAGTTACCGCGAATAAAAACTGACATAACAATGCTGTGCCCACGCAAAGGAGCCCGTCATGCCCCGACCCACTGTTCTCTTTGAGAAGACTGCCGCCCGTTTGTTGCTGGCCCCCGGCCTCGCCATCGCCCTGTCGCTGACAGGCTGCTCAGACAGCTCGAACAACAATGACGGTGTCGCCGTCGTGGAGCCTCCGGCCCCGCCTCCGGTGCAGCCGCCGGCACTGCAGGACCGCGCCTACTACATCCTGCCGCCCGGGAACTTCGGCGGTATCCCCGCTACGGCCAACTCCCGTGACCAGTTGCCGCTGTACGATGCCCTGACGCCACTGCGGGGCAATGTCACCGATGCCGATATCGAGCGGTTGTTTCTTCGCGAGGACTTCAACCCGGTTGGAGAGACCACGGAGGAGGCCACCGGGCGTCCCGGCACCAGGATTCTCTACGACGAATTCGGTGTCGCCCATATCACCGGCCAGACGCGCGATGACCTGTCATTCGGCGCCGGCTGGGTCACCGCACGCGACCGCAGTTTCCTGGTGCAGCTGGGGCGTGGCCCGGCTCGCGTCGCTGTCGCCGATGTGCCCGGTATCAACGCGTTCGGGCTGGTCACCAGTGGGCAGGAGTTCATCCCCAGTGCTGCCACCGAGCAGTTGGTGACAGACCAGATCGCGCTGCTGATTGCAGAGTTCGGTGATGAAGGCCGGCAGATCGTCGCCGATGCGCAGGCCTACGCCGATGGCTACAACGCCCAGATCGAGTCCAAAGGCCCCAACCCGAACCCGGTGACAGTCAACGATGTGATCGCAACCACCGCGTTTATCGGCTCCATTTTTGGCGCCGGTGGCGGCAGCGAGGCGCAGAATGCGAATTTCCTGTCGACGTTGATCGGCGGGCTGGGTGAAGGTGTCGGGCAACTGGCGTGGGAGGATGCCATGCTGTTCGATGACCCGGAGGCCCCGACCACCATTGCGACCCGCTTTGACTACGGCCCGATGACCGGCGGCACCGTCACTGGCTCGGCGGTGATCGATGCCGGCTCTATCATCGACCTGGATCCGCGCGTTCCCGACGTGCGGCCCACCCTGCTGGCGGTGAGCCAGTCGCTGGCAGCACAGGAAGAGGAGTACCCGGTGTACATCCCGGCGGCGGGCCCCCCGGTCGACCGGCTGGCATCCAACTTCCTGATCGTGAATGCCCCGGAGACGGTCAATGCCACCAATCTGGCGGTCATGGGCCCGCAGCTGGGTTATTACTATCCCGAGATTGTGATGCAGATACACCTGAGTGCACCGGGCATTGAGGCCCAGGGCGCGGCGGTGCCCGGGCTCGCGATGTACCTGCTGGTCGGGCGCACACAGGACTACTCGTGGAGCCTGACGTCAGCCAATCACGATGTGCGCGATGTCTATGTCGAGCTGCTGTGTGAGCCCGGCGACGCGGCCCCGACGCGAGATTCGCTGCACTATATGTACAACGGCGAGTGTATCCCGTTTGAGATATTCAATGCCGGCACCCTGAACGGCACCCCGCTGGTCTACCCGGTCTCTGTCCACGGGCCGATGATAGGCACGGCGACCTCCAATGGGCAGCCAGTGGCGCTGACGCGCAAACGCTCCACGTTTGGCCGCGACGGCCTCAACCTGGCGGCGCTGCGGTCCATGACCGAGGGCGAGGCGGCCACCCCCGAGGCCTTCTGGGAGACGGCCAACAAGTTCGGCTTCACCTTCAACTGGGGTTATATGTCGCGCAGTAACACCGCCTACTTCACGTCCGGCTACCTGCCGGTGCGGGCCCAGGGCCTGGACCGTCGGCTGCCGACCTGGGGTACCGGTGAGTACGAGTGGCAGGGCTTCCTCGCTCAGGACGAGCACCCGCACGCGGTCGGCGGCCCGTCCGGGCGCCTGTTCAACTGGAATAACCAGTCCGCCCCCGGTTTCATGCACGGCGATGGCACCCCCTACGGCTCCATCCACCGGGTCCAGCTGTTCGACCAGATCCCCGACAAGATCGACCTCGCCGGGGTGGTCAGCGTGATGAACAGGGCGGCGACCGAGGACACGCGGTCGCCGGTGTGGCCGGTGATCAGTGAGGTCCTGCGCGGCGGTGACGCGCCCAGCCCGCTGGCGGCGCAGCTTGTCGATATCCTGGATGCCTGGGTCGCCGATGACGCCCCGCGTCTGGATGCCGATAACGATGGTTTCTACGACAGCGCCGGGCCCACCATCATGGATGCGCTGTTCCAGCCGCTGGCGGATGCCGTCATGCGCCCGGTGTTTGGTGATCTCACCAGTACACTGGATCTGGGCAGCACCCGTGACCACACGCCCGCCAGTGCGCCCGAGGGGGCCAGCTATATCGACAAGGATCTGCGCACGCTGCTGGGCAAGGAGGTTCAGGGTGAGTTCGCGCTGAGCTATTGCGGGGCCGGTGATCTGGAAGACTGCCGCACTTCGCTGTGGCAGGTGGTGGAGGACGTCGCTCAGGCACTGGCCGTCGAGCATGGCGATGACCCAGGCAGCTGGCTGCTGGAGGGACAGCTGGTCGGCTTCGTGCCCAATGTGATTCCCGATACCTTCCGCGCCACTAACCGGCCGACGTTCCAGCAGGTGCTGGAGTTTGTGCCGGCGGCACAGCCGTAGCGCGGCCGCGCTGCCAGTTGCCAGCCGGGTGGCGGCCGTTCAGGCCGCCGCTTTGCCCTCTGCCTTACCTGAGATAATTGCCGACACCCGCTTGTTGCGCCTGGCTTTGGCCGGTGTTGCGGGTTTCCTGCTGCCACGCTCTGCCCCGGCCTCACCACGCGCGGTGTTTGTTTGCGGTGCGCTGCGCAGCCAGTGCGCCTGGTCGACCTCGAAGGAGTGGAGGATACTGTCCAGTGTCCGGCCGATGCGGGTGGTGGTGTCGATGATGGGGATTTTCGGCCAGGTGGCCCGTTCCCCGGCCCGTATCAGGTCCGCCATCTCGTCCTCGGACATCATCTTCAGCAGCTTGCCGAGGCCGGACAGGCCGTAGCCCGGGAAGATATTGATGTCCCCGGTGTACTGCTGCTCCATCAGCGCGTTGACCGCGTTCAGGGCAGTGCCCATCTGCGGTCCCATGCGGTGGTAGCGCTGCAGGAAATCGAGATACCCGCGCAGCATCTGCTTGGTGGCCGCGACCGATGCGTCTGACACGATTTTTCGCAACCCGGGCCTGGTATTCGGTTCCCGGCCCAGCCCCGGCATGACCTGGGAGACGATGAAGTGGTTCACCCCGTACAGTCGGGCCAGCCGCTTGGCGGGCAGGTCCTGTGAGAACGAGCCATCGATCCAGCGCCGCGACGGCAGGTAGGGTTTGATGCCGCCGTTGACGTCGCGCGCCTCCAGTTGCACCGGCTGGAAGACCCCGGGCAGTGCGGTGGAGGCCAGCACGGCGGAGCGCAGCGTGACGTTGGGGGAGGCGATATGGTTCAGCAGTCGCGAATTCTGGCGCGGTTCCGCCGGCGAGATCGAGATATTGATACTGCGGCCGGTCTTCTCATAGGCCTCCTTGAATGTGAGGTCCGGTATCAGCTTGGCCATCTCCCGCTTGATGGAGCGCATATCGATCTGTTTACCCATGCCGAAGCCGATCTTGATGTTGTCGCGGTTCTCCGTCAGCGCCCTGGCCAGGGTGTTGTTCTCAAACAGTGCGAGGAACTCGCGGTCGCTGCGCGCACCGACAATGGCTGCGACAAAAGCGCCGGCACTGGCGCCGGAAATGACCACCGGACACAGTTTCTGTTCAATCAGGGCTTTCAGCACCCCGAAGTGAAAATAGCCCAGTGTGCCGCCGCCGCTGAGCATCAGCGCTGAGCGACCGTAGCAATGGCTGGCGACCTGGAAGAACTCGATACGATCCGCCCAGGCGATACCGTCGAAATCCCTTGGCGACAGGTACTCCAGCGCATCGCAGATCTCATCGATGTATTCGGTGATCAGGCGTTTCGTGCCCGAGCGGGCCTTGCTGTACAGTTTGGGGTTGCCCATGCCGGCCATATTGCCGTGGATGCCCTCGCTGAGCGCGAACAGCAACCCCTGGTCATTGCCGCGTTTGCGCAATTTGCGCAGTCGCTGCAAGCGGGTGTCGATACTGACATTGTCGTACAGCGGTGAGTCCGCCTTTTCACGCCAGGCATCGCGGCCGGTCTTGCGATCATAGGCCTCGGCGATGGCCTGCCATTGCTGGAAGCTGTTGGCGCGGGAGAATGCCGCGTCCAGCTCTCTGGCAGCGCGGCTTTTCGGGGAGTATCTGTTAATCATGGGTGCTTACAACCTGGGTGTCGGTGCGCGCAGTGGCGTGTCGGGGAGAATCGGCCGCTCCGCACAGTGCGCAGGCAAAATCGCCGCAGGGGCCATCATAGCCCCTGGCCAGCGCAGGCGCCAGCGAGTGCCGGGGGGGGGCGGGACACCGGTTTGCGCGCTGCTTCGGCGAATTTGGCGCTGCCGGCGCGCCACAGACGCGATCGCGGCCCGCTGCGGAGTGTGAATAATTGATGAAGCCTGCAAAAGCAGCGCGTTTTAGGGTATAGTGCGCGCACTTTTTCACCACTCGGCGGCTGCAGCGGTGAAAAAACACCAATCAACCTTGTGTTTCACACACACTGAACCGATACCTCGCAGGAAAGACTGAATGCTCACAGCACAGAAACTGGAAAAAATTATTGAATTGGAGGACAACCTCCGCTCGCAGTACCAGGCCCAACTGGACGAAAAAACTGCCGAAATCGAACGTCACATCGCAAAGCACGAAGAACAGCAGGAGGTCATTGCCAAGCAACTGGCGCAACTCACCTCGCAATCCGCGGAGGCTTCGGCCAACAAGCGCCTCGAACAGCGCAACCGCGAACTGCACAACCGCTGTGAAAACCTGACGCTCGAAATCGACACCCAGAAGAAGCGTATCAAGGAACTGCAGAAGAGCCTGGCCGAAGCGCGTGCTGAAGTGAAGACACTGAAGCAGTACGACCCGGCGGCGATGAAGAAAAATCTCGACGCGAACAAGAAAAAACTGGCGGAGAGAACGGCTGCCAACGCCCTGATGCAAAAAACGCTGAACAAGACCAAGTCCGAGAACGCCGAGTTCCAGGCCCGTATCAAGGAGCTGGAAGCCAGGCTGGCGGAACTGGAACCCGCTGAAGCGGAAGAAGAAACCGAAGCTGCCGCAGCCTGAGACCGGGTTGCGCAGGGGCCGTGTGTGCAGGCTGTCCGCGGGCAGCCCTGGCAACGGCCTGATTCACTCATAACACCCCGGAAGTCATCGCCTTCGGCAGCCCCTGCGGTTGTTCCGAGCGTTGATGGTGGCTCCCGGTTTTCCCTGGTTATTGCCCTCAGGAATCTCGCCAGTCATGACTCAATCCATTTCCAGGCTGTTGGCGGAAGAACTCGCCGTTGATGAAAAACAGGTTGTCGCAGCGGTGGAGCTGCTCGACGAGGGCGCCACGGTGCCGTTTATCTCGCGCTACCGCAAGGAGGTGACCGGCGGCCTCGATGACACCCAGATGCGGCAGCTGGAGGAGCGCCTGCGGTATCTGCGGGAACTGGAAGAGCGCCGCGGCGCCATCCTCGCCAGTATTGCCGAGCAGGGCAAACTGACGCCGCCGCTGGAACAGTCGATTCTGGCGGCCGATACCAAGAGCCGGCTGGAAGACCTGTACCTGCCCTACAAACCGAAACGGCGAACCAAGGCGATGATCGCGCGTGAGGCCGGCCTGGAGCCGCTGGCCGATGCCCTGTTCCAGGACCCCACGCTCGACCCGCAGGTGGTGGCCGCCGACTACCTGAATGCGGACGCCGGCTTCGCCGATGTGAAGGCGACACTGGACGGCGCCAGGCAGATACTGATGGAGCGCTTTGCCGAGGACGCCGACCTGCTGTCGCGCCTGCGCGATTTCCTGCAGGAGCAGAGCCTGCTGGCGGCGCGGCTGGTACCGGGCAAGGAGAGCGAGGGCGCCAAGTTCAGCGACTATTTCGAGCACACGGAAGCGTATAAGTCGACGCCCTCGCACCGCGCCCTGGCGATGTTTCGCGGTCGCAGTGAGGGCATGTTGACGCTGGACCTGCGCATGTCAGCCGAGGAGTCGCCGCTGGATGCCCACCCCTGTGAGGCGATGATCGCCTCGCACTGGCAGATTCGGGACCAGGGTCGCGCCGCCGACAAATGGCTGGCGGAAGTGGTGCGCTGGACCTGGCGCGTCAAGCTCCTCACCCACCTGCAGTCCGACCTGCTGACCCAGCTGCGCGAGCGCGCGGAACAGGAGGCGATCAAGGTGTTCGGCAGCAATCTCAAGGACCTGCTGCTGGCGGCGCCAGCCGGCCCCAAAGCCACCATCGGCCTCGACCCCGGCCTGCGCACCGGGGTGAAAATGGCGGTGGTGGATGCCACCGGCAAAGTGGTGGATCACGGCACCCTGTTCCCGACCCCGCCACAGAACAAGACCCGCGAGGCCGCGGCAGCGCTGTTGTCGATGATCAAGAAGCACGACATCCGGCTGATCAGTATCGGCAACGGTACCGGCAGCCGCGAGACCGACCGCTTTGTCGGTGAACTGCTGGCCGCCCACCCGGAACTGGATGTGCGCCGGGTTGTGGTGAATGAGGCCGGGGCCTCGATCTACTCGGCGTCCGAATTCGCGGCGCGGGAGTTTCCCGACCTGGATGTCACCATTCGCGGCGCGGTGTCCATCGCCAGGCGCCTGCAGGACCCGCTGGCGGAACTGGTGAAGATCGACCCGAAATCCATCGGTGTTGGCCAGTACCAGCACGATGTGAGCCAGGTGCAACTGGGGCGCCAACTCAATGCGGTGGTGGAGGATTGCGTGAACGCCGTGGGCGTCGACCTGAATACCGCTTCCGCACCGCTGCTGACCCGCGTCTCTGGCCTGAGCCAGCGCATCGCCGACAATATCGTCGCGCTGCGCGATGCACAGGGCCGCTTTGACGATCGCAAGACCCTGCTGCAGGTGAGCGGCATGGGCGAAAAGACCTACCAGCAGGCGGCCGGATTCCTGCGCGTGATGGATGGCGCCAACCCGCTGGATGCCTCAGCGGTGCACCCGGAATCCTACAGCGTGGTGGAAACCATTGCCGCCTCCTGCCAGCGCGACGTGCGCAGCCTGATCGGGGACACCACGTTCCTGCGCGGCGTGCAGGCGGCCGATTTTGTCACCGACACCGTCGGCCTGCCCACGGTGACTGATATCCTGCGCGAGCTGGACAAGCCGGGCCGGGACCCGCGGCCGGAGTTCAAAACCGCGCAGTTGCAGGACGGGGTGGAGAAAATTACCGACCTGAGACTGGATATGATCCTGGAGGGCACGGTCACCAATGTCACCAGTTTCGGTGCGTTTGTCGATGTCGGTGTGCACCAGGACGGCCTGGTCCATATATCCGCGATGTCGGAAAAGTTCATCAAGGACCCGCGCGAGGCGGCCAAGGCGGGCGATATCGTCAAGGTCAAGGTGATGGAGATCGATGTGCCGCGCAACCGCATCGCCCTCAGTATGCGCCTGACCGACAGTGCCGAGGAGCACCAGTCATCGGGTCGCGACAAGCCGCAACGGGGCAAGCCGGAGCGGCGCGGCGGCTCGAAACCACAGGGCTCGCGCGCCCCGGACAACGCGCCCCAGGGAGCACTTGCGGCCGCCTTTGCCAAGGCCAGGCAGAAGCCCTGACCCGGAAAACATTGCCTGCGACAGCGTTTCGTCGCGCGCAATGGTGCATACTGTCCCTGAACCGTGCTGTTGAGGATTCTGTCGATGTGGGTGTATACGCAGTGTGATCTGGTGTTTGATATCGCTGTGCCAACGCCGTTTGTGATGATGCTGCGGCCCCGCAGCGGGGCCCAGCAGTGGATCGCCAGCGAGCAGTACCGCCTCACACCCAGTGTGCCGGTGATTGAATTCACCGACGGCTACGGCAATCTCTGCCAGCGCCTGGTCGCGCCGCAAGGCACCTTCCGCGTGCACACTGCCGCCGAGGTGATGATCTCCGATACCGTAGACCGCGCACCGGATGCGCCGTTTGTCGAGGTGCAGAACCTGCCCGACGGCATTTTCTGCTACCTGCTCCCCAGCCGCTATTGTGAATCCGACCGTTTCGGCTCGATGGCTGGTGAGATTACCGCGGGCCAGTTTCCCGGCTATAACCAGGTGGCCGCCATCGAGGCGTGGCTGCGCCATACGATCCGCTTCGCCCCCGATAGCAGCGACACCCATGTCTCGGCTATTGAGGTGAACGCGCGACAGTGGGGTGTGTGTCGCGACCTGTCCCATCTCGGCATCGCACTGTGTCGCAGCCTCAGTATCCCCTCGCGGATGGTGGTCGGCTATCTGCACGGTCTGCAGCCGATGGACCTGCACGCCTGGTTTGAAGCGTATGTCGGCGGGCGCTGGTACTCCTTCGACGCCACCCAGCCTGAGGTGCGCGGCGGCTATGTGGCGATTGGCTACGGCCGCGATGCGGCAGATGTCGCCATCTACAACCAGTTCGGCCCGGCGCTGTATCCCGTGGAGCAGCGCGTGAGCGTCGAGCGTGCAGAGCCGGGTGAGCATGACCCGAACCAGCGACAGTTCTGCCCGTAAAATCATCCATGTCGACATGGATGCGTTTTTCGCCAGCGTGGAGCAGCGCGACAACCCTGCGCTGCGCGGCAGGCCGGTCGCGGTGGGCGGCTCAGCGCAGCGCGGGGTAGTGGCCGCGGCGAGTTACGAGGCCCGCCAGTTTGGCGTGCACTCCGCCATGCCCTCTGTGACAGCGGCGCGGCGCTGCCCGGCGCTGCAGTTTGTGCCGCCGCGCTTCGAGGTCTACCGCGCAGTATCGCAGCAGATACGGCAGATTTTTTCGCGCTACAGCGACCTGGTCGAACCGCTGTCGCTGGACGAGGCCTACCTCGATGTGACAGCGGACAAACAACAGGTCGGCAGTGCCGCCGGTACCGCGCAATTGATCAGGGCGGCGATCCGCGCGGAGACGGGGCTGACGGCCAGCGCCGGCGTGAGCTACAACAAATTCCTCGCCAAGATCGCCTCGGACCAGAACAAGCCCGACGGGATTTTTGTGATACGCCCGCACGAGGGGCCTGGTTTTGTCGCTTCACTGCCGGTGCGCCGCTTTTACGGCGTCGGGCCCAAGACCGCCGAGCGCATGGCGGCGCTGGACATCCAGCTGGGCGCAGACCTGCGCGACAAGAGCCTGGACTTCCTGCTCGAGCACTTCGGCAAGTCCGCCGAGTACCTGTATCACGCCGCGCGCGGGGTCGATCACCGGCAGGTGAAGCCGAACCGCACCCGCAAATCGGTCGGTCGCGAGCAGACCTACAGCGAGGACCTGCTCGCCGATGACGCATTGCGCGAAGCGCTAGAGCGCATTGTCGAGAGCAGTTGGCTGCGTATCGAAAAACACGGTGTGGTGGGGCGCACCGTGACGTTGAAAGTCAAATACGCGGATTTCCGGCAGATCACCCGCAGCCAGTCCGGTGAGGAGTATGTGGTGTGCAAGGAGCAGTTCGCCGCGGTCGGGCGCCAGCTGCTGGAGCAACTGCTGCCGGTTGGCACGGGTGTGCGGCTGTTGGGCCTGACCCTGTCCAGCCTGGCCCCGGTGGCAGCGGGGCGGGCGCTGGCGCCCGCCGCGCCGATAATCAGGGAGCAGCGCGCGTTCGATTTCTGAACACCGCTGCGCCCTGCTATTCGTAGCTTAGGTTGGTGGCCTTGCCGCGGAACACCCTGAACACATACGCGGAGTACGCCAGGATGACCGGCAGTGTGACGGCGACGCCCCAGAAGATGAACTGCAGCGAGTTGGTTGCCGCGGCCGCCTCGTAGAGATCCATCTTGCCGATGATGATGTCCGGGTAGATGCTGTAGGCCAGCCCCAGCGCCGCCATCAGGCAGATCAGCACCAGCAGCGCATACACCACCCAGTTATTGCTGTTGCGCAGGTATTCGGGTTTCACCAGCAGGCGGTACAGCGCGAAATAGGCCACCAGGCAGCTGACGGGGATGGGCAGCAACCCGATCGCATTGGGCAGGGTGAACCAGCGTGCGGCGATCTCGGCACTGACGATGGGCGTGGCGATGCTGACCAGGATCAGCGCGAGGCCCATCGCCGGCAGGGCCATCCGCGCCCAGCGCACGGCCTTGTCAAACAGTTCGCCCTCGGTTTTGATCAGCAGCCAGCCGGCGCCGAGCATCACATACAGTGCCGGCAGAGTGAGCGCGATCAGGGCCGCGAACAGGGTGTTGGTCAGCGAGGCGTCCAGCCCGGTGATATAGGCACCCAGCATCCAGCCCTGCGACATGGAGGCGATCAGTGAGCCGAGGAAAAACGCGCGGTTCCAGCGCTGCTTGTGCGCATCGCCGGCCTTGACCCG
This sequence comes from Halioglobus sp., assembly GCA_020443425.1. Classification (GTDB taxonomy): domain Bacteria; phylum Pseudomonadota; class Gammaproteobacteria; order Pseudomonadales; family Halieaceae; genus Marimicrobium. Next base: position 162,860 of record JAGRIE010000002.1, read on the forward strand.
GAAGTCGAAGGCGACGCCGCGCAGTATCAGGCCGAACAGCATCAGCGTCACCGGCAGGTACAGCGCCGTCAGGATAATGCCCTGCGCCATCGGGAAGGCGATCAACAGGATACCGATGCCGAGCACGATCCAGGTCTCGTTGGCGTCCCAGAACGGGCCTATCGACGCGATCATGATGTCCTTTTCGGTTTCGGTGGCCTGTGGCAGCAGCAGCCCCACGCCGAGGTCGAAGCCGTCCAGGATCACGTACAGCAGCAGTGCCAGGCCCATGGCCATCACGAAGAAAACCGGCAGGAACTGTTCCATCAGTTGGTTCTCCCCATCACAGCATTGCCCCGGTAGCCCGGTACCAGGGAGAGGGACTGCGCGGGCTTGGAGGCCAGGTAACGCAGCGCCTGGATATAGGAGATGAGCAGGAACACATACAGCCCGACGTAGCCGAACAGGGTGCCGCTGAGCGTCGCACTGGCGTGGTCGGCGGCGACATCGGCGGTGCTCAGCAGCCCGTACACGATCCACGGCTGGCGACCGATCTCCGTCACATACCAGCCCGCCAGCGTGGCGACCCAGCCGGAAAATGTCATCGCCGACAGCACCAGCAGCAGGCGCGGGCCGATGGTGGCGCCGCGCAGGAACTGCAGTGCGGCCCACCAGGACACCAGCAGCATCAGCAGGCCCATGCCCAGCATCACGCGGAACGACCAGAACACAATCGCCACCGGCGGGTGTTCGCCCTCAAAGTCATTCAGCCCCCGCACCTCGCCCTCCAGGCTGTGGGTGAGGATAAGGCTGCCGGCATAGGGGATTTTCACCGCGTAGCGGGTGGTGCGCGTCTCCTCGTCCGGCAGCCCGACCAGGGTGAAGGCTGCGCCGCGCTCGGTGTCCCAGATGGCCTCCATCGCGGCGATCTTTGCCGGTTGGTGCTGCAGTGTATTGAGGCCGTGCAGGTCGCCGATCAGGATCTGTACCGGTATCAGTACCGCCGCCATGATGACGCCGGTTTTCATTACCATCCGCGTGGCCGGGCCGTCGACACCGCGCCGCTCGCGCCAGGCACTGATGCCGGCGATCAGGAAAGCGCTGGTGAGGAAGCAGGCCGTCATCATGTGGAAGAAGCGATAGGGGAAGGACGGGTTGAAGATGACCTCAATCCAGTCCTGCGCGAGGAACACGCCGTCCTCAATCACGAACCCGGCCGGCGTTTGCATCCAGGAGTTCAACGCCAGTATCCAGAAGCCGGATATCGAGGTGCCGATGGCGACAATTGCCGTGGCGAGCAGGTGGACGCGGTTTGACACGCGGCTCTTGCCGAACAGCATAATGCCGAGGAATGACGCCTCGAGGAAAAACGCGGTCAGTACCTCATAGCCCAGCAGCGGCCCGGCGATATTGCCCGCTTTTTCCATGAACCCCGGCCAGTTGGTGCCGAACTGGAAGCTCATGGTGATACCCGAGACCACGCCGAGCGCGAAGGTCAGCGCAAACACCTTGACCCAGAAAAAGTAGGCGTACTCCCAGGCCTGGTTGCCCGACAGCGTGAAGCGGGTGCGAAAGTACAGCAGTATCCAGGCGAGACCGATGGTGATGCTGGGGAACAGGATGTGAAAACTGATATTGGCCGCGAACTGGATGCGCGCGAGAACGAATGGGTCAAGCTCCATTGTCATCCCTCAGTGTCGGCACGCGCCAGGATAGCGGTGCTGGGGGTGGGTGCCACAACAGTGGGAACGGCTCTGGAGGACACCGCGAACCGGCCGGCATTATAACTGATTTCGCCTGTGATTGAGACCGTGCCGGGACTCAGGTGAGGTTCAACAGGCGCTGTGCATTCCCGCGCAGCAGTGCAAACCGCTTGTCAGGCTGCTTTTCAGTGATGAGCAACAGCTTGGCCAGGCTGGCCGCCAGGTGGTAGAACGGCCAGTCGGTGCCGAATAGCATGCGTTCGCCGCCGGTGCGCGCCAGCATGGTATGCAGTGTGGTAACGCCCTGGCCGTGGGTGTCCAGCCAGGCATTCTGGTATCGCAACGCCAGCGGCACGGCCTCGGCGACATCGCGCGCACCGGAGTGACCGAGCACGAACTGCAGGTTCGGGAATGTCTCCAGCGCTGGCTCGTAGTGGCGCGGCAGGGCGTAGCGGTGGGTCGGCTCCGGCTCAATGCCGGCGCGGCCGCAGTGAAAGAACACGATCAGGCCCAGCCGCTCACACTCCGCGTACAGTTCCATCATCACCTCCGAGTCCGGATAGGCTCGCTGCATCGTCGGGTGAAACTTGATAATGCGGGCGCCGGCGGCGGCGTAATCGCGCAGTCGCGTGAAGCGCGCCGGGTCCTGCGGGTGCACAGAGCAGCCGGGAATCAATCGGCGGCCGGCGCCGGCGAGTTCGATGGCGTCAATCCAGCGCTCGGTGAGGTCATCGCCGAATGGCAGGTCAAAGGCGATCGGCAGAATAGCGGCGCGCTCAACATGGCAGTTGTCCATCTCATGCAGCAGGTTGGGAATGGTCTGTGTGGCGGCACTGGCGCTGCCCCAGAGGCCCTGCGAGGCCGAGCTCCACCACAGCTCGTCCAGTGCCTCGTCGCTGAAGTTCCGGTTGATGTAGACGTCCAGGTCCAGCTCACAGCCGGGGTCTGTGGCATCGCAGTCCAGCAGGTGCATGACACGCACCGTGCGCCGGTGCAAATCCACCTCCGGCGCCAGCAGCAGTGACATCCCGAGATGGCCGTGCATATCAATTGCTTTGGGCAGGTCAAGGTCTACAATGCGCAACTCGCCGTGGGCGTCGATTTCAAACCAGGGCAATTCGGCGAGGCCTCGATACCCTTTGAAGCGCAGCGGCCCGAAGGGCCCGTGCCCGGAGGCTGCCCCCTCCTGCAATCGCTGCTGCGCGAGCCGGGCGATATCGGCATCGGTATAGCGGGGGCCCGGTTCTTCGCTGCCGCAGGATGGCAGCAAAGCCACGCTGGAAAGTGCGGCAAATTGCAGGAGTCGGCGGCGGTACAGGTCGGTGGGCATAGGGTGTATTCCCGGGGGCATACAGCGAGGCGATGACAGCTGTTAGAATTATTGTCCCGCAAGTATAAAGCAGAAGAATCGGTTATGGTGCCCCCTTTGAAATTACTGGCCCTGTGCCTTGCGCGCAGATCGTCTGGCTGTGTCGCCAAAGGCCGGGGCACAACCGGTGTGCGGGCTGCTGGCGGCTTATCACCCACGAATGACATCAGGGAGGCTGGCGGCCTTTGAACTCCACTGTGCGATCGACAGCCTATCTCGGGCACTGCCTGGTGACGGGCGCGGCCGGCTTTGTCGGCAGTCATCTGGTGAAAGCGCTGTTGCAGCGCGGTTTGCGTGTGCGCGCGCTGGTGCGCAATTCACCGCTGCCGCTGCAGCACCCCAGGCTGGAGTGCGTCCAGGGTGATATCCGCGACGCCGGCCAGATGCAGCAGGCCTGCGCCGGTATCGACACGGTATTCCACACCGCCGCGATGATTGCCACGCTCGGCGGCCGTGCTGTCACCCCCGCGTACCGCGAACAGGCCTACGCCATCAATGTCACCGGTACAGAGAACGTAATCCGGGCCTGCCAGCAACAGGGTGTGCGGCGCCTGATACACACCAGCTCTGTCGATGCCTGCTTCAACGGTGAGACTGATTTGCATATGCACGAACACACCCCCTACGCCCAGCGTTTCGGCTGTGTTTACCAGGAGACCAAGGTGCCCGCGGAGCAGGCGGTACTGGCGGCGAACGCACCGGGGGGCCTGTTGACCTGTGCGTTGCGCCCCGACGGTATCTGGGGCGCGGGCGGCAGCCTGATGCTGGATACGCTGTTCGAAAAACTGAAAGCCCGCCAACTGGTCGTGCGCGTCGGCGGCATGGGCGGTATCCACGACCATGTGCATATCGACAACCTGGTCAGCGCCCACCTGCTGGCGGCAAACGCACTGGTGCCCGGCGGTCCGGTGTGCGGCAGGGCTTACTTCATTTCGGACGGAGTGCCGGCGCGGATGTTCCAGTTCGCGCGGCCCTTTATCGAGGGCCTCGGTTATCGTGTCCCCCGCTTCAGTATTCCCACAGCGTTTTTGATGCCGCTGATGAAAGCCTGGGAGTGGCTGTACTTCAAAGCGCGTATCCCGCCACCGATGTTCACGCCCCATGAATTGACCAAGTTGACTGTGTCCACGGTCGTGTCCAGTGCCGCCGCCGCGCGGGATTTCGGCTACCGGCCGGTGAAAACCGTGGCAGAGGGGATGCGCGAGGCGGTGGCTCACTACCGGGCAATAGAGGGCGATGCGGGGGCTGTCCGACCACCGGCGTTGTGATCTCGTTCCGGAGTTGAAGCCACGCCCGCAGCGGCGCTGCGCGGTCTGCGAGGTTGGCGCCGTATCCGGAGCTGCTGTGGTGCTGTTGCCAGGGGGCTGACATTCCCGGTTTGGGGTGTGCATAATGGTCGCACTATGCGTTCGGCATTTTCACTGCTTATGCCGGGTACTCGAATAATGACAGAGCGATTTCCCAGAACCGTTATGACTACCCGATTGACTGCGTTTGCAATAGTGTTGGCTTCACTCACCCTGTCCGCCTGCGGTGGCGGGGGTGGCAATAATTCCGGAGACGGCAGTGCCGCCACACCCGATCCGGTCACGCCTGTCCCGGTTGGTCCCAGCGACGATGCAACAATCAAACCGGATAACTATGTATTGTTCGAGAGCGGCCAGGTGCGGCCGCTGGCGTTCTCCGGCGATGGCACACGGCTGTATGTCACCAATACGCCGGCCGGCCGCCTGGAGATTGTCGGGCTCGGCGACGACGCCGGGCTGAGCCTGCTCGGCAGTGTCAGTGTCGGGCTGGAGCCGGTGGCAGTCGCCGCCAGAAGCAGTGATGAGGTATGGGTGGTCAATCACCTGTCGGACTCCGTAAGTATCGTCGATGTCGGCGCGCAGCCCCATGTCAGCCGGACGCTGCTGGTGGGCGATGAGCCCCGGGATATTGTGTTCGCCGGTACCGGGCACAACCTGGCCTTTATCACGGCGGCGTATCGCGGGCAGAACCACCCGGTGTTCGACCCTGAGGACCTGACTGTGCCCGGGCTGGGGCGGGCCGACGTGTGGGTGTACAACGCCGATGAGCTGGACGGCAGCGATATCAACGGCGGCCCGCTGACGATTCTGAATATGTTCACGGATTCGCTGCGGGCGCTGGCCGCACTCCCGGACGGCTCGCGGGTCTATGCCGCCGCGTTCATGTCGGGCAACAGGACGACGACAGTGGATGCGTCTGTCGCCGGTTGGCGCAAGCCAGAGCCGACCCGGAATATCGACAATGTGCTGGCGCCCTCGACCGGGCTTATCGTCAAGCAGACGGACGGGCGCTGGCTGGATGAGGCCGGCGTGGACTGGAGTGCACAGGTCGACTTCAACCTGCCTGACTACGATGTGTTTGAGATCGATGCCAGTACTGCCGTGCCCGAGTTGCGTCGGCAGGTGTCGGGGGTGGGTACCGGCCTGTTCAATATGGTGGTCAATGCCAGTCGCGGCGAGCTGTATGTCAGCAACCTGGAATCGCGCAACGAGGTGCGCTTTGAGGGCCCTGGCCTCGATGCGACCACAGTGCGGGGCCATATTGCCGACACACGCATCAGTGTGGTGCGCAACAGCGGTGTCAGCCATGTCGATATGAACCCGCATGTGGATTTCAGCCGGCCCGAGGGCGCGCTTGTGCCGGATGAGGAAGCCGGGAAGAGCCTCAGCCAGTTAACGGCGCTGGCCTTGAGTGCCGATGGCAACACCCTGTACGCAGCGGCGTTCGGTTCCAACAAGATAGCGGTGCTCGACACTGCCGAGCTCAACCAGGCCGCGTTTACGCCCGATGTGGCGGACCATATCCCGCTGCCCGGTGGTGGTCCCAGCGGGCTCGCCCTGTCGCCTGACGGTAAATGGCTGGTGGTCTACACCCGCTTCGACAATTCAATTGTCGTGATCGACACGCAGCAGCGCCGTATTGTCTCCACGCTGGCGCTGTACAACCCGGAGCCGGAGTCGGTGGTTGCGGGCCGGAAGTTTCTCTACGATGCCACGCTGACGTCTGCCAACGGTGTCAACGCCTGTTCCAGCTGCCACTGGTTTGCCGACAACGATGCGCTGGCCTGGGACCTCGGTAACCCGGATGCCAGCATGCAGCGCAATACCAATCCCTATGTCGGCAACAGCCCTGTCATGACCTCACAGTTCCACCCGATGAAGGGGCCGATGACGACACAGACACTGCGGGGCATAGCCGACAGCGGGCCGCAACACTGGCGCGGTGACAGGACGGGTGAAAACCCGGCGGCAGTGGGCGACAGTGTGGAGAGTACGGCTGAGGCGGCGTTCAAGGAGTTCAACCCGGCCTTTGTCGGCCTGGTCGGGCGGCACGAGGAGTTGTCAGAAGAGCAGATGCAGCAGTTCACGGATTTTGCGATGGCGCTCACCCCGCCGCCGAACCCGGTGCGACAGCTGGACAACAGCCTGACACCGCAGCAGCAGGCCGGTCGCGACATCTATTTCGATATCAATAACATCACCGGCATCGGCAGCTGCAACCACTGCCATGAGCTGGACCCGGCCGCCAGGAAATTCGGCAGCGGCGGCAAGATGTCGTTTGAAGGCGGCAGGATTGCCGAGGACTTCAAAGTCCCGCACCTGCGCAACGCCTACACCAAGGTCGGCATGTTCGGAGGTTCCAGCCCGAACCGGGATGTGGTTCGGGAGCCTCCCGATCCGGACCCGGACCCACAACCTGACCCCTGTGACGAGGAGCTGGTACTGGTGCCTGACACCACAGTGCCGGAGCCGTGTTATTTCGATTGTGAGACGCCAGGTGATTGCCCGGTCATTCTGGAGAGCGATACCGGTATGGGTGATCAGGTGCGTGGCTTCGGGTTCCTGCACGATGGCGCGATCGATACGCTCGATACCTTCTTCCGCGACCCGGTGTTCAATTTCCCCCGGCCCGAGGCGCAGAGCCGCGCCGATGTCGTGCGCTTTGTGATGGTTGTGGACAGCAATATGGCGCCGATCGTCGGTCAGCAGGTGACACTGCGGGCGGACAGCCCGTGGACGTTTGACAGGTTGACGCTGCTGGAGCAGCGCGCCCAGGTCGACAGCCCACTGCCTGAGTGCCTGCTGATGGGCGCCGGTGTGATCGACGGTGAGCGCAAGGTCCTGCGCCTGACCGCGCCGGACACGTATACCGATACCCGTGGCGCGACCTACACCGGGACGCAACTGCGGGAGTCCGCCAGGACAGCGGGCCAGGCGTTGACGTTCACCTGCTACCCGGCAGCCTGACAGCGCGTCTGCGCACCGGGTGCGGCAGGGGAGCCATGCATGGCGAGCGAACTGAAACGCGCGTTCCTGCAACTGGATAACACGCTCAGTGACAGCCAGCACCTGTGGCTGCCACGCCCCTTTACTACGGACGCTCTGCCCTGGCACCACACGCATCCGCACCTGGCAGCGGCGCTGCTGGCACTCAGTGACGATGCGGTGGCACAGTTGCACAATTCCCCGCAACTGCATCTGGACTGGTTCCGCGAGCGGGAGCCGCAACTGTGTGCAGCGCTACACGCATTTGCGCCGCAGCCGGCGGTGGCGGTGCGGCCGCTGGCGCTTGATCAATTCGACAGCCTCCATATTCCCGGCCGCAAGTGGCAGCAGGTGGTGGCGTTTGCCGCAGCGTTGCCACAGCACCCGTATCCCTATGTGGACTGGTGTGCCGGCAAGGGGCATCTCAGTCGAATCGTGCAGCGGCACCTGCAACAGCCCGTGCACTGCATGGAGTGGGACTCCTCCCTGGTCGAGATTGGCAGGGCGCTGGCGCAGCGGCGCGGCTGTGATATCCACTACCACCACCAGGATGTATTGCAGGCATTGCCGGCAGCCTGCGCCGATCCCGACACCGTGCATATCGGGCTGCATGCCTGCGGTGACCTGCACCAGCAACTGCTGCGCCATGTCGCCGCAGGCGGCGCCAGGGCGGTGGCGATTTCGCCCTGTTGTTATCACAAGGTGGCGTCTGACCTCTATGTGCCGCTGTCCAGTGCCGCGCAGGCCAGCCGCCTGCGGCTGGACCGGCCGGCGCTGCATCTCGCTGTGCAGGAGACAGTGACGGCCCGTCGCGCCGAACGGCCATTGCGCGAACTGGAACGCTGGTGGCGCCTGTCGTTTGACGCCCTGCAACGCGAGCTGTGTGATACCGACACCTACCTGCATGTACCCTCCTGCAAACGCGAACTGTTGCGCGCGGATTTTCCCGCATTCTGCCGCTGGGCGGCGCGCTGTAAACAGATCGAACTGCCCGTCACGATCGACTACGACAAGTATTTGCAGCGCGGCAGGGAAAAGCACCGCCAAATTGTGCGTCTTGAGCTACTCCGGCAACTGTTCACGCGGCCGCTGGAACTGTGGCTGGTGCTGGACTATGCACTGTACCTGGAGCAGCATGGGTATCGCGTCGATGTTGCGGAGTTTTGTGAACGCAATGTCAGCCCGCGCAATATCCTGATACAGGGGCGGCGGGACTAGCATCGAGGAGGCGGGACAGGGTGGCACGTCCGCAGCGTGTGTCCGGTAGCGGCAGCGGTGCAGGCCAGTGCCGGTGGTCGCAGCGGCACGAGCTACCGCCTGACCTCGTACTGCCGCCTGGCGGCTGACAACAGCCTTTGCGGGAACGCCCTGTCGGGTATACTGGCGGGCAGACCAATTCCCGGAGTAATTACATGAGCCAGCGCGCAGGCAACCACTGTCGGATTGAAGGGTCCGTGGCACCCGGCTTCGAGTCCGTGAAGCAACTCTATGAACACAAGATGCGGACCCTGGCCGAGAAGAGCACACAGCTGTGCGTCTACTACAATGGCGAAAAAGTGGTTGATCTGTGGGCCTCGGTCACCGATGAGCCCGGTTTCTCGCCGGATTCACTGGTGAATGTCTTCAGCAGCGGCAAAAGCCTGGAGTCCATCGCTATCGCCTCCCTGGTGGACAAGGGGCTGCTGCGCTACGACGACAGGATCAGCCAGCACTGGCCGGAGTTTGCCGCCAACGGCAAAGGGGAACTCACCGTCGCTGAGCTGATGCGGCACGAGGCGGGGCTGGCCTCGTTCAGCCAGCCGCTGGACCCGGACGATCTGCTGACGGAAAACATCAAGCGGAACAAAGTTGGCGAGTTTATCGCCAGCCAGGTTCAGCGGTTCCGCAAAGGGGAGAAAAACCGCAGGGAGTACCACGCTGTGACCCGCGGCTGGATAGCGAATGAACTGTTTCGCCGGGTCGATCCGCAGGGGCGGACAATGGGTGAATTCCTGCGCGAGGACATCAGCCAGCCGCTGGGTGCCGAAGCCATCATCGGGGTCAGGCGCGAGGAGCTGCCCCGCGTCAAGCAAGTGGCGCCACTGGGGTTCTGGTTCCAGCTTCGCCAAAGCCTCAGGCCCAAATTCCTGAAGCGCAGAATGGAGCACAATATTTTCCAGTTGCTGGCGAAGGTGATACGGCTGTTGCCGGCGGTTCGCAATGCCACTGTGCGCAAAGCGCCGCCGCCCTACAAGGGGATGAAGAAAATCGCGTTTTTCAACGAGCCCCGGGTGGCGATGGGCGAGACGCCTTCAGCGAACACCAACTCCAACGCCAGGGGGCTGGCAAAAATCGCCGCGATGATGGCGGCGGGGGGCACATGGGAGGGCCGGCAGTACCTCGGGGAGGCGGCCTGGCAGGCACTGCATGCCGAGCCCGTGGAGGCGGATATGGCGTTTGTCTCGACCTGTTTCACGCAGGGTGGTGTCGCCCTGTTCTCGGAGGCCAGCGCCAGGCTTGGAAAGTCCGAGCAGGGCCTGAATGCGGGCCGGGAGGGTTTTTACGGCTGGCTGGGGCTGGGCGGTTCGATCTTCCAGTGGCACCCCCGGTTCAGGATCGGCTTCGGTTATGTGCCCACCTCGCTGAATGTGCTGGACCTGGTGAACGAGCGGGGCAAGTCCTACCAGGCTGAGGTGTTGCGCTGCGTGGAGCGTTTACGCAGCAGTTCCACAGCCTAGCCTCACGGCGGCAGTCCCAACACGAACAGCGCGTTCCCCGGCCCGGCCTGGTAGCGCCCATCCACACCCTGGAACGTGCTGTAGCCGGAGTTGATCAACAGGCCATCTCCCGCCACCACGATACCGACGGAATCGATAGTGCCGCCATTTCCCGGTACGCCATTGATATCGGTGAAAGTGACGGCCGTATCGAGGGACCACCGCTCAGTGCCGTCGCGCGTATCAAATGCCCTGGCCACACCGTCGAGTGAAGCGGCGAACAACAGGTCGTTGCTGACGGACAGCGATGCCGAATACAGCGACGGTGTCGCCAGGCCCTCGAACATATGGGTGGGGTGTATCTCCCAGTCGATGGCGCCGGTGGCGAGATCAAGGGCGTAAATGCCCGGTCTGGCGCCGGGGATGAGATCGGCCAGGCCGCCGCTGGCCTTGTCGATGCTGAAGTCGGTGGCGGCGACATACACCCGCGCCTGATCCACCGCCATGCCCCAGTGAATGCCGCCCAGCGTCGAGCCCTCGCTCACTTTATTGGACCAGTTCAGCGCGCCTGTGGCTGCCTGGATCGAATACACCACGCCGCCCTTGTCGCCGGCAATCAGCGTGTCGCCATCGTCGAGCAGTATCGGCGCCGCGCCGAAATCAAAATCATGCCCGGGCGGTACCGAGCAGCGCAGCGAGGCGGGATTACTGCAGTTTCCATTCCAGGTGTCGTTGGCCCGTGCCTGGAAAATCCAGTTGACCTCACCGCTGTCCATATCCAGTGAAATGATCGCGTCCGAGGTCATCGTCGCGGGCTCGGTGTAGTTCTGGCCGGTACCGATATAGATCGCGTTGCGCGGGATATCCAGGGTGGGTGTGGTCCATACCGGAGCCCCGTTGGGCCCGATACGCTCGCCCGGCAATACCGACTCCTGCGCTTCGCCGGTGGTGTGGTACTGCCACAACAGCTCCCCGGTGCCAGCCGCCAGCGCCACCAGCATGCCGTGACTCTTGCAGCAGGCGCCCGGAATGGCGACCGTCGCCAGCACCTCCTTGCTGGAGACGGGGACAAACAGCTTGCCCGCGTGGTACTGCATACCACCGGTGACAAAATGCAGGTAGGGGATGGTGCCGACAAATCGCTGCCACAGGGGGCTTCCGGTGGCCGCGTCGATGGCGTACACATAACCATTGAAATCCGCCGTGTACAGCACCGCCGGTGTCGTCTCATCGCCCTGGACCAGCAGTATGGAGCCGGAGCGGAAATTGCCGCCCTTCTCGCCAGTGGTGAAGGACCAGTACTGGCAGCCGGACAGCCTGTTGATTGCGAGCAGTTCCCTGCCGGATGTCAGGTAGATCACCTGTGCGGTGACGGCGGGCGCCCCGCGCTTTTCATTGGCCGCAGCCGGGGCGTGTAGGTAATTGAGCGCCAGCGTGTGAACGTTGGTGGAGTCGATCAGCGAGGCCTGGTTGCGTGTGTTGGAGTGGTTGAAGCCGAAACCGTTGACAATGACGGGGGCATTCACATCCACGGTATCGTTGCATTGCCCGCCCCTGGGTTGCGGTTCTGACGTGTAGGAGAGAAACGGCAGGGCGGTGTCCTGTTGTGCGGTGGGACTGCCGGTATTGCTGGTGTCACTGCAAACCGTTAACAGGGGTAACAACAGCGTGAGAAACAGGGCGCGACGCATAGCGGTGATCGATTTATTATTAAAACCCAACGATAGCATTCAACGCTGCAAAGACCAATAATCTGCGTTGAGTCTCCCTTCCACAACCGGTTTGGAATTTCTGTCTACTTATGGCGAAACGAACAGCATCCGGAAAATGTGCTACAGGCAGTGCGCGAAGGCGTGTCCTGTGCTGTCTGGTGATGATCGCACTGTGCAGCCTGGCGGGCGCAGGATGCGACAGCAGTGCTTCGCATGCGCCGCGCGCGGTCCAGACCACGCGGTGTATCACTGATGTCAGCGCATCGTCGCGGCACCACTTCGAGTGTGACGGCGTCGCGTTCAAGGTGCTCTTGACGCAGCAGTGTATCGAAACCGCCTGTGGCCTGGTTGTCGATGTGCACGGCTGGCTCAGCTCTGCGGATGAGCAGGAGCGCCGCTCCAACCTGGCGCGGGTCGCCGAGGAGACCGGCGGCTACATTGTGGTGCAGCCGGGTGAGTTGAGTACGCCGGCCAGCTGGGATCCGGCTGTTCACTACGACATTATCTTCGACTTCATGCAGCAGGCGATGACAGCGTTTGCGGTGGATCGCAACCGGGTGCACTTCACCGGTTTCTCCCAGGGCGGGCAGATGACCTGGAAATTCATCTGTGATCACGCGGATATTATCGCCAGCGCCGTGCCGGTGTCGGCGCCGGAGGTGTACTGTTTTCTCAATGGCAGCGGACCCGCGCGGAGTGTACCCCTGCTGTATATCAGCGGCACCGCGGATGTGCTGGTGCGGTACTACCATACCGATAAACCGCTGTCTGTCGTCGATTCGGTGCTGGGTGTGATGTACGACTACGGTATGAGCACTGTCGATGCGCGGGCCTACGATTTTTCCGACCGCGGCGATCTCGTGCTGGACGAGTCCGGAAAAATTGTTGTCGCCGCCGATGACGCGGCCTTTGAGATAGTGCAGGGCGGGCCACAGCTGAGCTATTTCTGGACCCGTTACACCGCCGCCGATGGCGTGGTGTTTGAACACCTGCGCCACAGCAACGGGCATGTGTACCCGGACAACCCTGACAGCACGGTGATTCCCGAGGATCCCGCGGTGTGGTTCCCTGTCGGCGAGGCCATACTACAGTTTTTTATCGCACACCCGCGAACATAAGCGGCGATCGCGCTGGCATGGACTCGGCTATCTACCCTATAGTTGGGCCTGCCCGCGTTTTGCTATGCGCGCGCCGGCCCTGGCCGGGTTGTATCGCGCACAATGCAGTGCGAACAACATCATCGGGATCAATCAGGACAACACCATAAAGAACGGGACTGCACTGCGAATGTTACGCTTAATCAAACTCCCAGCGCTGGCGATTTTCTGCCTGCTCAGCTTCGGCGCTACCGCCAGGAATAACCTCGCGGGTCCGCCGCCGGGCGATGAGCCGGTGGTGGTGGATATCGGCTTTATGCTCAGCAATATCAACGCCATCTATGAAGAGGATGAGACCTACGATTTCGAAGGTGTACTGAGCATGCACTGGAAGGATGCAAGGCTGGCGTTCGATCCGGTCGAGACAGGTTACGAGCAGCTGTACTACCAGGGTGGTTTCCAGTTCAACGAGGTGTTCAGCGGCTGGTGGCCGCAGGTCTTCCTGGCCAATGAAGCGGGGCGTTTCGACCGCGAGGGTGTGATGCTGAGGGTGACCCCCGACGGCGATGTCTATTACACCGAGGAAATTGATGCGATCGCGAAGTCGCACCTGGAGCTGGCCCGCTACCCGTTTGATCGCCAGCAGCTGGTGGCCATTTTTGAAGTGCTGGGTTTGAACCGCGACCAGGTGGTGCTGCGGGCCGACCCCCGGACAAGTGGTATCTGGGACGATGCGCAGCACCGGGTCCGTGTGCCGCAGTGGCATGCGCCCGAGCTCTCCAGTTCCGTCGTGGAGTACTCGCCGGTGTACCAGGACGGCCACGATGTCGTGCAGACGGCATTTAAGGTGCAGATCGATATACAGCGCGACTACTGGTACGCGCTGCGTCTCGTCGCGCTGCCAGTAATGCTCTTTGTGATGATGTCGTGGTCCGTATTCTGGATGGACAGGTCTTCGCTGGGGGATCGCATGGACATCTCCTTTATCGGCATCCTGACCGTGGTCGCCTACCAGATCATGTCCAGTGAAAGCCTGCCGAAAATCTCTTACGTCACCGTGCTGATGTCGTTCATGATAATCAGTTTCATGATGATGTGTGCCAGCATCGTGGTGAACCTGCGGGTGGCGGCACTGGACAACAGCAGCCGCCAGGCGCAGGGCGACCGTGTCGATCGACTGTGCCGGGTGCTGTTTCCTGTTGGCTATGTGCTGATCAATACCCTGGTGTGTACTTTCGTGTACTGGCGCGGCTAGCCTGCGGTTGCGGTCCAGGCGCGGCCGCCGGGCGCAAGTTGCATCAATCGCTGTCTGCCTCCAGGCAGATACCGCCCAGCCACCATTTGGGCGTGCAGTCATAGGACAGCCTGCCTCGGTCCCCGTGCTGGAAATCCAGTATGCGTTCAATGGTCTTGTCCGGCGGCATACCGGGTGCGGGCCCGGGCTGCAATTCGGACAGCGGTATCGGGTAGCTCGCCCAGTCCCGGGGAGCGCGCCAGCCCGGTGGTGGCATGATCTGGCTGCGGGTCCCGTTGATCGGGTACAGCGCCCGCCAGTCCCGGATCATGCCTGACAGTGCCTGCACCACATCCGGGTGCGACTGGGCGAGGTTGTTGTACTCGTTCGGGTCATCCTCAATCCTGAACAAATAGTTGGTTACGGTCGTCTCCAGTTGATCCTGTTCAATCTCCTGCACCAGCTTCCACTCATCGTTGAAGGCAGTGAGATTGAAATGGCCGTAGATCGGTGTCTCCGAGGCGAAATACACCAGTTCCTGCCGCGGCATGGCGACGCCGTCCGCAATCGCCGGCCACAGGCTGTGGCCGTCAAACCGGCGCCTGTTCCGGGGCTCAACCCCGGCGGCCTCGGCCAGCGTCGGGAACACGTCCATCACCGTCATGATGTCCGTCATTTTTTCGCCCGCGGGGATATGGCCGGGCCAGCGCATGATCGATACCACGCGGATGCCGCCTTCAAAGGTTTCACCCTTGCCACCGCGCAGTGGTGCATTGTCGGCGCCGCCCACGGAGTACGCGGCGCCGCCGTTATCGCTGAAGAACAGGACAATGGTATTGTCGGCCAATGCCTCGCTGTCGAGGGTGGCCAGCACCTGCCCGATGGCCTGGTCCATCGCATCGACCACGGCGGCGTACATCGGGCGTGCGGAGTCCTGCAGCATAAGCCTGGAGAGGCGCCGCGTATTGTCGGTCTGCCTGGCGCGCGCGGGCGCCAGGTCGGTATTGATGTCGCGGTATTTGTCCTGCAGCTCCTGAGGCGCATCCAGCGGTGTATGGGGCGCGATAAAGGGCATATAGATAAAGAACGGCCGCTCCCGGTCGCGCTCGCGGATGAAACGCGATACCTCGTCGGCGAGCAGAAAGGTCTCGTAGCCCTGGTCGTCAATGGAGACACCGTTGCGCTGGAAATCCTTTCCCCCCTGGTTGGCGAACGGCGGGTAGAAGCCCACCTCGGTGTGCAGGTGTCCGTAGAAATGCTCAAAGCCCCGGTTGTTCGGGTGGTAGGTCATCTGGGCATGGCCGAGATGCCATTTCCCGACCATTGCCGTCTGGTACCCGGCGGCCAGGAAGCTCTCCGGCAGGAAGTGTTCATCAGGGTGAATCCCGTTGGTATCCCAGGGGAGAATAACGCCGTAGGCGACGCCCAGTCGCATCGGGTCGCGACCGGTCATCAGCGCTGCGCGGGTCGGCGAGCAGATCGGTGTGGTGTAAAACCGGTTCAACTCCATACCTTCAGCGGCGAGTCGGTCCAGCGAGGGGGTGTCGATATCGCCGCCGTGAAACCCGACGTCGTTCCAGCCGAGGTCGTCCGCGACGATCACAATCACATTCGGGCGCGGTGCGTCTGCCATCGGGATGGCGGCAGTGAACAGCAGCGACAGGGTTGTCAGCAGCAGGAGCGGGTTCTTCAGTGTAGGCATGGCACTACCCTTTTATTCTGTGTGAGGAGGCTGGACGTCTGCGGTGTCTGACATACTATACGTTTCACTACACAAACTTCATATTGTCTGCACATTGCCACCGTTTAATCCGCACTGGCTTCATGTGGCCGGCGCGACGCCGGAGTGGGCAGGAGATGACCGTGGAATCGAAAAGTCAATGTGAACGCGGCTGGTCTGGTAACCGCATAACACCTGGCGTGGCGCTGTGACACTGTCGATCGCGCAAAAACTGGTCGCCGCTATCGTCGGGGTCACACTGCTGGTTGTGGCAGCCACGCTGGGCCTGGCGCGCTGGAGTTTCGAGCAGGGTTTCCTGGACTATGTGAATGCCCTGGAGTACACCCGTCTGGAGCGCGTGCGCACGGAACTGGTGGAGGGGTATCTGGCAGCAGGCCGCAACTGGGATTTCCTGGGTGACGATGCGCTGCTACTGATGCTGCGCCGCTCCCTGCCGCGAGGGTCCGTCGATGGCCCGGCGCCCCGCTTGCCGCCGCCACCGATAGCCGATGAGGAGATGCCGCCACCCGCCGGTGCGCCGGGTCGGCAGCGGATGCTGGAGCAGGGATTTCCGCCGACCGCCCTGTATGACGCACAGGGCGCCAGAATTGCGGGCCTGGATGTGGGTACGGATGGCGCACCGGTCACGCGTATTCCGATTGTGGTCGATGGCCGCACCATCGCCGAGCTGCGCAGTGAGCCGCGGCGGCGACTGGTGTCCTCGCTGGAGACGGAGTTTTCCCGGCAGCAACTGCAGACCAGTTGGCTGCTCGGCGCAATGAGCCTGGTGCTGGCGTTGACTGTGTCCCTGCTGCTGGCACGCGGCCTGCTTGCGCCGGTGCGGCGCATGATGGACGCCGTGGCGCAGTTGTCTGCGGGCAATTACGCGCACAGGATGAATGAGAGCCGGGGCGATGAGCTGGGTGTGCTGACGCGCAATGTGGATCGGCTGGGCGCCACACTGGAGGCGAACCAGTCCTCGCGCAAGCGCCTGCTGGCGGATATCTCGCATGAACTGCGCACGCCGCTCACGGTGCTGGCCGGCGAAATCGAGGCCCTGAAGGACGGTGTCCGCGATTTCGACGCCAGGCAACTGGGCTCCCTGGACCAGGAGGTGCAGCGATTGCGCTATCTGGTCGATGACCTGTACCAGCTGTCGATTTCCGATGTGGGCGGGCTGCGCTACACCTTTGCTGACGTCAATGTAGGCACCTGCGCCCGCGAGGCTGTTGCGGCGGTAAGCCCGCGCGCGTCGGCGTTGGGTATTGAGCTGGTGCTGGTGGCGCGTGACGATGTCGATGGTGGTACACCGCTGGTGGTAACGGCCGATACCCGGCGACTGCAGCAACTGCTGCATAATCTGCTGGAGAATTCGCTGGCGTATACGGATGCGCCGGGCCGGGTGGTGGTCAAACTGTCTCGAACTGGGTCGATCGCGGTGATCACCATCGACGATACCGCACCCGGGGTGGGTGAGGGCGATTGTGAGAAGCTGTTCGACCCCCTGTACCGGCCGGAGGAGTCTCGCAGCCGCCGCTACGGTGGCGCCGGCCTGGGTCTGGCGATCTGCAAAAACATAGTGGCCGCCCACGGTGGCAATATCGTCGCCGCGCCGTCGCCACTGGGCGGTTTGACGATGCGTACTGAAATTCCGCTGGCGCGGGAGGGTGATTCATGACGGCTTGCGACGTGATGGTGATAGAGGACGAGCCCAAGATCGCGTAGCTGCTGGTCGACTACCTGCAGCGCGACGGGTTCGAGGTCACGGTGCTGGGCGACGGCAGGCATGCGGTGGAAATGATCAGGGAGCGCGAGCCCGGTTTTCTCATTCTCGACCTGATGCTGCCGGGAAAGGACGGCCTCACCATCTGCCGGGAGGTGCGGCAGTTCTCAACCGTGCCGATCATGATGTTGACCGCGAAAGTGGATGAAATCGATCGCCTGATCGGTCTCGAACTGGGCGCGGATGATTATGTCTGCAAGCCTTTCAGCCCGCGTGAGGTCGTCGCCCGAATCCGCACGATACAGCGCCGCCTGCAGCAGCAATACCGGCAGCCCACAGCGGGCAGTGAGCTGAGGTACCGCGATATCACGCTGGCGCTGGAAAAGTACCAGTGCAGCGTAGAGGGGCAGCGCATTGAACTGACCCCCGTCGAGTTCAAGATGCTGCGTGGTTTCGTGTCGCAGCCCGGGCGTGTTTTCTCCCGCGATCAGCTGATGGATATGGCGTATACCGATGAGCGTGTGGTCAGTGATCGCACCATCGATACCCACGTTAAAAACCTGCGCCGGAAACTGTCGCGTTCCGGCACCGAGGAGGCGCAGATCCAATCTATCTACGGCGTCGGCTACAAGCTTGAGTAAATACGCTTTACATTTATTGACACTATCCTGCAATTCTTCACCTTTTCTCCGTATCAACTCCTTGCTCAATCACTAACCTGTAACTGTTCCACTTACCAACAAGGAGAGCCGTATGACAGTCAGCAATATCGTTCGCGGAGTGACGCGATCATTCATTATCGTCAGCTACCTGACCTACCAGGTTGCCAATGCCCAGCCCTCCCAGCAGGGAGGCGACAGACGCGGTCCGCCGCCGGAAGCCATAGAGGCCTGTGCAGACCAGTCCGAGGGCGCGGCGTGTTCGTTTTCAGGTCGGCGCGGCGACGTCACCGGTACCTGTATCACCCTGCCGCAGGAAGATGAAGGCCTGGCTTGTGCGCCCGAAGGAGGGCCCCCTGGTGGCGACCGTGATCAGTAGGCCTGTTCGCAGCGTGCGTACGACGACAGCGGTCGCCGTGGCGATCCTGTTGCTGCTGGCCGCGCCTGCGGTGTTGGCGGCGGGGCCTCCCGGTACGCAGGGCCCGCACGGCCGCTATCCCGCTGTCGGGGAACAGGTGAAAGCGCTGCCCCCCGGGCATCGGCAGGTGAACGTCGGGCCGCAGAGCTACCGCTATGCCAACGGCAGCTTCTACCGGCCCGGCCCCGGCGGTGCCTATGTGGTGGTGCAGGCTCCCATCGGGGCGCAGGTGAATGTGCTGGCGCCTGGTTCTATCAGTTTCGGGATTGCTGGTGGGCGGTATTTCTATGCCAACTTCACCTACTACATCCAGAACGAGGATCGCACCGCCTACGTGGTGGTTGAGAAACCGGAGGGAGCGGAGGCAGCGGTAGCCGCCGCCACCGCGGAGGTCTTCGTCTACCCCGGCAAGGGGCAGAGCGCCGAGCAGCAGGACCGGGATCGCTACGAGTGCTATCGCTGGGCGGTGGCGCAGACAGGGTATGATCCGGTCGCGGTAAGCGCCGATGCGGACAGCGCCCGCAACTACCAGCGGGCAAACGCCGCCTGTCTTGAAGGGCGGGGTTACACGGTGCGCTGAGGCGCGCGCTCAATCATTGTGTGACAGCGTGCCCCGGTGGCGTTCGACGCGCAGGGAGTCCGGTTTCAGCGGCCGTTCCAGCGCTTGCAACATCGCCGGATCGCGCTGGTAGGGGTCACTTTTAAAATCGACGGTGCCGTCCTCCTGTACCTGCACTGTCCAGTACACGAGATAGATCGGCACAGACTCCCGCAGCGACACGCGCCGGGTCTTCTGCTGATCGATCACGCTGGCAATTGCGGCCTGGTCCCAGGCCGGGTCGTCCAGCAGCAACTCCGCCAGTTCCATGATTTCTTCCACGCGGATACAGCCGGAACTGAAGGTGCGCTCGCTGCGGCGGAACAGCTCCCTGCTGGGGGTGTCGTGCAGATAGACCATATGCTCATTGGGGAACATGACCTTGAGCCTGCCCAGTGCATTCTTGGGCCCGGGACGCTGGCGCAGGATGTAGGGGAAACCCTGTTGCGGGTAGAGTTGCCAGTTCACGGTCGCCGGGTCCACCTCGCGGCCATCCCTGGTCAACACCTGCATGTTTTTGGTTTGCAGGTAGCCGGGGTCGCGTTTGATCGCGGGCAGGGTATCCTTGGCGAGAATGGTGGGCGGCACGGTCCAGGTCGGGTTGAACTCGATGTAGGTGATGCGATCGCGAAACGTCGGCGTGCTGCGGTAGGGTGTCCCGACCTGCGCCCGGCTGCGCAGCAGGCGCTTGCCGTCGCGAAACAGCGATACCTCATAACCGGCGATATCGACCACCACCGCGGTGTCCGGTATGTCCTGCAGCATGCGCGCGCGCTCCAGGTTGACACGGATCTGCCCGATACGCTGCTCGACGGGCACGTTCAATGCCGCCAGGGTCTGCTTGCCGACCACGCCGTCGTCATCGAGGTGATGGCGGCGCTGGAACTGCTGTGTGGCTGCCTTGAGGGTGGCATCGAAATAGGCGGGATCGGCGGCACTGTCGTCAGCCAGTGCACCGTCGACCAGCAGGCGATGGCGCAACTGTATCACGCGCGGCCCCGAATCGCCGGGGTGCAGGGTTGGGCCGGGGTCCACCGAGGGCCATCCGCCCGCGGCGGCAATGGCGCGGTACTGGGCCAGGGCGGTCACCAGCCGTTGGTAGAGCGGATCGGAAGGCTTGAGCTGCTGCAGCCCGGCGAGGATACCGCCCTGGCTGACCACTTTCCGGGACCACTGCACCGGGTCTGTCTGTGGCAGCTTGCGGTCAAAATTCCACGAGGCGACGTGTTCCTTCGGGTCAACCTTGCCGAAGGCGTAGTGGTAGGTCAGGCGCACCAGGCTGTCAGTGAGTAGCAGGTCCCGCGACGCGGCGTCGAGGGACAGGGTGCCGTGCAGCAGGCCGTCGACCTGCTGCTGGTGATAATCAGCGGGGTTCATGCCCTCGCGCTCGGCCTCATCGATGGCGGCCGACAGTTCGTTCAGTGCCAGCGGGTTGGTCCAGGCAACGGCGTAGGCGTTGTCCCGGTAAAAGGCCTGGGTGACAGAGAGGTCGTAGACCGTTTCACCCGCGATCTGGATCTGGCCCTGGCTGCTGAGCTGGTGCAGCAGCTCCTGCAGTGACGTCTGTGCGAAGCCGGGCAAAGGCAGCAGCAACAGGCTGCACAGGCACAGCATATGCGCCAGCCTGACCACCGGAGTGAATTGTTGGTGCGCGGTTTTAGTCAAGGTGCCCCTTCAGGAGTAACAGTGTATGGGGACCGCATCCCCTGTGCGACGGTATCCCCTGAACCCGCATAGACTAACGCCCCGCTCTCGCGCTTGCCACCTCGGGTGTCGGGGAAAAATACAGCCGGCAAGTGCTAGACAAATGTCTGCTCGTAGAAGTTACCGTGAAATCCGAAGGGCACATGGTGGGTGAGCGGGACTACAGCCAGTTCCCGCTGCATGTCAGCGGCGTCGACGATGACGATTTCACTCTTTTTTCGGGTGTGATTGTAGACAATGGATACCAGGTAGCCGTCATCCTCAGCGGCGCCGCCCGCCCGCGGGATAAAGTTCGGCTCGGCGGTGAATCGCCCCTCACCGAAATCGTGCAGTTTCAGTTCGCCGGTGCGGTGATCGACCTTCTGGAAGGCGTTGAAGCTGTAGGGCGTGCCGTTCTCAACAATGGTGGCCAGCCAGGTGTAGCGGTTGTCGCGGCCGGTGTGCTGCGAGTTCCAGGCCGGGAACTCGCCTGCAAGCGCACCCTCTACCGGGCTCTTTCGGCTCGCGCCGGTGGCGAGATTGAGGCTGAGGCGGTAGAACCTGGCGCCGTCGGCGAGAAACTGGAAGTCATCGCCGCGCTCCATGAACACATCGGAGAGGCCGCCCATGACATCCATGGTATCCAGGCACAGGGCATCAATGGACAACTCGTCGCCCTGCTGCCGGGCGTTGCCCAGATGGAAGCCGAAGAAACAGTCGAACTGGAATTCCCTGACGATGCGGGCCGTTGCCAACTCCACGACAAGCACTTTGGTATTCCTGCTGGCGTCGTACTCGATGGCCTCAAACACGCTGCGCAAGCCCAGCAGGAACTTGAACGGCGAGCGCATGAAGGCGGGGCAGAGAATGAAAATGGCGTAGCGGTCAGTGATCGCAAAATCGTGGCACATCGAATAGTCGCCCACATACTGCGAGGTATTGGCCACCATCGCGCCGTCCGGGCCGACTTTGTACAGGTGCAGTTTCGGCTTCGGTACGCCGAACACGCCGAAGTTGTACAGTTCCCCTGAATGTGGGTCCACCCGCGGATGGGCGCTGAACGGCTGCAGGGTAGAGAGGCCGCCGTTGTAGGTGTATTCACCCACGGTTTGCAGTGTGGCAGGGTCCAGCTCCCAGGGTTTGCCACCCTCCCACAGCGCCAACAGCCTGCCGCCGTGCAGTATCACATTGGTATTGGCGGCATTGCCCGGTGCGCGGAACATGTTTTTCAGTGGGCCGCCGGGAATCTGTGTGCCCACCCCGCGGTACAGGATCTTTTGCGCGGCCGTCTCGTCGATGTATTTGGGTGTGCGGACATAGCGGTTTTTATAGTGCACGCGGCCACCGGTGATGGTCACTGCGCTGATCATGCCGTCGCCATCAAACCAGTGGCCGTACTGTTGCTCGCCGATCCGGTTGCGCCCGGGGCCGTTGTAGAACAGGGTGCCTTCCAGCCCGGCGGGTATTTCCCCGGTGATCTGGTCGGCATCAATCCAGTACGACAGCTCCTCGAACAGGGTTTCATAGCCGGCCAGTTCGCAACCGGGAAGCCGGCGGGCCCTGTGCGGGAGTTGCGGTTGCAGCGCGACGTTCATGTACCATCCTCCGACACCAGGCGCTGGTGTCGTATCGGTATTAGATTTATCCGGCTGACGTTACCGCGTTGTATACGGCACTTCAAGCGCGGGATGCGGCACGCGGAGGGGGGTGGCCGGCTGCCGGCCACCGTGTCAGAACGGGATGTCGTTGTCGTCGAAATCGGAAGGTGCAGGGTGGTGTGGCGCAGCGGCCGCATCGTCGTTGCCAAGGTCGCGCCCGGCGCCCGGGCTGCTGACTTTCCAACCCTGTAAGTTGTTGAAATAGCGGCCGTTATACTCGCGGCCACGTATGTCGAAGCTGACAGTCACCTCCTGCCCCGGCTGCAGGTTGTCGAGCAGGCTGGCTTTGTCCTGTACGAACTCGAGATTGATCTCCTGCGGGTACCGGCCGTCCTCGACAATGACCACCATCTCTCGCTTGGTGAAGCCACTGTCGAATGTCTTCGCTTCCTGGATCAGCTTGATTTTGCCGGTTAGTTCGTATGCCACGCGGTTCTCCATTGTGTCCGTTTGAAATGCCTGTCTGTGCTGCGCCCAAGCGCCTGCGATTCTGCGAGTGATGCTGCCGCGCCGGCCCGTTGCCGCAACGGCGTTGGCTGCGCTAGTGGTGTTTGAAGAGCTTGGCGCCCAGGAACAGTATCAGCACCGCCACCGCAGTGACGATGAAGAGAAACCAGATAAACTCCTCGATGAAGGCGATGCCGGCGGTGGCGACGGCCAGTGCCAGGCCGATGACCGCAATGCGCCAGTTGCTGTACACCCCGAACAGGTAGCTGCCCAGCGCCAGCAAGACGCCGTTGGTGAGGCCGATATCGGCATTCGCCATGCGCCCTGAAAAAACGAAATAATGTACCAGTTGGATGGCGAGCAGGACGCCGAGCCAATGCAGTGTGATCGTCACTGCGCTGGGCAGGTGACCGATGGAGTGCCCGGTGTGCAGCCGGTCCGAGACAAACGCGGTGACAGCGAAGATCAACACCAGCGCAGTCCAGTAGGTGCGGGTGCCTGTGGCCGAGACGTCGCTGGAGGCGATGGCGAAGAATGCCAGCACCAACAAGGCCAGGCCGACAGTGGCCTCGATCAACAGTCGCCGGGGGAATAACGTAGTGCGGGGTGTATCAAGCTCGTCCATTATCTATCGCTCCTGTGCAGGCCTCCCAGTGTAGGTACTGGAAAACGGGCTGTCCAGACGCGCGCGGCTATGCGGGCGGGGAAGTGCCTGACGGGCAAAAATTGTGCAGCAATATCAGGGCTGTCTATAATGTCACCGGGCCGGTCGCGCCACTCGCCGATGCCGATGGTCGCCACCGTGATGTATCCAGCTGATCCATGTAACTGTGCCGGAGGTTCAAAATACCATGAAGAAAACCCATTACCTGATGGCGCTGATCTGGAGCTATGCTCTCCTCGCCGGTTGTGCCTCCATGGAGCAGGCCTCCGCTGAACGCGAGAAGCTGGAAACCGAGCCACTGCCGCAGGCGCTGGCCAGTCTGGGTTACGAGATGGAAGCTCCGGTAGAGCAGGTAACGGACTGGAGTCTCTACAACTGGCAGGCCATCAACCAGAGCGCGCTGATCATCTGGGTGGATGCATTTCACCCCTACCTGTTTACGCTGCGTGAGCGCTGCCCCGACCTGATGTTTGCCCAGGCTGTGGGTGTGTCAAACACCGGCTCTATCATCAACGCCAATTTTGACGCCATTGTGGTGCCCAATCCGCCGGGTGGCGGACAGAGCTGCCTTATCGACGCGATCTACCCGCTGAAGAAGACCGGGGAAACCGGCCAGTAGTGCCGCAGTAGCTACAGCGGTAAGGGGGCCTCCTCGTCGGCACTGTGAGCGGTATCGGCGCCCGGCAGTTCCGGCGCCGGGGACGACTTGCTGATCGGCTTGCCGATAGCGTAAATCGCTATCGCCGAAAGTATCGAAAGTGTTGCGAACACGATTGTGTGCGTAAGCATGATCAAACCTCCCCTATCGTTTGGTTTGAGATGCCAGTGAAGCAGTTGGGTCTAGAATAGACATACTAAATACTTGTGAAGTACGTCGGGTTGAAACAGGATTTATTGAGTAAAGCCTTATAGATCAATCAGTTATATGGACTCTCTGCGCAGTCACGCGATGTAAATAATGCCGTATGCGGCACTGTGGCAGCCGGGAGGGGGAGTAGAGCGATGAAGGCCATGGTACTGGAGTCAGCCAACACGAGGCTGCAATTGCGTGAAGTTGCGGTGCCGGACCCGGGTGCCGGTGAATTGCTGTTGCAGGTAAAGGCCTGTGGTATCTGTCGTACCGACCTGCATGTGCTGGACGGTGATCTGACAGCGCCGAGCCTGCCGCTGATCCCGGGTCACCAGATTATCGGCGAAGTGATCGGCATCGGTGAGCAGGTCACCGGTTTCGCAATCGGGCAGCGGGTCGGCGTACCCTGGCTGGGCGGCAGTTGCGGGTACTGTTGGTACTGCAGTCACCACCGCGAGAATCTCTGCGATGAAGCGCGCTACACCGGCTACCAGATCAACGGCGGCTTTGCCGAGTATACCGTTGCCGACGCCGCCTACTGTTTCCCGATTCCGGCACAGTACAGCGATCAGCAGGCCGCACCGCTGTTGTGTGCCGGGCTGATCGGGTATCGCGCCTACCGTATGCTGGGCGCCTGCGAAACCATCGGCCTTTACGGTTTTGGCGCGGCAGCCCATATCCTGATCCAGGTGGCGCGGCACCATCGGCAGGCGGTGTATGCCTTCACCCGCGAGGGAGATAGTGAAGCGCAGGCGTTCGCACGACAGCTGGGGGCCTGCTGGGCGGGCGACTCGCTGCAGGTGGCCCCGGTGCCACTGGACGGGGCCATTATTTTTGCACCGGCCGGTGAGCTGGTGCCGCAGGCCCTGCGGTCAGTGCGCAAGGGCGGGCGAGTGGTCTGCGCCGGGATTCACATGTCCGACATCCCCTCATTTCCCTACGATATTCTCTGGGGTGAGCGCGAGCTGTGCTCGGTGGCAAACCTGACCCGGATCGATGGCGAGGAGTTCCTGCCGCTGGCGGCGGCCATCCCGGTGCAGACCACGGTGCATGTCTACCCGCTGGAACAGGCCAATGAAGCGCTGGAGGATCTGCGCCAGGGGCGCTTCACCGGCGCTGCGGTACTGGTGCCCTGAGCCTTATCATCCCGGGGCCCGGCCGCAGTCGGCCAGTGTCAGAAAATCATCCCGCTGAGGAACAGGAAAGCCATCACGGCATCGACGACAATTCCCGGCGCGGACTGTTTCAGGCTGGTCTTGTCCGCCACCATCGAGTAGAAGCGCGCCAGTAAGCCGAAGGCCCAGGCCACACCGAGCGTCATATAGATCAGTGGTTCCTGCAGGGCCAGCGCCATAATCCCGCTGCCGAGGTGCAGCCCGCCGAACACCACACGCGCCTCTGACACCGCCATCGCGCTGCCGAGTTCGATCTGCTGGCTGGCAGTGATCGCGCGCGGTTTGAAAAAGCCGATCAATCCCAGCAGGATCGTGATGCCGGCGCCTATGCGAGGCAGCCACTCTGCGAGTATATCCATTGTCTTGTTATCCCGGTTGCCAGTAGTGGCCTAGCCTAGCAACTGCGGGCCTGAAAAGCATCGCGCGCGGCCGTGCGGGCGCCGGGGCGGGCGTCCGATTTAAGCGTCTGGCGCAATATATTATACGGCCGCGCCAATGTGCCACGGCTGCAGGCGCGCTGCTGTAGTGGCCCTGTTCGCTGTCACGGCCGCGGATGATCCAGCAGCCACTCGACGAAGGCGTCCAGCCCGGCCTCCACCCACGGTCCCGGGATATGCGGGCCGCCGTTCATTTTCCAGAACTCCACTTCGGCGCCTCCCAGGCACCCCGGCCAGCTGGTGATGGCGGTTTCAGCGCCGTCGATATTCCCCACCAGGTCGAAATCGGGCTTGGCCATCGGGCTGTTGGTATCGCAGCCGGCGAGCATGGCAAACCGGTCTGCGGCGGCCGGTGCGCTCAGATAGGCGCCCTCCACACCGTCGAAGAATACTGTGTCGTCGAGGTCGCCGTGTATGGTGAGCACGCTGACCCGCTCGGTCGCAGGCTTGCATTTGTCCAGGTCAACAAAGGTGGAGCCGGCCAGGTTGACCATCGCGGTCACGAGGTGGGATGCCTCGCAGGCCATGGTGAACGACATAAAGCCACCGCTGGAGTGGCCGATAAGTCCGATGCGGCTGGTGTCAATGCTGTAGGTGGCGGCCGCTTCCTCGATCAGGCCGGTCAGGTAACTGACGTCGCTGATGTCCGCTGCCTCTTCTTCCGGCGTGTCACAGCAAGTCGGTGAGAATCGCCACTGCTTGCGGCCGCCGATTGACAGTCCATCGGGATAGACCAGTACAAACTGGTGGCTTTCGACCCGGTCGAACAGGCCCAGGTAGAGCGATTGTATCCAGCCATCGACGCCGCGGCCGTGCAACACCATCACCAGCGGGTACCGCGTATTGATATCGTAGTCGGCCGGTATCGCGACCATGGAAGGGCGCTCGCCGCCGATGGTGAGGGTCG
The DNA here is from genome assembly GCA_020443425.1 of Halioglobus sp. Lineage (GTDB taxonomy): Bacteria > Pseudomonadota > Gammaproteobacteria > Pseudomonadales > Halieaceae > Marimicrobium. The sequence goes on from JAGRIE010000002.1 coordinate 189,881, forward strand.
GGTTGGAAGCGCAGCTGCCGTCGTCGGCGCACCCCGGTAGCCGGTAACCGGCATCGCCGGTATCGCTATTGTTGTTGCTGCTGTCGCTGCAGGCGGTGAGCGCGATCACAGCGGCGAGGGCGGAAAGCAGGGTGCGCAGTGGAGTTATCACAGTATTATGCTCCGGGGCAGGCCAGTTGGCCTGTCATTCTGCCCCGCGGTGGTGCGGCACCGCAATACCAAACTGCCCGCCCCGGCGCAGAGGTTGCCGTCACTCGGGCGACCTGTGGGGGACCACTTGTTGTTGACAATCGTGTCAAATACCCTAGTGCAGCCATCTCCGGTTTGGAGTCGGCCTGTGGCCCACCGTATTGCAGGAGTCCCGCATGGAACTGACAATCACCTACGACCTGCGTGCGCCGGATTTCGGCGCCGATCGCAATGCGCTGTACGCGGCGGCGCTGGAGCAGGCGGAGTGGGCCGATGAGCTGGGTTTCGATGTCATCGGACTCGGCGAGCACCACGGTGCGGCCGACGGCTATAATCCGTCACCGCTGGTGCTTGCCAGCGCGATGGCCGCGCGCACGCGCTCGATCAAGCTGCGCACCTCGGTGCTGCTAGCGCCCCTGTACGACCTGGCGAAACTGGCTGAGGACGCGGCAGTTACGCAGATTGTCTCCAACGGGCGCCTGTTGCTCGGTATCGGCGCCGGCTATCGCCCCAGCGAGTTTGAAACCTTCGGGCGCAAACTGGAGGACCGCTGGCGGGTGATGGGTGAGACCTGTGAATTCCTGCGACTGGCGTGGACGGGCGAGGAGTTTGAGTGGCGGGGCAGGCGCTGCCGGGTCACACCGGCTCCGGCACCGTTCGCGCCGCCGATACTCCTCGGCGGCAGCTCCGCCGCAGCGGCCCGTCGCGCGGCGCGTATCGCCGACGGCTGGTTTCCGCCACTGGACCCGCGGCTGTGGCAGCCCTACCGCCAGCAGTGCCTGGCGCTGGGCAAGGCGGACCCGGGTGAATACCCCCGTCACGGCCCGATCTTCCTGTGGGTGACGCGCGAGCCGGAAAAGGCCTGGCGGCAACTCATGCCGCACATCCAGCACCAGTTGCAGTCTTACAGCGAGTGGACGACGGAGGCGTTCGGCCGCCCGGCCGGCCCCTATGCCGGGGAAATCACCCCCGAGACCGTGCGCAACAGCCCTGCCTACCAGGTGTTGACGCCCGAGCAGGTGCTGGAGCTGGCGCAGCAGCTGGGCGACCACAGTGTGCTCTACCTGAACCCGTTGTTGGCCGGTATCGACCCGGCGCTGTCCTGGCAGATGCTGTCGCTGTATGAACGCGAGGTGCACCCCTACCTGCCGCGCGCTGCGGACCCGTTATCACTGTAGCGTCGCGGCGGCTGTGTGCGCCGCCACCTGCGCAGCTGCACGGCCGGCTCAATACACTTCGACAGTGAACGTGCCCGGCTGCGTGGGCAGGTCCAGCAGTACACGCTGCGTCTGGGCGTCACGCTCAAAGGGCACGGTGCTGCCATTGACCAGGATTGTCGGCAGCGCTTCGTACCAGTGCTGTGGCAGGTACAGTAGTGCGCCACCGTGTTCATCGCCTGAGGCGAGAAAGGAAAAAGACAGCACGCCGCTGTCGGGGTCAAAATGGTGGTCCAGCAGTTTGCCGGGTACCGCCTGGGCGTACGGTTGGGAGAAGTGCTGCACAGCGTTATCGCGCAGTATCCACTCCCCGCTGGCCGGATCCACGTCGTAAAAGCCCCATGAATCCTGGCTGTCCTCTTTCCACAGCCAGGTGATCTGCCCGGACGCCAGCGCAGTGGCCGCTTCCTGCTGTGCCCGGATATACCCCTCGGCCTCTGGTGAGTCGGGGTGTGTGCCCCATTCGCCCACCACCAGTGCGGCGCCCCAGGAGTCCGCCTCGACCCGCATGCTGCTGTAGTTTCCATCCAGCCAGGTTTTCCACTCCTCGTAGGCGGAGGCGTCCACGCCACTGGGGTAGATATGCGGGCAGTACACGATATTCCCATCGGGGAAGGGCTGCTCCAGCAGCGGTGCGCTGTGCAGGTAGTTGCGAACGACTCCGGGTTCCAGCCAGAGCAGGTGCCGCTCGTCGAGTTCGCGCAGCGGCGGCACGAGCTTGCGATAGAAGTCGTGCAGTGTTTTCTGCGAGGGGTCGAAGTGGGACACGAAGGGCTCGTTCATCGGTTGGAAGCCGATTACCTCAGGGCGGTTGGCATAGCGTGCTACGAGGTGTTTCCACACCGGCAGGAAACGGTCCTGTATGCCCTCGCGATTTTCAAAAAACCCCTAGAAGGCGTTCCTCACCTGCGGCGAGACGCGCCGCGCGGCGAGGTCATCGAGAGGCCCCTCAAGCAGCTGCACCGGCGGCGGCACAATAGCCCACAGCGGTGCGCCGTCTTCGCCGATCTCCTTGGACCAGGCGTCCTGGTGGAAATCCAGCAGTACATAGAGCCCGGCAGCACTGGCGAGATCAATAACCTGGTCCAGCCTCTCAAAGTACGCCTCTGAGAACTCGCCTTCATGCGGCTCCATGCCACTCCAGTTGACCGGCAGGCGCAACACGTTGAAGCCCAACCGGACCATGTCCCGCGCATCTTCACCCGAGAACGCCGGTATCGGCTCCAGCGCCAGCCGGCCATCGTCGAACGTGACATCGAACAGGCCCTCCACGCGCGCATTGATGCCGCGAATCGCAATCTCCCGGCCGAGGCTGTCGACCAATCGCGTCTCCTCGGCGGCGACCCAGGGCAGCGAGCGCACGGTGAGCGGCTCGGCCGCCCGGTCGCTGTGGTTGGAGTGATCACTGCAACCGGCAGTGCCGATCACAAGGGTGAGCACGGCAGTGGCTATTCTGGGCATGGCTTCTTCTCTATCTGTACGGTGGCGTGATCGACATGGAACCGGTCGACCAGTCGGCTCGTCACCGCATTGAGTGATTCGTCCGCATCGGCATCGGCCTGTATGCGCGCGTGCAGGGTCACCAGGTGTCGCTCTTGGGTCAGTGACCAGATATGGATGTGGTGTACGTCCTCCACCGCGGGGATGTGCTGGACCAGATCCGCCTTGATATCCTCGGGGTGCAGCCCCGCGGGTGTGCCTTCCATCAGGATGTGCGCGGATTGCCGGGTGATCATCCAGGCGGAGCGCAGGATCAGCAGGGCGACGGCAATGGACAGCAGCGGGTCCACCGGCGTCCAGCCTGTCCACAGGATAATTGCGGCAGCGAGTATGGCGCCAACGGAGCCGAGCAGGTCGCCGGCGACATGGACAGCCGCACCCCTGACATTGAGATTGTCGCTGGAACCCGTGTGCAGCAGCCAGAACGCGACACAGTTGACGAGCAGGCCGCCGATCGCGACCCAGAGCATTAGCCCGCCGAGGACATCGACTGGCGCATTCAGGCGCTGTATCGCCTCCACCAGGATCCAGCCGACCAGCGCAATCATCGCGATGCCATTGATAAACGCGGCCAGCACCTCGCCGCGGTGGAATCCGTATGAGCGGCTCGTGTCAGCGGGGCGCCTCGACAGGCGGAACGCGAACCACGCCAGTGCCAGCGCAGCGGTATCGGTCGCCATATGGCCGGCATCGGCAATCAGTGCCAGCGAGCCGGACAGCAGCCCGCCGATCACTTCGACGACCATAAACCCGCCGGTCAGCAGCATCGCGAGGAAAATGCGCCGCTCGTTGTCGCCGCTCACCTGCGGTGTATGGCTGTGCCCTGCATGATCGTGGTGATGCTCATGCGAATGCTGGTGGGAAGTTGGCGACATACGCTACCTGCGGTAAACAAGGGCGCAGTTTACTACGCATTATCCCGGGGCGCATGAGAGGGTTTCGGGCGCTGTGGCGGGTGCCAGCGCAATCTCGATCTCGCAGTTGATGTCGAGTTGCCGGTTGCTGGATTTTGCCTGTGCAATCAGCGTGATGAGGTCGTCCCTGGCCGTGAGCTCACGCCGGTGTCGCCCAGTCCTGCCACGCGCCGTCCCGGTACATCTCGGTCTGTGTGCCATCGAGGCGGACCAGGTAGAGCCAGCGGTTCTCCACCAGCTGCCGCACGGTCTCGTGCCTGGCGATCACGTCCTCGATAGGGCCCCGCGGTGCCTGTATCACCACGGTCAGCCGCAGCGGGGTGTGGCGCCACTGGCGGCCATCGTGTACCGACTGCCACGGCAGGCCGATACGGAGGTCGCCGCCGTTGCCTTCGAACACCCCGAGCCGGCCACCGGTGACGTTGTGCAGCGTCTTGTTGCCGCTGCCGTAGCGGTGGTTGTCCACGGTGGAGGCGTAGTACTGCATATTGATCCAGTGCGTGACCACCATGGGGGCAGTCATGATCTGCTCCAGCCGGGTGCCGTCGGGGTCGCTGTCGGCGTCGTAGTCGTGCAGGAAGCAGCGACCCTGCAGGTCGATGTTGCGGGTGGTGGCGCGCGGCGCCACGATGAACGCCGCGTTGTTGGCCAGACCCCATTCGGGACGTGTCTGCGCCCAGTCGTTGGCGCGCTGACGCACGGCCCGTGCCAGAGCCGCCGGCTTGTGCTGCAGTGCCTGCAGGCCCAGTGCAGGCGCGCGCTCGCTGCGCGCAGCCTGTTCCGCCGCTGCCAGCTGCGTCTCCACGGCGGCGATATCCCCGCTGTGGCTGGCGGGGGCGTCTGCGACATCGTACAGCGTCACCTCATCGGTGGTGGTGTTGTGCAGCCCGGCGATGAAATGCGTGGTGGCGGGAATGTCGATACCGGTCTCACGCAGGCGCTGGCGTACCGCCGGGTTGTTCAGCAGGCCCGCCAGTGCCCTGGCGTTGACATCGCCGGCCCGGCCGCAACAGGCCCCGCAATCGAGGCCGGCCCGGTGTGGGTTGTTACGCGTCTGGCTGCCGTGACCGACCAGCAGTACCAGGCGCGCGAACCCGTCCCGGAGCCCCATCGCCGTCAGCACCGCGGCCGCCAGTGCGGACTGTCCGTCAACGCCGCCGGCCACGGTCGCGTCGAGTGTCGGTCGCAGTGCCTGCGCCGCGGCGTCGCCCAGGCCCCAGCTGTCGCCGGATTCGCGCGCTGCCCTGCTCGGCAGGGTGCGCTTCACCAGCTGCCAGAGATAGCTCAGTCCCAGCGTCTCCACCAGCGTGAAGGCCGACAGCGGCACCGACTGGAAGATGCGCCAGCCCAGGACACTGCGCAGGGAGCGGCGCCGCTGTTGCGCGATGCTGAGGTCTGTGGCGCTGTCACCGGTGCTGTCGGTGATCTGCAATGCCGGTGCCAGCAAACCGGGCAACTGCGGCCTGCTGGCGTCAGTGCCCAGTGGCGCATAGCTGATCGGCAGCCCGAAAAAGCCGGCGAACCCCAGTGTCTGTAGCCTGTCGGAGCCGGCTTCCAGGTGGCGGCGCAGCACCTCGGAGCGCACGTCGATGCAGAAGGCGGCCTGCACCGCCGGTGTCGCGGCAACTGCAGCGGGTCTCGGCGCCGACAGTGTGCGCAGCAGTTGCTGTTGATACGCGATCTCCTGGGCGCGCTGCCAGATCGACTGTGCCTGCACAGGGCTGTTGTCGGCATCCTGCAGATGCTGGCGCCAGGCTGACTGCCAGCGACTCCAGGTGGACCCGGCACTGCGCTCGCCGTCGTCGAGCAGGCACTCCCAGCTCAGTCGTATTGCCAGCAGGTCGACAATGGTGCGGTCGTCACTGCCCTCCAGTTGCGCCTGCCAGCGCAGATAGGCGCACCACGCGGCCCAGCCACTGAGGCGCATGATGACGGTTTGCAGGTAATCCGCCTGCTGCGCGGCCGGCACGCCCAGTTGCGTCAACCCGAGCAGGATCTGCTGCTCGGGATCCGGCGCCAGGGTGGCCACTTTCGCCCCGATCCAATCCGATTGCATCAGCAGGGCGACACTGTGGTCGCTGGCCATCGCCGCACGCCAGCTGGCGTAAAGGCCCTGTGCCTGGTCCGGTCGCCAGTCCGCCTGTTCCCGGTCGAAGTAGGCCGCGCAGAACTGGGCGACCTGATGGGTGATGGTGTCACACCAGGCCGGTTGGTGGCGCAGCTCGCGCTGCCGGTCGAGCGTATCCCCCAGCAGCGGGGCCGGCGTCGCCGCGGGGCCCTGTGTCTCCAGCGCCTGCAGCAATTGCCCGGTGGTGAACGGTGACTGCATTTCCTGCGCCGCCTGCTGCAGGTGTGCCGTCGTGATCTCGCCGCGCTGCCACGCTTCGCGGTACCACGCCAGCGGCAGGCTGAGGGTTGAGCCCGCCAGTTTTGCCAGGTGTCGGCCCACCTCCCCGAACGGCTGCTGGCGTCGCCCCCAGTAAGGGTTGACCGCGATCATGCGGTCCAGCGGCCAGGTCGGCGCCACGCTGTCGATGGCGGCCTCGATAGCGGCAGTGACGGATTGGTCGGTTGCCAGCACTTGCAGAGTGGACGCGTTCACGGTGTGTCTCCTGTGTTGAGGGTGTTGCGGTGTACCAGGGTCTGAGCCTGGGCTGGACTGAGCCGTGCCGGCCACAGCTTGAATGTCAGTCGGGTAAAGGTCTCATCGAGATAGAATCCGCAGTAGGCCCAGGGGTAAAGGGTTCGGGCCAGGCGGCCGCGGGGGTGGCAGCGCAGCCATATCTGGGTTGCGTACAGCGTGCAGAAACACAGCAGGGCCACGGCGACCAGTGGTGCCGATGCCGCTGTCGCGGTCGGCGCCAGGCCGCTGAACAGCAAGTGCCACAGCAGGTAGAGCTGGGTCAGCCCGAGTACCTGTGCGCATCCGCGCAGCACTGGGCCGGCCCCGGGTCCCTGCTCCAGCCACAGCAGGGGTGCCAGCCCCAGGGCCACAATCGCCAGTGCAATCGGCGGCAGGCTGAGTGTCGGCAGCAGTGCCTGCCAGAGTGCGGCCGACACGGCGACCAGTGCGGCGCTGCCGAGCAACGCTGCCAGATACCAGCCGGGCGCGCGGATGCCGCCGTGGCCGCGCAGGAAATCGTTCTCGCTCGCCTGTCGCACGGTGTCACCCGCGCTCAGGAAGGCGTGCGCCTTGTACAGGGAGTGCGCGACCAGGTGCAGCAGAGCCAGTTCGTAGAGGCCCAGCCCTATCTCCATCAGCATGAAGCCCATCTGGGCACAGGTTGACCAGGCGAGGCGGACCTTGATGCTGATGCGGGTCATCGAGACCAGTCCCGCCAGCACAGCGGTGAAACCGCCCACGATCACCAGCATGGCCTGCGCAGCGGGTGCCATCGACAGCAGTTCGGCGAGGCGGATCAGCACGAAGCCGCCCATATTCACCACCCCGGCATGCAACAGTGCGGAGACCGGCGTCGGCGCCTCCATCACCTGGATCAGCCATCCGTGCAGGGGCAGTTGTGCCGACTTCAGGATGGCGGCCAGCGCAAACAGTGCGGCCGCCCAGTGCAGCTGCGGCGGCAGCTCCGCGGCCTGCTCGATGGCAGTGCGCAGGCCGTCCAGTGTGAGGCTGGATGTGGCCTGGTACACGAGTACCAGCGCGGCGACCAGGCAGACCTCTGCCATGCGGCTGGCCAGGAATTTCTTGTGCGCCACGATCTGCGCCGTCTTGCGCTGGTCGTAGTGCGTGAGCAGGAAGTGCAGGCCGATGCTGGTGCTGCTCCAGGCGATGGCGATGACGAGCAGGTTCTGGCTGAGTACCAGCACACTCACTGCTCCCAGCGTGAACAGCATCGCGCGGACAAAACGCGGCTGGTTGGGCTCACCGGCCAGATAGCGGGAGGAGTAGTTGATGATCACCCAGCCCAGCAGCGCGACCAGCAGGGCGGCGGTGAAACCGGTTTTGTCGACAGCGGTGCCGTTGGACCAGGACGAGATGACGCTGCCCGCAGTCAGTATCACTGTCTCGCCCAGGGCGATGGCGGCCGTGGTGCGGGCGACCCGCCACAAGCCGCGTGATCGGCGCAGCGCGATCAGCGTGCCGGCGAAGTAAATGAGCGGCAGCAGCCACCCTCCAGTGATATCCAACATTCGCACCTCCTCTGAATACAGCGTGTAACCGATTGGCTTGGGCGCATTCTGGAGGCGGGTAACACTTTTGTATAATAGATAGTTAAGATACTATCGTTCTATTTAAGAGAACGAACACATGAGAAACCTCAACTTCCACCACCTCTACTATTTTTGGGTTGTCGCCAAGGAGGGGCACCTGACGCGCGCCGCCGAACAGCTCCATGTCTCACAATCCGCACTGTCGTCACAGATCCGCCAGTTGCAGGACCAGCTGGGGCATGAGTTGTTCAGTCGCGACGGTCGCTCCCTGCGGCTGACCGAGGTGGGCTATCTGGTGCTGGAGTACGCCGAGAGTATCTTCAACCTCGGCAGCGAACTGCTGGCGCTGACGGAGAGTGGCGATCTGCAGCGCCTGCAGCGCCTGCGCATCGGCTCTGTGGCCACGCTGTCGCGCAACTTCCAGGAGAATTTCCTGCGCCCGGTGATCGGTGAGGCCAAGGTGAAGCTGATCATACGCTCCGCCAGTCTCGAGGAACTGCTGGAGCAGCTCAAGGTGCACAAACTGGACCTGATCCTGTCCAACCGCGCGGTGGCCGCAGACTCCTCCACCCCGTGGCGCTGCCAGCAGGTCGCGCAGCAGAGTGTGTGCATTGTCGGGCCGCCCGGCAAAGCGGCCAAACGCTTCCGGTTTCCACAGGATCTCGGCACGCTGCCACTGATTTTACCCGGCCCCAGCAGTGATATCCGCAGCCAGTTTGACCTGATGTGTGAGCAGTTGGGGGTGGAAGTCGACCCCTATGCGGAGGTGGAGGACATGGCGATGTTGCGACTGCTGACCCGTGATTCTGGCGGTCTGGCGGTGGTGCCGGAAGTGGTGGTGCAGGACGAGTTGCAGAGCGGGCGCCTGCAGAAATACCGGGTGTTGGAGAACGTCGTCGAGTGTTTCTACGCGATCACGGCAAAACGCCATTTTGAGCTGGTGGCGCTGAATACGCTGCTTGAACAGTCGCTGGCCAGCATGCAGGCAACGGCGCCATAGCGTAGCGGCCGCCGCGGCGTTTTGCTAGAACACATAGGTGAGGGCGAAAAAGCCCTTGAAGACATAGTCGTCATCGACGATGGGGCTGTCGGTGATCTCATCGTCAAAAAACTCAACCGCGACATTCATCACCACCAGCCAGTCTGTGTTGATCTCATACATGACGCCCACGCCGGCGTCCGTGGTGAAGGCGGCATCCACGCGGTAGGCGGGCCTGTCGGCGGTCGCCTTGTCCTGTGGCACGCCGAAATCGTAATCGGCCAGATCCCGCGTCAGCCAGTTGATGCCCAGCGTGGGTGAGAATCGGAACGCGCCCCACTGGAAGGACTTGTCGACCGCAATGCGCGCCTCCCCGCCGCCGGTTCGGTCCAGCACATCGTGCTGGTAGCCGAGTGCCAGATCAAATCCCATCGGCAGTTCTGCCAGCAGCGCGAGGCCGGCGGTGAAGGTGCTGTCGCGGTCACCCATGCCCTTGAGGTAGTCGCTGTCATCCTCCTCGTAGACCCCGGGGCGATAACTGCCGGCCGCCGCCAGGCGCAATGTGCCGCTGCCGATGAGGCCGTAGCGTATGTTGGGGCCCAGTACCTGCAGGCGGTCGCCGTTGTAGGTAATGGCGGGAATGACCTGGGTTACGCCGCCGCTGTAGTCCCGGTACGGGCTGCTGCGGCTGATGGCGCCCACGCCGACGCCCAACCGTCCCAGCTTGCCCAGCGGGCGGTACAGTCCCACCGTGAACAGCCGCTCTGTGTCACCTTCCGCCACCGTGAAGGCCGCGCTGGAATAACTGGGCGGGCCTTTGGGCCGGTAGTTATTGGAGAATCCCAGCGGTTCGGTGGGTATCCCGATAAAATTTTTGTCGATCTCGCGGTTACTGTTTTCATCGTAGTAGACCAGCAGGGCATATTCGCCCGGGGCGACGTCCGTGATGACGTAACGAGCGCGCCCATCGAGCGTGAAGACCTCGACCCGGTCGGGATCCCTCAGGTCGCCGAAGGTATTGGCCGAGCTGAACAGCGCAAGCACAACAGCGCCGGACTCGGGCGGGCTGGCAAGCGCCACAGCGACGTCCGCCGCCAGTGCGCGGCTGGTGAGCAGCGCCAGTAGTGCGGTCGCGGCGGCGGCCCGCTTCAGGATGGCTATTGTCTTCATGGTCTGTTTTTCCGGGTTGTGACAGATAGGGTGGGAACACGGTTGCAGCGCGACGCTCCGGCGCCGCTGTGGCGGCGGGTCAGGCAATGCTGACGGACAGGGGCACGAGGCTTCGGGCCTGTATACGGTTGTCGACGCCCGGTGGATGACTGCAAACCTGTGCGCATGCCGTGCAGTGTGCCTGAAGTGTGCCTGAAGTGTGCCTGAAGTGGGTGCCCCGCACCAAAAAAGAACACCCCCCTGCCTTTATCGGTGCGCCCACGGCTGGCGGCAAAGTGGCGAAATCCTGGCTTTTTATGGAAATAATCATATAAAACAATACCTTGGAATTATACATACAAGTTGGCATGGTTTATGCCTTTGCTACAGCAACAGCAGCGCAAAGGTAAGGTCATGCAATTACTCAACTTCAAAACACTCTGGGGCCACACCACCAGCATTGAGCACGCCGCTCTGCTGGCCAAGGCAGCCCAATTTTCCGGGCTGGAAGCGCCCGCCGTCCACACCGACCCGGGCCATCTGCAGGCACTGGGTGAGGCGCTGGCCGCACACGAGTTGCAGTGGATACAGGAGATCTGTACCGCAGGCTCCTACGTCCCCAGACGGCAGGCCAGCGTCTGCGAACACCTCGAGGACCTGGAGGCGCAAATTGTCATCGGCAAGCCGCTGGCACCCCGGTTCGTCAATGTGATGGGCGGCTGCGATGCCTGGCCGATTGCCACCAGTGTGGATTTTTTCAAGGCGGCGATGGAGATCGCGGATAAACACAATGTCCTGTGTTCCTTTGAAACCCACCGCGGTCGCTCTTTCTACTGCCCGTGGAATACTGCGGCAGTGCTGGAGCAGATTCCCGATATCAGGATCACCTGCGACTTCAGCCACTGGGTTGTCGTCAGCGAGCGACTCATGGACAGCGAGTGGGATGCCATCGAACTGGCGGCACAGCACGCGCATCACGTGCACAGCCGCGTCGGTTACGACCAGGGCCCGCAGGTGCCGCATCCGGCGGCGCCGGAGTATGCCGAGGCGCTCGCCAGCCACCAGCGCTGCTGGGAGGCGGTCTGGACGGCGCAACAGGCACGCGGCTACCAGCAGACAACCATGACACCGGAGTTCGGCCCGGACGGTTACCTGCACCACCTCCCGTTCACCAATGCCCCGATCGCCGACCTGTGGGATATCAACCAGTGGATCGGCGCCACCGAACAGCAACATTTCGCAGCGTGGTCACAGGCGGCCACCCCACAGGAGGCCCAACGTGCTTAAAGCCCTCGAACTGCGCGACCCACAGGGCGCGCACTACACCGCAGCTGTGCTGCTCTATATCGCGGTCGCCTATATCGGCGGCTGGGTGGCACTGTTCCAGGACAGTGTCGCGCTCAATGCCATCGGGGTCATCGCACTGGCCCACGGTATGTTCATTGCAGCCTACCTGCTGCACGACTGCGGTCACAACGCCATCTTCCTGTCTACACAGCGCAATGCCTGGCTGGGCGAGGTGTTGAACTGGATCGTCGGCAGCAGTTATGGGCGCTATGAGGATATCCGCTACAAGCACATGCGCCACCACGTCGATAACTACGATCCGGTGGTCTGGGACTACCGCAGTTTCCTGCAGCGTCACCCGGCGCTGGAGGCTGTGGTGAAAGCGGCGGAGTGGGCTTACATCCCGGCAGTTGAGATCATGATGCACGCCATGATGGTCGCCGCGCCGTGGTGTATCGAATCCAAGCGGGCGCAGCGCAAACGGGTACTGACTGTGGTGCTGGTCCGCGGCAGCCTGCTGGCACTGGTATTCCTCGCCAGCCCGTTGGCATTCGCGCTGTATGTGCTCGCGCAGCTGTTGTTGATGACGGCACTGCGCTTCATGGACTGCTACCAGCACAACTACGAGGTGGTGTTCAACCTCGACGAGAAAGACGTTGACATCCCCCACCGTGGTGACGCCGAGTTCGAGCAGCGCAATACCTACAGCAACCTGCTGTCGGCGCGCTACCCGCTGATCAACCTGCTGGCGCTGAACTTCTGCTATCACAACGCGCATCACGAGAAGCCGACCCTGGGCTGGTACCGGCTGCCGGCGCTGCATGCGCAGATGTACCCGGATGTAGAGCCGCAGGTACTGGGCTTTGTCGAACAGGCGCGCGCTTTCCACAAACACCGGGTGGCGCGTATCTACGCCGAGGACTACGGCGATGACGAGGTCAAGCAATCGCTGGCGGAGGGGCGCGCCGTCGGCGCCGATGCCCTCAGCTTCCTGACCGCATTCTAGAGGCCGGACGATGGACGTTGCTGAAACAACATCACCTGACGCCCTGGCGAGCGTGCGCGCGCTGTTCGGCTCCCGTGTATTCCTGGGCGCACTGGGCTGGACGATGTTCGTCGGCGGCTGGTGGCTGGCCGCCAATGCGCAACTGGCGCCGGAGCGACTGTTTCCCGGCCCCGACCGGGTCTTTGTCAGCCTCTACGAACTGCTCACCGAGAAAAATTTCGCCGCCGACATCTGGGCCAGCGTGAAACGCATTCTCACCAGCTTCTCCATCGCGGTACTGCTGGCCATGCCGTTCGGCCTGTTGATCGGCGCCTACCGGCCAGTCGATCGCCTGCTGGCGCCGCTCGCTGGCGCCTTCCGCTACCTGCCGGCACCGGCCTTCATCCCGCTGCTGCTGATGTGGCTGGGCACCGGCGAGGAGCAGAAGATCGCGCTGCTGGTGATCGGTGTGGTGTTCTTCCTGATCATCATGATTGCGGATGTCACGCGGCAGGTGCCGAGGGTGTATACGGAGACCGCGCGCACGCTGGGCCTGCGCCCGGTGCAGATCCTGGGCTCGGTCATTTTCCGTGCCAGCCTCGCCGGCTATGTCGATGTCTTCCGGCAGCTGCTGGCTGTCAGCTGGACCTACCTTGTTATCGCCGAGATCGTGGCGGCCACGGATGGTATCGGCGCGATGATGATGCGCGCCAAACGGTTTGTCCATGTCGACGACATCATGGCCGGCATTCTGGTCATCGGGCTGCTTGGCCTGTTGTTCGACGCCCTGTTCAAAGCACTGCACCGCGGTGCATTTCGATACCTTCAACCCAACCAGTAGTTCCCATCAACCGAGGAGAAACACCATGCACTACCTTAAACTAGGCATCGCCATGCTGGCACTCACCCTGTGCGCCAGTGCGTACAGTTCCGAGCCCGTAAAACTGTCGCTGTTCTCGTGGCCGGGCTACGGCTTCTGGTTCATCGCGAAAGAGAAAGGGCTCACCGAGGGCCTGGAGCTGGATATCAGCATCATTGAGGACCCGTACCAGAGCTTCGGCATGATGACTGCCGGTGAACTGGATGCGACGTCCAGTACCGCTGAGTACGGTCCTATCGCGGCCGACAAGGACGTGGGGATCAAGCTGGTCACCTATACCAACCCCTCGTACGGCACCGATAAAATCATTCTGGCGCCGGGCATCACCAGCGCCGAGCAGCTCAAGGGACAAACCGTCGCTGTGTTGGAAGGTGGCTTGACCCAGATCTTCATGGCGGAGTGGCTGACTGACAACGGCGTGGCGATTGACGAGGTCACCTTCACCAACCTGATCATGGACGATGCGGTCGGCGCGATGGTCGGCGGCACGGCGGCGGCCGCCGAATTCTGGGAACCGTTTGGCTCCCAGGTGCTGGAAGCACTGCCGGGTTCGACGGTCGCAGCGGACTCCACCGAGGAGAAATACATCACCACCGCCATGCTGGGGGACGCGATGTATATGAGCACTGCCTTTCTCGAGAAGCGCCCGGAAGACGCGGCAAAACTGGTGCGCGCCTATTTCAAGGCGGTGGATTTCTGGAAGTCGAATACCGCTGAGGCGAACCAGATCATCGCCGATGGCCTGAAGTTCAGCGTGGCCGACGTGGAGCAGGTGCTGGGCAGTACCGGTGAGATCCACAAGGGTGGGATCTTCATTTTCGACCTGCAACAGGCGGCAATTTTCATGGGACTTATCCCCGGTGAACTGCCCCTGAATATCGCGGCCGACGGTATGCAGGCGCACTGGGATGTCACCACTGACTGGTGGTTGCAGTTCGGTTTTATCGAGAAGGAGATGCCGATGTCCGCCGGTGTGGATACGGCTCCCCTGGCAGCGGCGCTCAACAAATGATTGAGCAACCGGATAACGGATTACTGGTACAGGGCGTCAGCAAGACCTTCCGGCTGCGCTCTGGCCAGGCCCTGAAAGCGCTGGACGATATCAATTTCGAACTGGAAAAAAACCAGGTGGGCGTGTTACTCGGGCCCTCCGGTTGCGGTAAATCAACGCTGCTGAGAATCATCGCCGGGCTCGAGTCCCATGAGCAGGGTGATATTTCAGTGGCGGGGCACTCCATACACGGTCCCGGTGTGGACCGCGGTATGGTGTTCCAGAATTACAGCTCCTTCCCGTGGTTGACGGTGGAGGACAATGTCGCGTTCGGGCTGAAAGCCCGGCGCGAGTCGCTGGACCTGCGCGAGGGCGTGGTCGATCATTTCATCCAGGCGGTGAAACTGGGTGGCTTCGAGAAAGCCTACCCCCACCAGTTGTCAGGCGGCATGCAGCAGCGCGTGGCCATTGCCCGCAGCCTGGTGAGCAGCCCGTCGATACTGTTGATGGATGAACCGTTCGGTGCGCTCGACCCGGAGACGCGCTGGCAGATGCAGAGCCTGCTGCTGGAGATTGTGAAGAAGGAGCGCACCACGGTGCTGATGGTGTCGCACGATATTGAAGAGGCACTCTACCTGGGTGATGTGGTGTATTTTATGGGCACGCGTCCCGGCCGCATCCTGGAGACGATCCGCCCCGGCATTGAACGCAGCAGCACGGACCGCGATGCGATTCTCGACGACACCGAATACCGCCAGCTCGAGCGCGAGATACGGCAGATGATGCGTTCCCAGTCACTGGTCTGTGCGTAGCAGGCGGAGAAATTCTCCGACAAAGAAATCCAGGTTGTTGTCGAGATCAGTGATTTTGGAATCGAACAGCCAGCTCTGGGTAATACCCATCAGGTAACCGTACATCGACAGTGCCACTGTATCGCTGGCGCTCGCCGCGCGCAGCCCCGCCTGTTCGCGATACCGTGTCACCCATGAGGCAAAGGTTGCTATCAGTGATGCGGTCAGGGCGCGCTCGCGCACCAGCGACTCCGATACCGCTTCGGTGAACTCGGTTTTGTTCAGGAAAATCTCAAACGACTGTCGGAAGTAGGTGTCGTCTATCAGCAGCCGAAGCCACTGCCGTGAGAAGGCGTCGGCGGCCTGCTCCGGGTCACCGCTGTCGTGATGCATCGCCACCAGCTGTTCCAATGGCGCCTGCGAGAACGCGAGGATTTCCTCGAACAGCTCTTCCTTGTTGGCGAAATGCCAGTAGATGGGGCCGCGCGAACAGCCGGCCTCCTCGGCGATAAGGCGCAGGGTGGTGCCGCTGTACCCGCGCTGCCCGAACAGTTTTAGCGCCGCGTCGACCAGGCTCTGGCGTGTCCTGGCTGCATCCTCTTTGGTTCTTCTCATGCGCAGTTCTGCTTGCGTAAAGTGAGTAGTCTAAAGACGCGGCGTTGAAAGGTAAACGCCGCGTGCGGTTGTGACAGTCGAGACAGCGCTTGTGTCAGCCGAACAGTCGCAGGTAGCGCTGCATTTCCCACTCCGACACGGTGTTGTGGTAGCTGTCCCACTCGGCGCGTTTGAAGTCGACAAATGCCTTGTGCATGTCGGCGCCCATGACCGTCATCGCCAGCGGGTCAGCGGCGATGGCGTCGGTGGCCTCGGACAGGTTCTTCGGCAGGCACTCGATGCCGGCGTCGGCGATCTCCTTGTCACTGTAGCAGTACATGTTTTCGCGGTGTGGCAGGCCGGGATCGATGCCCTGCTCAATACCCTCCAGACCGGCGGCCAGCATCAGCGCGGTGCCGAGATAGGGGTTGCAGGCGATATCCGGTGCGCGGCATTCAACGCGGGAGCCGGCGCTGGGTATGCGCAGCATATTGGTCCTGTTGTTGTTGCCGTAGCAGCAGAACACCGGCGCCCAGGTGGAGCCGGACATACTGCCCTGCCGCACCAGTCGCTTGTAGCTGTTCACCGTCGGCGCGACCACGGCGCTGATCGCCTTGGCGTGACGCAGTATGCCGCCGATAAACTGGTAGGCCAGTGCCGACACCCCGCAGTCGTAGCGGTCGTCATCGGCGCCCGGTGCGAACAGGTTCTCGCCCGTTTCCAGGCTGGCGAGGGACATATTGTAGTGCGCGCCACTGCCGGTGCGATCGGCAAACGGCTTCGGCATAAAGCTGGCGAAGGCGCCGTGTTTACGCGCAATTTCGTTGGCCAGCAGGCGGAAGTAGATCAGCCGGTCCGCCATGGTGAGGGCGTCGCTGAAATTGAAGTCGATCTCAAACTGGCCGTTGGCGTCCTCGTGATCGAAGGAGTAGACACCCCAGCCCATATCCGTGAGCGCTTGCACCAGTTCGTCGATGATGCCGATATTGTCCATCATGCTGGGCACGTCGTAGCAGGGCTTGTCCAGTGTATCCCTGGTGCTGAACGGCACTATGCCGCCGTCCGCCGCTTTGCGCAGCACAAAGAACTCGGTCTCGATGCCGAGGTTGAGTGAGAAACCCATGGCGGCGGCTTTCTCCAACTGCCGCTTCAGTATATTGCGCGAGCAGGCCTCAAACGGTTTTCCGTCGAGGTGGAGATCGCTGGCGAACCAGGCCAGCTCCGGGTTCCACTGGCACTGCTGCATGGAGCCGATATCGGGCATGGCGGCTACCTCGTTGTCGGAGATATCCTGTGGCACGCCGTCAAGGGCGGCGCCGGTGAACAGTTCCGAGCCGTTGAACATCTTGCCGAAATGCGCCACCGGCACAAATTTACCCTTGCTGGCACCGTGGATGTCGACGTAGCTGGCGATACCGTATTTGATGCCCTGCTCGATGCACTGTTGTTGCAATTTTTCGATATTCATGTCGTTTCCTTTGAGTGGGAATGGTTCTTGCTGTCTAACAGCATCCAAGAAACATGCCAAGATGCATATTTAATCCCGGGCCCCAGGCGGTTGGAGATAAGTCTTTGATAGATAAACAGGAATGGCACGAGTACACGTTCGATCTGGGCGATTTCCCGCTGCTTCGCGGCGGCGTCCTCAAGGACGGGAAACTTCACTATCACCAACTCGGTGCACTGAACGCACCAAAAGATAACCTGGTGCTGATGCCGACCTATTACGGCGGCGGTGGCGCCAGCAATCGGGCCTGGGTGGACGACGCCCTCAGCCCGCTGCACCGGCAGGGTTACTGCGTGGTGATTCCCTGCCTGTTCGGCGCGGGTGAGTCCAGCTCCCCCAGCAATACCAGCGGCGCCCAGGCGGGACCGGGCTTCCCTGCGCTCAGCCTGTCCGACAATGTGCGCGCGCAGCGGGCGCTGCTGCAGGGCCGGTTCAGCGATGCCATGCCCCGCCTCGTGATGGGCTGGTCGATGGGCGGCATGCAGGCACTGCAGTGGGCCAGCGAATACCCGGGCCGCGTGGGCAGTGTGCTGGCGGTCTGTGCGACGGCCAGATGCTATCCCCACAATCGCGTGTTCCTGGAGGGAGTGGCCAGTGCGCTGGCGGCGGATGCCGGGTTTGCCGGCGGCCACTACACGGCGCCGCCGGTGCGGGGGCTGACGGCGTTTGCCACCGTGTATGCGGGCTGGGCCTACAGCCAGGCGTTCTTTCGCGACGCGCGCTATCGCGAGTTGGGTTTCGCGTCGATCGAGGAGTTGTTGGCATTCTGGGTGGAGGATCACCTGCAACAGGACGCCAACGACCTGCTGGTTCAGCTGCGCACCTGGCAGCGGGGCGACATCAGGGATACGGGTGCCGGTGATACCGGGACGCAGCCGCTGGGCTGTCCGGGTGTGATGATGCCGTGCAGTACGGATTTATATTTTACCGAGGCGGACGCGCGCCGCGACGCGCGGGCGCTGGGGCTGGCGTGTCGGCCCCTGGTCTCCGATTTTGGCCATGTCGCGGGCGGGCCCGGGCGCCTGCCCGGTGCAAGCCGGGCGATCTACGATGTGGTGAAAACCCTGCTGGCTGAGACGCAGGAGTGGGGATAAATCAGCCGTTGGCGCCCGCATTGCGGCGTGCGGACTGCTGCTGAATCTGCCGCGCCAGATAGCGCTGGAACAACCAGATAGGCTGTTCCAGTTCGTTCAGGGGGCCGGGGCGGTAGGTCGACGAGGCCAGCCCGGACTGCACTGCGCCGCACATCTCCATATCCTCGAGATGGAATTTGCGCATCAGTTCAATCTCATCGGCGAGTACCTGCGGGTAGTTGTCGGCGCCAGCGGCGTCGGGGTGCACCAGCATGGTGGTGCGGATCTGCATGCGATCGGCGGCCAGCGGTTGCAGCCGGTACCAGTAGACGCGGTCTGCCGCGACAAACAGCAGGGTCGCGGGTGCCGCCAGATACACTGTCCACTCGAGGAAGTCAGACCGCTGCAGCCCGGGCATCGGCCGGAAGCTCAACAGCTGGGGCTCGCCCTGTTTCACTTTATCCTGCAGCGCATCTGCCAGCGGCAGGTGGCACACCTGGAAGTGCTCGCCCTCGGTGTCGGTCCAGCAACCCTGGGCCGGCATAATCGGTTGGAACAGTGTGTGGTGCGCGCCGGCGTGATGGTAGGGTTCCATGAAATTCTCCACCAGCACCTTCCAGTTGAACGGGCAGTCCCAGGCGATATCGGCGACCATGGTCAGCTCCTCCATATGCCAGCGTTGCAGGTGCTCATCCAGGCCGCCGAACAGGGTGCTGGCTGGCGCGGCGTCGCCGCTGAAATTCACCAGCACCAGGCCCTGCCAGACCGTGCTGTTGAACTCGTGCAGCCGCAGGCTTTTCTGCGCCACCTCAGGGTGGGTCTTCATGAACGGCGCACCTTTGATATTGCCGTCGAGGCCGTAGACCCAGTGGTGGTAGGGGCAGCGGTACTGTGAGCAATTGCCCTGCTGTTCATGACCGAACTCGGGCGGCATCACATCCATGCCCCTGTGCGCGCATACACGCGATAGCACTTTGATGCCGCCGTCGCCGCTGTTGACCACACTGATGCGCTCACCCAGCAGTTCCAGATTGACGAAATCCCCGGTGTTTCGCAGTTGTGACAGATGCGCCACACTGAGCCACTGGCGCCGCAGGATGTGTTCGCGCTCCCAGTTGAAGTGCGACGGGTCGGTGAATGCGGCTGCCGGCAGCGCCCGCGCTTCGGCCAGCGGTTTGTGCGCCGTGCGGCATATCGCCTCGTGCAGCTGGTCGAGGTTGCCCTCGCCGCTGTGAATTTCCAGTGTAGGGAGGAGGGATGAATTCATAGTGTGCCCCTGTCTTTCAGCTTTACATGGAGATGCCCGGTGGTGTCCCGGTGCGCTGTCCTGAAGAGGCAATATCTATGCCAAGATGTATGTATAATGCCGGGGTGTTGATTTATCGCGATTTTCGCGGAATATGGGTGTTTTGACGGCGTTTTATTGCAGTACTGTTGCACCGAGGGTGGGGCATTGGGAGTCAATTCTGGTGCATTTGGCGCTGTGATGGGGCGTCGCCGCAGGGCTGCCGCTATACAGAGGGACAGGTACTATGACCCAGGTTCGACGATTCTGGCCGCTGCTCACCGGCACCCACCGCTACGAGAAAACCCTGTCCACGCGCGGTCGCGGCCACGGCGTGTTTCTGCAGGCGCCCATTCTCGCCTACCTGATCGAGACGGCCAATGGCCGCATCCTGTACGCCGTCGGTTGTGACTATGGCAAGATCGGCGACCCGCTGCGACGGCGGCAGTACTACGAGAATGCGGACTTCCCCTTCGGCCCGCCCGAGATGAGCGAAGAGCAGCGGCTGCCCAGCCGGCTGGCGCGCCTCGGCCTGCGGCCTGAGGATGTCGACGTGGTGTTTGTCGGCCACCTGCATTTTGACCACGGCGGCGGCCTGTGCGAGATGCAGCACGCGGAGATCCATGTGCACGAACAGGAGCTGGTCGCGGCCCGGGAGCCGGCAGACAGCGCCTACTTCGCCGATGACTTCAGCGGCTCCTACAACTGGAGTGTCAAAGCCGCCGAATACGACCTGGTAGACGGGGTGTCGGCGATAGAGTCGCCGGGGCACACCGCCGGGCATATGTCGATGCTGGTGGAGCTGCCGAAAGGGCCCCCCATCCTGCTGGCCGGGGACGCCGCCGATCTGCAGGAAAATATCGATGAAGAGGTGGCGCCCGGGCTGTGCTGGCGCGACCGCGAGGACATGGCTGTGGCGAGTATCTGCAAGCTCAAGGATATAGCCGGCCGCACCGGCGCCCGCATCTGGCCCAATCACGATATGGCGTTTTTCCAGCGCTGCCATCCCTTTCCGATGCACTATGAGTAGCCGGATCGTCCGACCGCTGGCCGCACAGCCCGGGCACCTCCGGCAGCTGTGTGCGGCACTCAGGCTGGGAGCGCCTGTCGCCGTGCCCGAACGGGTCACCGGAGGCTTCCACCACCTGATGTGGCACCTGCAAACAGATGCCGGGCGCTTTGCGGTGAAACAGCTGGGGCCCGATACCGATGTGCTCGCTGCGGCTACCGTTCGCCACTACAATGCCACCGAAGCGATCGCCGAGGCATTCGCACAGCAGGGCGTTGTCGCGGTACATGCACTGCAGCAGCAGTCCCAGTACCTGCAGGTAATCGACGGGGAGGGCTATCTGGTCTACCCGTGGACGGATGCGGCAGCGCTGGACAGGAAACATCTCTCCGCCGCCCATGCCGTGAAAGTCGCCAGCCTGCTGGCGCATATGCACCGCGTCGATATCCGTGTCACGGGTTTGCAGGAGGTGCCGCTGGCCAGCCATGCGCAGGATAATATCCTGCTGCTGGTCGACCGCGCCGTCGCCGCGCATGCGCGCGGCTGCGGGGAGCTGGAGCGGCACCTGCCGGACTGGCTGGACATCGCCGCGCGCCAGCCGCAGGCGAGGCGGGCGCTGGCGCAACACCGCGTCATCAGCCACGGCGATATGGACCAGAAGAACATCCTGTGGGATGCCGGCGGTGAGCCGGTGCTGATCGACTGGGAGTCGGCGCGCCCGCTCAACCCCACCCACGACGCACTGGTGGTGGCGCTGGACTGGAGCGGTATCACCTCCGCCTTTGAGCAGGCGCTGTTCGACCGCTTCATCGCCGCGTACCGCCGCGCCGGCGGCGAGATCGATGAGGCCGTGCTGCCGCTGGCGTTCGATCGCATACTCGGCAACTGGCTGGACTGGCTGATGTTCAATGTCGGCCGCTCGCTCGAAATGCATGACAGGGAGCAGCGCGCGCTGGGAGCGACACAGGTCGACCTGGCGCTGGCGACGCTGCTGCGCCTGCAACGCTTTATGCCGAAGCTGGCCCGCAGTGTGCGCGGACAGCCGGCGACAGACTGTGGAGGAGAGTGATGTTTGACCTGAGTGCCTGCCATGTCGAGCGCGCCGGCAATGGTGACTACCTGGTCAGCTGGCGCCTGCCGCATGCCAGCGACCGCGTGACGGTGTATATGTCGGAGGACCCGGACCGCTTCTACGCCGGTGGCGACCCCGGCACACCGGTGTTGAGCACGCAGGCGCGCGAGGCGCTGGTACCCTGTCCCGACGACGGCGTCAGGCACTATTTCTACCTGCAGTCGGAGCACGGGGAGGGGGTGATCCTGGCGGAGCGCAAGCTGGCACTGGAGGGCACGCCGAATTTCCGCGACCTCGGCGGTTACCAGGGGCATGAGGGGCGCAAGCTGCGCTGGGGCAAGCTCTACCGTTCCAGCAAGCTGTCGGCGCTGTCGGAAAAAGACCGCGGGATTGTGCGCCGCCTCGGGCTCACCCTGATCTGTGATTTCAGGCAGGTGCTGGAGCAGGAGTTGGAGCCGACCGCGCTCGGCGACGGGCACCTGCACACGCTGGCCAGCCTGCCGGTGACGCCCGGCAGTTCACAGAGCTTCCTGCAGAGCCTGCACGACGGCATTATCGCCGTGGATGATGCCGCCAAATTCATGGAGGACACCAACCGCGATTTTGTCATCAACCAGATGCCGCAGTACGCGGAGATGTTCCAGCTGCTGCTGCGCGGTGACCAGCCGACCCTGATTCACTGCGCCTCCGGCAAGGACCGCACCGGCTTCGGGGCGGCACTGATACTGGACGTGCTCGGCGTGGAGGAGGACGCCATTGTCGAGGACTACCTGCTGACCAATCGCTACCTGCCGATCGAGCAGGAGATCAAGCGGCTGTCATCGGCGTTCACCGATCGCAGCGGCGCGGCAGTCCCCGAGCATGTCCTGCGCCCGATGCTGGAAGTGCGGCCGGAGTACATCCGCGCCTGCTTTGAGGAGATCAGGCGCCGCTACCGATCGAAGCAGCACTTCTATGAGACCGCGCTGCGCCTGGATAATACCGCGCTGGAAACACTGAAGACACGCTACCTCGAGTAGCGGTGGCAGGGCTAGGGTGCGGCGCTGGCAGCCTGCCGTGCGCCGAGTTCGTTGTCGATCATCAGCAGGCCGTAGCCGTCATCCTTCACCAGTTTCAGTTTGGAGATGATGCCGCCCAGGGTTGCCTCCTCCTCCACTTGCTCGTTCACAAACCATTGCAGCAGGTTATAGGTGGCGTGGTCTTTCTCTTTCAGCGCGTGGTCACTGAGATCGTTGAGTTGCGAGGTCATCGCCTGTTCATGGGCCAGTGCCGCCTTGAATACGTCCAGCAGCGTGCCGTAGTCGCTGGGCGGGGCTGGCACTTCGCCGAGCACAACCTGCACACCCTGCTCGACGAGGTAGTTGTAGATTCTGGTGGCGTGGGTGTGCTCTTCCTCGTACTGCAGCTTGAACCAACTGGCGGCGCCGTTGAATTCGAGGTGGCTGCAGTAGGCCGACATGGCCAGGTAGAGGTAGGCGGACGAAAATTCTCGGTTCAGCTGCCCGAAAAGGGCCTGCTCCATAGCATTGGAAATCATAAATCTGCCTGAGTGATGCATTGGGCTTGTATTCTAACGGTTTCAGTCAGGAAGTCATTGTAGTTATTTCGCTGCCGACTTTATGACATTATGGCCGCTGTCGCATCTATTGCGGCAATGGGTGCCTCGCGCTGCCGAATAAAAAAATAGAAGGACGTTGTCGCAATGAAATACCTGTCATTGTTTGGTGTACTGCTCAGCGCCGGGGTCTGGTTGACTGCCTGCGGCAATGGCGGCAATAACGCGGGCAGCGGCAGTGTCGCTGCCAACGGCCCGATAAACAATGCCCCGCTGGCCCATGCCGGCAGCGATACCCAGGTGCTTGTCGACCACAGTGTTCGCCTTGATGGCAGCCTGTCGTCGGACCCTGACGGCGACACCCTGACGCTTTCCTGGTCCCTGGTGTCCGGGCCACCGGGCAGCTCCGCAACCCTCTCCGATGCGCAGGCAGTGCAACCCCTGTTTGTGCCTGACAAGGTCGGCACCTACCAGTTCGAGTTGGTGGTGCACGATGGCCAGCTCGGCAGCAGCGCGTCCCCGGCAGCGGCGGACAGTGACCATATCGTGAACCTGACAGCGGTGGCGGCCGGTGGCCCCTGTTGTCTGGAAAACCAGTTCCAGATCAACACCCAGGCCTGCCCGAACCCGGCCACCCTGCCCTGGAAAAACATTTCAAAGTGCCCTGCGGGTACGGACGGCACCATTACTATCGGCAGTGGTGAGACCTGCCAGTATGCGTATATCGACGACAGCAACAAGGGTTTCGCGCTCGGCCAACTGCAGGTCGGTGCGGGGGGGCGCGTGGTGTTCCTGGACAAGGGCCAGCAACTGTCGGCTCAGCGAATCCAGGTCAGCGGTGGCAGTGACGCCGCGGACCTGCTGCCGCCGGGCCAGCTGGTGATCGGCAGCCAGCACTGCCCCATCACTGGCAGCGCATCCCAGCTGGCACTCGAATTCACCGGCAGCAGGCCGGCCGATGGCAGTGCCAACAGCCTCGACGGGAAGGGTATTTTTGTCGGCAGCGGTGGCGAGTTGCTACTGCACGGCGCCAAGGGTGTGGTCTCCAGCGACCCGGACGGCAGTGCCGGCAGCCACAGCTGGACCTACCTCAGTCTCCCGGCCGGCCCGGCCCGTTTCAGCGCTGCCAACGGGGTGGCGGCACCGGTGCCCGCTGCGGCACCGGACACCACGCTCACACTGGCGCGCACCGTCGACTGGGCTGTGGGTGACTGGATCGCCGTGACTGGAACGGGTTTTGCCTCTGACCAGACCGAGTTCGTGAAGATACAGGCCATCGACAGCAGCACCGGCGTCAGCGTCATCAGCCTGCAGCCCTCGACCCCCCTGCTGCATTACCACTACGGCAGCCAGGCGCCGAGTGCGGGCAGCCTCGGTGCGGCCACCACGCTTTGCAACGGCGTCGAACTGGAGGGCGAGGCGAAAATCACCGGCTTGCCGGCCAGCTTCTGTGATGGCCCGGAGCGGAACTACGGCGTCGACGAGCGCGCTGTCGTCGCCCTGGTCAGCCGCAGTCTCAAGCTCACCAGCGATGCCCCGGCGATGGGCAGCGATGCGCACTACGGCGGCCAGATCAAAATCCTGCCCGGCTATGGCGTCGCTGAGATCGAGGGTGTGGAAATCGAGAAATTCGGCCAGGACGTGACCAATGCGGCCGCCGGTGTGAGTAATGTGAAGCTGATGAGCGCCTACCCGATTCACTTCCATATGGTGGGTGACGCCAGTGCCGACACGGTGGTCAGCAGCAACAGTATCCATCACAGCTACAACAAATGCGTGACGGTGCATATGAGCAACAACGCCGTGATCGAGCACAATGTCTGCGCGCGCGCTGTCGGTCACAGTTTTTACCTTGAAGAGGGCGATGAGGTCGGCAACACCTTCCGCTTCAACCTCGTTGCCGGCGCGATGGCGACCCAGTTTACGCCCAGTACTGACGCCGGCGCATTCTGGATCGGCGACTACCTCGCTCCGCTGATCAACTACAACGGCATCGATGTGGCGACCACAACCAATGGCAGTACGCCGGTCGCGGTCCCCGCGGGCTCTACCACGTTCGTCAACCTGAACAAGGTCGAGGCCACCAACCCCACCGGTTTCTGGATATCCAGTCCCGGCAACGCCTTTGACAACAATGTCGTCGCCGGCTGCCAGTTGCAGGGCAGGGGTTACTGGGTGCTGCCGGAGACGGCCGATGTACTGCATACCCGGATCACCAGTTTCCGCAACAACCGGGTGCACAGCTGCTACAACGGCCTGGATACGGCGGCAGACCTCGGGTCTATCGGGCAGAACTATACCCCCTACCTGAACGGTGAGGACGCACTGGCGGTGTTCGATGGTGTCACCGCCAGCAGGAACCGCAATCGCGGTATCTGGTTGCGGCCGAACTGGTATCACGTCAGCAATGCACGGCTGGCCACTAACCGGGACAGTGTGTCGCTGGTCTCCGCCGGGGGCTCGGAGGGGTCGCCGCCGGGAGAGTGGTCGCTGTTGACCGACTCCGTGATCGTGGGTGTGTCCAGCAACAACCCGGAGCGGTTTGGTCCCTGCCCCGACAATACCGCGGACGGCAGCTGCTACGGCATGCAGGGCAAGGGCGGCAATGCGATTCCCTCGCCGTCGTGGAATTTCGCCGGCTTCATGTTCTACGATGGCCCCGCTCGCCTCGAGAACAACCGCTTCGTCAACTTCCTGGTCGACCCGGCGCCGCTGTTGACCAGCAGCGACAGCCAGTTTATGAAGAGCTATACCAGCAATGCGCCCGGGCAGACCCTGCCGCCCTATGAAGGCGATGCCGCCATGGGCTGGTTCCAGTCCAATGTGAACAACTACCCGCCGACGCAGTACAGCCTCGCCAGCATCTTTGAGAATGTCGACCTGCGGCACCAGGTCTATACGGAGGAGGTGAACCTGTCGCTGTTTGTCGACGGCGACAAGAACACGGTTATTCTGGATCGCGACGGTACGCTCTCCGGCTATAAAGTGGTGGATGACAACGGCGTCGATGTGCCGGGTAAGTTCCCCATCTCCCTGAACAACCTGGCGTTCAATGGCTCGCCCTACTCGGTGGATGAGTGCCTGTCGACCGGTGCCCAGGACAAGATCATCGAGAATCGCGCCACCGCGCTGATGAGCCCGCAGAGTTACGCGACGCTGGAAGTCACGGCATGGAACCCCACGTTCACCATCACCGGGCCGGACGCGGTGGACAACCTGGTGAAAAAGGCGCCGATCACGTTTATCAAGGATGCGCAGGATTATGTTGGCTCGACCAGCCAGTACGCACCGGCAGACAGCCATTACTCGATGACCCTGGTCGGGCGCAACAATACCCAGGTGCGCGAACCCAAAGTGATGAGCGGCATGGGTTATACCCTGCATTCCACCCAGCAGTGCACCGAGGTCGGCGCCAAGACGGTGAACAATGCCGCCGTGCCACTGATCGCGCCGCCCGCAGCGTTTCCGCGCTATGTCTCCATGGGGTTCACCGATGCCACCTCATCAACGGAGCTCGATGAAAGCGGTCACTGGAAGCGGCCGGTGCGGGTACGCGTCGGCCTGTGCTATAAAACCGAGAGCGGCCCGGATGTGTCCGGCGTCAACCCGGCAGACTTCTTTGAGGTGAAAAAAGGGCGCAAGAGTTACGGTGGGCCGACCGGCCCGACCGATCCCAAATGGCAGCCGGTACCGGGCTGCAACAATTTTGCTTTCACCGAGCCCGCCAACTTTGACCCTGCGGGGGGCACGGACCCGGCCAGGATCCAGCCGGGCTGCCCCGGTACGCTGGACGCCGCCGGCGACCCGGTGAAAACCCTGGTGCAGGCACCGTCGTGGGAGGACTTCACTGCGCCGGCCAATGAGGATGATTACTACTGGTGGGATGGTGACAAGGGCATGCTGTTCTTCTACGTGGAGCAGAAGGAGCCCAACCTGTCTGGCGGGACGCCGCTGGCCACCTGTGGCCCCAATGGCACCGGTGGCGCCGCCTGCGACCTGGCGGATGATTTCTACCCCTGCCCCGAGGCGGGCTGTGTGCTGTACACCGTGCGCGCGGTGGACGGCGGCGCCTCACCGATCGGCTACGCGCCGACCGCAGTCGGCAATGACTACGGTGCCACCAGCTGCGATGACGTATACAGCGCAAGCACGGGCCGCGACTACACCCAGACCTACCCGCCGAATGACACAGTGAACTGGACGCCGCACAAACTGGCGCGTATGGACGGCACTGTCCTGCACAGTACCGACATCACCCCTGTTGCGGACAACGAGGGGACGTTCTTCTGCACCACGACGCCGACCCCGCCGGCGCCGACCTGTGCCGTGCCCGTAGCGAAACAGCAGTGCACCAACAACTTCCCCCACAACGTGCCTGTTGTCGCGGCCAGTTGCGCAGTCAATGCGCCGGCCCCGCCGCAGTGAGCGGGATGATTCAGGTCCGCGCGCGGGCGCAGTGCTTTATGCACCCCGAACCAGGAGAGATGCCCTGTGCGTAATTCCCTCACCCTGGCCTGTCTGGCGACAGGCGTTGTACTGGCACTGGCCGGTTGTTCCAACAGCAGCAATAACAGTGCCGACGGTGCCCCACAGGACTACAGCTATGATGAGATGGGGCCGTATGCGGTCGGCAACCAGACCATCCGTGTGATGAACCACAGCGAGGGCAGGACGCTGGCTGTCGAGATCTGGTATCCCGCAGCCAGTGCACAGGGCACACAGTCGATAGAGGATTTTGCCGCTGATGAGGCCGAGCGCGAGGAGATACTGACCCTGCTGGAGACAGTGCCGGGCCAGTGCACACGGCGGGACACCTCCTCCAGTTACGGAGTGTCGCCCGCCGCCAGCCCCGCCGCGCTGCCACTGGTGATTTTCTCCCACTGTTTTGAATGCACGCGCTACTCCTCCTTTTCGCTGGCCGAGCGCCTGGCCAGCCACGGTATCGCGGTGGCGGCGCCGGATCACGCGCGCAACACGCTGTTCGATTCAGGTGCCATGCTGAACGTGGCGTTCCTGGTGACGCGGGCCAGCGATGTGGCTGCGGTGCTGGATGAACTGCTGATGCCCGATTCCCAGGCTGTGCCCGAGGCGCTGCAGGGCCGTTTTGACGCCAGCCGTGTGGGGGTGGCCGGCCACAGCTACGGTGCGGTGACGGCGGGCAAGGTGCTGCAGGATGATGCACGCTTCAAGGCCGGGATGGTTATCGCCGCGCCGTTCGAAAGCCCGGTGTTCCCGGGTGTGAGCGTGGCCAATGTGGAAGAGCCGCTGCTGTTTATGGTGGCACAGGAGGACAACAGTATCGGCAGCCTCGGCAATGCGGTATTGCGCGCCAACTACGAGGCGGCGGTGGGCGATGCCTGGAAAGTGGAGATCGCCGATGCCGGCCACTGGTCGTTTTCCGATATTGCCGGCATCGTGCCCGCCTTCAATGCCGGATGCGGTGACGGCGAGCGCCAGACCGTCCCCGGCGAGCCCTTCACCTACATCGACAACGTCCTGGCGCGGGATATTACTGCCACCTACGGCATGCTGTTCTTCGCCACCCACCTGCTGGACGACCAGGATGCCGCAGCAGCGCCAGGCGTCTCACGTCATCCGGATATTGTTGATGTGCAAATGAAGTGAGCCATCCCGCGCAACGGAAAAGGGGGACGGGGAAAAGGGGGACGGAAAAGGGGGACGGAGGGAATATTTTTTCACCACTACCCGAATTTCCTATAACGCAGACATTTGTTTCCCGACCTATGCTACTGGTCAAGAAATAACCCCTCCGTCCCCTATTTAGCGCGGGTGGTGTTGCGGATCTCGTAGGGGGCGTCTGCAGCGTCGACGGGGATCAGGTTGATGAGATATTTGGCGCCGGTCTGGCCGAGGTTCATCTCGTCGAGATTGTATTCGACCTGCAGTTTCATGAATACCTGCTTGCCCGCGCTCTGTGGAATCGCTCGTTCAATATCCCGTTCAGCCCAGCCGCTGGCCGCTGTCGTTAAGCCGGTGATCGTCACGGTGTGCGGTCCCGGGGGCAGTTCCGTTACCAGGTATTCATCGTATTTGAGGACGCCGATACTCTTGCCATCGACCAGCACATCCGGGTAATCGTACTTCAGTGGCTTCATCAGGCCGGGTGTGGTGGCAGCGGGGCGGTAGAGGTAGAAGACGGTGTTGTCGGGGTTGGCAGCCACTGTCGGCGTGAAGTGGCCTACTGTCTGTGTGCAGGCCGCGGTCAGGAGCAGCAGGGTTGACACCAACAGGTAGCGGGGCAGGGCGGTTGCTTGTTGCATGGGTTGTGCTCCAAAAGTGTTTAACGGGGTGCCGCGCTTGAATGGACACCGGGTCCGGCGCGGCGGTCACTGTAGCTGCGGCCGGCCGCTAATTCAACGCGTCGGTGATAGCCTCCAGCATCGGCAGGTGTGACTCGTAGCACACCGCTATCGATGACAGGTCATCGCCGCGAGCCAGCACCAGCGAGGGAAATGAGCGCACACCGAGCCTGATGCGCAGCGCCAGTTGTGCCTGCAGCGCTTCCTCGACCTCCACACTGGCGAGGTCGCCGGCAAATCGCACCGCATCCAGGCCGCACTCCGCCGCCAGCGTGATCAGGGTGCTGTTGTCCGAGGGGTTCATGGCGCGCAGGTAGTAGGCGTGCTGGATGGCGTCAATCATCTGCTGTTCCGCCTGCTGGCGTGCGGCGGCCAGCACCGCGCGACAGGCCGGGTACGTACAGCGGCGCGGCTGGCAGAGATCCCAGAACGCGAAATTGAATTCGGCGCCGGTGCGCTGGTTGATCTCCGCCCAGTAACCGCGAATGGCGGCCTGCTGTGCGTCGGGCATCGGCTCATCGCTGTCGGGTGCCAACCCCCCGACCACGTTGGTGACAGCGACCGCCGGCGGCAGCGCGGCCTGCAGCGCGTCCCAGCTGCGGCGGAACCCCCAGCACCAACTGCACATCGGGTCGTGAACGTGATACAGGGTCGCAGCGGCTGAAGTCATGCGAGCAGTATGCCATGTAATTCCACATCCGTGTGCAGTTGGGCTACCATGCAACCCCGATCAGTGAACCCGACCATCAGGAACCCGATATGAGCAATGACCTGGGCGTGCTTTTCAGCCCCTACACCCTGAATAAACTCCAATTGGCCAACCGTATCGTGATGGCACCGATGACCCGTGAGTTCTCACCCGATGGTATCCCGGGTGACGATGTCGCCGCCTACTACCGGCGCCGCGCGGAAGGCGGCACCGGCCTGATTATCACCGAGGGCACCACCATCAATGACCCAGTGGCGTCCATGGGCGAGAACATACCCGTTTTCCACGGTGAGCAGGCGCTGGCCGGCTGGCAGCATGTCGTCAACGAGGTGCATGCGGCCGGCGGCAAGATTTTTCCGCAGCTGTGGCACACCGGCACCGCCCGCAACCCCGCCAAGATGAAAAACTCCGATGTGCCCAGTGCCAGCCCCTCCGGCCTGCAGGCGCCCGGCAAAAAAGTCTCTGAGCCGCTGACGGTGAAAGAGATTGAGCACCTCATTGCGAGTTTTGCCGCTGCCGCCGCCGACGCCCAGCGTCTCGGCTTCGACGGCATCGAAATCCACGGTGCCCACGGCTACCTGATCGACCAGTTCTTCTGGGAGGGCCTGAACCAGCGCACCGATGCCTTCGGTGGCAGCATGGAGAACCGGGGCCGTTTTGCGGTGGAGATCATCAAGGCATCGAGGGCGGCGACGGGGCCGGATTTCCCGATTGTGCTGCGTTACTCGCAGTGGAAACAGCAGGACTTCGAGGCCAGACTGGCCGAGACCCCCGAGCTGCTGGAGCAGTTCCTGGCGCCGCTGGTCGAGGCCGGCGTGGACGCCTTCCACTGCTCAACCCGGCGCTACTGGGAGCCGGAGTTTGCCGGCAGCGACCTGAATCTCGCAGGCTGGACCAAGAAGCTCACAGGCAAAACGGCGATCACTGTGGGCTCGGTGGGCCTCGATGCCGACTTTATCGGCGCCATAGCGATGCAGGAATCCAGTGGCACCCGCGCCATTGATGACCTGCTGGAGCGTTTGGACAAGGGTGAATTCGACCTGGTGGCTATCGGCCGCGCCCTGTTGCAGGACGCGCAGTGGCCGCGCAAGCTGCGCGAGGGGCGGTTGGACGAGGTCGAGAGTTTTGACGCCAAGTCGCTGGCCAGCCTGGCTTGAGCCAGGCGCCGTTGCCGTGGCGGTGCGTCGTCGCTAGAGCTCGATGCGCCGCTCGAACACAAACTCATTGGCGAGATAGGACACCTCATACTCGGCGCCCGGCACCAGCGTGTAGGGTGCCGGTGACTGGATGAGGCACCAGCCCTGTTCGAGCGCGGCCAGCCCGCTTGCATAGGGTGGTTCGCCCTCGGGCAACTGCGGGCCTTTGCCGCTGGTGCCATCGTGGAAGGCCCAGCCCACGGTCTCCGTGTCGAGTGCGCCCTCTGCCAGCCACAGGTACAGCACCTGTTGCCGCACGGCCATCAGTGCTGCTCCCCGGCAATGCGCCCGCGCTGTTCGATGCGGGTGTGGTAGTAGTCGACATCGAAGCCCGGGTCGTCGCTCAGGTAGCGCCAGAGACGCGCGCGTTGCATCTGTTCATAGCGGCTCTCGTGGCCCTTCTGCCACGGCTGCATGGTGCGAAACACCTGTGCGACGCTGTCATGGCGCATCAGCGCGAAGGTGTGGTCACTGGCATCGTTCTGCATCTGCGCAAAGTCATCGAGGTTCCAGCGCTTGACCTGGGAGGCGCTCGGGTTGAGCCGCACCTTGTACATCCAGCGATCGGTATCACTCGGGTTGGGCTGGCCGGCATGCCAGAGGCCGTGATGAAACACCATCAGGGTGCCGGCGCTACCGCTGTACTGCTGTTCTCCCAGCAGGTGTTGATAGCGGCTGACACCTTCCGCGCGGGTGCGCCGCAGGTGCGTGCCGGGCACGAAACGCGTGCCACCGGCGCCGGCTGCGACATCGTGCGGGAAGTAGAACAGCTGGATATCGAAGGACGGGTCGCTGCTGTCGATAACCGCGTCCACATGCAGGTGCTGGTGATAGGTGCTCCCCGCCGGCAGTCGGTGCACAAAGTCGTGGTCAAACAGCGGGTCGGGGCCCACCAGTGACTCGATGATGCCCTGTACCTCGGGCAGCCTCAGCAGGGTGCCGAGAACGGACGGTGTCGGGTAGCAGCGCGACAGCGGGGTCAGGCTGGCGGGCCTTGGCGGGCCGCCGGCCTCGGCGGGCATGCCCAGTATCTGGTGGATCTTGTCCGACTCCAGCGCGCGCAGTTCCTCGATGACCGGCTGGTTGATCTCGTCGGGGATCAGCGCGTCGAAACGAAGGAAGCCGTCGGCGACAAAGCGCGCCATCTCGTGTGTTGTGAGCTTGTAATTATCAGCTGGCATGGGGCAATGCTGGCCGAGCTCGTGACAATTGTCAATATAAGATGTGAGCGTCTGGCGGCGTGTCGCAGGGGCCACATGTGTGGTTGGACCTGTGCGCCCAGCGCCATCACAGTGGCGTCCATGATGGCGTTGGGCGAGGCCAGCGAGGCCGCAGATGCAGCGGCGCTGCGTTCGGAGTGAGGGTCAGAAACCTTTCAGTGCTGCATAGCGATGGCGGTGATAGGCGCGGTTGCCGTAACTGGTCTCCAGTACCCGGGCGCGCTTCAGGTACAGCCCGGCATCGAACTCGTCGGTCATGCCGATGCCGCCGTGGATCTGGATCAGCTCGTTCGACATGTCGAACAGGAATTTGCCCACCTGGCACTTCGCCAGCGCGGCCAGCTCCGCGACATTATCCGCGTCGGCGTCCACCGCCTGCAGTGCGGCCTCAACGCAGGAGCGCGACAGCTCCATGCGCGAATACAGTGCCGCCGCGCGGTGGCCCAGTGCCTGGAACGAGCCGATAACGCTGCCGAACTGCTCCCGGGTCTTCAGGTAGTCCAGCGTCATGTCGAACGCCTGGCTGGCGGTGCCCAGCATCTCCGCCGCGATGCCGATACGGGCGCGGTCAAGAATGGCCTCCAGCACAGGCATGGCCTCGTCCGGCGCGCCCAGTAAGGCCGCGCTATCGACCTCGACCTCACCAAAAGAGAGCCGGGCGTGGTCGCGGCTGTCTATCGTGGGCAGGGCGCTGCGGGTGAGGCCGGCGGCATCTGCCGGCACCAGCAACAGGCTGATACCTCGGGCGTCACCGGGGCTGCCCGCTGTGCGCGCCGCGACCACAAAATGTGTGGCACACATCCCTTCGTCGACAAACGTCTTGGTGCCGCTGAGGCGGAAACCGTCGCCGCCCGGCCCGGCCCGCAGCGCGGTGTGCGCGGGCGCGTGTTGTGAGGTTTCCTCCAGCGCGAGGGTGACGATGGCACTGCCGTTCACAATGGCCGGCAGCAGTGCTTCCTGCTGCTCCGGGTTACCCGCCAGCAGCAGGGCGGTGGCGCCCACCAGCGACGAGGCGAACAGCGGCGACGCGGTGAGTTGTCGGCCGAGTTGCTCCAGAATCAGACCGCAGGTGAGGTGCCCCAGGTCCGAGCCGCCGTACTGCTCCGGCACCAGGATGCCGCTCCAGCCCATATCGACCATCGCCTGCCAGGTGTCCGGCAGGAACGACTGCCCCGGGTGACTGTCGCGCAGTGCACGCAGACGGCTGACCGGGGCTTTGGTCTTCACCCAGTCGCTGGCCTGGTCTTTGATAAACGCCTGTTCTTCAGTGAGTACTGCCATGTTCAACCCTTCTGTGTGGTTTCGGGAAGACCGAGAATGTTCTTGGAGATGATGTTCTTCTGCACCTCGTAGGAGCCGCCGTAGATCGACATCGCCTTGCCGCCCAGCCATTCGCGCACGGTGCGCGCCTCCTCCTCGGAGTACTCGCCGGGCTCCCAGCCCACACCCCGGTTGCCCATGATCTCCAGCAACAGCTCAGAGCGCCCCTGGGCGGCATCGGTGGCCGAGTTTTTGAGTATGGAAGCCGTTGCGGACACCTCGACATTGCCGCCGCGGGCATCGGTCATGATGCGGGCGATGGTGAGTTCATGCGCCGCGGTGTCCATCAGGTGATCGGCAAGCCGGCCGCGCAGGTCGGTGTCAGTGAGTGTGCCGTCGGTGTTCACGCCCAGGTAGCGCCTGGCGATGGCCTCCAGTGGTTCCACTGCGGTGGCGGTAGCCGGGGCGCTGGTCTGGCTCTGCCGCTCGTGCTGCAGCAGCCGTTTGACCACCGACCAGCCGTCGTTCAGGTCGCCGAGCAGATCGTCCTCGCGGGCCCGGGCGCGGGTGAAGAAGGTTTCGCAAAACGGCGACTCCCCGGCAATCAGTGCGATCGGCCGCGTCTCGACGCCCGGCTGATCCATCGGCAGCATCAGGAAACTGATGCCATTGCGCTTGGCGGCGCTGCGGTCGGTGCGCACGAGGACGCCACACCACTGGCTTTTGTCGGCGCCGGATGTCCAGGTTTTCTGCCCGTTGACCACCCAGCCCTGTGCATCGCGTTCGGCACTGGTGGTGAGTGAAGCGAGATCGGAGCCGGCATTGGGTTCGGACAGGCCGAGGCACCAGCGCACCTCGCCGCTGGCCATGCCCGGCAGGTGTCGCGCCTTCTGCTCGGGGGTGCCGTACTCCAGCAGGGTCGGGCCGACCATGGTGACGCCCATGCCGGCGAGATACGGTATCGGGTTCATGCTGCCGGCACTGGCAATCACGCGGCTGACAATTTTGGCCTCGGCATCGGTCAGCCCCGCGCCGCCGTACTCGCGCGGCCAGGTGGGTGCGCCCCAGCCCTGCTCCGCGAGACGCTGGCGCCAGAGCGCAAAGGCGTCCTGCTGCGCCTGGTCGCCGGACACCACGCCGTACATATCGATGCGCGCGCCGACGAGCACCTGCGGCAAGTTGTCGCGAACCCACTCGCGAACGCTGGCTTCAAATTGGTCGGTCATACTCGTTGTCTCCACTGCCTGTTATCAAACTGCTTTTTTGGCCCTGTGTGATGCGATAGAACAATAGCCTGATTTACCGGCTTTTGGTATGTACGCGCGCACCGCATATCCGGATGGCTACTGCTACACTAAACTGGCGAAGCAGTTGTATACCGCTCACAATGCGTGACAAACACTACCGAGGATTGCCAGCTATGGCCACCACATCGCCCTTCAACTCCCGCAGCTCGGCCGATGATGTTTTGCGCGGCCGGGATCTCAGCGGGCAGGTGATCATTGTCACGGGTGCCAATACCGGCATTGGGTATGAGACGGCGCGCTCACTGGCCGCCGCCGGTGCGACGGTGATCGCCACCTGTCGCTCTGCCGAAAAAGCCGCAGCGACCCGGCAGCGTTTGCTGCAGGCCCACCCCGACAGCGTGGTTGACTCCGCCGTGATGGATCTCGGCTCGCTGGCCAGCGTCAGTGATTTTTGCGCACAGCTGCCGCACAGCAGGATCGACACCATCATCTGTAACGCCGGCATAGTCGCCCCGGGTTATGCCGAGACCGTCGACGGTTTTGAGCAGACAGTCGGCGTCTGCCATGTCGGTCACTTCCTGCTGGTACAGAAGCTGCTACCGAAACTGTTGGCAGCGCCGGCACCGCGTGTGGTGATGGTGTCCAGCGAATCGCACCGTGCGCCGCCCCGCCTCAACTTTGATGCGCTGCCGTACCCGAAGGACAAGTTCAGCCCGATGAAAGCCTACGGCCAGGGCAAGCTGTGTAACGCGCTGATGGCAGTGGAGTTGCAGCGACGCTATGCGGAGAAGGGGCTCACCGCCTGCTACCTGCATCCGGGCACGATGGTCACCACCGAGATAGGCCGCGATTCCGCGATCGTCAGGTTCGCCATGTGGCTGGCGCGTCCCTTCACCAAAACCGCCAACCAGGGCGCGGCCACCTCGGTATTCTGCGCGACCTGGGAGAATCGCAGCGAACTCGCCGGCAACTACTTCTCGCACTGCGCCAGGGCAAAGCCCAGCGCCGAGACCGCCAACGCAGACGCCGCCCGGCGCCTGTGGGAGCTCTCCGAAAACTGGGTGCGCGCCTACAAATAGGTACAAATAGGGGACGGAGGCTTTTTTTAATCCCGTCTATCGCGCGCCTCCGGATCACACTGAGAGTAAATCACCAGGAGGTATCAGATGCGCCAGAAAATCGATTTCACCAGCAACGGGGTGAGCCTCAGCGGCGCGCTTGAATTACCGGAATCGGGAGTACGCTGTTACGCCGTATTTGCCCACTGTTTCACCTGCGGTAAGGATATCGCTGCGGCGTCCCGAATAGCTCGCGCGTTAACAGCCTCGGGTATCGCCGTGTTGCGGTTTGATTTCACCGGCTTGGGAAGCAGCGACGGCGACTTCTCCAATACCAATTTTTCCTCCAACCTCGACGATCTCCTGGCCGCAGTGGATTTTTTGCGCAGGGAGTACGCCGCCCCGCAATTGCTGATCGGCCATAGCCTCGGCGGCGCTGCTGTGCTGGCCATCGCATCGAGCGTGGCCGAGGTGAAGGCGGTGGTTACGATTGGGGCGCCGCAAAGTGCAGAGCATGTGAAGAAAAATTTCAGGGCGTCCCTGCCAGAGATCGACCGGGACGGCGAGGCGGCAGTAGAACTGGGAGGGCGCCATTTTGTGATCAGG
>JAGRIE010000030.1 GCA_020443425.1 Halioglobus sp.
ATATTCCTTGCCGTCGGCCAGTGTGTAGGCGAGTTCCAGCGCGGCGTTGGCCCCGGCCTCCTGGATATGGTAGCCGGAGATCGAGATTGTGTTGAAGCGCGGCATATTCGACGAGCAGTAGGCGATGATATCGCCGATGATCTTCATGCTGGGAATCGGCGGGTAGATGTAGGTGTTACGCACCATGAACTCTTTCAGGATATCGTTCTGGATGGTGCCGGCCAGGTCCTTCTGCGCAACGCCCTGCTCTTCGGCGGCCACGATGTAACCGGCCAGTACCGGCAGCACCGCCCCGTTCATGGTCATCGATACCGAGACCTTTTCCAGCGGAATACCGTCAAAGAGGATCTTCATATCCTCTACGGAGTCGATCGCGACGCCGGCCTTGCCGACATCGCCGGATACCCGCGGGTGATCGGAGTCATAGCCGCGGTGGGTCGCCAGGTCGAAGGCGACAGAGACACCCTGCCCACCCGCTTCCAACGCCTTGCGGTAGAAGGCATTCGATTCCTCAGCGGTGGAAAACCCGGCGTACTGGCGGATCGTCCACGGACGACCGGTGTACATGGTCGCCTGGGGGCCGCGCAGGTAGGGCGACATGCCCGGCATGGTATCGGCGTATTCGAGATCGGCCATATCCGCTGCGGTGTACAGCGGTTTGACATCGATGTCCTCGGCCGTGTGCCACACCAGTTCATCCGGGCTTTTACCCTTGGACTGCTTGGTGGCGAGTTCGCGCCAGTTCTCCGGGGTAGCGCTGGACTTGTCGTAAATCTTGTCGCTCATCCTCAGTGCTCCCCGGCCGGTTGGTTAATTTCGATCAGCACACCGTCGCAGCTCTTCGGGTGAATAAAGATGACACGGGCACCGTGGGCGCCGGGGGTCGGCGCGTCGGACAGGAACTGGTACCCCTTGTCGCGCAGTCGCGCCACATCGGCATCGATATCGTCAGAGCGGAAGCACAGGTGATGCAGGCCACCGCCCTTCTTCTCCAGATAGGTCGCAACTGGCCCCTCCCCGCGCAGCGGGTGCACCAGTTCAATACTGGTCGGAGGCAGCGGCAGAAACGCTGCAGTGGTTTTCGCCTCCTCCACGTCTTCGGTGCCACCCAGTGGCAGGCCGAAATCGGTCACGAAACGCTGGATGGCTTTTTCCAGATCCGGTACGGCTATCGCGATATGGTCCAGGGCAGTAATCATGTGTCTTCCTCGTTACAACTGCTGCAAAAACTTGGCGGTGGCCGCAGATCGACGTGCTGCTATCTCTTCTGCGGAGACCTCTACTATCACTTCATCGGGAATGATCTTGAAGATCGGCTGTCCCTTGGTAATGATGCTGCCATCCGTGTCCACCAGCACTTTCTCAATGGTGCCTGAGAACGGTGCATACACCTTGTTGAACATTTTCATCACTTCCACAATGAACAGCGGATCGCCGGCATTGAAGTGATCTCCCTCTTTGACATAGACATCGTGCGCCGGCGTTTCGCGAGCGTAGAACATACCCCCGCTCTCCGCCAGAATCTCGTCCGAACGGGCCTGTGGCGGCGGCACCAGTACTTTGGCCATGGCGGCCTGCAGGCCCTCGTCGGTCAGCCGCTCGGGGATATGGATGCTGAGGTCAGGGTTCACTGTCAGTGCGTAGAAACCGGTGGATTCGGCGATGCTCGGCAGAATCGCCAGGATATCGGCACCGGCCTGGAAGCCACGGTGGGCACTGCGCACCTGTGCCCATAGCGCCTCATCCATCCCCGCCGGCGGCTCATCGGCGTCGAGTGCGGCGCACAGTTCCATCCAGTCTCCCGTGTCGAGACGCTCGTTCAACTCCGCGTAGAAAGCCAGTGCGTCCTGCAGGATGGCGTTGTCATGATCCCAGATCATCGCGGCCGCCGGGGGGGCGTCACCGGCGACAAAGTCCATATTCAGGAAGTGATAGGTATCCGCCAGCAACTCGATCGGGTTTTCATTCCAGCAGATCT
This sequence comes from Halioglobus sp., assembly GCA_020443425.1. GTDB lineage: Bacteria > Pseudomonadota > Gammaproteobacteria > Pseudomonadales > Halieaceae > Marimicrobium. The sequence continues at coordinate 1,979 of JAGRIE010000030.1, forward strand.
TGCCGTCGATGAGGGTGTAACAGTCCCGATTGATGCTCAGCCAGCCGCTGAGGATATGCGGTTCCTCCAGCAAACGGCTCAGCGGACGCAGCAGCAGTGTCTCTTTGAGTTGCAGGGTTTCCGCCAGCGCAGCCTTTTCATCCCCCTCAAGACCCGACAGTGCCGTCTTGCCCAACTCGGCATAGGCATGGGTGAGATCGAGATCGTTGGCCTGCTGCTTCAGCTCTCCGACGGCGGTCAGGTAGGGCACAATGAAACGGGTCGTCGGCCGGGCGTTGATATTCTGGCCGATAAACCAGTTGACCAGCCCGTAGTGGAACTCCAGGTTGGTCGCCAGGTCACGGCCGCGCATCCGCGTCAGGCGGATTGCCTCGGCCATTTTCTCGTAGGTGTCGAGCCGCGTCTCACCGACTGTGAGCAACAGCGCAATATTGGAGTCGTAGGCCCCGGCCAGCGTGTACTTCATAAACACATCGGTATCGGGGTTGTGCAGGCTGATACCCTGGTCGTCGCGAATCTCGCCGTCGCTGGCGTCGCTCCATGCCTCGATCACGCCGCCGGCATTCGGTTGCAGGGCCTGGTTGGTCGCGTTGAGACGGGCCTCGACACTGTCGTTCATGCGCACAATACGCTCCGGGCGCGGCAGCTTCTCCGCGTGCGCCGCCAGCAGCACCATCGCCTCGACCAGCGACTCGACCACAAAGGACTCATCTGCGTTGTCCGGATTGGTGAACTTGAGCGCATAGCACAGCTCGGTAACGCGATGCTCCACCTGGATGCGGGTATTCATCTCCATAAAGAAGTGCTTGTCGCGATCCACGATACATTCAAAAGTGGACACCGAGTCCAGGCCCACCGCTTCACCGAAACTCTCGGCCTCGCGCTCCATCGCCTCCAGCGTTTTGATATCCTGCTTCAGGACACGGGCCTCCTCAGAGCGACCGTCCTCCTCTGCCTGCTGCAGCGCCCTGCGCAATGACTCCACCGTGACGGAGACTTCCAGCAGTTTCTGCTCGTGCATCTGCAGCGAACAGTCGCGCCCGCCCATCGACATCGACCACTGGCCGTTGCCGATGACCTGTATTTCCTGGTGGCGGGTCGTCTCGATATTCAGCTCGACCAGCACGTTCTTGTTATCGCCGACACCGGTCGTTTTCACCTCGTTGAGGATCTCCCGCACCAACTCGGCGGTGCGAGCGGATTCGCCGATGCCGAGAATACGCTGCCCCTTGCCGCCGCCGCCGCTGATCGCTTTCAGGCGGACCCGGTTTTCCGGGTAATCGGCTGTCATCTTCGCGACGGCTTCCGTCAGCGTCTGGCAGAGTTCATCCACGGTGTAGAGGTCGATGCCTTTCTTGTAGGATGCCGCCAGCACCAGGTCTGCCTTGTCCTCCAGCGTAATCGCCTCATCGCTGAGCGTGGCATCGTCCAGGGCCAGGCCATGCTCTTTCACCAGCGCCTGCAGGGCGGCGACATCGGGGTGTTTTTTCAGCAGCGTCAGCGCCGTGCCGTTGTCGATACCCGGCGTCACCGACACACCGCATTTGAGCGCTGTGCGCTTGGCCTCATCTTTCAGGCCGGCGTCGTGCACGGTGCGCGAGCAGGGGCCGATGAAGTTCAGGCCGGCGTTCTCCATGGCCGCGACCATGGTCTCGTCCTCGGCCATAAAGCCGTAGCCGGCGAAGATCGCGTTGTAGTTGTTTTCCCGGGCGATATTGATGATCTGCTCAATACGCTGTTCACGCTCCTCCTTGTTGGCGCCGCTGTAATCCGGCACGCGGTGCACCCGGTCCGGGTCGGTCAGCGAGCGGAGCTCGGGCGCGATGGCGTTGCGATATACGATTGAGTCCTTCTCGGACAGCAGGATACCGAAATGTGTAATCCCCATCTCGGTGAACACATCCATCGCTTCCTTGCGGATCGGGCCGCGACAGATAATCAACGGCCGGATGTGGGTGCAGTCAAACTGACGCTCCCACGCTGTGGCCCCTTGCCCCAGTCTGCGATCACGATGGATAAGCGGGTTATTCAGGTAAAATTCGTTGGACACGCCTGTCTTCCTTTATAGTAAGTAAGTTTGCCGTGATTCGGTCTAGTGGAATTCGCGCTGCACGGATTGCAGCGGCTCGGGCCGGTACCGGCGCAGGTAGAACGCCATGTTCTCAGTCAGCACCTGACGCAGGTCAGAGGGCATGACGATCTGCGAAATCGAGCCGAGACTGAGCGCCTCGTTCGGGTTCATCAGCTCACGCGCATACCGCTCTGCCAGCAGTGCTTCCTCGGACTTGACCCAGGCATCCACCAGTTCTTTTGCCGCAGTTTTCGCCTGCGCCTCCGAGAGGCCGGCCGCCAGCTGTGCCTTGGTCTCGGCCGCCAGTTTCTCCGGCACGGAACCGCGTATTTTGCGCAGCTCGGATTTGTACACATACTCGACACCCGCCGGCCCCATCACGGCCACCCGCGTGGTCGGCAGCGCCACCACAAAATCGGCGCCGACAGAGAAGCTGTTAAACGCCGCATAGGCACCGCCGAAAGCGTTGCGCACCAGCACCAGGAAGCGCGGTGTGCGCAGGTCGACAATCGCGTCCAGCATAGCGCGACCGGCCTGGATAATGCCGCGGCTCTCCTGGTCCTTGCCCGGCAGGAAGCCGGTGGTGTCTTCGAGGAAGACTACAGGGATATTGTACAGGTTACAGAAGCGGATGAAGCGCGCGTTCTTGTAGGCGGCATCGATATCGATCTGGCCTGAGGCCACCGCCGAATTGTTGGCGACAAAACCGATCACATTGCCGCCCATGCGGCCCAGCGCCGTGATGGTATTGCGCGCGCGATCCGGCTGGATTTCCAGGTAATCGCCGTGATCACACAGTTGCTGTATCAGTATCGTGATGTCGATAGGCGTGTTGAATCCGGTGGGTGAGTTCAGTGCTTTTTTCAGCAGGATATCGATATCCCAGGTTTTGCGATCCACCGGGTCTGAACTGTGCTGGAACGGCGCGAGTTCAGCGTTGTGGTCGGGCAGGTAGTTCAGCAGCGCGCGCACCTTGCGCAGCGCCTCCACTTCATCGCGGACCACAAAATCGGTGACACCGGACTGGCTGTGTACACCGGGGCCGCCGAGTTCGTCGGGCGTCACGTCTTCGCCGAGCACGGACTTGACCACGCCCGGGCCGGTGAGGCCGAAGAAGGTTTCATTGGGCTGGATCAGGAAGCTGCCCTGGCGCGGCAGGTAGGAGCCCCCGCCGGCGTTGAAACCGAACATACACATGATGCTGGGCACGATGCCACTGATACGACGCAGGGCGGCAAACGCTTCCGAGTAGCCGTCGAGGCCGCCGACACCGGCCGGGATAAATGCACCGGCACTGTCGTTGATGCCCACCACCGGTATGCGCTGCTTGGCGGCGAGTTCGAACAGCCGTGCCAGCTTGGCGCCATTGGTCGCGTCCATGGAGCCGGCGCGAACGGTGAAATCGTGACCGTACAGTGCCACGTCCCTGCCATTGATCTTGATGATTGCCGTCACCAGTGAGGCGCCGTCGAGATTAGGCCCCCAGTTCTGGTACAGGATGGTCGGCGGCTCATCGCTGAGGTAGCGGATTCGCTCCCAGATTGTCATCCTGTTTTTCTGGTGCTGGCGCTGGATATTCTTGACGCCGGCGGCCAACTGCGGCCGCTGCTGCAGGTCCCAACCGGCCTTGAGGGACTCCTCATACAGGCCCGGGGCCGAGGCTACCTGGCCCGGCACACGGAACTCTCGCTCACTGCTCTCGGCAAATGGGTTATCCAGCGATGCAATCAGGGTGTTACTGTTCTTCTTCGTCATATTCCTTGGTCCAAAGGTTTCCCACGGGGAGATGGAGTATTCGAATTGCGCTTGCAAAAGGACGCGCCGGTTGCAAGTCACGGCAGTCAGGCTTAGGATGCAATCCTGCAAAATTTCGGGCTGATACAGTAATTTGCCGAGGCTTCAAAGTCAATTGAGCTGGCGCGACATTTCAGGCTTTTTCAGCGTAGATGCCCGTCAATTCACCGCAAATTGCGGCATTACAATCCATTTGGCAGACTGCCATCTACCGAGGATCACGCACTATGCGCCGTCCCGACCACGCAGGGGGTCCCGCCTTCATCAGTGATTCCCGCCGCCGGGCAATGACGCAGTGAGCAGGTCGGTTCATCTGGAGGAACTCCCCTACTTTGCCGACAGCTGTGAGCTGTTCGACAGAATTCGCGACCTGCCGCGAGCCGCGTTTCTTGACAGCAGTTTTCCGCTCGCCAGTGGTGGCCGCTTCGACATCATCACGGCCCAGCCCTGGCATCGCGATGTGCCCCGCCTGCAGCCGGGTGCCAGTGACCCCCAGAGCGCTGCATTCTTCAAAGCGCTTGAGCAGTTCCACAGCGAGTACTACCCGCCCATGCAGCCGGTAGCGCCGGAAATACCGTTCTGTGGCGGACTGCTGGGCTATATCGGGTACACAGCCGGCAAAGGGCTGCACCGCATCGCCGACACGGCCCAGCCGAGCCGCTTCCCGGCAGCGCAATTGTATGCCTATGACTGGTGTATCGTGCAGGATCACCTGCTGCAGCGCGCAGCCCTGGTAATGCAGCCCTGCGTGGGGCCGGCAGAGCGCGTTGACCTGCAGGCGAGATTGCGCCAGCCGCCCGCTGGCAACCGTCGCCGTTTCACACTGACCTCGCGCTTCGCCTCCAACGTGACAGCGACACAGTACCGGGAGGCCTTCGACAGGATACAGCAGTATATCGCGGCGGGTGACTGCTACCAGGTGAATTTCACCCAGTGTTTCTCCGCGGGCTACAGCGGCGATCCCTGGCAGGCCTACCGCGCGTTGCGAGACGTCGCCGCCGCACCGTTTTCAGCATACCTCGACATGGAGGCGGACGCGGCGCTGATCTGCCTGTCACCGGAGCGATTTATCTCACTGCACGGCCATCGCGTCGAGACCTCTCCCATCAAGGGCACCCGGGCGCGCCACCGGGACCCGCAGCGGGACGCACAGGCCCATCAGGCGCTGCGCACCTCAAAAAAGGACCGCGCCGAAAACCTGATGATTGTGGACCTGCTGCGCAACGACCTGGGGCGCAGTTGTGCGCCGGGCAGCATCCATGTCGACCGCTTGTTTGAAATTCAGAGCTTCCCCACAGTGCACCACCTGGTCAGCACCATCAGCGGTGAGCTGCGCAGCGACTGCACTGTCTGGGACCTGCTGCGCGACAGTTTCCCCGGGGGATCGATCACCGGCGCCCCGAAACGACGCGCGATGCAGATCATCGCTGAGTTGGAGACCCATGAGCGTGATGTCTATTGTGGCTCAGTACTCTACGTCAGCGCTGATGGGCGCATGGACAGCAATATCTCCATCCGCAGCCTGCTCTGCGACAGCGGCACGGTGCGCTGCTGGGGCGGCGGCGGCATTGTCGCCGACTCCGACTGGCGGCAGGAATACCAGGAGTCGTATGACAAGGTCGGGAAGTTCCTGGACACGCTGGAGAAAACGATTCCGGCGCACTAGCAGTCGCTTCCCCGGGACCTCGCGGGACTGCAGCAGCAGCGCTACCGGGTCAGGGCGCTACATCTGCAGTGGGCGATCGCTGGCCTCGATGAACGCCGCCTTGAGCTCCTCCAGTGACGCCACTGAGCGAAACTGGGGAAACTCGTCAATCACATTCTGTGGCGCGTGGATCAGGAACCCCACATCGGCCTCTGCCAGCATGGTGGTGTCGTTGTAGGAGTCGCCCGCGGCGAGCACCCGGTAGTTGAGGCTGTGCAGCGCCTTCACCGAGGCGCGCTTGGGATCTTCCTGGCGCAACGTGTAGTCGACCACCCGGCCGGTGTCATCGGTAACCAGGCGGTGGCAGAAAAGCGTCGGCCAGTGCAACTGCCGCATCAGTGGCTGTGAAAATTCGTAGAACGTGTCGGAGAGAATGATGACCTGGAAGCGTTCGCGCAGCCAGTCGACGAAGTCAATCGCACCCGGCAGCGGCTCCAGTGTCGCAATCACTTGCTGGATATCGTTGATCTTCAGGCCGTGCTGGTCGAGCAGCGCCAAGCGCTGTTTCATCAGCACATTGTAATCCGGAATATCCCGCGTGGTGGCGCGCAGTTCATCGATGCCGGTGCGCTCGGCGAAAGCAATCCAGATTTCCGGGACGAGCACCCCTTCCAGGTCCAGGCAGGCGAGTTCCACGTATCAGTCTCCTATGGTGGGATGCGTTGGCGTTTCAGCGCGACAGTCTAAACACTGGGGTACAGCCGACACAAGCCCCGGCGGCGATTTGCGGCCGCCAAAAGTCAGTAAATCGGCAACTCGAGATGGGAGAAAAGATCGGCTAACTCAGCCTTGTTCTGGCACCCGAAAGCATCTGTCACCAGATCGCGTGACAGGTGCGGTGCGAAATCCTCGATAAAGTCATACATGTAGCCACGCAGGAACGTATCCCGACGACATCCAATCTGGGTGATACTGCTGGAAAACAAGTGGCTGGCATCGAGCGCGACCAGGTCGCTGTCAATCACTTCATCGTAGGCCATGGCCGCGATGATCCCGATACCGAGACCAAGCCTGACATAGGTCTTGATGACGTCGGCATCGGTCGCGGTGAAGACAACCCTGGGGACAAGCCCCCTGGCCAGAAAAGCATCATCGAGCTTGGAGCGACCGGTGAAGCCGAACACATAGGTCACGATTGGCTGCGCCGCGACATCCTCCAGTGTCAGTTCGGATACCTGCGCCAGCGGATGGTCTTTCGGCACCAGGATACAGCGATTCCAGCGATAACACGGCATCATGATCAGGTTGGAAAACAGCTCCAGCGCTTCTGTCGCAATGGCAAAATCCACCGTGCCGTCAGAGGCCATCTCGGAAATCTGCACTGGAGTCCCCTGGTGCATATGCAATGACACATCGGGATAGTGCTCGATAAACCCTTTAATCGTGCCCGGCAGCGCATAGCGCGCCTGGGTGTGGGTGGTGGCGATCGACAGGCTGCCCTTTTTCTCGTCCGCATACTCCTCGGCGACCTGGCGAATACTCTTCACCTTGAACAGGACCTCCTCTGCGGCGCGGATGATATCCGCACCTGCCGGAGTCACATGGGTGAGGTGCTTGCCGCTGCGCGCAAAAATCTCGACGCCCAGTTCATCCTCCAACAGTCGAATCTGCTTGCTGATCCCCGGCTGCGATGTGTAGAGGCTCTGCGCGGTCGCAGACACATTGAGATCGTGGTGCGCCACCTCCCAGATATACCGCAACTGTTGAAGCTTCATTCCAACCTCCAAGTTAACCGGGACAGTCCCTTGCATACACCCATGGCTTGATATGCAGAATAGCCATTAAAACGAACGTTTGCCAAGCAATCAGGAAATATAGGTACGTGGCCGAGCCTCAGGGGTTTGCCACCCCGTGGGGCACGTGCCCGGTCGCAACATGCGCGCTGGCGGATGCACAGTGCGTCTGCTGGTCGTCGAAAAAGACATCGGCCTGGTAGGCCTTGAGGAACTCCGTCTTGTTCAGGCCGCCGAGGAAAATCGACTCGTCAATACGGATATTCCACGCGCGCAGCGTTCGGATAACCCGCTCGTGGGCCGGCGCCGATCGCGCGGTCACCAGTGCCGTCCTGATCGGCGCTTCCGTCGGTGGAAACGCCTGCTGCAGGTGGTGCAGCGCCGACAGGAACGGCTTGAACGGGCCGCCCGCCAGCGGCTCCCGCGCCGCCGCCTTCTCGCTGGCGGTGAACGCTTCCAGACCGTCGCGCTTGAACACCCGCTCGGCCTCGTCGGAGAACAGTACCGCGTCGCCATCAAAGGCGAACCGCAACTGTTCGCTGTCCGTGGCTCCGCCCCTGCGCGACACCAGTGTCGCCGCAGCGACCCCGCACTCCAGCGCATGGCGCACATCCTGGGCCTCATTGGACAGGAACAGCTTACAGCCGAATGCATTGATATAACGCCAGGGACTCTCGCCGCCGCAGAAGGCGGCGCGACTGATGTCCAGCTCATAGTGCTGGATGGAGTTGAACACCCGCAGCCCGGTATCCGCGCTGTTGCGGGACAGCAATACCACCTGGACCTGTGCATCCTCATCGAGGCTGTCATTCAGGCGCAGCAGTTTTTTCACCAGCGGGAAGGCCTCCCCGGGCTCCAGTGGCTCGTCCTCACGCTCCACCTGGTACTGGGAATAGGCCTGCAGGCCCTCTTTCTCGTAGACCTCGTGACTTTCATCGAGATTGAATAGCGCGCGCGAGGAGATCGCGATAATCAACTTGTCATTGGGAGGATTCTGCATACGGCTAGCATACTCACATGGGCAGACGTCCACCAGTGCTCTCGCGCGCCTCGCCGGGATTGGTCAAGGCGCGCTAGCGCTGTGTGGAACTGTCAAAATACTCTCGCGTGATCCGAAATACCAGCGGCCCCAACAACAGCAGCGCAATCAGGTTTGGCAACGCCATCAATGCGTTGAGCGTGTCGGCGATCAGCCACACCGTATCGAGGTGGAAAATCGTGCCCAGCGGCACGGCCAGTACCCAGGCAAGCCGGAACGGCAGCACCGCCCGGGCACCGAACAGGAATACCATGCACCGCTCGCCGTAGAAGGACCACCCGATCATGGTAGTGAAGGCGAACAGGCACAGCCCCCCCACCACGACATACTCCCCACCCAGCAGCGCACTGGAGAATGCGCTGGTGGTCAGGCTGGCACCGCTGGTACCGCTGGGCCATACATCGGTTATCACAATCACCAGCCCTGTCATGGTACAGATGATCAGGGTGTCAATGAATGTGCCCAGCATCGCGATCATGCCCTGCTGGACCGGCTGGTTGGTGCGCGCGGCGGCATGGGCGATCGGGGCGCTGCCCAGACCGGCCTCGTTGGAGAAAATGCCGCGCGCGACGCCGAAACGCAAGGCCGCCCAGACCGTGGCACCGGCAAAGCCGCCGGTGGCTGCGGTCGGGGTGAAGGCGCTGACAACAATGGTGCCAATGGCCGCCGGCACATGCGTGATATTGAGCCCGATGATGATCAGCGCCGCGACCGCGTACGCCAATGCCATGAAAGGTACCAGCCAGCTGGCGACTACTGCGATGCGGCGCACGCCGCCGAGCACCACAGCACCCACCAGTACCATCAGTACCAAGCCGGTGACCAAAGGTGGCACGGAGAACGTGTCGTGCAGGACCTGGGACACTGAATTCGACTGTACGGTATTGGCGATACCAAAGCCTGCCAGGCTGCCGAATATTGCGAACGCGACCCCGAGCCAGTGCCAGCGCCGGTGCAGGCCGTTCTTGATGTAGTACATCGGGCCACCGCTGTAGTTGCCCTCTTCATCCTGCTCGCGAAAGCGCACCGCCAGTACCGCTTCGGCGTACTTGGTGGCCATGCCGAACAGCGCGGTCATCCACATCCAGAACAGTGCGCCGGGCCCGCCGAGCGCTATCGCCGTGGCCACACCGGCGATATTCCCGGTACCGACAGTGGCGGACAGCGCGGTCATCAGGGCGCCAAAAGGCGAGATATCACCGGCGGCATCACTCTTGCGACCCCGCGCCAGTAAGCGCAGTGCCGCGGGAATCTTCAGGATGGGCATGCAGCGCAGGCCGATGGTCAGAAATACCCCGGTCCCGAGCAGGAGCACCAGCATGACCGGCCCCCACGCCCATTCATTTACCGTGCTGATCAACGCTGTCATGACATACCCCGGATCGCCCAGTGTGAGGGATCAAGCACCCGGCGCCTGCGCTCGATTGAACCCGGCACGCTGCGGAAACACCCCGAAAATACCGCCGGTATGAACAAATACGATGTCGCGGCAACCCTCAAAGCGGCCGCCGGCAATTTCTGCCAGCATACCGGCGAATGCCTTACCCGTGTATACCGGGTCCAGCACCAGGCCTTCCAGTCGACTCAAGTGTGCAATGAGGTCGAACACCTCCGGTGAGGCGATGGCGTAACCCTGCCCCACATAGCCGTCCAGTACCCGCGGCTCGATGGCCACGGCCGGGGCGTCCGGGTAAAGCCGCTGCCAGTCCGCGGTATCGCTGGCGACTTTGTCGATAAAATACTGCGCGTTATCGCAGACATTGACGCCCCACACGGTAGCGGGTAATTCGTGCAGGGCAACACCGAGTGTCAGCCCGGTCTGCGTGCCCCCCGACCCCGTCGCCGTGACGATATGGGCCTGCTCAATCCCGGCTTGGCTGAAGTCCCCTGCCAGTTCTTCGCAGGCCGCGATATACCCCCAGGCGCCGATGCCATCGCTGCCCCCGGTGGGCACCACCATAGCCCTGCGTCCCTGCGCTGCATAATGCTGCTGCCACTGCGCGAACAATGCGTCTATTTCGCGTACGAATTGCTCCGAGGGATAACAGTTGACGGCGGCACCGGCGAGGTGATCCAGCAGGAAATTGCCCTCGTGGTCGGCAGGTTCCTCTCCCCGCAACAGCAGGTGTACGCCCAGGCCGAGTTGCGCGCCCGCCAGGGCGGTGGCGCGACAGTGGTTGCTCTGCACCCCACCGCACGTCAGCAGGGTGTCATAGCCGTTGTCGACGGCGTGGGCGGTGATAAACTCCAGCTTGCGCACCTTGTTGCCACTGAGTGTGCAGCCCGTCAGGTCATCGCGCTTGACCCAAAGGCGATGGCCGCGCCCCCACTCACGGGACGCGCGCTCAAGGTACTGCAACGGGGTCGGCGTTTGTGCCAGCTGGATTTTGCGGGGGTAGACCAGTGCCATTCTCAGGCGATGGACTTCAGGGTGCCCTTGGGAAGTATCGCGTGCAGGTGGACACGCTGGAACTTCATCTCGACGTTATTGGCCACATTCAGCACCATGTAGTTGTCGTCAAGACCAGTGACCTTGCCGAGAATGCCGGAACTGGTCACCACCTCATCGCCCTTGCTCAACTGCGCCACCATTGCCGCATGTTCCTTCTGGCGCTTGCGCTGGGGTCGTATCGCAATAAAGTAAAAGAGGACAAACAACCCGACCAGAAACAGGATCTGGAACATGTCGCCGCCGGGTGGCGGCCCTCCGGCTTCCTGCGCGTGGGCACTGGCAATAAACAGACTCATCAATACATTCTCTCGTGCGTGGGCTCTGGCAAGAGCGTGGGAAACGCCGCTTAATTTACAGGGTTTCCCACCATCCCGCAATTGACAAGCGGCCCCGCAGGCGCCGCGCCGGGAATTTTCTCAGGCCGTGATCTCGAAGTCGTACTCCATGATCTGGGGCGCGTGATCGGAAAAGCGCTGCTCGGTATAAATTGACGCGGACTTGACCTTCTCAACCAGGTTTGGGGTGATCACCTGGTAATCCAGACGCCACCCCACGTTGTTGGCCCGGGCCTGGCCCCGGTTCGACCACCAGGTGTACTGGTCCGCCTGGTCATTGACGAGGCGGAAGGAGTCGACATACCCCACCTCATCATAGAGATGGTCCAGCCACGCTCTCTCCTCGGGCAGGAAACCGGAGTTCTTGCGGTTGGCGCGCCAGTTTTTCAGGTCGATTTCTTTGTGGCAGATATTCCAGTCAGCGCACAGGATCACCCCGCGTCGGGAGCGGCGGAGCTTTTTCAGGTGTGCCAGGAACTCATCCATAAACCTGAATTTCTTCTCCAGCGCGGCGTCGCTGCTAGAGCCCGAGGGCATGTAGAGCGACACGATACTGAGCCCCTTGAAATCCGCCTGGATATAGCGCCCTTCGGAGTCCGCGGGGTCCCAGCCGAGACGGGTGATCACGCGCTGCGGCTCCTGCCTGCAGTACATTGCCGTGCCGCTGTAGCCCTTCTTGACGGCGTCGTTGTAAAAGCAATGGTAGCCCTGCGGTGTAAACACCGGGTCGGACAATTGCCCGATCTGGGCCTTGGTTTCCTGGATACACACCACATCAGCCTGCTCACCGGCCAACCAGTCAAAAAAGCCCTTCGAGGCAGCCGACCGGATACCATTGGTATTGCAGGTGATGATTTTTGCCATGCTTAGCTCCCTGTATTCTGCAAAACGCCGCAGTGTACCGGAAGCCTGCAATCAGAACCAAGATCTGCACACTATTCCCTGTCCTGTCGCGTGACAAGCGCTTGTTTGTGGTTACAATAGGAACACTTAAAACCATAATTTAATAGGGGATATACCGTGCCCAAGTCTGTCGCCGAAACCAACCAGGCCATCGCCTATCGGCTGTCCAATAACCTGCCGCGCCTGCTGCGTGAATTCTCCAAGGATTTTGAGCGCCGGATCTGGGAGGGGCTTGCCGACCGCGGTTACCCGGACATTCGCCCCTCACACAGTGCGGTGTTCGCCAACCTCGGCATGGGGGCCGTGCGCGTCACTGAACTGGCGGAGCGCGCCCAGGTCACCCAGCAGGCCATGGGGAAGATGCTGAAAGAACTGGAGCGCACCGGCTATGTGGCGCGGGACATCGATGGCGGCGACAAACGCGCCAAGGAGATCCGTCTCACCGAACGCGGCGTGGCACTGGCAGTCGACAGCATGGCGGTGGTCGATGAAGTGTACGCCCAATACGCGCTCAAAATAGGCCGCAAGGACCTGGATGCGCTGGAGGCCAGCCTGCGCGACGCCGTGAAGAAGCTGGAACTGGGGTACCTGCCGGAATCCTGGGTGGACCCGGAGAGAACCGAGCCATAGACGACGCCTAGAAACTCATAAAATCCGGCGTGTTGAACGTCCAGCTTTTTACCTCTTCACGCCGCGAGATGCGCCACCCTTTGTCTGTCCGGCGGTACTCATCCACATACCATAACCCGAGAAAGAAGGTCTGGCTCTCAGCGTCCGGCAGCGCCATCTCCATCGGGTTGAAACACATCACCCGCCCGGTCGCCGTGTCCCCGTTCAGTTGCACCTGCACGTTGGCATTGAGATGCTGGCTGTGGGGAAACAGGTCACTGGTGAGCGATGCCTTGAGAAAAGCCAGGGTTTCCTCGAGGTCGCCCACACTGCCGCCAAACGCACTGTAGTCGATATGCACATCGGCTGTGAAAATTTCATCCCGCAGGCGGTCGATCTCCTTGCTGTCGATGAGGTGGGAGTAGTGGAAGACCAGGTCCTGAATTTCAAACCGGTCTGACAGTTCCTGTTGTGAAAGCATGGTAATCCCTCGTGTTAGAAATCCAGCGGAAGTGCGATATGACGCTCGTACATTCTGTCCCTGTGTGCCTCCAGGCGCGGGGTCAAACAGGCCCGCGTGGCCTCATCGGCCGACTCATAGGTTGCACGCATATAGTCGGGCATAGGGTTATCGGCGTGCGGCAGCGGCTTGACCAGTCCGGCGATATTCGCCCAGTAAAAGTCGACAGCCGTCACCCCGTCACCGACGAAGTAGTCACTGCCCCGCGCCTGCTGGCGGGCCAGGCGCGCGTCCAGCTCTGCACTGATGGCCTGCAAGCGCGACGTGGCAGCGGCGCTGGCCTGTTCGCTCCAGCCGTATTTGTGTGCCAGCCGGCATGCCATTTCGGGGGGCTGTTCCAGCATCATCATCGGCGCCAGCAACTGCAGGCGGCGCTGCCAGCCGAAACCATCGACGCCGACGATCAATGCCGATAACCCCAGTACCTCGACACGCTCGCTGCAATCAGCCGGCACCAGGGGCTTTTCGGGACCGACCCGCTCTGCCAGCATCAACAGATCCAGCCAGTGACAGGCGGGCGGCAGGTCGTTGTAAACGGCAACCGGAGCAGAGGTCTGCCCTGTCCACTGTAGCAGTGCCTCATTCTCCCCCGCGCCCTCCTGGTAGACCGGCGTGAAATCGATACCTTTATAGGCGAGAATGGACTTGGCGGCTTCGCCCCAGGGACCCGGCACACCGGCGGTCAATACGAGGCGAAAACCGGGAGCCTTGATCGCCTCTTCGACAGTTATATATTCCATAATGCTGTACTACCGATCCAGTTTGAAGACGTTGATGGCGTTCTCGCGCAGGAACTTTGGCCACACCTCATCCCGAAACGGGACATCCGGCATCTCCCTGAAAATGCGATCCAGCGACAGCCCCATCGGGAAATAACCGGCGTACATCACCTGCCCGGAACCGCGGGTATTGGCGAATTCGATGATATCAGGCGGGTAGTGCTTGGGGGCAAACGCGCTGGTCATGTAATACAGGTTGGGGTACTTGAGCATCAATTTCCACGCCATCTCGGTCCACGGCTCACAGCCGTGCCTGGTGACGACTTTCAGTTCCGGGAAAAACCACAGCACTTCATCGAGGAGTTCCACTTTCTGCGGGCCGGCCGGTACCCGCGGCCCCGGCACGCCCATGCAGGGACAGAACGGGATGTCGAGCTCAACCAGCTTGGCGTAGATGGGATACCATTTCTTATCGTTGACCGGCACCGGAGGGCAGACCATCGCCGGGGCCGCTGTCACCGCCTTGATATCGAACTCCTCGTGCATGGCGACGATCTTGCGCACCTCGTCCATGCCCCGGTTCGGGTTCGTCTCGTAAGACGCAAAGAAACGATCGGGATGGGCCCGCAGCGCCTGCTCTGCCAGCTCGCTGAAGCCCAGCCCGATCATTGCCCTCTCAATCCCGTGCTTGTCCATCTGTGCGAGGGTGTAGGCGATATAGTCCGCCTGCTTGCCGGTATCGGGAATGTCCTTGAACATATACTGCGCAGGCATGCTGAACATGTCATGGCTCTCGCGATCCATCAGCAGGGGTTTTATCCAGTCGTAGAAATTGCTGTTGTCCTCGCCGGGTATGGCGAGCATCAGGTCAATGACACCGATATCGGTAGGCATGGGCATAGGGCGTGATCCTTGTGTGTACGGCAGCTAAGGCGCGCGTCGTAATCGTATTTATAGCTTTAATTTAAACTCGTAACTCTTTGTATTTATAGATTTTTATACTTGCATTGGCGCATTGTCTTCGGCGTCGTGACGCTGTTGGCGCAAGCGCTTCGGCAGCGTAGAGTCGATGGACAGGTAGCGGTAACAGCCCTGCTCGTCCACCGTCCTGGACAGCTGGCCGCGCTGGTGCAGGTAGTTCAGGTGCGCGATACACTCTCCCAGCGCCAGGCTGCGATTGTGGCCTTCCAGCGGGCGTTTGAACAGCACCGGCAACAACTCCATCGCGGAACAGGCTCGCTCAATACACGCCTCCTCCAGCGCCAGCAGGTGCTCCTCGTGATGTTCAATCAGGTACCGCAACCTCTCATGCAGGCCGTAAAACGGGGTGTTGTGGGCAGGCAGGACCAGCGCGTCGGGTGGCAGCAGTTTCAGGAAGCGCTCGTGCGAGTGCAGCCACTCCCGCAGCGGATTCCCCTCGGGCTCTGCGCCGGTGACGCTGATATTGGAGGTGATCCGCGGGATCACCTGGTCACCCGATATCAGGATATTCAAGGCACTGGAGTAGAGGCAGGCATGCTCCGGTGAGTGCCCTCGCCCCACCACCACCTGCCAGCGATTGCCATTGATCGACAGGAAAGCGCCGTCCACCAGTCGACGATACGCTGTGGGCATGGGTGTAATGATGCTGCCAAAGCCATCAAACTCGCCGCGCGCCGCCTCAATTTCCTGCTGAGTGTAGCCGGAGCGCAGCATGTGCTGTGCGGTCGTCCAACTGTAGTGCTCTGGCAGGGTCCGGCTGAACGAGAGGCCGGTGAAGTACTCGGCTTCCGTGATGTAGTAAGGCACTTGCCAGCGCTCGCACAACCAGCCCGCCATACCTGTGTGATCGGGGTGGTGGTGAGTGGACACCACTGCTTTTACCGGCTTGCCCTGCAGGCACTGCTCAAATACGCTCTCCCAGAGTTGCCGGGTGGGCCCCAGCGCTATTCCGGTGTCCACAATCCACCAGCCGTCGCTGTCCTCCAGCAGGTAGAGGTTGATGTGGTCCAGTTCCAGCGGCAGCGGCATGCGCAACCAGAACACCCCGGGCACGATTTCCCGCAGTTCCCCGGCCTGCGGCACATCGTCAAACAGGTATCTGAGCATGACCCGCGCTACAGCCCGAGTTCCTGGATCAGCGCAATCACATCGTCGTGGTGCGTCTTGGTTTTCACCTTGTCCATGATGTGCTTGACGCGCCCGTCCTTGCCGATAATGAAGGTGGTGCGCAGTACGCCCATGAATTCGCGGCCCATGAACTTCTTCAGGGCCCAGCAGCCATACTTCTCGGTGACAGCGTGATCCTCATCCGACAACAGGGTGAAATTCAGGTCCTGTTTTTCAATAAAACGGCCCAGGCGGGCGACCGGGTCGGGGCTGACGCCAAGCACTACCGTGTCGAGTTTGGCGAAGGCTTTCTTGCTGTCGCGGACACCGCAGGCCTGCACGGTACAGCCGGGAGTCATTGCCTTGGGGTAAAAATACAGCACGACATTTTTTTCCCCTTTGAACTGTTTGAGACTGACTTTATTGCCATCCTGGTCGAGCAGCGTAAATGCCGGCGCCATTGCGCCAAGTTTCGGAAATGCCATGCGTCTTCTACTCCCTGATTGTCAAAGTGTCAGCGCCGCGGTCGGTATTCTATAGCGGACACCCGTACCGGGTAGTGACCGGCAGCGGCATCGGCGAAATACTCCTTCAGCGTCTGTGTTATTACCGGGAAAGCGATATCGTCCCAGGGCACAGTACTTTCATCGTAGAGGCCGGTTTCCAGGCTCTCCGGGCCGGCCGCATGCTCCCCATGATCAAGATCACAGCGATAGAACATATAAATCTGGCTGATATACGGCACATCAAACACGCGATACAGATCGATATTGCTGACCCGCGCCCTGGCTTCCTCCCAGGTCTCCCGCGCCGCGCCCTGCACGGAGGTCTCCCCGTTCTCCATGAAGCCCGCCGGCAGGGTCCAGTAGTTCTTACGCGGCTCGATCGCGCGCTTGCACAGCAGCACCTTGCCCTCGTAGACGGGCACACAGCCGACAATGACCCGCGGATTGGTGTAGTGGATCAGCTCACAGCTGCTACAGACAAAGCGCTCGCGATCATCACCGGCGGGAATGCGCAGGACAACCGAGTTGCCGCAGTGTGTACAGAACTTCATTAACAGTGAACTCTCAAGCTTCCAGCACCTCAGTATAAAGGCTTATACGCGCAAGAGGACACCCCGGCTGCGCCACAATCAACCGCCGCCAGCACGGGATCAGTGCAATTCCCGGTATCGGCCGCAGTAAAATAACAGTGGCTCACCGGTGGGCCGCTGCTGCATATCGAGCACCTTGCCGACAATAATCAGGTGGTCTCCCCCTTCGTGTGTCGCGTGCAACTTACACTCAAAGGTCGCCAGCGCGTGACGGATAATCGGCGCGCCGTACTTGCCCAGGCGGTAGTGGGTGGGGTCGAGATCGTGCTGCCCCTTCTTTGCATACTGGTTGGAATGCGCCTGCTGCTCACTGCTGAGAATATTGATTGCAAAATGTCGCGGTGTGGAAAACGCATCGTATACATCAGAGTTGTTCTGCAGCGACCACAGCACCAGAGGCGGGTCCAGCGAAACGGATGAAAATGAGTTGGCTGTCATGCCCACCGCCTGCTTCTTATCCGTTAGCGTGGTAATCACGCAAACCCCCGTCGCGAAACGCCCCAGCGCATCCCTCAATTGCCGACCATCCATACTCATTAACCTCTCCCCTTTGATGACTATCGTTATTGTCTGACAAACTGTGTCTGTGGCTGTGGCACAACGCCGCATATTGGAACCCAGACTATTGGCGCGATACATCCCCTATTCAGGCTATGCATGTCACCCCTGCTTCCAGCGGTCGGCACGCGCACTGTCACTGCGCCTGGCGCTGACCCAGTGTTCGCTCCCCTCGCAGTACTCTTTCTTCCAGAACGGCGCCCGGGTTTTCAGGTAATCCATAATAAACTCGCAGGCACTGAATGCCGCCTCACGGTGTGTCGAGGCGACACCCACCCAGACAATCTGGTCACCGGGTGACAGCGCTCCCACCCGGTGCACAACAGACGCCGCCAGCAGCGGCCATCGCGTCGCCGCCTGCAGGGCAATGGCCTCTATGCTCGCCTCCGTCATACCGGGGTAGTGCTCAAGCTCCAGCACTTCCACCGCCCGGCTCTCGTTATCGCGACGCACATAGCCGGTGAAGGTGGTTACAGCGCCCTCGGCGGCAGCCCCGGACAACAGCGCGGCCTGCAACTGGCCGACATCAAAATCCTGTTGTTGTACCTTGACGGTGATCCGTGGTGGTTGCGCAGGCCCGGCCATCACATCAACCGCCCGTCACAGGTGGGAAAAAAGCCACCTCATCACCATCACACAGCACCCTGTTGTCCATCGCCACCACCTGGTTGACAGCGCGAATGATATTGTCCTGCCCCAGTACTTCGCACCAGCTGTCCCCGCGCTCCGCACACAGCCGCGCCTGCAAGGCGTCGAGGTCCAGGCCGCCTTCAGGCCAGTCGTAATCAAGCGACGCGCAGCCCAACTGCTCCCGCACGCGGGCAAAGAAAAGCACTTTTAACATCAGGCGTACTCCCCCTCTTCCCGGCGCCACGCCCCGGATTTTCCGCCCTCTTTGTGCAGCAGGGTGATACCGCCAATTTCAATGCCACGATCGACCGCCTTACACATATCGTAGATAGTCAGGGCGGCGACAGAGACCGCTGTCAGCGCCTCCATCTCCACACCGGTCTTGCCAGACACCTTGCAGCGCGACTCAATATTGACGCAGTTCCTGTCACGCACCAATGCAAAGCTGACCTCCACCGAGGTCAGCATCAGCGGATGGCATAGCGGAATCAGGTCGGCGCATTTTTTCGCCGCCTGGATTCCGGCGATTCGGGCGACGGCCAGCACATCCCCTTTCTTGTGCGCGCCCTGCTCCAGCAGTGCCATCGTATCGGCCTGCATAAACACTGATGCGGCCGCCACTGCCACACGCTCGGTAACGGCCTTGTCACCGACATCGACCATCCGCGCCGCGCCCTGGTCGTCGAGGTGGGTAAGTCGGCTCATTAGTACTCCCTGTGTTCGCAGCGCTCAATAACGAGGGCAGAGTCTATCCAATGCGCCCGCCAATTGAAAACAACATTGAGCGACGAAGTCAGCGAAAATGGCCTGATAGCACTTCCGGTGCCGGCCGCCGATGGCGTACAGTTAGCCGTTTCAACCAGGAGGCGCATCATGGCAAAACTATCACTCGGCCTGCAACTGGGCTATTGGGGTGCACTGCCGCCCGGCAATACGCACATTGAAATGGCACAGGAGGCGGAACGCCTCGGCTTCGACTCAGTGTGGACTGCGGAGTCCTGGGGCAACGATTGCTTCACACCGCTGGCGTGGATCGGCGCACACACCAAAAAACTGCGGCTGGGCACCTCTGTGGCGCAACTCTCCGCACGCACGCCCACCGCCTGCGCAATGGCCACGCTGGCGCTGGATCACCTCTCGGGCGGACGCATGATCCTGGGCCTGGGTGTCTCCGGCCCGCAAGTCGTTGAGGGCTGGTACGGCCAGCCTTACAGCAAACCGGTGACCCGTACCCGGGAGTACGTTGAGATCATCCGCAAGGTTTTGGCGCGCGAGGAGCCGGTCACCAGCGACGGGGAGTTCTACCCACTGCCCTACAACGGTCCCGGCGCCTGGGGCATGGGCAAACCCCTGAAACCGATCACCCACCCGCTGCGCGCAGATGTACCGATATTTATCGGCGCTGAAGGCCCGAAGAATGTCACCCAGACTGCAGAAATCGCCGACGGTTGGCTACCGCTTTACTACTCGCCGTACCGGCAGGAGGTGTACGCGGATGAACTGGTGGCCGCCAAACCCGGCTTCGAGGTGGCACCCATGGTGATGGTGAACATCAATGACGATCTGGAGCAGGCGCTGTATCCGGTCAAGGCAATGCTGGGCTTCTACATCGGCGGCATGGGTTCGGCCAAGCGAAATTTCCATAAGGAACTGATGGCCCGTATGGGCTTCCCCGATGAGGCAGAGGCGATTCAAAAACTGTTTCTGGAGGGCAAGCGCGACGAGGCGGTTGCCGCCGTCCCCGACCAGTTCGCTGACGAGATCTCACTGTCCGGGCCCCGCGATCGCATACGCGAAAAAATCAAGGACTGGGAAAATTCTCCCGTCACCTCGATGCTGATCAGCGGTGATATCGCCATGCTGCGAGAGATGGCCGAGCTCACGCTCTGAGCAGTCCTCGGGTGGCAGCTCACGTCCGGAGGGCGCTGCAACCCCCGGCTACAGAGGCACTGCCGGCGCCAGCCAGTACGATTGCAATTCGGCACTGCACCGGGGGACACGCGTGTCGTACGCATCGGTGATGGGAGCCCGCGACCGCGTCGCGGATTCCCATCCACTTACAAAGGCTATATCCTGTCCGGTAACCTATAATTTCCCCTGACCTGCGTTTTCACAAAGGCTGATGACAATGATAAGAAACCTGGCATTCCTCCTGCTGATCGGCTGTTTCACAACGCTCGCCGCATGCGAGAGAGACCGCGAGACACCACCGCCTGCGCCCGCACCTGACACCGCTGCGCCGGACACCGCCGCTGCACCCGAGCCGCCACCGACACCCGTCACCGCAGCCCCCGCCGCCGCGGTGAATGCCAAACGCCTTGTGCAGGCGGACAGGGAGCCCGGCAACTGGATGTCACACGGGCGTACCTATAGCGAACAGCGCTTCAGCCCGCTGTCACAGATCAACGACAAGAATGTCGGCTCGCTGGGTCTGGCATGGTCATTCGACATCGATACCCGGCGCGGAATCGAGGCCACATCGATCGTGGTGGACGGTGTGATGTATACCACCGGCGCCTGGAGCATCGTGCGCGCGCTGGATGCACGCACAGGCAAGCTGCTGTGGACGTTCGATCCCCAAGTACCGAAAGAAAAGGCCAAGCACACCTGCTGTGACGTCGTGAACCGCGGTGTCGCTGTCTGGAAGGGCCAGGTGTTTTTCGGTTCGCTGGACGGTCGCCTGTTTGCACTGAATGCAAGGACTGGCAAAGTGAAATGGGAGGTCGCCACCTTCGACCCCGAACTGCCCTATACCATCACCGGCGCGCCACGTGTCGTCAAGGATAAAGTCCTGATCGGCAACGGCGGGGCTGAATTCGGTGTGCGCGGCTTCCTCAGCGCCTACAATGTCAAGGATGGCTCCCTCGCATGGCGCTTCTACACGGTGCCGGGCGACCCCGCACTCGGGTTTGAGAACGACGCGATGAAAATGGCCGCGCAGACATGGAATGGCGAGTGGTGGAAACTGGGCGGAGGTGGCGGTACGGTCTGGGACTCCATGGCCTACGATCCCGAGCTGGATCTGCTCTATTTCGGCGTCGGCAACGGCACTCCGTGGAACCAGGAGATTCGCTCCCCGGGTGGCGGCGACAACCTGTTTCTGTCGTCGATCGTAGCAGTGCGTCCAGAGACCGGGGAGTACGTCTGGCACTACCAGACGACACCGGGCGAGAGCTGGGACTACACCGCGACCCAGAGCATCATCCTGGCCTCAATCAAGGTCGATGGTGCCGAGCGCAAGGTGTTGATGCAGGCACCGAAAAACGGCTTCTTTTATGTGCTGGACCGGGCGACCGGGGAATTGCTGTCGGCGGAGAACTACATCAATATCACCTGGGCGACCCACGTCGACATGGAGACCGGTCGGCCGGTTGAGGTCGAGGGCGCACGCTATCGGGAGACCCCCTTCACGCTGTTCCCCTCCTATCTCGGCGGCCACAACTGGCACCCCATGTCCTTCAGCCCTGAAACGGGCCTGGCGTATATCCCGGTACTGGACATTCCGGCCGTATACGGCCAGCCAGAAGATTTCAAATACAATCCCGGCATCGCCAATACCGGCACCGACGGGGTTATAGCCGGCCTGCCCGATGACCAGGCAGAGCGCGATGCCATCGGTGCGCTGGTAAAAGGTCGCCTGCTGGCCTGGGACCCGGTCAAGCAGCAGCAGGCCTGGAGTGTCGAGTACCGCGGCCCGTGGAACGGCGGCACGCTGGCGACCGCCGGCAACCTGGTTTTCCAGGGTACGGCTGACGGCAAACTGGTCGCCTATCGCGCAGACACTGGCGAACAGCTCTGGGATTTCGCCACCCAGACCGGTGTCGTGGCGCCCCCGATCAGCTTCGAGATTGATGGTGAGCAGTACATTTCGGTCAATGTCGGCTGGGGCGGCGCGTTCGCACTGGTGTTCGGGGAGTATGTGCAAGCGGAGAGCCTGCCCAATGTCAGCCGGGTACTGACATTCAAACTGGGCGGCAAGGCCACCCTTCCCCCCGTGGACTGGAAACCCGCCGTCGTCCTGAACCCACCCGAACAGACTGCCAGCCCAGAGACCATAGCGCTCGGCCTGACCACCTACCAGGATGTCTGTATGGGTTGCCATGGCCTGAATGCGGTATCCGGCCTGATTATTCCAGACCTGCGCGGCTCCGCCTATCTCTGGGATGAAAAAGGCTGGGAGTCAGTGGTGCGCGGCGGACAGCTGAAAGACCGCGGCATGGCCTCCTTTGCGGACAATATCAGCCCCGAGCAGGCCCAGGCCATACGGGCCTATGTGATACAACAGGCCCATAGAGGCCTGGCACTGCAGCAGGCGGACGCAAAAACCGAGGGGGAAGCGGCAAACCCCTGACGCCCCCTACCTCAGTGCTTGCCTCTTGTCCATAGCAAGTGGTAGGGTTTGCGCTACGGTTTCTCAAAACTCACTGTTTGAGGGTATCCGGAGGCTGGAAATGGCAGGCATCAGACAACTCAATATCGTCGTACTCTCCATCATGGTAGCGGTGACGATTGTGAACATGGGGCTGTTGGTCAATTTCATCACCGCCAGCGGGCGGGCATTGGCCGCGCTCTTCAATGGCGAGAGTATCTTCCTGTTCGCCGCCGTTGAACTCGCCGCTGTACTGCTGGCCTACATCTTCCACAAGCAGAAGACCAGCCCACACCACGCGTAAACCACCGCGCCCAAGGCGCAGCCCGCGCCAGACGAGGCGCAGGGCGTCGTGCGCGGGCCACCCCGTCACTCAATTATTGCAAACGCCACTATGCTGTATATAATCCCAGTAACTGTACATTTGCACAGAGGCTCCGGCTATGGAAAAGCTCACCCAACGGCAACAGCAAGTTCTCGATATCGTTCGCCAGCATATCGATGAGACAGGCTACCCCCCCACGCGGGCTGATATTGCCAAGAAGCTCGGCTTCAAGTCCGCCAATGCGGCGGAGGAGCACCTGAAAGCGCTCGCCCGCAAAGGCGCCATTGAAATGATCGCCGGCGCCTCCAGGGGAATCAGGCTACCCGAGTCCTCCGGCATCCCCATCATCGGTCGCGTGGCAGCGGGAAACCCGATACTCGCCGAAGCCCATATCGAGGAATACTGTGACCTGCCGGCGAGCTTTTTCAAACCGCACGCGGACTTTTTCCTCTCAGTGCAGGGCGACAGTATGATCGAAGTGGGGATTTTTGATGGCGATCTGCTGGCAGTGCACAGTACGCCAGTGGCGCACAACGGTGACATCGTAGTCGCGCGGATTGAAAATGACGTCACTGTGAAACGCCTGCAGCATACCGATAAAAAACATATCGTGCGTCTGCTGCCAGAAAACCAGGATTACGAACCGATCACAGTCGATTTGCGGGATACCGCTTTCGCGATAGAGGGACTCAGCGTCGGCGTATTACGCCGGGGAATCTAGCGGCAGCCAAACGTATTAGTGCAGCACGCGAGGGGACCCCTGGGGCCCTTCCAACTCAGCCTCGCTGTCTCCCTGTTCGGAGATCACCGCAGCCGCCTGGATACCGGCCTGGATCATGGCTTTCGCGACTTCAAGACTGTTATCCATAATGTAGATGCGCGCTTCGTCAGAAAAGCTGACGGTGACCAGGGGTTCGGAGTCGCTATCCGCACGCTGCAATACGATTTCTCCGTCGCCGCGATCGACAATTTCCAAAAGGGATGTGCTCACTCAAAAGACCTCTGCTCAGTTAGCGTTCTCCGCCATTCTATCAGCTGAGCCCCGAGCCGACCAATCCCGATCCCGGAACTGCGATCTGCGCCCTAACCCTTTTTTGTCGTGCGTTTTGCGGCGCCGCTTTCCACCTGCCATTTCCCTTTACTGTAGAAGGCTTTCCAGCCGGTGGCCTTGCCGTCGACCTCGGTCATCACATACTGCTCCTTGGTCTTGCGACTGAAGCGCACCTGCGTGGGGTTGCCATCATCATCTTCTGTCGGCGCACTGAACAGGAAACTGTACTTGGGATCTATCTCCGATTTGTGCGGCAACAACTCGCTGACCAACGGCGCACGCGTCTCGCGATTGCGGGGGAACTGGCTGGCGGCCAGAAACAGGCCGGCGGCCCCGTCGCGCAGGATATAGTGATCCTCTACCTTCACGCACTGCAACTCCGGCATCGGCACAGGATCCATTTTCGGGGGCGCGGCTTCACCGCTGCGCAACAGCTTGCGGGTATTTTTGCAGTCCTCTGCGGTACAGCCGAAGTATTTACCGAAACGGCCGGTCTTCAACTGCATCTCAGCGCCGCACTTGTCGCACTCCAGCGTCGGGCCATCGTAGCCCTTGATCTTGAATTTACCCTCCTCCACCTCAAAACCGGGACAGTCGGGGTTGTTACCACAGACATGCAGCTTGCGCTTCTCATCGATCAGGTAGCTGTCCATAGCGGTGTTACACAAGGGGCAGCGGTGCTTGCTGCGCAGCAGGCGTGACTCGGCCTCGTCGTCTGCATCCTCACGGATGGCCTCGTCTCCGGGCGTCAGGTTGAGGGTGGTCTTGCAGCGCTCCTTGGGCGGCAGCGCGTAACCGGAACACCCCAGGAACACACCGGTACTGGCGGTGCGCACCTGCATGGGCCGGCCGCAGGTGGCGCACTTGATGTCGGTCATTGTCGGCTGGTTCGGCTGCATACCGGCCGGCTCGGGCTCTTCAGCCTTCTCCAGCAACGTGGTGAATTCATCGTAGAAATTATCGAGCAGCTGGTGCCACTCCAGTTGGCCCTGCGCGACCTCGTCGAGGTTCTTCTCCATGGAGGCGGTAAAACCGTAATCCAGTAACTCTGCAAAACTGTTCTGCAGGCGCTGGGTGACGATATCCCCCATCTTCTCGGCGTAGAACCGCTTGTTCTCCAGTCGCACATAGCCGCGCTCCTGGATGGTCGAAATAATGGCGGCATAGGTTGACGGGCGACCGATGCCGCGTTTCTCCAGTTCCCGCACCAGGCTGGCCTCTCCGTAGCGGGAGGCGGGTTTGGTGAAATGCTGCGCCGGCTCCAGTTTCTGCAGCGCCAGTGACTCGCCCTGCTGCACATCAGGCAGTACGGCATCTTCCTTCTTGCGCGCCGCCGGCACCAGCACACGCGTATAGCCGTCGAAGCGGATAATACGCCCCTTGGCATTGAGTTCGTAATCCCCGGCGCTGGCGGTGACAACCGTTGAGGTGTACTCGGCATCGGGCATCTGACAGGCCACAAATTGACGCCAGATCAGTTCGTAGAGACGCTCCGCATCGCGCTCCATGCCATTCAGCGCGGACTGCAGCACATTCACATCCGACGGGCGGATCGCCTCATGCGCTTCCTGCGCCCCCTCTTTGGAAGAGAACAGTCGCGGTTTGTCGAGTTGGTACTGTTTGGGGAAGTTGGCCCCGATGTAGGCGCGGCAGGCTTCCACCGCATCGACACTCAGGTTGGTCGAGTCGGTACGCATGTAGGTGATGTAGCCCGCCTCGTAAAGCCGCTGGGCCATCATCATGGTCTTTTTCACACTGAACCCCAGACGCGTGCTGGCGGCCTGCTGCAATGTGGAGGTGATGAACGGGGCCGGCGCCTTGGAGCGGGTCGGCTTGTCCTCGCGTTTGCTGACTGCATACGAGAGCTTCTGCAGTGCAGCCACAGCCGCCATCGCGGCTGCTTCCTCGCCAGGGCGGAATTCTTTGCCGTTCTGGCGACGCACCTGGAAGCGGATTTCGTCGCCGCCAGCGGTGGCCAGGTCTGCGTGGATCTCCCAGTACTCTTCCGGCACAAACGCGCGTATCTCGCGCTCACGCTCGACAATAAGGCGCACCGCGACGGACTGTACACGCCCGGCCGACAGCCCCCTGGCGACTTTTGCCCACAGCAGTGGTGACACCATGAAACCGACCACCCGGTCCAGGAACCGGCGCGCCTGCTGCGCGTTGACCCTGTCCATATCGAGTTTCGACGGGTGCTCAAAGGCTTCGGTGATGGCCTTCTTGGTAATCTCGTTGAATACCACCCGCTGGTAACGCCCCGGGTCGCCGCCTATCGCCTCCTTCAGGTGCCAGGCGATGGCCTCTCCCTCGCGGTCAAGGTCGGTCGCGAGATAGATCGCATCGGAGTTAGCTGCCAGTTTCGTCAGTTCGTTGACGACTTTTTCCTTGCCCGGCAATATCTGGTAGTTCGCGGCCCAGCCGCTGTCCGGGTCGATACCCATGCGGCGCACCAATTGCTGCCGCGCGTTCTGCTTTTTATAGGCCGCTTTCTCTTCAGGGTCCATTTTCCGGGTGCGAGCAGCCTGCGCCGCCCGCTCCTTGGGGTCGGCCTTGCCGGTACCACTTCCAGACGTCGGGAGATCCCGGATGTGGCCGATGCTCGATTTTACGATGAAGTCCGGGCCCAGATACTTGTTGATGGTCTTGGCCTTTGCCGGTGACTCCACGATAACCAGTGATTTACCCATAAACTCCTGCAGACTTGTAATAAATCTTCATTCGAGCAGCCAAACTGCGCAAAAAAAGGGGCATATATAAGTCCCTAAGTCGCCCGGGTCAAGGAAAAAGAGCAACTCTCACGGTATTAGGACCTCGTCAGAAGCTCGCTCCAGCGCTCCAGTACCTGCCGAATCTGCTCCACAGCCTCCTCCCCCTCAGTCTCCCGCCAGTAGACACCGCAGCTGAATTGATCGACGCTGGCGGCGAGGACCTCCACCGATAGTGCCTCCAGCGGCGGCGGCACTGGCAGGCGAACCCCAACGCTGCGCCACCCCTGTGAATCCCTGCTCCAGGCAGCGGTCTGGATGGTATCGGAGCGACTGGTGGGCAGTCGCTTGCCGTAATAAAGGACATCGCGCACAGTGGCGGGCGCTGCGGCCCGGCTCGGGGCGTGGCGGAACTCGACAAACAAACCGTGCACGGCGGCATACTCACGCAAACGGGCAACCGCGCGCTGCCGCTTGCTGGGCATAAAATGCGCCAGTGGCGCCAGCGCCAGCGCGATGATAAATATGATAAGGAGGTACGTCAGCATCCATTCGCCTGATTCAGGTCAATCCAGCACCATCTTTGTGACAACCGGCATCCAATGCAGTTGTCCTGCGGGCATTCTATGATATAAATGTGCGCAGAGTTTACGCTATGGAGCACCGCAATGTCCCAATACAAAAAAATTCTGGTCGCCATTGACCTGAGCGACGAGTCGACGGCAGTGATGCAGCGGGCGCGAGCCCTCGCCGATGCGAACGGCGCAGAACTGCACCTGATCCACGTCATCGAACCGCTCAGCTTCGCGTACGGCGGTGATATACCGATGGATTTCTCTGGTATTCAGGAGGAAATCCAGCAACAGGCGACCCAGCAATTGCGACGGTTTGCCGAGCAGAACAATATCGACGCAGACCACCAGTCCATTGTGCTGGGCAAACCGGAGGTCGAAATCCACAGCGCCGCGAAGGAACACGGTACAGACCTGATTGTCATTGGCAGCCACGGTCGCCACGGCCTGGCCCTGCTGATGGGCTCCACCGCGAACGGCGTATTGCACGGCGCCAGCTGCGATGTGCTCGCGGTGCGCGTCGGGCAGTAACAGCGACGACGTCAGGACCGCAGGAAAGCCAGCAGCGACGGGGGGGAGAAAGGCCAGTGCATCTCCCTGCCATCGGGGTGCTGTAACACGGGTATCAGCAGGCCGTAGCGCTCAAACAGCGCGTCCGAATCGCTGATATCCACCTGCTGGTATTCCGCGCTCTCAACCAGCGGCAACTGCGTGTTGAGCAGGTCGGCAGCCTCTTCGCAGAGATGGCAGCCACTGGTGCCGTAAAGCCTGAATGTCTTCAAAATATCACCTTGTTTTCCATTTCCAGGTCGCGGCCTGCGCCGCTGTGACGGGGCGCTTGAATGGCCTCGGTAAGGCTTGAACAAGGGCACCGGCACGCTGTAAGATGCGTCACCAAGTACAACAATATAAACTAAATACCGCAGTAGCACCCTCGGGCTAGAGCGACAGTAACCGGACCCCAGGAGTAAAGATTTGGCACTTTTTTCCCAACCGACCGCGCGAGCACTCGCCATTCTGGATTTACTGATGGCCAACCCCCATCAGGCGTTCGGTCTTACTGAAATGACCCGCAGGTTAAATCTTAACAAGGCAACCTGTCACGCAATACTGACGACGATGGCGAATTACGGCTTTCTGGTCCAGCACCCGAAAACCAAGGCCTACCGGCTGGGGCCCTCTATCATAGCGGCAGGAAACGCGGCTTTCGCGCAGTTTCCGGTACTGGAATACGCAAGACCCGAACTGGAGGCCCTGCAGAATGACCTCGGCATCGGCTTCGCGGTGACCGGTCGCTCCAAATTACACCAGGTGCTGCTGGCCCTCTACGGGCGCGCCACACCGTTGATCAATTCCTTCCAACTCGGCCTCAGGCTGCCCAATACCGCACCAGTGGCAGCCTGTTTTACCGCCTTCTCCGACGCGAAATATCTCGAGGAGTGGCTGACCCGGGCACATGAATCACGCGGTGGATACAACGAGAAGCTGGACCAGAAACTGCGCGTGTCACTGATTGCCATCCGCGCCAGAGGGTTTGAAGTGAGCCTGAAAACCCAGGCTGAGTCCGCACTTTGGGCGGAACTCTCGCGCATCCACAACTCCTGGAGCCTGGTTGAACTGGATGATGCCGCGAACAGATACCAGCATGATTTGTGTGACGAGCACTACCATCTCGACCGCGTTGATCCCAAAGCGCGTTACGAGGTCAGCACAATCACCGTGCCTGTGTTTGTCTACAAGGAGCTGCCGGTCATGTGTTTTGTCGCCGGCTCCTTCGAGAAAGCGATCAGCGGCGCCCAGATCGAAGAGATTGCCGCACGCATGAAGCAGTCGGCTGACAGGGTGACGGCGCTGGCACTCGGCCGTGACAGCGTGAACTGAGGCGGCGGTCCCTCTGCCACCACCGCTCACCCAGACCCTGAGACACCATGCAAAACTCGCCCGACTACCTGCGCAAAAAATCGTTCTTCGAGAAGGTGCTGACGGTCTACGGACGTAAAGCCGTGCTGGAAACCCTGCAGGATGACGCCCTGCAATGCCACGCGCTGCACCTGGCCCACAGCAATCGGGAAGCCGGCATCGTGGCCGATATCAGGCAGCACGCTGCGCGCCGCGGTGTGCCGATCAAGGTTCACGACCGCGAGGCCCTGTCGCGCATTTCCAAAAATGGCAGGCAGGACCAGGGGGTCGCCATCGATATTGTCTGCCCCGCTTTTGCCACTCTGGATGA
Source organism: Halioglobus sp. (assembly GCA_020443425.1). GTDB lineage: Bacteria > Pseudomonadota > Gammaproteobacteria > Pseudomonadales > Halieaceae > Marimicrobium. The sequence goes on from JAGRIE010000030.1 coordinate 31,486, forward strand.
CTTTCTCAGCGAGGCAACAGCGCAACCGCGCCGCGTGCTGGCGCTGGACGGCATCACCAACCCGCAGAACCTCGGCATGATTATCCGCTCGGCGGCGGCCGGTGCGATCGACGGCATCCTGCTGCCGCGCAAGGGCAGCGCGGCGCTGGGGCCACTGGTCATCAAGGCCAGTGCCGGCACACTGTACCGCGCGCCACTGGTGTTGTGCGACGGCCTGGCTGCGGCTCTCACTGCCTGCCAGCAGCGTGGAGGAGAAATCTGTACGCTGGAATCAGCGGCCCCGCGCTCCCTCTTCCAGCACGAGAGTCGAGAATTCTGTGTCTACGTGCTGGGCAATGAGTCGGAGGGGGTCAGCGCACAGATCAGTGCGCTGGCGGATACCCGCCTCGCCATCCCGATGCGCAATGGCGTGGAGTCACTGAACGTCGCCGTCACCGCAAGCCTGATCGCCTACAGCAGCTATTTCGACAGGTAACCCATACCCTCTTCCAGCCCCCGCAGCGTCAGGGGATACATATGCCCCTCCATCAGCTGGTGGGTGATCGCCACTGACTGCGTGTACTGCCAGTCCTCCTCCGGAACGGGATTCAACCAGATCACCTTGTCGTAGACGTCCTGGATGCGTCGCATCCATATCTCGCCCGCCTCCTCATTCCAGTGCTCCACTGAGCCGCCTGGCTGGACGATCTCGTACGGTGACATCGAGGCATCACCGACGAACACCACTTTGTAGTCGTGGCTGTACTTGTGCAGGATATCGAGCACATTGGTGCGTTCATTGTGACGGCGCACATTGTTGGTCCAGACACTTTCGTAGAGGAAGTTATGGAAGTAGAAGCTCTGCAGGTGCTTGAACTCGGTGCGTGCCGCCGAGAACAACTCCTCGCACACTTTGACATGCGGGTCCATCGAGCCGCCGACGTCGAGGAACAACAACACCTTAACGGCATTGTGTCGCTCGGGCACCATCTTGATATCCAGCAAACCGGCATTGCGCGCTGTAGAACTGATGGTGTCGTCGAGATCGAGCTCATCGGCGGCCCCGGTGCGGGCGAACTTGCGCAAGCGCCGCATCGCCACCTTGATATTTCGCGTCCCCAACTGGACACTGTCGTCGAGGTTCTTGAACTCGCGCTTGTCCCAGACCTTCACCGCTTTCTTGTTGCGCCCGTTGGGGCCGACGCGGATACCTTCCGGGTGATAGCCCTCCTGGCCGAACGGCGAGGTCCCACCGGTACCGACCCATTTGTTGCCGCCCTCGTGGCGCTCTTTCTGCTCCTCGAGACGCTTCTTGAACTCTTCGATCAGCTTTTCCAGCCCGCCGAGTGATTCAATCTGTGCCTTCTCCTCGTCGCTGAGGTTTTTCATAAACTCGGAGCGCAGCCAGTCGTCCGGTATCAGCGCTTCGATAATATCGTCCAGCGCCTCCAATTCCTTGAAATGCAGGCCGAAGGCCCGGTCAAAGCGATCGAAGTACTTCTCATCCTTGACCATGCAGGTACGGCTGAAATAGTAAAACTCGTCTATATCAGCGAATACAACGTGTTGTTTCAGACCCTCCATCAAATCGAGCAGTTCCCGTGTAGTGACGGGAACGCCGGCATCCTTGAGTCCGTGAAAAAAATTGATCAGCATGTGAGCTCCAGTGGGCTGGCGCAGAGAGCCCCTAGCGGTTCTCTCTACGGTGCATGAAAGCCAACCGTTCGAGTAAGTGAACATCCTGCTCGTTTTTCAGCAGCGCGCCGTACAGCGGCGGTATCGCCTTGCTCTGGTCACGGTTTTTCAGAATCTCGTCAGGGATATCGTCCGCCATCAGCAGCTTCAACCAGTCGATCAGCTCTGAGGTTGAAGGTTTTTTCTTCAATCCGGGGATTGAGCGCACATCGAAGAAGACCTCCATCGCCTCCTGGACCAGTGACGCGGCAATATCGGGATAATGCACGTCGACAATTTCACGCATCGTGTCGCGGTCCGGGAAGTTGATGAAATGGAAGAAGCAGCGACGCAGGAATGCGTCCGGCAGCTCCTTCTCATTATTGCTGGTGATGATGATAATGGGGCGCTGCTTCGCCTTGATGGTTTCGCCGGTCTCATAGACGAAGAACTCCATGCGGTCCAGTTCCACCAGCAGGTCGTTCGGGAATTCGATATCGGCCTTGTCGACCTCATCGATCAGCAGCACCACCTGCTCATCGGCGTCGAACGCCTCCCACAATTTGCCGCGCTTGATGTAATTGGCAATATCGTGGACTTTCTCATCGCCCAGCTGGGAGTCGCGCAGCCGGGATACCGCATCGTATTCGTACAGGCCCTGCTGGGCTTTGGTGGTTGATTTGATGTGCCACTGGATCAGGCGCTTGCCCAAACCTGCAGCCACTTCTTCTGCCAACATAGTCTTGCCGGTGCCGGGTTCACCCTTGATCAGCAGTGGCCTCTCAAGTGCCACGGCAGCGTTGACTGCCATCCGCAGATCATCGGTGGCGACGTATCGATCAGTGCCTTGAAATTTCATAGTGCGTTTCACTCAGTTAAATTTTAAAGGAAAACAGGGTACAGACTGGTAACGGGCAGATCAATACTGGGCGCCGCTACCGGCCGCTGCGCTGCGCAGTGGCCTGGCCTCCGGAGCAGCCGGCCTCAGGCCTTGGCAGCGACTTTTTTGGCTTTCGCCTTGCGCGCATTGCGCCGCCGGAACAGCGTCATGTTCAGGAACAGTGCAATCACAACCCCGATACCGGACATGAACACCAGCGGGCGCAGCGCATGCCTCGCCGAATCCAGTCCCTCGGTCGCAATCTGGAAGGCCGCTACGATCAGCGCGGGCGCCATGGTGGCGACACCCGCCTTGGGATAGGCCGGGGTCAACAGCAGCGCCGCCAACACCAATACCACCAGCGACACCCAGACCGGACGCCAGTGCCGGCTCAACCACCATGCCAGATACAGCAGCATGACAACGGCGGCGCCCACGTAAATATAAATGGCGGTGAGGTAGGATTGTTCATCTAACACAGCAGTTCTCCTATTCTACCCAGTGCACAATGTGCTCATCAAAACCATCCGGATGCACATACTCGTCAGAGATGGAACGTCCCCGGATAGAGACGGCATCGCGGTGCACCGATTCCCGGCTGCCGCTGACCAGCGGGTGCCACTGCGGCAGCGGCAGGTTGTGCGCGCGCAAGCGGTATGCGCAGGTGCTGGGCAACCAGTCGATATTGCGCCAGTCCGCCGCGTGCAGGTCGATACAGTGCGGCACCAGCGTTGAGCGATTGGCATAATCCGTACAGCGGCAGGTCTGTTCGTCCAGGTGGCGGCAGCGTATCTTGGTGTAGTACACCTCACCGCTGTCTTCATCCTCCAGCTTGTGCAGGCAACATTTGGCGCAGCCGTCACACAGTGCCTCCCACTCCTCGGTGCTGAGTTCCGCCAGCGACTTCTCATGCCACCAGTCAGCCATCGCCTCGCTCCCGCGCCAGCAGGTCAGCCGTGGTCGGGGGCATTTGCAGGTAGAAACCCTGCCGCTGAATACTCGCAATGACCTCGCGAACGTCGGCACGCGCCAGTCTGCGCTCGGGCGTCAGCTGCAGCATCATCACCGGGATCAGTTCACCGAACCTGGCCAGCAGCGCGTCCGGAACCTCCTCAGCGCCGCGGGACTTCTCGAGATAGAGGTACATCTCTGCCTGCCGGGAACTTTTGAACACCTGGCACAAAACGCTCACCGCATCTCCTCCCGCAAAAAATGTCGCAGCGGCTCCAGTACCACCTGCCGCCGCCAACCCTGCCACTGGATGGGAGCGTCCACCTCCTCTCCCGCCGCCTCGCGCAGCAGCAGTTCATAGTCTTTACTTGCCAGCAGCGCCTCCGGTGCCACGGCAAGCTTTGCCGCCATCCGCCGGACCTGTGACTTCAGCCGCTTGACCTGATCGCGTTGCGGGGCAGTCAGCGGCGGCGGCAGCAGCGCTGGCAATCGCGCGTCATCCATCGTGCGCTGCGCAGCCAAAACATCGAGTATCTCTTCACCGTAGCGCCGGATCACCTGTGGCGGCATCTCCTGACAGTCGCTGAGCGCCGCCGTGGAATCCGGATCGTGGAGTGCCAGCCACAGGCAGGTCGGGTCATCGATAATCCAGCCGCGCGGTTTGTCGCGGCTTTTCGCCGTGGCCTCACGCCACTTGCAGACCGCAGACAGGATGCCGAGTTGTCGCCGGTCGAGCTTCCATGCGGTTTTGATCCGCTTGTGGTAAGCATCGACATCAGTCCCCAGTGTAGCCGTCGCATCCTGACCATCCGCCAGCACCCACTGCAGCCGGTCCCGGCGCTCGCACTGCCCGTAGAGTTCACGCCATACGGGCAGCAGCCATGTCACATCGAGGCCGGCATACTCGCACTGCGACGCGGTCAGCGGCCGCTGCAGCCAGTCCGAGCGCGTCTCGCCCTTGGGTATATCGACACCGCAGATCTCCTGCACCAGCGCCCGATACCCCATCCCAAAGCCGATATTCAGCAATGCAGCTGCGCGCTGGGTATCAAACAGGGGCTGCGGCATCACACCGAGCCAGCGCTGGAATACCTCCAGATCCTCACTCGCAGAATGCAGGACCTTGAGCACGGCGGCATCGGTGAACAGCGCCGCCAGCGGTGTGGTGTCCTCGATAGTCAGCGGATCTATCAGCCAGGCCGTCTTACTGCCTGCCTCGTCGCCGACAAAACACAGCTGTACCAGTGCGACCTCAGGATAAAATGTATTGCGCCGCATAAATTCGGTGTCGACCATCACCACCTTGCTGCCGGTCATCTGCGACAGCAAATGCTGCAGCGCGGCGTCGGATTCAATCAGTTGCCAATTCATTCGCTACTCCACCGGCCGCCGCCCGGACAGGGCGTGCGCCAGGGTCGAGCCATCGACATATTCCAGTTCACCACCCAGTGGCACACCGTGCGCAATTCGCGAGACACGGATACCGACCGGCAGTAACATCTCGGTCAGGTAGTAGGCCGTTGCCTCTCCCTCCACTGTCGGGTTTGTCGCCAGGATTACCTCCTCAATGCCCTCATCAATTACGCGCTGCTGGAAAGCGTCCAGGCCGATCTCGGCGGGACCGATACCATCGATCGGCGACAGATGCCCCATCAGCACAAAGTACAGGCCGCGAAAACTGCCGCTCTGCTCAATGGCAAGCACATCGCCGGGCGTCTCCACGACACACACGACTGTCTTGTCGCGCCTGGGATCGCAGCAAACCTCACAGATCTCCAGTTCGGTGAAATTGCGACACTGACTGCAGTGCCCCACTTTCTCCACCGCTTCCTGCAGTGCCGCGGCGAGTGCCAGTGCGGCCTCCCGGTCGCGCTCCAGCAGGTGCAGCGTCATACGCTGGGCCGACTTTGGACCGACACTCGGCAGGCAGCGCAGTGCGTCTATCAGGTTTTGCAGGGAAGGACTAAACTTCATTCGGCTGGCTGCGCTGCGCTATCAAAACGGCAGTTTGAAGCCGGCGGGGAGATTCAAGCCGGAGGCCATCCCGGCCATCGCTTCCCGATTGCGGGCTTCAACCTTCCTGACTGCATCGTTCACGGCGGCAGCCAGCAGGTCCTCCAGCACTTCCTTGTCTTCCCTGAACACGGCGTCATCAATGGACACGCGTTTTACGTCGTGCCGGCCGGTCATCACGACTGACACCAGCCCCGCCCCTGACTCTCCCAGAACCTCTGCCTTGGCCAACTCTTCCTGCGCCTTCTGCATATCGGCCTGCATGGACTGGGCCTGCTTCATAAGATCAGAAATACTACCTTTCATGTTTCGTCCTCACTACCGCTCACACATCCGTCGGATGAATTGATGAATGATCCAGTTCGCCATCGAACCGTGCGATCAGCGCCTGCAACTGCGGGTCGCCTTCTATCGCATCAACGGCCTCAGCCTGTCTTTGCGCAGCGAGTCGGTTTAAACGCATTGCCGGCGTCTCGCCACACGGCTTGCCCAGCGTCACGGTCACGGTGACCGGGCTGGCGAAAAAATTCTGCAGTGCCAGCCGCAACTTGTCGCTGTGGCTGTCGTTGAACAGCGCTGCATGCCCGCTGTCGAGTACAAAATCGAGATGACCGCCCCGCCGCTGGCTCAACTCACAGTGCGAGGCAATATTGTGCATCATTCCCGTCAGCCCGAGTTGCTCCAGCAGGTGCCACCAGTTGTCCTGTGTCAGATCGTCCAGCGCGTAACCGGTCGCCGCGTCGGCGGCAGCATCGGCACCCGGCGCTGTCGCCGCGCTCGCGGCCACCTCCGGTATGCTGGCAGCAGGTGCTGGAACAGCGGTATCAGCAGGCACAGGCGCACTGGGCGCCTCAGGTGACTTTTTTACAGGAGCGCTGTCCTCCTCGACAGCGGCAGCGGGCGCCTCCACACTCCGTAAATCGTCCACTTGCACGGTGTCATCAATCACTGCAGCCGGCCTGAACGCCAGCATGCGCAACAGGGTCATCTCAAATCCCCGGCGCGGATCCGGGGACAGCGCGAAATCTCGCTTGCCGTTGAGAGCCATCTGGTAGAACAGCTGTGCATCTTCGGCGGTGACGGTGCGCGCCAGTTCGGCCACACGCTCGGCATCCCCCCAACTGTTGTCGATGGCGTCCGGCACAACCTGCGCGGTAGCGACGCGGTGCAGCAGCGACAGCAATTCATCCAGGCTGCCTTCAAAATCGGGGGCGAATTCAGACATCCGCTGCACCACAGCGAGCACTGCGGCCGGATCCCCCGTGGCGATGGTCTCCAGCAGTTCAAACACATAACCGAGATCGACACTGCCGAGCATGCTGCGAACATCGGTCTCGTTGACCTTTCCCGAGCCGAAGGCAATCGCCTGGTCGGTCAGGCTCAGGGCATCGCGCATACTGCCCGCAGCGGCCCTGCCCAGCAGCCACAGCGCGGGTTCCTCAAATGCCACCATCTCCTGCTCCAGCACCATGCCCAGATGGCCAACAATCTGCTCTGGCGGCATATTCTTGAGGTTGAACTGCAGGCAGCGCGACAGCACAGTGGCAGGCAGTTTCTGCGGATCCGTGGTGGCCAGCAGGAACTTCACATGGGGAGGCGGCTCCTCAAGCGTCTTTAATAGCGCGTTAAAACTGTGCGCGGACAGCATATGCACTTCGTCGATGAGGTAGATCTTGTAGCGGGAGCGTGTGGGCGCATACTGCACATTGTCGAGCAGTTCGCGCGTGTCTTCGACCTTGGTGCGCGACGCCGCGTCCACTTCCAGCAGGTCGACACTGCGCCCCTCGGCAATTTCCAGACAGGAAGAGCAACTGCCGCACGGCTCGGAACTCACGCCTGCCTCGCAATTGAGGCACTTGGCGAGAATGCGGGCGATCGTGGTTTTACCGACGCCGCGGGTACCCGTGAACAGATACGCGTGGTGCAGCCGATCGCGATCCAGCGCATTGACCAGCGCCTGCAGCACATGCTCCTGCCCGACCATCTCGCGGAAGGATCGGGGCCGCCATTTGCGCGCTAAAACCTGATACGACATCCCTGATTTGCCTTGCTTGCACGTAAAGAGAGACAGAATACACCAGCACGAAGGTCACAGAAACAGCGGGCGGCCAGAACTTGAAATTGGAGGCGACCCAGACAGCCACACCCCGGCACACGAGTCGGTAACTACCGTTGCTCCCTTCCGGGCCTGGCGGGGTTCACTACCTATCGTTGCGAGGGGACCGCCTGGATCACCATAGCGTCTGAACAAGGGGATGCTTCCCCCGCAGACGGCGCGTATTTTGCGTTAATCGGATGGCCGCTGCAAGTAATCATCTGTTCTGGCCCTTGACTGCAAAGTAATAAGGTATAACATTGATGTTATAGTTTCTTACATTGTGCAGGCAAAATGGCGTCAAACTCCCCCCCGCAACCCTGGAAACCCCACTCCTCCCGTACCGCCCTGGTCGGGACGGGTGTCGCCATCGGCATTGTGGCTGTCATCACCGGCTTGCTGCACTTCCGTGCGGCGCTGTCCGCCGATTCGGCTGACCGAGCGCCACTGCCGGTCGCCACTACAGTCTACGAGCTGCAGGACAGCCATGCCCGGACGGTGTCCTACCTCGGCCTGGTGGTCGCCGGACGCAAGGCCGACCTCGGGTTTGAGATTACCGGTATGATTCTCACGCCGCCGCCACGGCCAGGTACTGCGGTACGGCGCGGCGACACCCTCGCAGCACTCGATGACACGGCGCTGCAGGCGAGACGCAAGGCCACGGCAGCCGACCTGCAACAGGTGCGCGTGGAACTCGATCTGGCGCAGTTGAAAGCGCGGCGACAGGCCGACCTGATCAAGACCGGGGCAGTGTCCAGGGATGCCTTCGACGAAACGCGCCTGCGTGCACTGGCGCTGCAATCGCGTGTCGACGCAGAGGCTGCGCGCCTCGCCAGCCTGGATATCGAATTACAGAAATCGCGCCTGACAGCGCCCTACGATGGAGTGGTCGCCGACCGCTATGTGCAGCAGGGCGCCATCGTGAATCCCGGCGTCCCCGTGTTGAAACTGCTTGAATCAGCCGGGCAGGAAGCGGAGATCGGGGTCAGCGCTGAGCGCGCTGCCAAGCTGGAGCCCGGGTCTCGCTACTCGCTGAAATTGCGCGATCACACCTTCCAGGCCCAGCTGCTCTCGGTGCGCCCCGATGTAGACCGCTCCACCCGCACCGCCACCAGCGTATTCGCGCTGCCCGCCGACATAGACGCCCTCGACGGCGAACCGGTGACACTGGAGCTGCAGGAGACCGTGGCAGAGACCGGCGGCTGGCTGCCGATTGCCGCGCTGCTCGAGGGCAACCGGGGCATCTGGACAGTGCTGAGACTGGAACCGGAGGGCGACCATCTGCGCACGATCAGCGAGGCGGTGGAAGTGCTGGAGGTGAACAGCGATCGGGCCTTTGTTCGCGGCACACTGCCGGACGGTGCCGCCGTGGTGGCCAGCGGACTGCACCGGATCAGCGCCGGCACACTGGTCCGCGGCGAGGGAGTGAACTGACATGGTAGCGCGCTTCATCGCTACGCATTCGCGCTATTTCACGCTGATCATGCTCTGCGTGATTGCCGTGGGCATCACCAGCTTCCAATCCATCTCGCGCCAGGAAGACCCGACCCTGATGAACTTCATCGGCACGGTCACCACCTTCTACCCCGGCGCGACACCGGACCGGGTCGAGGCCCTGGTCACACGCCCACTGGAAGATGAGCTGCGCAAGATTTCAGAGATTGACGAGTTGCTATCCACCTCCAGCGGCGGCGTCTCCTTCATCAACATCAGGCTGATCGACACCTTGCCGGATGACGCCCTGGAACGCGCCTGGTCCGAGGTGCGCGACGCCATGGACGACGCCAGCCGCTACTTCCCACCCGGCGTCAGTGCACCCGATTTCGACAATGACCGGCTGACCTCGTTCACCACCATTGTTGCACTGTCCTCGGCCACCGCGGAGGATATGCCGCTGTCCCTGCTCAATCGGCTGGCACAGAATTTCGCTGACCAGGCCCGCAACCTGCCGGACACCAAGCTGGTGGAACTGTTCGGTGAACCGGTGGAGGAGATCCGTGTCGAGATTGATGAACCGGCACTGATCTCACGCGGCCTGAACCTGCAGCAGGTGGCGATGGCGCTGCAGGCCGCTGACGCCAAAGTGTCCTCCGGTCGCGCCTCTGGTGCCGGCACTGACATGGTCATCGAGCTGGCCGGTGACTTCGACTCCATGGCGCGCATCCGGGAGGTGGTAGTGAACACCTCCGCCAACGGCAGCGCCACACGAATCTCCGATATCGCCAGCGTGTATAAGGCCAGTGTGAGCCCACCTCCCGCAATGGCACTGGCCCAGGGCCGCGAAGCCATCCTGGTGGGCGCTGTAATGGAGCCGGGCAATCAGGTCGACATGTGGAGCAAGGCCTTCAATGCACTGGTGGACGAGTATCGCAAGGAGGCGCCCGCCGGCCTCAGGCTGGAGATCACCTACGACCAGAATACCTATGCCACCGCGCGCCTGTTCGACGTCACTACCAACCTGGCGATCGGTATTGTGCTGGTCATTCTGGTACTCCTGTTCACACTGGGCTGGCGCGCCGCGGTGGTGGTCGCCTGCATCCTGCCCTTGTGCGCACTGATCTCCCTCACGGTGATGGAGCGCATGGGCATGGCCCTGCACCAGATGTCGATGAGCGGGCTGATCGTCGCCCTGGGGCTGCTTGTCGACGGCTCTATTGTGATGACCGACGAGGTGCGCAAGCGCCTGCTGCAGGGCAGCAGCACCCTCGATGCCATCAGCGGCTCCGTCGACCGGCTGCGGGTCCCGCTGATTTCCTCGGCCCTGACCACCGTATTGGCTTTCGTTCCCATGGCGATCCTGCCCGGCCCCGCCGGAGATTTCCTCGGTTCCATCGCCAGCGCCGTGATCATTATGCTGGCAACCTCGACCGTGCTGGCCCTGTCCATTACACCGGTACTGGCCAGCTGGCTGCTGCCGCGGGAGCCCGCGCGGGCGGAGCACTGGTGGATCGGCGGCGTCGGCAGCGGCCGCGCCGGGAACGCGCTGGTGCGCACGCTGGATTGGAGCCTCGCCCACCCGGCCGCTGCGATCGCACTGGCACTGTCGCTGCCGGTGGCCGGTTTCCTGTCCTTCCCGACGCTCACCGCGCAGTTTTTTCCAGGTACCGACAGGGATCAGCTGTACATCCAGGTGAAGGCGGCGGACGGCCGCTCGATTTACGACACCGCGGCGATAGCCCGGCGCATCGATGAGAAACTGCGCAGTGACCCGCTGGTACGCCGGGTCGACTGGACCATCGGCGAGAGCGCCCCCGCGTTTTACTACAATATGTACCGGTTCAAGGAAGGCATTCCCTCCTGGGCCGAGGCGCTGGTACTGACTCGCGATGAGAACCTCACTGACGACCTGATTCGTCGCCTGCAAACCGAACTCGACGCGGAGTTCCCGGAGGTGAGGACAATCGTAAGGGGCATCGACCAGGGCCCACCGGTGACGGCACCGCTTGAAATTGAGGTCACCGGGCCCAACCTTGCCGTCCTGCAGGAACTCGGCAACCAGTTCCGGCACCGTATGGATGCCACCCCCTTCGTCACGCACACCAGCAGCGGCCTGTCCGGCGGCGCACCCAAACTGGTGTTCGCGCTGCAGGAGGACAAGCTGAGGCTGGCTCACCTGCAGTTATCCGATGTTGCGGCAGCACTCAACAGCAGCCTGCTCGGCCAGGTCGGCGGCGAAGTACTGGAGGGCACGGAGCGATTGCCGGTGCGCGTGCGGCTGAACGAGAGCGACTGGGGGGCGTCGGAAAACATTGCCGATATCCTGGTGCCGCTGCCGGCGCAGTTCACCACCGGGCAAACAAATATTCCCGGCATTCCCCTGAATGCACTGGGCAAACCGGAACTGGTGCCCGGCCAGAGCCCGATCTCCCGCAAGGACGGCATGCGAACCAATATCGTGCAGGCCTATCTGCAGCGCGGCGTATTGCCGGAGGAGGCACTCAAACTACTGCGACAGGACCTCGTCGACAACCCTGTCGAGTTACCCGACGGCTACGCTTTCACCTTCGGTGGAGACAGTGACGAACGGGCATCGGTGGTAGACAAAATCATGGCGCCGATGGGACTGGTACTCGCAGCCCTGCTGGCGACCATCGTGCTGACCTTCAACTCCTGGCGTTTGTCAGCCGTTGCCGTACTGGTCTGCGTGTGCTCCCTGGGCCTGTCGCTGCTGGCGCTGGCAATATTCCAGTACCCGTTCGGCATCCAGGCCATGATCGGGGTGATCGGCTCGATCGGCGTCTCCATCAATGCCGCGATCATCATTATCACCGCACTGCAGGCCGACCCGCTGGCCCTGCGGGGGGATCGCCTGACCACCCGGGAGGTGGTGATGGATTCCAGCCGACACATTATCTCCACAACCGTGACAACGTTCGGCGGCTTCCTGCCGCTGATCCTCGAGGGCAGCCAGTTCTGGCCGCCCTTTGCCATGGCTATTGCCGGCGGCGTACTGCTCTCAACCATCATTTCGTTTTTCCTGGTACCACCCCTGTTTTTGGTGGCTACCCGGATCGCCCGCAAAGACACCGCAGATGGCGCGCCGCACCCCGGCGACACCCCTTCACAGCATCAGGAGCTGGCCGCGTGAACCGCAACGACAAGCCTGCACGGCAGGGTCGCTATCATCACGGCGACCTGCGCGATGCCCTGATTCTGGCGGCCGCACAGCTCATCGAGGAGAATGTGTCAGTGGAGTTCGCGATGATAGATGCCGCTCGCAGGGCGGGCGTCAGCAGCGCCGCACCCTATCGCCACTTCAAGGACAAGGATGCGCTGCTTGAAGCGGTCAGCGAGCTGGCGTTCCTGGGGCTGACCATTGCCACTCGCGACACTGCACTTGAACACCCCGCTGGATCAGAGCAGCGCATCATTGCGCTGGGCAAAACCTATGTATCCTATGTCACCGAACACCGGGCGTTCTACGACCTGATGTGGGGTGACATGGGGCTGCGGCGCTTTGAGGCGGCAGATCACCCTATCAAGACCTCCGGATTCCTCATCCTGGTGGAGTCGGTAGAGCTGTGGTGCGAAAGCCTCGGCCTGGGTGATTACAACGCGCTGGAACTGTCGGTAAAACTGTGGGCTATGGCACATGGCCTGGCGTGTCTTTCCATGAACCATCAGGTGGAGCAGTTTCTGCCGCAGGTGCATGTCTTCAGCCTGCTCGAAAGCAGCACGCTGACTTTTTTCGAGGGTTTGCGGCACCCCGCCACCCGCACAGACTGACGCACCATGCCCGCCGTCACTATTGTCCCGGCCTTTGCATACGCATTTTCCCGGTGGACGCAACTCTCAATAATTGCGGGCAGGATTTTTGACCGCCAATCGCCGTCAATGCTATAAGATGCGACGCGGTAACGTGCCCCCGTCCTGATGGGCTGCCAGAACCAGAAGTCAAACTATGTCACTTAGCAATTGCGGGCGTTGCACCAAACGCGACCATCCCGAAACGAGCAGATCACGTGCGTGAAAGTGCGGCCCTCGCGCCGCTCCGCGAGCCGGCGTTTCTGCGCATCTGGTCGGCCAGCGTACTTTCCAATTTCGGACAGATGATTCTCGGCGTCGGTGTCGCCTGGGAGATGACGCGCCTGACATCAGTGCCCGGAATGGTGGCACTGGTGCAAACCGCCATGATGTTACCGTTGATGCTGGTGGCGCTGCCAGCGGGCGCCATCGCAGACACCTTCGACCGCAAACGCGTCGCCATCACGGGGCTGTGTATCTCGGCTTTTTTTGGCTCCACACTGTCAGCGCTGGCCTTCCTTGAACTGACCTCACCGTGGCTGCTGCTCGGCTTCTGTTTCCTGATCGGCACCGGGGTTGCGCTGTACAGCCCGGCCTGGCAGTCGTCTATCGGCGAACAGGTGACTCCGGATGTCCTGCCGGCAGCCATCGGCCTGAACACTATCAGCTATAACGTTGCGCGCAGTTTCGGCCCCGCGATCGGCGGGCTGATCGTGCTCGCCGCCGGCGCGCAGGCCGCGTTCGCGGTCAACGCTCTGGGTTATCTGCCGTTGATCCTGGCCTTCCTGTTGTGGAAACGCATACAGGTGCCGTCGCGGCTGCCGCCCGAGCGCATTGCGCGCGCCATGGTGTCCGGGGTGCGCTACGCCTTTCACTCGCACCCGATTCGCACGGTATTGCTGCGGGCCTTCGTATTCGCCTTCGGCGCGGCCACGGCGACGGCGATGGCGCCGCTTATCGCCAAAGACCTGCTCGGCGGCAACGCCAGCACATTCGGCATCCTGCTCGGCGCCGGGGGTGTCGGCGCTGTGGGCGGCGCCCTGATGATCAATACCTTTCGGGCCCGTTTCAGCACCGCCAGGTCATACTCCATGTTGGCGGTGCTGAATGGCTTTGCACTGATCGCTGTCGGCCTCAGCCGCTCATTGCCGCTCACCTGTCTCGGCATGTTCCTGGCCGGTGGCGCAACCATGCTCACCATATCCCTGCTCAACATATCCGTTCAACTCTCCGCACCGCGCTGGGTGACGGCGCGCGCACTGTCGCTGTTTTCATCGCTGCTGACGGGCGGCGTTGCCTTCGGGGCATGGTTCTGGGGCGTGGTGGCCAATCACTGGGCTATCGATACCGCCATCATCGCCTCGGGCCTGGTGATGCTCACCCTCCCCCTGGTCACGATGTTCCTGAAACTCCCCGAAGCCAGCCAGGCCGGGGTGGAGGCCGTCAGTGTCGAGAGTGAACCTGAGGTCGGACTGGCCATCACCATGCGTTCCGGACCCATCGTGATCGAAATCGAATACCACGTTGAGCCGGAAGACCCACGGGCGTTCTATACCGCCATGCAGGAAGTGCAAAAAGTACGTCTGCGCAATGGCGGGTTCAACTGGTCGATCTCACGTGATATCGCCGACCCCTCGCTGTGGACGGAGCGGTTTCATTTCCCGACCTGGGGCGACTACCTGCGGATGCGCGACCGCTTCACACAAGCCGACCTGGACGCGCAGTCCAGCGCCAATGCGCTCACCATAAACGGCAGGATCACCCGTGTAAGGCGCGGGCTGGAACGACCGTTCGGCTCGGTGCGATGGAAGGCAAACACGCCGGATCCCAAGCAGGATTCCGTTGTTTTCCTCGGCCCCTGAAAACACCGGGGCGGGAGTAGACCCTGCCCGAACGGCAGTGCCAGACGAGCGATTCACCAACAACAATGCTTTTACTGGCTTTTAACGTGAACATTTTCACAGTTGCGGAACTTTTCATACGCACCCCCAGTCGATAGTGCACATACTGGTACCCGTGAGCGGTACTAGTGACCAGAGTGGGTGCAACTGGAGGAACCATGAATGCTGTAATCAGGAACGTTGGTCCGGACGGACTGGAGATCAACGTCGCAGGCAAACTCAAGGCTGAGGACTACCGCCTGTTCAAGGAGTTGGCGGAAAAGCGTATCGATCGCTTCGGGCAGGTGAACCTGCTGGTCGTGATCACCGAGTTTTCCGGCTGGACTCCCGCCGACCTGTGGCAGGATATCAAGCTCGATGTCGATCACTACGGCGATGTGGGCCGACTCGCGATCGTCGGCTCGGTGCCGCTCAACCACTGGATGGCAACCCTCACCAAGCCTTTCACCTCCGCAGTCGTACAGTACTACCCGATGGCCGAGATCGAGGCGGCCAGGATGTGGATACGGGATCTGCCACTGGAACAGCTGGCCCACTACGGCTAGCGCCGTCGCCTGTGGGCCAGCGCCCCAGGCAGCAACACACTCCCCCGCCCCTGACGAACGTCTTTTTTACCCAACAGCACGCCTCCGGTGGGTCACGATAGCCACAGCCAGTGCTATAGTCGCGCCATGTCGAAGAGAACCAATCCGCTGGACCGATTTGCCAAAGACCTGCGCCCTGGCGCGCTGGAATGGATTGGCCTGCGCCCGGAGAGGCGCGCTCCCCTGCGGGAGGTGCGGCAGGCGCTCGCCATTGCTGGTTGCGGGCTGGAGGGAGACCACCGGGCCGCTAAAACGCCCGGATCCGGGCGGCAGGTCACCCTGATCTCACGGGAGTTTATCCAGCAGACCGCTCATTTTCTTGGTCGCGATGACATCGACCCCGGTATACTGCGCCGCAACCTGGTGGTGTCAGGGATAAACCTGCACGCACTCCGGCACCAGCAGTTCACCATCGGTGGTGCGCTGTTCGAAGCCGGTGCCCTGTGCCACCCCTGCTCCCGGATGGAGACAGCCCTCGGCGCCGGTGGCGTCGCGGCAATGCTGGGCCACGGTGGACTCTGCTGCCGCATACTCCGGGGGGGCACCATTGCCATCGGCGACACCGTACTGGTGCAACCCGCAACCCAACAACAGCGCTGAACACTCGCGCCCCAACGCTGGAAACACACCATGGACAGATTGGAAAAGCTGAAAAACGATATCTACAGCTTTGCAGAACTGGATACGCTGGAAAAAAATGCGACCAAACTGCGGGCTCTTCATCATTAACGGGGGACACCGGCATTCATTAAACTGATTTTGCGAAGATCGTTTAATGGAGAGAACACCG
>JAGRIE010000031.1 GCA_020443425.1 Halioglobus sp.
AAATTACCAAGATGATATTTATTTCTAATATGAAATAACCAAAAAGAATATTGTTGGGGGTAGCGCGTGCACTGCGGAGTTGGTCGCCGGGTCGATGAGGGACACCGTGTTGCTGAGGGAGTTCGACACATAGATGCTGTTGCCATCCGGGTGCACCATAACCCCGCGAGGACTCAACCCGACTGCACTGTGGCCAGCACGCTGGGGCTGCGTGCGCTGGCGCGCTCAGGGCTGTTGGAAACACTCCGTGAGCCGCGGGGAACAGGGGAGCAAACGCACGGGGCGTCTGGAAGATGCAAACCATACTCTTCTTTAGGTATACTGGCGCGAGCCTGACGGGCTTGAGTTGAAACTATGCGCCTGACTTCATTTACCGATTACTCTCTTCGAATGCTCATCTATCTGGCAGCCAGTGGTGAAGAGTCTGCGACCATTCGTGAGATTTCCCAGCGCTATGGTGTATCGCGCAACCACCTGATGAAGGTCGGGCAGGCACTGAGCCAGAAAGGGTATTTGATCGCCCTGCGTGGTAAGAATGGCGGATTGCGCCTGAAAATGTCGCCGGCAGAGATCAACATCGGAACGCTGGTCAGGGAGATGGAGAATGATATGGCGCTGGCCGAATGCCTCGGGGAAAATAACCAGTGTATTCTCACCCCGGCCTGCCGACTCAAATTCGTGCTTCTAGAGGCCCTGGATGCCTTCTTTGAAGTGCTGGACGCCTACACTCTGGAGGATATTTTGCCGGGGCGAAAGCAGGCGGAGCTGGTCAGCCTGTTGCGGATTGACTGAGTTGTTTATCGACTGAACCGCGTTACTGTCAGTGAGTGTGTCTATGGCCTCCGAGATGTCTGCCGCGCCCCAGCCAGAAGTGTACGACAAGAGCACACCCGGCCGTGGCTATGTGGTTGTGATCTACGGGCTCTATATCGGCAGCATCATGGCCGTGGTGACCGCGCCGATCGGTATGTGCATTGCATTCTTTCGTAAAGGTCGCAGCGCTCCCTGGCTGGATACACATCTTGTTTTCCAGTTCCGCACTTTCTGGCTTGGTGTGCTGGCATCTGTCGTCGCATTGTTGGCCTGGCATCTGGCCGGTCAGTGGGGGCTTGCACCGGTCTATGCCTGGATATTCGGTTACCTCTTTTTTACTGTCGGCATCGCCTGGATGATGGGGCGCTGCGCGGTGGGTATTCACCGTCTCACTGCCAATCGCGCCATCGATGCACCCAAAAGCTGGCTGTTCGGCCTGCGTCGCTGAACCGTGACAGGGCCGTGTGGGGATCACGGGTCGTCAGGAAAATCTGGGTCGCCAGGTGGGGTGTCTGGCTCATTTGAGGCCCAGCGTTCAAGTCGCTGACCCATGCGCAACAGCAGCCAGACGAGCAGTGGCGCCAGCAGCAGCAAGCCAACGCCCCAGTCCGTGTATTTGATGGCCAGTGCGAACGGCGTGATCACAATTACACAGATTCCGATGCCGGCCAAAAGGGCTGCCATGGGGCGCGGGTTACTCATCGCGGTGTGTGCCTCGCCTGGTCTCAGGTCGCAATTATCTGTTGATAGATACGCGGCAGTGCCAGTGACAGGTGCTCGGGTTTTTGCACCATGGCGTAAGCGCCGCGCCCAAAGAGGTGGCTAATATACTGTTGGGCATCGCGATCAATGGTGATGCCGAAGACCTTCAGGTCCTGTTGCCTGGCATCCATAATCGCGCGCCTGGTGTCTTCAATGGCATACCGTCCCTCGTAGTAATCGCTGTCGCTGGGTTTGCCATCGCTGAGTACGAGTAGCAAGCGGTGGCGATTCGGGCGCTTGCCCAACTCCGCCGCGGCGTGGCGGATCGCAGGCCCCATGCGGGTATAGTGTCCGGGTTCGAGAGCATTGATCCGTCGCTCGGTCAGCTCGCTCATGGGTTCGTCAAATGCCTTGAGGGTGTTCACCCAGACGCGGTGGCGCCTGTGTGACGTGAAGCTCTGGATGGCATAGTCGTCACCGCAGCGAGCGATACCGTGCGCCAGCACCAGCAGGGCCTCCTTCTCGATATCGATGATGCGGCGATCCTCTACCCAGGCGTCAGTGGATAGCGATACGTCAATCAGAATCGATATGGCGAGGTCTCTCGCCTGCGCCCGTGTGGTCATATACAGCCCCGCATTATTATCGCCCACTGCGGCGAAGTCGCAGTGCGCGCGCACCACTGCGTCCATGTCCAACTCGTTGCCGTCGACCTGGCCGCGCACCCATTCCCGCCGCGGGCGCAGTGCTTCAAACTGTCTTCTTACCCGGCGGATACGACGCTGTGTCTGTTCGTCGATCACCGTGCACAGGCCCTCACCCTGTTGTACATCAAACAATACGCGGCAGTGATTCTGCTGATAGGCCTGCTTTCGATAGTTCCACTCCGGGTAGGTGAGGGCGCCGCGCAGTTGCTCCCCATCCGCTGCTGCCGGTGACAAATCCAGGTCCATTCTCAGTTGGGAGGCCGCGCGCTGCTGGTTGGGGCTCAGCGTGACCTCATCCATCTGCTCGGCGTTAGTTTTCGCATTCTTGTCCTCCTCGTCGTCAACCATCCGGTTAACGTTAACCATTTCTGCGAGTGAGAGAATCTTTTCAAACCGATTGAACACCAGGGGGTCGTCGCGTTCACTCTGGTCCTGGCGGCGCCGCTCTGCTTTGCGCTTGCCCGCCGTTTCGCCGGCATCGGCGGCAGTGGGGTCCGGGCCCTGTTCCCCGTCGTCAGGGCTTGCGCTGGCAGTGCCCAGATGACTGAGATTGGCCCACAGGGGAACCGGCAGCGGCCGGCAGTATTTTGGCGGGGCGCGGAACTCGCGCAGGTCATCACCGGGATTGGTAATCGCTTCGTAGTACCGTGCCGCTGCCGGTGGGAGCGGCTTTTCCGCACCCAGCAGGTGAGCTATCACAGCCTCGATCGCTGCCTCCACCGGCGGCAGCGAACGGACCGGACGCATGGCGAGCATCGCCTCTTTCAGCCGATCGTACCGGCAGCCGAGCCCGGGAAACTCACGCAGCGCAGTCTGGCTGGCTGTGATGGCCTGGCGCAATCCACTGATGTCCTGGCGCAGCGGGTCAATGAAGTTCCTGCACGGTGACATCACCCCGAGCATGGCGGCCAGCCAGAAGTACAGGTCACGATTGAGGCTGGTGTCCTCGAACAGCGAAATGCTCGGTGGTAGCAGCAGGTTCTCTTCGTCGAGGCGGGCCAGGTCCACGGGTTCCTCGACGAGACCAAGACGCTGACGGAAATTGAGCCGGTGTGAGGAATTTCGCGCGGCGACCGAGGCGACAGCGACCCCGGCGGCGCCGCCACTGGCCCGGAAAAACACTGCCAGCGGCCCGGAGATACTTTCCAGCGTAACTGCGGAGTCGGGATAGCTGGGAAAGCTGGCGCTGTTCGAAGACACCCAGCGGTGCCATAGCTGGCCGACCTTTTCCTCAAACTCCAGCCATTCCAGCATTGCGCAGCGCTACCCTCAGTCCTCGCCAAACGTGGCGCGAACGGCCTCCATCAGGCCTTCCTGGACGTCGATATCATCGGTCAGTGGTTCCACCAGGGTGGCTTGCGCCGCCTGTGATATCGGCATGCCGTTGGCGATGAGCGTAGCGCAGTAAATCAGCAGCCGTGTCGATACACCTTCCTCCAGGTCCTGGCCTTTCATGGAACGCAGGCGTGTCGCGAGATTGATCAGTGCGGCACATTGCTGTTCCGGGAGGCCGCTCTCCCGGGCCACGATGTCGCGCTCCATCTGCGGGGGAGGGAAATCGAAGCTCTTGGCGACAAATCGTTGCCGGGTGCTGGGCTTGAGTGATTTCAAAATGTGTTGATAGCCGGGGTTGTAGGACACCACCAGCATGAAATTGGCCGGTGCCTGTAGCAATTCGCCCGTGCGCTCCAGGGGCAGCAGGCGGCGGTCGTCGGTTAATGGGTGCAGCACCACGGTAACATCCTTGCGGGCTTCAACCACCTCATCGAGATAGCAGATGCCGCCCTCGCGGACGGCCTGGGTGAGAGGGCCATCGACCCAGCGTGTCTCACCGCCTTGTAACAGGTATCGCCCGGTGAGGTCTGCGGCCGTGAGATCATCCTGGCAGGATACGGTAAAAAGCGGCCGCTTGAGCCTGGCGGCCATATGTGCGACGAAACGTGTTTTTCCGCATCCGGTAGGCCCTTTCAGCAACAGCGGCAGCTGCTGCTGAAAAGCCTGTTCAAACAGCTGGCATTCGTTGCCGACTGGCTGATAAAACGGCACTTCCTGCTCTGCAGGCCTGTTGGTGGCAGCTACCGTTGCCATTGGAATCTCCTGTTACCCATGCCTGTATCACCAGCGGAAACCTAACCCTGGACGGTGGAGGTTCCTAGCTGATTTTCTGCACCGGCGGAAACCTGTGATTTCGCCGGGCCGAAAATTGCGATGAAGTAGACGCAAGCCGCTATGGCGACAACGATACCAGCACCCAGGCGCATGTAGTAGAAAAGCTGTAGCTGATCCTGAACCTCCATGAAGTTCATGCCCATGACGCGCTGCAAATGTGTCTGCACCACGCCGGCAAAGGTCAGGGTAAACGTCATGAAACACATGGCCGATGTCATCAGCCAGAAACTCCACATATTGAGAATCTGGTTATAGGGTTGCACGCGCCTGAGCTGAGGCATGGCGTAGGTGATGATAGCCAGTACGGTCATCACGTAGGCGCCGAAGAATGCCAGGTGCCCGTGTGCCGCAGTGACCTGTGTGCCGTGGCTGTAGTAGTTGACGAAAGACAGGGTGTGCATGAACCCCCACACCCCCGCGCCGAAAAAGGCCAGGGTGGCACTGCCCAGCGTCCATAACATGGCCGCCTTGTTGGGGTGATTGCGACGGCCTTTCCAGAACATAAAGAACGCGAACATCACCATGGCGAAAAACGGCAGAACTTCCAGCGTGGAGAAGATGCTGCCCAGGGGTTGCCAGTATCCCGGCGCGCCAATCCAGTAGTAGTGGTGACCGGTTCCGAGCAGACCTGAAAACAGCGCCAGGCCGATAATTACGTAGAGCCATTTTTCGATGATTTCTCGGTCAACACCGGTCATTTTTATCAGGAGATAGGCGAGCAGTGAGGCCATGATAAGCTCCCATACGCCTTCCACCCACAGGTGTACCACCCACCACCAGTACAGTTTATCGAGCGCGAGGTTGCCGGGGTTGACGAAGGCGAACAGCCAGAATACAGCGGCCAGCCAGAGGCCCAGCATCAGCACCAGATTGATCGCGGTTTTGCGACCCTTCAGCAGGGTCATACTGGTATTGTAGAGAAACATCAGGAAGGACACGGTGATCAGCACCTTGCTCCAGAAGGGCTGTTCCAGGAATTCCCTGCCCTCGTGAATTCCCAGCTGATAGCTCAGTAGGGCACCGGCCCCGGCGACAGCGAAGATGGCCAGTTGTACATAGGCAATCATCGGGCTGTGGATCTCGGTTTCTGCCTCCTCCGGCATCAGGTAATAGGTGCTGCCCATAAAACCCAGTAGCAACCAGACTATCAGCAGGTTGGTATGACTCATCCGCATGATATGGAAAGGCATGGCCTCGGACAGGAAGTCAGGCATGATATAGACGGTAGCCGCCAAAATCCCAAATACGATCTGCAGAGCGAAGAGCGCCATCGCCACAATAAAAAATGGATAGGCCACCCGCTGTGTTTCATATTTCATCGATACGATCCTCTGGCAAAAAGCTCATGGCGTTGCATGGTGAATAGGGTGTTAGCCCGCGACGTTCGGCGGCCAGTTCTGGGTGTTGATGGAGTCGGTCCACTGCAGGAAATCCACCAGTGAATCCAGCTCTTCCTCACTCAGTTCAAATTTGGGCATCACGCGTCGACCGGGCACATTGAGCGGTTGGGCGCGGATCCACCCTTTCAACCCGGCGCGCGCTCCCTCGGGGTTCTCGCGACCGCCATAACGGGTCCAGACATTGCCCAGCTCCGGTGCGAAGTAAGCTCCCTCACCCAGTATGGTGTGGCAGTTGATGCAGCTGTTCTCCTCCCACACATGCTTGCCCTGTCGAACACTGTCTGTGAGGCTCTCTTCGTCGGTGGAGACGTTTTTCATATACCAGTGGGTGTGGGCCGTCAGCCCGGCAAAAACGAGAAAGAAAAACAGCGAGCCACCGTAGAAAATATTGCGTGCTGCTGATCTGGTAAGCACTTCGGCCATCGTGTCTCTCCCTGTTGTATTTACTTGGAGTTTAGTACGTGCAGCTCAATGTGGAGCGATTCGGGAAAATTTATAACATGCATATCATATGCATTAAATGGGGGCCCCGCAATAGGGCGTGACGGCCGTGTGCAATATGTGCGGGTTACCTGCTGTTGCAGGCGGTGGTCCGGTTTTGGCGTGATTCAGCCAAACGCCAGGCTAGCCGACCTTCGACCAGCCTGTCCGTATGATTTTCAGGAGCAGCAGGAAGAATAACAGCGGAATGGCAATAGACTTCAGCAGCAGCGAGACGAGAAGATTGATGGTGTTCTGGGCAAAGTCACTGACACGCGTCTCAATAGCGTTCAATTTGCCCGCCAGCATCGTGACATTGGGGGTGTCGGGGAGTATTTCCCAGAAATGACAGGTTTCACCACGGCTTCGATTGTCGAGGCAATCCATTTTTTCGAGATGTTCGGTAATCGCATCATCAAGTGCGCTGAGTTTAGCCTCCATACTGTCCTGACTGGACTCCAGTTGATCGATATCGCGTTGCAGCTGCTTGACAGAGGCGGGGCAGGTGGGTGACAGCAGTGGCGTTGACAGCGATAACCGGCACACCGTGCCGGCCTCGTCTGCCGCCGCCTGCAGCAGTTTCTCCTGTGCTGCAATTTGCCCGCTTACCTGCCGCAGCGCGCGCTCCTGTGCGCGCTTTTTCTCCTCGATTTCTTGCAACGATGCCTGGGTCTTGCTGAACTCGGCTGCGGCCTCCTCAGCTTGCCTTGAGAGACTGTTGATCTGGTGCAGTTCGCCTTTGAAGGTCTCCATTGCGACACTGCGCTGCTGGTCCGCTTCGTGCAGGAACCTCGCGTCGACCCAACTGTTGGCGAGTACCACCAGACCGAGCGCGAACCTGAAGAACGCGACGACCAGGAATGCTCTCAGCAGTGCACCGGTCACCCGGCTGTCTCCCGCGATCATACTGAGGCCACTGCAGACCGCTACGATCGTGAGCAGGATATTGAACATTGTCTCCGATACCACCGCGAGAAGAATCTTCTGTAACGCGAGGGAGCCCAGCGCGAGGAGAATGAAGTCAGAGAAACGTTCGATGAGATCATTGACCGGATCGAGAACCTCTCCGATGCTGATGGTCAGGAAGGGTACATTGAACTCTGTGCCCTGTAGCAGCGATACCAGTGCGTTGATGCCGCGAGCTGTGCCATAGATCAATCCGGCATTGGATATGGATGCATTGATGTCCTCTGCGGAGAGCTCATCCAGAATGCCGTACCACCCCAGGGCGGGCAGCGCTATGAATGCAACGAGCCATAGATAGCGCCAGGGAGATGGTTTTCTGTGCAGGGGGATATTCATGGCGTAGTCCCGTGTTTCTGATGTTTGCTGCTTCGCCCGATGACGTCGAGGTTCAGCTGTGCAGGCGGATCTCTACCAGCACCAATTGGTCGGCAATTGCCGCCAGACTTGCCTCGACGACCTCCCTGTTGGCATCCAGTTCCAGGCCGTAGACTTTTGCGTCCCTGGGCAGCGCGCGGATGAAGCGGCGCACGCCGTCGCGCAATGCCTCGCTATCTCCCTCCAGCAGTAGCGCCGTGCCGGGGTGACGCTGCCGGGCGATCTCCATTTCGACCGGTGCTTTCCCGCCGCGGAAGTTCAGCCACCAACGGGTACTGCGGTTGGACAGCAGGCGTACCGTATCCCCTTCCCGGGTGTAGCTCAGCGGCGTGCTGAGCTTGCGGCCGCTTTTTCGGCCAGTGAAGTGGAGAACAGCAATATTGCGACTGGTAATCGCGTGCAGCGGTGATCGGAGCAGGCCGCGCATCAGCGGGTTCAGGAGGTAGCGATAGAAGCTGTTGCCGGAGCTCATGATGTCTTACCCGATTGCGAGCGGATGGTGGGTGCCATTCTATGCCAGGTCACGCGGTGGCGTAACAGCCGAGTTATTGAACATGGCACGGTAAAAGGTTGATATGGATCATGCTTGCAAAGAATAAAAACAGTCAGACCTGTTTGTATGCGGCGGCGGCCAGTATGATCCCGGTCGAGAGCTCAATGGCCGGTGTCCGGATGCGCCAGGGGGCCAGCGTAACAGGTGAATAACTGAAACTGGAGGTTGTCGACTATGGCTAACGAGGTAAGCAGTAAATCGGGCGCTGACATGGTTGCCCGCTCTCCGGGGCCGTCGTATCAGGACCTTCTCGACAGGGAAATCAACCCGGTGCCGGATTGCCTGCGGGAGGATACCCATCCGTACCTCGGGTCAGGAAACCTGTCGGTTGACCGGTACCTGTCACGAGAATTCCATGAGCGGGAAGTCGAGCATATCTGGCAGCGCACCTGGCAGGCAGTGTGCCGGGAAACCGAAGTCGGGCAGCCCGGTGACACGCATGTCTATGACATCACCCGCTTCTCCATTATCGTCACCCGCACCGGCGCCGGTGACCTGCAGGCTTTCCGGAACGCCTGCCTTCACCGCGGCCGCCAGTTGGTTGATAAGAGCGGCAGCTACCAGAATTTCCGCTGTCCCTACCATGCTTTCACCTGGAGCCTGGAGGGCGATTTCAAATGGGCGCCGTGCAAATGGGACTTTGCCCATGTCAGGGAGGCGGAGTTTGGCCTGCCAGCTGTACAGGTGGATACCTGGGGTGGCTGGGTCTTTATCAATATGGACCTCAGCGCGCCGCCACTGCGGGACTATCTCGGTGTCCTACCCGAGCACTTTGAGCGCTGGAAGCCAGAGAACGGCTACAAAATGGTCCATGTTGAGAAAGTCATTCCCTGCAACTGGAAGGTGGGCTGGGAAGCCTTTATCGAGTCCTACCATGCGGTGGCGACACACCCGCAGATCCTGCCCTACACAGAGGATGTGGATTCCCAGTATGACGTCTGGGGTGACCATATCAGTCGCACCATCACGGCGCTGGGTGTGCCTAGCTTCCACCTGAAGGACATTTCAGACCAGGATGTGGTCGACTCCATGCTGGGTGTCTCTGCCATGGTCGCCACGCCCAATCACGCCAGCGTGCCGGACGGTATGAGCGCAAGGGAGTATATCGGTCGATTGAATTCCGAGGCCTTCAGCGAAAATCACGACAGGGAACTCGCCAGTTTCGCCACCAATGCCGAACGCATGGACTCCATCCTGTACTCGATCTTTCCCAATTTTGCTCCCTGGGCGGGGTTTCACCCGAACATTACCTACCGCTTCCGCCCCAATGGTGACGATCACACCACAGCACTGATGGAGATCATTGTCATCAAACAACTGCCCACCGGGGCTGAGCGACCAAAAGATGTGCCGGTTCGGCGCCTGGGCGACACGGAGTTGTTTTCCGAGGCTCCCGAATTGGGTGTGAGCCTGGGCACCATTTTTGACCAGGACCTGTTCAATATGCCCATGATCCAGAAGGGCATGCACAGCCTGAAGTCCGGGGAACTGGTGCTGGCAAACTATCAGGAAGTACGCATTCGCCACTTCCACCAAACTATCGACAAGTATATCAACGGTGAGCTGTAGCAGCGTGCATCGTCACGAGGAGGCCAAAACAATGAGCAAGTGTCCTGCGGATTTCAATTTCTTCGATGAGAGTGTGCTGAACTGTCCATACGAGTTTTACCGGACGCTGCAGGAGCAGGCTCCTGTCTATCAACTGCCAGGCACGGACATTTTCATGGTGACGCGGCACGCTGATGTGAAAAAACTGTTGAAAGATACTGCGACGTTCTCGAACAACTTCACTCACCTGCTGAAGGGGCCGGAACCGGCACCGGAGGTCACCGCGATCTATGCCAGGGCCTGGCAGCCGGTGGATACCATGATTACCGCTGATCCGCCACGACACAAAACCTACCGTACGCTGGTCAACAAGGTATTCAGTGCGAGCCGCGTCAATGCGATGGAAGACTACATGAAGGCCATCGTCCATGAACTGATCGACAGTTTTATTGACCGTGGTGAGTGTGATTTTATCCGCGAGTTCACGACACCACTGCCTGTATATGTGATCGCAGATCAACTGGGTGTCCCGCGCAGGGACCTGGCGGAGTTCAAGCGCTGGTCTGATTCCTTTGCGCGGCGCCTGAGCCAGATGGCCACACCGGAAGAGCAGGTAGAGGATGCGAAAAATATTGTTGCCTTCCAGTTCTACTTCGCTGAGATGATTGAGGAGCGAAGGAGCCATCCGCGTGACGACATTATCTCTGATCTTGTGGTAACACAGATCGAAGACCCTGACAGCGGCGCAGTGCGCCCACTGGATATGGAGGAGCTTCAAAGTATCCTGCAGCAACTGATGGTTGCAGGTAACGAGACCACCACCTCGGCCATTACCGGTGGCATGCTCAGTCTGGCTCAAAACCCGCAGCAGATGAAAGCGCTGCAGGATGACTCCGGAAAAATCGGCAACGCAGTGGAAGAGATCCTGCGCATGGAATCCCCCAGTGCGGGTATGTGGCGTGTGGTGAAAAAGGACACGGAATTCAACGGGGTAAAAATACCGCGGAATGCGCTGTTGATGCTGCGCTATCACGCGGCAAACCGTGACCAGCAGCTGTTCGATCAGCCCAACGCTATCTGTGTCGATAGGGAAAACGCTGATGACCATATCGCTTTTGGCCAGGGGATTCACTTCTGCCCCGGTGCGATGTTGGCGAGGAAGGAGATGAATGTAGCCTTCACCGCCTTGCTGTCCAGATTGGACAACATACAGTTGGTGCAAGAGAAGTGCGACCTGACGTACTGGCCAAATATTGTGTTGCGGGGGCTGAAGGAACTGCACATCCGCTTTGACAGGCGCGCAGTATGAGGGCTGGAGTTCTGGTGTTCCTCCCGCTTCTGGAATAGCTGCAGTCCTCCGACGGCCATGAACCGGTATCTCTACGGCCGCTAATATCCAGCTATACTTCGCCGAATGGAAAAGACTGAAGAGAAAAAATCCAGGGTCAGGCTGGTCATCAATCTGGTGATCTGGGCTGGCCTCATCCTGTATCTGGCACACGGCAGGGGGTATCTGGATCAATCGCTGTTCGATGATGGAAAGCGCTTCGTCGCGGACCTGCTGGTAAAAATGGTTGATACGCTTGGGTCTTCATCAGGCGCACTGAGGCTGCAGGTTGAAGCGGGAAAGCTTTACTTCGCAATTGGTGATGATGACGCCGCGTTCGCCGTGCTTGACCCCGCATTACCTCGGATAGCCGAACTGGATAATGTACAACAACGCCGCTATGCGGATGTGTATTTTGTGCTCGGTGAAATTACGGCAGCAGATGCGCAGTTCGCCCGCGCCAGGGGCTACCTGTTGCAAGGCCTCAGGCTGGAGCCAAACAACCTGATGTACCAGCTGTACCTGGGCGATATGTATATGAAGGCGGGGGATACCAGGCTGGCGCGAGAACACTATCTCGAGTTGCTGGAAACGCCCGGTCTCGCACCCGAACAGCGGGCGATGATCAGAATCAGTATGCCCGAAGGCGATGGCGTGGACCGCTTTACCGAGGAGTCCCGCAAACAACTGGCGCAAATGGCCTTTCTGGATTACCCGCTGATAACACTGGTGCCGATCAATAAATTGCCCGATGCTGTGGTGCCGACAGAGTTATGCCTGATCCTTGAATCTGTGTTTCGCATGGGGTGTGTTGTAAAAAGCCCGATAACGTTTGCGCCAAACGAGGCGGGGCTGAGAAATGGGCAGATAGACGCTGTCGCAGTGATTGCTGAACTGGAGTCGACATTTGCGCGACCGGGCGTCGCCCCCATCGTCGGGATCATGTCAGAGGATATCTTCTCGGGAACCGCGAGATTTGTATTTTCGACACAAGCGCTCGACAGCGGTTATGGCGTTGTCTCCACCTTCCGGTTTTTTCAAACTGGCAGGTACAGTTATGCCAACGAAAACATTTATAACCGGCGGCTGACGGTACAGTTGATCTCAGTAGTTGGTCAACTGCTCGGATTCGAGAGGCCTTTGCAGCCTTACTGTCCACTAGCCTATCCCAACAGCCTTGATGAATTCCTGTTGAAGAGAGCCGCACTGTGTCCATCCACCCAAAGCTCACTTGACGAGCTTTTGGCCGAGCTTGGCACTCAGGAGGGTATCCGTTTCAGCAAGTTTTCAAGCGCGAAAATTAGCAGGATACTCGAGGTTAAAGCCAGATATGGTATCGACGGCTAGGTAGCCACCTGCAAGCGATATCTGCAATGAGCGCATCCGTGCCTGCGTCCAGTGTCAGCAGAGCAACGGGCTTGTTCAGCCGCTGGGCTCGAGCCATGGTAGGGCATGGTCAGTGAGTGGCAAGCTGGACACAGGCCATCCAAACACCTAGTGTAGCCAGCATGAATGTCCAAAAAAAGGAAAAAAATGGATGCACTATATACTGAAGAGTTGCTATGCAATCGCCCTGGTTTGCCTGCTTTACGGTTGTAGTAACACCAATGACTCATCCGGTCCACAGGATGCGCCGCCCAATATTCTGTTTATCATTCTTGACGAT
Organism: Halioglobus sp.; assembly: GCA_020443425.1. Taxonomy (GTDB): domain Bacteria; phylum Pseudomonadota; class Gammaproteobacteria; order Pseudomonadales; family Halieaceae; genus Marimicrobium. The sequence continues at coordinate 12,707 of JAGRIE010000031.1, forward strand.
GTCGGCATAGACCAGATGCAGGCCTTCGGCTACGGCGGGGCAACGCCGCCACAGACACCGCATATCAATGCCATAGCAGGTGCAGGGGTGAGTTTTCGCAATCTGTGGGCGATGCCGGAATGTTCACCGAGCAGAGCGCTGGTATTTGAGGGACGTTTCCCCTTGCGCACCAATGTGACAGATGCGATTCTCGCGGTTGACCTCGCCAATTCTCAGGTACCGCCTTACGAAAGTACGACGCCCGTTATATTGCGCGAACGCGGTTATCAAAGCGCCCTGTTTGGCAAATTTCATCTTACCGGTTCGAACGTCAACCAGACCGCAACTGACAATAATCCACTGGGGTTCACTGCCGTGCACCAGCTTGGGTGGGATTTCTTCAAGGGGTGGCAGGAGGGGGCTCCATTTCCCATTGACACCACGGCTGGAGGCGTTGCCGCTGAAGGCGTCAGCTACAGCTGTGGTTTCGTCCCGGGCAGTGGCTCACCGAATGGATCGGATGCAGGGGCCTGCTATTTCGTCGACAGTTCCTGTGAGGAGCTTGCCAGCAGCGAACAGGCCCCGACGCCCGGTCGCACCTGCCTGGAGCGCGGCGGAATCTTCGTACCCGATGCGGCCTGTAGTGTCGGGTCTGTGCCGGCCAATGTCGATTTCACCTTACAGAATGGCTACTACGTTGGCGAACTGCTCGTCAATCAACCCGATGGCAGCTATGAGATATACCCGCCCGATGACCCGTCTGGCGCCGCCCGCAGCTACCGGTCAATTATTGAAAGCAACTGGGCAATTGACTGGATCAGAAACCAGTCTGCCGGTGTTCCCTGGATGGCTACCGTTTCCTACTCGTCGGCGCACTCCCCCTTTCAGCAACCACCCACATCGCTGCTGCCGCCAGATTCGGTGCCGACAGCGGGTTTTGACTGTGAGTCGGCAGGCGATCAGCGAGTACTCAGTAACCAGATGATCGAGTCAATGGACAGGGAGATCGGCCGTGTTCTGGTTGAGAGCGGTATAGCGACATTTGACGATGGCGCCCTGCAGCTTACGCCGGAACATGCTAACACCATGATAGTGGTACTCGGCGATAACGGAACCTATGCGCCAGCGGTGAAGGCCCCGTTCAACCCCGTCCGTTCCAAAGGCACTGTTTACCAGACGGGCGTATGGACCCCGCTCATTGTTGCCGGCTCACTGGTCGAGGAGCCCGGGCGCGATGTGGATGCAATGGTCAATATTGCCGATGTATTTCAGTTGTTCGCCGAGATCGCGGGAATCGATGTACACGATGTCGTGCCGCCATCGCGCCAACTCGATTCGGTTGCGATGTTGCCCTACCTCGAGAATCCGGCGCAACAACCTATTCGGGAAACCAACTTCGCGCAGTTGGGCGAAAACATCCAGCCGGTAGGCTACGAGGTTCCACCCTGTGTGATTCCGCTGGGAAGCGCAGCCATCTGTATCCAACTGTTCGCGGCACAGAGCCTGTGCAATTCAGAAGGTGGAGTCTGGTGGGGTGAGCCCGATGGTTCCAATCCTGCCGGTGTGGGCGCAGGAGCGCCGCAATCGAGCTGCTGCGCGGTGAACGAATACCAGGCAGCCAACAATGCGAAGCCGTACAGCGTGCAGCCCAGCTCACAACTGGCAATGCGCAATGCAGACTACAAGCTCGTACAGGCCACAACCACGAACTGGGATGTACAGAGCAGTGCCTGCCAGACGGAAACCGTGACTGAGTTCTACGCTGTCGACGAGGGCATTCCTCCCAAGCTGGATAACGAGCACGCCGATCTTCTGGCTTCAGGTCATGCGCTGACGCCCGCAGAGCAGGAGGCCTACGACGGTCTGTCGCTGGCACTGGAGGACGTTCTGGATTCCAATGTAAGTTGCGTCGGTGATGGCAACCGGGACGGAGTGATCGATGAGCTGGACATAGAGCAGCTCCAGTACTGGCGGGAACTCACTGGCCTGTCCAGTTGGTATGATTTCGACCTGAACGGTCTGACGAACGAAGCCGATCTCGCGTTTATCACTGCGGGTTCTCTGCCCCGGGATTGCCCTTGACCTGAACACTCCTCAACGTGGCTTATTGCACGGCCACGTCGGGGTCACGCTGTATCCCCTTGTCTGTCCAGTTTTCGATGGCCTGGCATTAGTTCAGGATGTCACCGGTGGTCATGACCGCAGGTGAAAGCGCCATGGTCTCGTGCGGGCTTGTATCGCGCGCATTGCTGCCCTCGATATCCATGGTCCAGAACTGCATCGATGCCCGCGTGTAATGCCAGGAAGTCGGGCGCCTGCCGGGGAGGGGAGGTTTTGAATCCCGGCAGTTGCTGGGTTGGGGTCTGGCGCTAGCGAATATCGCCGCAGAAAATATTCAGGTTGTTATCTGCAGGGCTTGTCCTGACAACAAGTGCGTGAGGCGCGGATCGCAAGGCATCAAGTGTGACGGGTGCTTCTCGCGACAGCGTCCAACCCGTTTCGGTCGGGGTGGTATGCGTTGTGTTATTCAGCGAGTAAGCCGGTTCAGGCGACAACGCCGCGCAGCTGCCTGGGTAGATAAACGTGTAGAGCTGCAGTGGCCTGCTCACCCCGCCAGGGACCGCTCCGATGAGATACGTGATATCGGTGAGGTCGCCTCGGCCAACCAGCGTTGCCTGGGCGATCGCGCCCTCGTTCTGCTCGCCCCCTTGCAGCCGGATGGTCAGCACCTCCCGTTCTCCGCCAGTGCCGGCACAGCCCGCCGACATCCCGCTCAACGCCACCAGTAACAGCGCAGTTCTCATCTTCATCAGCCTTTCCTTTCCAGTTTATGTTTGTAGTGTTGGCTCGCATCGCGAGTTTACGCTTTTCCAGGGATTTTTTTCAAACCGGATCGGAGGTTCGCGCGTAGCTATCATGTCAACCACTTCACGGCAACGGGAAAAACCAATACAGGAGCCCTGATATGTCCAGAGTAAACCTCAGCCTTGTGCTGTTTGCCGTTTTTGCATTCGGTCTGCCGATATGGGCGATGCAGAGCAACGGTGAGAGTCGCGGGAAGCAGAGCAGCCTGATGTGGGGGCAGGCGGAGTCGCTGGATGACGCGACCATTGACAACCTCGCAGCGTATATACAGACGCTGTGAGCGCCTCATTGGATACATTGGGCGCGGTCAATGTCATCATCGTAGGCGATGGGGCTATCGGTGCGGCGCTGCTTGAACAGCTGTTGCGAAGGCCCAGTCTGCGACATGCCGTAGTACTGGGGCGCACCGCTAAACCGCCTGTCAGCGATGGGCGTGTCACCCGCCTGCGCTTTGATGCCTGCGACCCGGCCTCGGTAACGCGAGCGGCGTCAAGCGCGGGCGAGGTGCTGGGACGAGCGCATCTTCTTATCAATACAGTGGGCGTGTTGCACAGCGAGACGCAGCAGCCTGAAAAGCAGTTGCGCAGCCTGTCAGCGGACCATTTACAACAGTCTTTCCTTGTCAACGCCACCCTGCTGCCCTTACTCGCGCAGGCATTCGGGGTGCTGTTGCGGCATGACGAACCGGCCGTGCTGGCCTCCCTGTCCGCCCGCGTCGGCAGTATCGAGGATAACCGGTCGGGTGGCTGGTACAGCTATCGCGCATCCAAAGCGGCACATAACATGCTGCTCAGGACGCTGGCGCTTGAGTGGAGGTTGAGTCATCGTAACGCTACCGTCGTTGCGCTACATCCGGGGACCGTCAGCTCCAGGCTCTCCGAACCTTTCTTGTCCCCCCGCTATAAAAACCGGGTGTTACAACCCGAAGAGTCTGCGCAGGCCCTGCTCCGTGTGATCGGCCAGCTGCAGCCGGAATCCTCTGGCCATTTTTACGACTGGCAGGGGCAACCCATACCCTGGTGATATGCGCCAGGCGCAGTGCCGGTGCCGCAGGTGCTATGCTTGGCGCCTGGAACGATAATTGAGGTCAGTGCAATGGCGAAGTTTCGGGTGACCAAGCCCTACACGATGGAAAAGGACGAAATTCGGGACGTTGCTGAGCGGCTGGCAAAACGGCTGGAAGAAGAGCACGGGGTGAGGTCCCGCTGGAAAGGCGACTGTGTGCAGATCGAGGGCTCAGGGATCAGTGGAGAGATGACCTTCCACGACGGAATGATCGATATATCCGTAAAGCTGGGTATGTTGGTCTCCATGTTTGAGTCGGTGCTGAAAAAGGAGGTCAAGCGCTATCTGGACGAGCACGTGAGTTGAGTGCTGGGGCCTCGTCGGCCCCCGCGTGCGGCGTGATGCATTGTGTGCCTGTAAGCGCCGAAAGCCGTTTTCACGAACATCTGGAAGTGTCTGGAGCCAACTGATGGCTGAGTTGTACCTGTTCAGAACCGATCTCCGCCTGCAGGACAATCCCGGCCTGCAGCAACATGCGCGCGCTGACGCATTGCTGTGCGTTTACTGCTGGCCACGCCAGCGACCCTGGTGCAACCTGAACGGGCTCGGTGCCCAGCGCGAGCGCTTCCTGCTGGAAAGCCTGCGATCCCTGCACCAGGCGTTGCAGGCGCTGGGGCAGGGCTTGCTGGTGCTGCGAATGGACCCGAGAGTGGCCATCCCCCAGCTGGTGGAGCGCTACGGCATCACTCGAGTGGGTACCAGTGCGACTCCCGGGTATTACGAGGACCAGCAGCTGCGCAGCGTTACAGGACAGCTTGGTGTGCCCGTTGACGTTCACCCCGGAAACACCTTGTTTTCTGCGCAGCAACTGCCCTGGCCCCTGGGCGGCTTGCCGCGCCAGTTCACACCATTCAGGCAGCAGCTGGAGACTATTGCCGCAGAGCCAGCGCTGTCGCCTCCGGCACAGCTGCCGCCTCTACCCCCGGGCGTCGGCTTTCCCGCGCTGCGGTCGCCCAGCACCATCCCCGATCCGAGTTTTCCCCTGCGCGGTGGCAGTATTGCCGGTGAGCGCCGGTTGCAGCACTGGATGGTCGATCTTGGCCGGGTCGCTGGCTACAAGCAGACCCGTAGCTACCTCAACGGCCTCGATGGCTCATCCGTGTTGTCGCCCTGGCTCGCCAATGGTGCGCTATCCGTACGCTGGGTTGCACAGCAGCTTCAGACGTTCGAGGAAGTGGCGGGCGAGAACGAGTCGACGCGCTGGTTTTTCCAGGAATTGCTATGGCGGGAGTTTTTTCACTGGCGCGCCTTGGCCGATGGGCCGCGACTTTTCTCCAGTGCCGGCATCCAGGGCAATAAGCACTTGCGGACGTTTGAGGCCAGGGATTTTGCCCGGTGGTGCCAGGGGGATACTGATTGCGCTCTGGTGAATGCGCTTATGCACCAGCTCGTGGCGAGTGGCTGGATGAGTAACCGAGGCCGCCAGATAGCCGCCAGCTACCTGGTCAATGAGCTCAACCATGACTGGCGCTACGGTGCCGCGTTCTTTGAGAAGCACCTGATCGACTATGACGTTGGCAGCAATTATGGGAATTGGCAATATATCGCCGGCGTGGGAACCGACCCACGCGGAGGACGCCACTTCAATCTGCAAAAACAGGCTGAGATGTATGACCCGGACGGCGAGTTCACCGCCAAATGGGGTGGTCACACACCGTCGCAGCCCCGCTATATCAATGATGCCGCCGACTGGCCGCTGGACGGTTAGCCTTCAGGGTGTCCCCCGTCTCGGCGCAGGGCTGCTTGCCTGCCTGGCGCTGGCCGCCTGCACGGGGGATCCGCCCGAGGAGCGCCTACGGGACTATCAGGCCCGCTTGTTTCGCACACTCGACATCCCGGCGGGCGACAGTGCCACCGGCAACTATCCCCGCTTCCCCGCGCAGCGCTATTTGCGGACCGACCCTGCGCGGGAAGTGATCGATATCCTCGACCTTTGGTCGCTCAGGGAGTGCGCGCTGCACAGTGTGTTGGCTGAACGGAACAGCTCCCTGGGCCGGGTGGCGAGGCCCTCCAGCCGGATGGTCTACGAGCTCGACTTCCTGCGGTTGGCGCCGGCGTGCATTGAACTCCTGCTGCTGTCGGGAAAAGAGGAACTGGCAGCGACTCTGCGCGATGCCAGCACTCGCAAAGCGGCACGACTGCCCGCGGTGATCTGGCAGGGAGTACTGGGCGGTGCTGAATATCGGCATTACTGGAAGCTGCCGCAGCGGTTGGGGGATTATCCGGTTGCATCGCGCTATTTCTCGGACCAGGCGCTGGTCACACTGTCCAGCCACGTTCGACGCTGGCTGGCCGGCGATTACGCTGTGGCGCCCGCCGAGGTTGAGGCCGCACTGCAGCAGCTGGGGAAGGGGGATGGTGGGGCGCTGTACAAGTCACTGATGTTACAGGCGGCCTACCTTGGGGAGATCGATGAGGCGGTGCGGCACCGTCTGCGGCAAAGTCCGGTGTGCCGCTCTCCCGGCGACAGCAGGGCGGATGTCCTAGACACGGTTGTGCGAAAATTCTTTATAGGGCGCATACAGCCCTGGTCAGTGCAATTGCAGGGCAGGGCCTATCAGCTGGAGCCCGCGCGCGCCCTTGAGCAACTGCTGGTTGACGGCGAACCTCAGGCGTTCAGGGTGTGGCGGGAAGAGCGCGATCGCTTGATAGCGGCAGCGCAGCAGGCTCCGCGTGAACATGTGCAAGCGCTGCTGCCTGTGATGCGCCAGTGCGGATTGGCACCGCAAGTGCAGGCGCCTCCATGACCCTGTCGGCGGCCTCTGCTCAAAGTGGCATTTGACGGGTTGGGCGCGGATAGCCTAACGTACGGGGACTTTTCAATTGCACAAGCAGTCCAATATGGGAAACTCAAACTCTACCGCAACCCGGGGGGCCGTGTTCGCCCTTCCCGCTATTGCCTTCATCGTATCCTGCAGCAGCTCCTCAGGCTCGTCCCCACCCCCAGTCACACCTGTGGACCCCAAGCTCGAGGCTGATATTGTGGAGCTGGTGGAGCGCCGGATGGATGAACTCGACCTGCGGGCAGCGATTGTGCGAGTGACTATCGATGGCGAAGAGGTCACGACCTTTGCCCGGGGCGAGTCGCTGACGGGCGTGCCGGCGACCACTGATATGCATTTTCGCAACGGCGCCGTGGCGATCTCCTACGTTGCCACCCTGCTGCTCACACTCGTCGACGAGGGGCGGGCCGGGCTCGACGATACCGTCGCGACGTGGCTGCCGGAGATACCGTACGGTGAGCAGGTGACGCTCGGACAACTTGCGCAGATGACGTCTGGCTATCCCGACTATGTCATAGGCAATGAGGCATTCGGGGCGCTGCTGTACGACGATCCCTTTCGCCAGTGGCGACCAGAAGAGTTGCTCGCTCTAATCGCCGATGCCCCGCTGTTCTATGAGCCGGGAAGCAACTGGAATTACGCCCATACAAACTATGTGATCCTCGGCCTCGTGCTGGAGGAAATACTGGGCCAGCCCATCGCTGACGCAATGGACGAGCGCATCCTCGGGCCTCTCGGGCTCAGCAACACGACTGACCCCGGCACCGCTGCCATTCCCGAGCCTGTACTCCATGCGTTCTCCTCCGAGCGCCGCGACCATCTCGGGGTTTCAGCCGGTACGCCGTTCTACGAGGAGACGACCTTCTGGAATCCATCCTGGACCATCACGCACGGGGCCATCCAGACGACAAATATCCATGATCTCAATACCACGGCGCGCGCAATCTCCAACGGCGTGTTGTTGTCGCCTGAGTCGCACCAACTGATGGTCTCAACCGATCTCAGGGGCTTCGGCTCGCCGATCGAGGGTTGCCCGACGTGCTTCGAACAGTCCGTGGGTTACAGTTACGGGCTGGGGATTATCACCACCGGGAACTGGTTGGCGCAGAACCCGATGTTTGCAGGCGAGGCCGCTGCCTTCGGCTACCTGCCCTCCAGGGATGTGGCGATCGCAGTCGCGGTCACTTTCAGTGAGGAGGCGTTTGACGAGGACGGGAACCCGCCACCGAATCGGGCAGATTCGCTCTGGCGTGAAATCGGCGAGCTCATCGTGCCTGACGACGCGCCGCCCATCAGGCGGTAGAGGAATTGTCGCCGTTCCCTGACTTTGAATAACGGGTGTCAAACAGCGCCACGCCAGATGCCTCGGTGATGTGGTTGATAGCGGCAGCCGTCATACAGTCGGTGGTGTGCGCAATCCTCAGGCGAGCGTGAATAATCCCTTCATGGCTCCCGTCAGCAGTACCGCGAAACCGCCTATCTCAGCGGCAGCCAGCGTCCACATAAAGATCACCATTTGTGTGTCGGGAATGGTTGAGCGGCCGAGGACATGCGGCTTCTGAAGCTGGTTATCCGTGTCTCGCAGATAGCCATGTACGGCATAGGCAAACACGGCATTCGCAAAGAATGCGATGGGTGCCAGTGTGGCCCAGAAATTGACAGCAGGAGACCACACAGACAACTCCGCGAACTTGGCCAGTACCAGACAGGCGAAGCTGTACATCAGTGAGGCTCGGTGGCAGACATCGACATACACTGGAGCCTGTGCGTTGTCACTGCGCGCAATACAGATGTATTTCCACAGGCCGGTAAGCAGGCCGGTGAGAAAGAACAGGCCGCAGGATACGATCGCGAGTTTGACTGCCGGTTCCATAGAGACTCCATATCGAGTGTTGGGTAGCGCCCACACTACAATAGAACTTGAGCTTCGTCCTGACTAAGTTGACTGCTGTTTTGCCTGGCCTTATTGCGTATCCAGGCCTGTTCGAACTTGGCGAGCGCTACGCGTGCGCTGAGCTGTACACCGGCTTGAAAATAATACCTGTGCATTTCTACAGTGATGTGTAAGGCGCTGCCTTCGCCTATATTCCAATTGCATATCTGGTATCGACAGCACCAGGGGGTATCCCGAGGAGAGCCAATGTCAGAGAACCTATCGCCGTATCGTGTCGGCAATATCATCTACGCCGATTTCGGCCGAATCCCGTCATGGGGGACAGACAGGGAAGGGAGGCAGGCACCAGAGGGCCTGTGGCAGACCTCGGAGGCCGCGTACCTGAAAGCCATCGACAGTCCTGACCAGTTAGGCCCCGATTCCAGGGCGGCCCTGGTACTGGCCCTGACCAAACTGCTGGACGCGGAGTCGGATGGTGAGCGTTGTGCGCTACTCGCTTTGCGCCTGGCGACGATTGAGCAGCAAATGGCCGTGACGGATTGCGTCGAAAAGCCGGACGCCAAACGGTTTTTGGCAGACCAGAGTCTGGAGCACCTCGAATCTGTGCTCGATTACGTGGCGGGTGGCGTGCAATTCATAGAGGATGGTGAACAACTCGTTGTGGCGCCCGCTGCGATTTATATACGAATGGCGGTAGCCCATCTATTAGTCGGGGATCAGTCCGAAGCGGCGATGTGTATTGACTCCGCTGAAAAATCTCTCGCTTATCTCAACTTTGATGGCGCTGAGTGGGTCAGGGGCAAGCTCCTGGAGCAGATCAGGGATTTGCGTCAACGGCTATGCTAGGGCTTGGCGGAAAGCAGAAGACAGGTTTGGTGAGGGGGAGTCGAGGGGTACGGTCATCGCTTTCCATGGAGACTTTCAGGTGTCTCCTGCCGCTTGCCGGGACACCACTCCAACCCGCTCAAGAAACGCTTCAGGTACCGGCACCACGCACGTTCTCTGGTAATCGAAGAACAACAGCGTCGTCACCACCCGCGCCATTTCACAATCCCGGCTCAGGTTGCTGATGCGGTAAACCAGCTCAAAGCTTTTCTCGCGCAGATTGTCCACGGCCAGCTCAATCCGCAGCTCATCGCCGTATTTGGCCTCGGCGAGATACTGTACCTCCGAGTAGCCCATGATCAATCCCGCGTCCTCGAAGGCGATGGCGTCGTCATAGCCGAGGTGATTGATGAACCGCAGTTGGGTCTCCATCGCGATGGGGAGCACGCGGTCCGCACCGAGATGATTGACGGAGTTTACATCGGAATAGAGAACCCTGTAGTCGCTGGAAAATATGAACCTGGGGGGCAGTTCTATGGTCTTTCTGGGCATTGAGGTCGCTTCAGTGGATGGTCGTGTCAGGGTTGGGTGGCTGCCGGAAAGCGTTCAGACAGGTAGTGGATGATGGCATTGGATTCATACATCCACTGCGCTTGACCGGCCTCATCCTCTATCCGCAGGCAGGGCACTTTGAGCTGCCCACCGCCGGCCAGAAGTTCCTCGCGGGCACCTGGAGCGCGCTTCACGTCTCTGGTACCTATTGTTAAGGCCTGGCGCTTCATGGCCCGGCGCACTTTGACGCAGAACGGGCAGGCCGCGTACTGGTACAGGGTGAGCTTGTTCGCCTGCTGGTCAATCGCCGCCTGTTGCTGGCGGTCGCGTTTGACGGCCCGGGGCGGAAAGGCCCAGTCGAAGAACAATATGAGTTTGCCGAGGATGAGGCGGATGATGGCCATTGGGTATTCCTGCAGTTGGCTATGATTGAGCGCACGACCCCGGGATGACGAGTGTCGCCCATGTGCTGGGTATTGCCGGACGCTCCAAGCGGTTATATGTCTATGAAATCAGTGGGCCCAGAAGGGCTGGAACCCTGGACCCGCCGGTTAGGGGGAGCAGGGACCCTGACGACCCCAACCCCGAAGTCGAACAATTGTAACAGGTTTTTCTGGCATCATTGTCAGGGCTTATAGTCATTGCAGTCATAAGTGGTCTGCGACGCAAACATGGCTTCCATATCGGCACGGATCGGTGGCAGCTGCAGAATGGGCACGTTTGCCGGTGCGCCAAACCAGCACTGTATTGCCCAGGGAAATCCCTCTTCTGCGGGTTGTATGGGCTGGCTCTTGTAGATTTGCTCGGTGAGCTTCCGGCGATCAAACCGAAAATCCATTGTGTGGCCAAATTCGTGAATTACCTGGTCGAAAGTGCGCGGGCTTGTGTCGTCCTTACGGGTGGCGACCCCGTTTTTACAGATCATCTGCTCCGTGATCCAAACCAGGTTCGGTCCGCCACCACCTCTCAGAAAATCGTTGTCGGCCGCCGAGCGGCCGTTGTCGCCAATGCCGGGAAGCTGAGCCAGTTCCGCGCTTGATTCGCCATTGGTGATTGCCACCTTGACCCAGTTCAGGTTCGACTTGGGGTATGCCGGTGTCAGTCGAGCTGTCATGTCAGTGTAGATTTTTTTCACTATATCCATTGCGGAATCGCTGACTTTACTCGTTCCGTTGATGAAAATGCGTGGGCTATCGATGACTCTGCACTTGGCATATCCTGGATCGGGCGTACATTTGCCATTTTCATAAGGCGGCAATGGCAGCTTCTCTGACTGTGCAGGCGGAGCCGCGGGCGCTTCGTTACTGGACCAGGTAGTCTGGCCCGAGGGTGACACCACCTTCAGCATTGCGTTCTCCAGCGTGAGGAAGGAGTTGCTCGCCGCATCGCTTCCGACAGGTGTCCACAGTATGTCACCCTTCGCGTCACCGGCGACCAGGCGCCCGTCTGCCAGCAGCTTGACCTGTTTCACGTTTTGGTAGGTCACCTGTTGTTTATTCAAGCCCCATAAGAACCTGTCCCCGACGACAGCTTTGATGACCAGATTGCCATCCGGGGAGAACTGCAAATAACTCAGCCCATCCGGTGAGGCATATTTCTTGCCTGGCACGATAGACTGTCCAGGACGTATTGGGAAACCGGTAGCCGGGCCCGAGTCGGGCTGAGTTGCCTGCGGTGAGGGGGCGACAGGCGTGTTCACGGGGACGGTTTGCGTCACAGCGGCTGGCGCAGGGGCGGTATTGGGCTGCGGCGCGGGAGCGCTCGCCTCGGCCAGGTTCCCGTTGCCGGCACAATTCTCGACGGCATCGCTCGTGTTGCCATTGCTCGACCAACTGACACCGCCTGCATTCCCCTGTGACCGGCAGGCAACCATCTGCAGTGTGCCATCGCTCTTGAGACGTAGCGTCGCTGGTCCACTGGGCTGCCCGGGGGCCGCTTGCCACAGAATGTTCGCATTTTGATCGCGAACATTCAGGTTGCCATCGATAACGTCGACAAACTGTGCGCGTGAAAGCTGATCGCTCAACTTGTCCAGTCCCCAGACATAGCTGCCGTCTTTGGTGTAAACCACCAAATTGCCATCTTGCTGGAATACCAGGTAGTGATTACCAGATTCGGAATAGTATTTGGGTGACCCGCGGGAGATGATAGCGTCACTTTTCCCCCAGATCGATTCCGGACTCCCTGGAGCTACAGGGGTTGGCGTAGCCGCGTTACTGGGCTGTGTGACGTGAGCACTCACCTCAGCCAGATTCCCGTTGCCGGCACAATTCTCGACGGCATCGCTTGTGTTGCCATTGCTCGACCAACTGACTCCGCCTGCATTCCCCTGTGACCGGCAGGTATACATCTGTAGTGTGCCATCGCTCTTGAGACGTAGCGTCGCTGCTCCACTGGGCTGCCCGGGGACCGCCTGCCAGAGCAGGTTTGCGTTCTGATCGCGAACATTCAGGTTCCCGTCGATGAAGTCGATAAACTGCGCGCGTGCAAGCTGATTGGAGACCTTGTCCAGCCCCCAAATATAGGTGCCGTCTTGGCTGTACACCACCAGGTTGCCATCATCCTGGAACACCAGGTAGTGATTGCCGGATTCGGAATAGTACCGGGGTGACCCGCGGGTGATGATGGCGCCACTGTTACCCCAGACCGATGTCGGATTTTCCACATGGGATCCGGCCTGGGCGACGGCCGGATTCGGCAACAACACGCTGAGCGCCGCTACTGTGGCGAAAACGGTGAAAGCGGCTTTTAGGGTGAATGTTGCGGCTTTTCTCATGCGGGTGACCTCTATTTATTATTCAATCTGAAATTGCCTGAAAAAAAATGGATCGCGGCCCCAATAGGCTCGGCACGAGTCCCGAGGTCGAATTTCTGGCGAAAACTAACGACAAAAGAAACAACAGCGTAATGTCAAACGATAACGAACACCAGCCAAGTTTGAGTAGAAGGCGAAGTAGATTGGAGTGAAAGGCTGCGGTTGCTGGCCCGTGGAATCATCAGGGTTAACCTATTGGTGCGTACCCCGGTGAGCGCAGTGATCCCCCTCGTCGTACCGTCAGAATGTCTAGAGGACGCATTTCTTTCTAGCATTGGGTGGCTCGGGCCGTTGCTATATACTTGAGGCATTGCAGTATCAATTTGATGTCGATGTTCACTGAAACCAGTGGCTCGACGGTTGGCAGGACGCACGGGTGGGTTCATAGATGCTAAGGGAATGTATTGGGTCTTTGATGCGAGTTGCTGCACCTGCGAGGGCCGTGTTAGCACTGACGTTATTCCACTCGGCTACTGTGCAGGCCTATACGTTCTCGACGTGCTCGCCCGGGTTTGAAGATATCAGTGGTTCTGCTGACGGGCAGTTTCAAAGCGCGGCGGATTGGGGTGGAAGCGCGGACGATGGCCAGGCGAATGTGACCATGCCATTTGCGTTTACCCTGTACGAGACAGAGTCATCGAATTTGCGTGTGGGAACCAACGGAGGCATTCTGTTTGGCGTCACCACGGGGTCTCTGGCGTATACCAATGCTGATCTCCCCACCAGCAACCCTGCACTGGCGATTTTGCCGTTCTGGGATGATTTGAACTTCCAGAGCCTCGTTCCTCCCAACATGGCGCTGTATTACAAAACCGTCGGTACAGCCCCGAATCGACGCTTTATTCTGCAATGGCACGAGGTGCCTCACTATAACCAGGTGGGAAACGCCACGTTCCAGGCGGTGCTCTATGAAGGCAGCAATAACATCAATTTTGTTTATGCGGATATAGATTTCGGGAACGCAGCGTTTAACCGAGGCGCATCAGCCACCATTGGCTTGAACAATAATGCGGGCGAAGCGGACAAATACTCTTTTAATACCGCGATACCGGCGGGCGTCACGGGCGTGTGTTTTGTGCCTCCTGGAGTTGCTGACCTGCAGATCACCAAAACAGCCAGCCCTGACCCGGTTTCGGCAGGCCAGGATCTCACCTATACGTTAACGGTAACAAACAACGGACCGAATACCGCCACGAATGTTGAGGTATCTGACCCGCTGCCCGCAGGGGTGACATGGCAATCAACGGCCACAAGCCAGGGGAGTTGTGTCGATCCCGCCCCGAGCGTTGTGGAGTGCCAGCTTGGCAACATCGCCAACGGCGCCTCTGCTGTCGTCACTATCGTAGTGGAAGTGAACTGAGGATGAGCGTTATGAATGCGGTAGAGTTCAATGACGCTTCCCGGATCAGGGGTTCACACTTGCAGGCGGCAGTAGTGTGTTTTCTGGTTTATGTCGCTTGTGCCGCCCCGCCGGCGCGGGCTATTTCAGTAGCAACTGAAAGTGGGCTGGCTGCCGGTAGTTACACGATCACCAGCGATGGACAGGTGACGCTTACGATTACGGGTGCCGACGGTGGCAACGCCACAAATAACAGCGCCACCGCAGGGGGCTCTGGCGCAAGCGCGACCGGTGTATTTGATGTGGTCGCCGGGCAAGTTGTTTACTGGGTGGTGGGCGAAGCAGGTGTAGATGGTGGCAGCGGCGGCGGTGGCGGCAGTACCGGTGTCTACATCGACAACACCCTGGTATTGGTGGCCGGCGCCGGTGGTGGAGGCGATAACTCTGCCGGCCAAAGTGGCCTGGGTGGCAATGCCGGCACGAGTGGTCTTGATGGAACGGGTACCCAGCCGGGAAGTGGCGGCGTTGGCGGGGCAGGTGGCGGCGCCGGTGGCGGAGATGACTCTGGCGGTGGCGGCGGCATAAATTCTGCCGGTGGCAGTGGTCAACCGGGCAACGGTGGCGGCCAGGCAGATGCCACGGTGCCTCTGAGTATTGCATCGGGCGGTATCGCGGTTGGATATACCGGTACCCAAGGCAATGGCGGTGCGGGATTTTCCGGCGGCGGTGCGGCTGACCCGACCGATTTCAGCGGTGGCGGTGGTGGCTATTCTGGTGGCGGCGGGGCAGGCTCAGTTGGCCGCGCCGGTGGCGGTGGCTCGTTTCACAATACGGCAGCCCCCGGCTGGGTTTCCAGTAGTACTACCAGCGGCACTTCTGGCGCAGGCACGAACGCTGACGGCACGTTGTCAATGGACTTCGAATGTCCTGCCAACCATATCCTGAACCGCGCTGTCGTCTCCAGTTCAGTCGAGGACCCTGATGCGGGGAACAATAGCTTTATTGCCTGCACCGAGGTGGCCTCGTCTGATTTTGGTGATGCTCCGGCGAGCTATAACGTGGCCCAGCATTTGATCGTGGCTGGCGCGCCTTATATTGGCGCACTGGCCGGCGACGCAGAAGCGGGTATGCAATCAAACGCAGATGCCAGTGGCGATAATATCAATAATCTGGATGATGAAGACGGCGTCACCTTCAGTTCCCCGGCGGGGGGTGGTGATGATATTCGAGCGACTGTCACCGTGGCAAACCCGTCAGGTATTGCCGTAACACTGTGTGGCTGGATGGACGTGAACGTTAACGGCAGCTTCAGCGACCCTGGTGAAATACAGTGCAATACTGCAATTAACCCCAGCACGACGTTCAGCTGGATAGTGGGCAACACAACAGCCCAGGATTATTACACCCGGTTTCGGGTGTGTACTATTGCTGCGGACTGTAATGTGCCATCAAGTGTCGCCAATGATGGCGAGGTGGAGGACTATCGAATCACCTACAATCCTACGGCCGTAACCATAGGTTCTGTCGATTTGAAGGCGATCGCCGCTAGTGAATTTTTAGACAATCTGGGCGTTGACCAGGCCGATACAGCATCGCTGCTGGCGCTGTTGGAGGGATGGGACCCTGTGGCAGCCGCAAATCTGGCTGGCGCAGAGCGCAACGACGTTCTCTATGCACTGCGCAATTTCCTGGACCCTGACGGGGATGGGCAGGTCGCGGTACTGGCGTGGGATACGCTGGAAGAGCGCGGCACCATCGGGTTCTTCGCGGAACGTCAACACGATGGCAGTGCCTGGGTGCTCATTAATAACCGCATGTTGCCCGGTTTGATCACTGCGCCCATGGGCGGCGAATATCGCCTGGCCGACCCGGGCGCTCGCCCCGGTAGTATCTACCACTATCGGTTGATTGAGCAGGATGCTCGAGGCTTTACCCGCACCTATGGCCCGTTTACGGTGGAGATGCAGTGATGGTTTTCAGGCTTTTGACAAGCTAGGTCATTGAGGTCAGGTAGCGGTGGCCTGAGGCCTCAAGACACCGCGACGTCGAGGACCTCTTGGCAGTCATCTAGCCAGGGCAGAACAGTATCGGAATCTTAGGGCAGCTGCGTTTACGAAATGGAAAAGGGCAGTCGCTTGATTCGCAACGCCCGTTTATCGAGGTCTCGAAAAGTGAGTTTGCCGATACCGCCTTAAATGTTCGGGTTCGAACTGATCAGGGCCAGTTCTTTGCCCGTGGTGTGTTCCATAATCGGCGCATCCGTGACCATCAGTGTGGTGCCGGCTTCCAACAGCGGAAGTAGCAAGCTCTGGAAATCCTGTGGCATGACGATCCGCTGGGCCACCTCCGGATCAGGCAATGTGTCGGTCTCATCCATGTGCCCAACCATCCCGACGCTTATCCACTGCGGTTGCGCATTGGCCGCTTGAGTGGCCATGAACACATGCGTACCGATCGGTTTATCCGGATCTTCAAATAGTACTTTTGCACGACCGATTTCTATGCCGTTTCGAAGTACAACCACTCTGCCATCGTACCGGCTCATCACGATTGATACAGGCCCATAGCTTGATTTTTGTGGCTCCCAACGAAAGGGTTGGTCGGCAAACAAAGCTGTGTGTTCCGCCAACTGCCCCTTGTCCGTCAGTGGCGATAGGAAGGCCGGGTGATCTACGCGGTCTGGCTGCGTTTTCTGGTCGGCAATGACGACTGTCATACCGAGCGGTGCAGCTTCAAACAACAAACGAGCAAACTCAGAGGGAAGGTGCACGCAGCCGTGTGATTCCGGATAGCCTGGTACACCCCCCGCATGCAGCGCTACTCCATCGTTGGTGATCCGCTCTGTATAGGGCATCGGCGCGTTGTTATAGAGACTGGAGTGATGATTCATGTCTTTGAGTTTGGTGGTAAACACGCCGGTCGGCGTTTCGTGGCCGGCCTTTCCGGTGCTGACGGTGGAAGCGCCGATCAAGACACCATTGCGGTAGGTGTACGCGCGCTGTTCATCAAGGCTCACCAAAACTGCAATAGGGCCGGAGGGCGCTATCTCAGGGGCCCATGTGAACTCGCCATTCTTGAGGCTATCAGAGGGTGTCTCGAACGGGACGGGTGCTTCTGCGCCCCAGAACGGCATAGCGGCGGCCACAGCCAGCGATAAGCAGCATAAACCAGCGATGAGTGATAATTTACTGATTTTCATAATCTACACAATTCCTTATGTCAGTGGGTAAACTGCGGGGGTCAATGGCTGAATGCCGCGCTCTGGGACAAACAAGTAATAAGCTTCATGCAGCGGTAATCTGTTGTCCAGATATTTCTGGGATGCTGACAAGGGAGCTGGCAGGTTAAGTCGCTGAAATTGACAGTCAGGGTAAATGGGACGCCGGGCAACTACAGCAGGAGTTGAGGGGCGGGCAGCCGGGGCGTGAATAGCATCCCGGCGCAATGCGTATCTCGGTATTGGTAGGGACTTCGGTTGACTGCATATCCCGAGCGAATAACCGCAATAGCGCTCTTTAGTTAAGCGCCAGAATGTTTTGAAGTTCTCAGTAACCTTACTTTGTGGGGATGGTCTGGCATAGGGGGGTAAGGCCAGGCGGAGTTGGGGTGTTTCAATTGTTGAAATCGTGATGAGGCCCCGCAATTCGGACCGTCCAGAGCAGATTTTATGCTAGGATTATTCGTTGATGGAGCGTGGGGATTATAACTCTATGATAAATTGGCCCGCTATGCTGATCTCGACAACGGATCATGGGACGCAGCTGTACTCGTTAATGATTGCACCCCCTTGGGAGAGGCTTGAAAGCCAAACCTATCACCTGGGGAAAAATGATCTGAAATTTCTTCTGAGCCTAAGGTCAGGAACACGGTGTGACGATGTTCCCGCTCAAGAGCAGCGAAATTTGCTCGATGTCCTGGCTCGTTTTGGGTTGAGCCAGATAAATGATGGCGCTTATGTGCATGCTGTTGTGGAGCCGGACAGCCATGGTATTGCTACCCCGGCAATTGATGACAACCAGAGGTACTCGATACGATGGCCGATCGTTTGGGAGGTCACGCCGCAAGGGTTCGTCTGCCGGGATCATGACGGGGATGCCGGGCGCGTTGTATCTGCTCAGGCGTTAAGTCTGGCAGAGAGGTTTATCAACCCGACTTCTGTAGCAATGCTTGACTCTGATCAGGACATTGATGAAACCAGTCTGGTTCTGAAAGCCGGCATCGCCGAATTGGCTGCGGCGGGGCTATTGGAGCCGGTCGTTGCTCATGAGTCGAACCAAGGCTCAGCTGAAGTCGGCTCATCGAAGCCGACATTCCTTATGTACCATGCACGGTATGCGCAGCGAATGGAGGAGTTGAGAAAGATTTATAAAAGCAGCCAGCCGGTTGGGTCAAAAAAAATCCATATCAATCTTGTCTTGACCAACTGGTGGACTCCTCCGTTAGCTCTCGGAATGATCATGTCGCATGCGCGAGTTTGGAATGAGGGTAAGTTAGGTGAGTCCTACGAGCTGTTTCCCAGGTGGGTCGCACCCTATGAGAATGTGGCCAGGTTCAGCGGGGACCCATCGGTATTCCTGTTTTCCGATTATATTTGGTCACACGATATAAATCTTGAGCTCAGTCGACGTATAAAATCGACCTATCCGAATGCCGTTATCATACATGGCGGGCCAGATTGTCCCACCTATCGTGACGACACTGAGCGTTATTTTTCAGACCACCCTTATGTCGATATTGCCGTAAGAGGAGAAGGTGAGGAGACGATTTGCGAGATCCTTGATGCTCTTGCGCCTGGCCTTCTGGCTGAAAAAATTGACTTGAGCGTCCTGCAGTCTGTCCTGGGCCTGAGCTATCGATCTCGCGATGGCAATATTGTCCTGACAGCCCAGCGACCCCGGGTGACCGATTTGAACGTCATCCCGTCACCATTCCTTGACGGAACTTTTGACGTATTTGAGAGTGGCGATGAAATTCATATGCTTGTTGTTGAAACCAATCGCGGATGTCCGTATGGATGCACGTTTTGTGACTGGGGATCGGCCACTAATAGCAAAATAAGGCAGTTTGATCTGGAAAGGATTTTTGCCGAGCTTGAGTGGTCCGCAAAAAATAAAGTTCAGCAAATCTTTATAGCAGATGCAAACTTTGGGGCATTCGCTCGGGATGTTGAAATTTCCCGACACATGGCAAAGCTGAAAAAGCAGTATGGATATCCGCAGCGATTCATTACAAATTATGCAAAAAACTCAGTTAAGTATCTGCGACCGATCGTGGAAATCATATCCTCCGCAGGAATACTAACCGAGGGTTTGCTGTCTCTGCAGTCGATGGATTCGAATACGCTCAGCGCGATTCGGCGCTCTAACATCAAGACGGAGAAATATGATGAGCTTGCGGCAGAGTTTCGTGCGAATAAACTACCGTTGTTTGTCGACCTGATGATGGGTCTACCTGGGCAGACGGCCAAATCACTTCATAACGATTTGCAATTATGTGTAGATAAGGAAGTGCTGGCAAAGTGTCACGGTACTGAGCTCCTGGTGAACAGCCCCATGAATGACCCTGTGTACCGCAAGGAGTATGCCATCGAGGCTTCACGACCGCCCGGCCCAGAGGCGGTAGAAGTTGGGGCGCTGGTAAAACCCCGGGAAGCGTCTTTGGTCATCAGTTCTTCCAGTTTTTCCAGAGAGGACTACCATGACATGCATCGTATGCGGCGGACCTATTTGTTGTGTGAAAATCTGGGTGTCCTGAGGTATTTGGCTCGTTATGTACGATCCAGAATCGGCATGCCTGAGGTTGATTTTTATGAGAGCTGGCGCAGAACCGTTCAGGAGGATCCATGGTCGTGGCCCGTATCCAGTATGACGTCCAGTATTGTCCCCTCCGCTATGGTACCTCCTGTCAGTTGGGCCAATCTTATGGCGGAGATGAAGCGGTTTTGCTTGGAAAATCTAGCACTTGAACCCGGTAGCGAACTTGATTGTGCTTTACAAGCCCAGCATGCGGTTTTGCCAACGCCGCGTCGGGCATTTCCTGCAATCGTTCATCTGCCGCACGATTTTGCAGCCTGGCATGATGCAGTGCTTGCGCTGAAGCTGGGAGATCATCCGACAGACTGGGAGAGATACGTTCCTCAGTTGGGGACATTTGGCCCGGCTGTACTGGAGGTGCATGACCCTACAAATGTATCTAATAAAGCGATGGCCAAAGAATCAGCTATCGCCGCTTATGTCGATTGGGAATTGAAATCAGACATTTCGAGGCCGACGCCTGGCCATCATCAGATGTAGGCTGTTGTCGCAGGCTGTGCGGTTCAGGACGTGGAGGGTAAGAAGTTTTCCCTGATTGCTGATTGGGCGTGATCGTCGTTCAGGTATTTCTCGGCCGATTGTTTTTTTCTGGTCCTTACATCATGCTTATTATCTCCACAATCAAAGTGAGCATCTCATGTGCATTCAGTCTTTGGGTCATCACAAAACTGCACATGTCGCAGTGGGATGTGGGAAAGTTGGAAGACGTCAGCCTAAGTCGTTTTCACTTCAGTAGTCGAGCGGGAGGTGTCATTTGCGGGGGTAGCGGTGCATGTCGTGCCAGGGCCAGTCACCTGAAGTGGTGCTATCAGTGTTATAGAATCGGCGCTGCCAGAGCGGCTTTGTCTGGTCCGCCAGGCGTAGTGACTTCGAGACAGTCTGCTCAATCAGGTTTTGGTTGGCGCTCCTTGTCATAGCGCGCATAAAATGCCTCGGCCGCCGGGTGTAGCGGAACAGCCATCCCCAGACGCATGGTTTCCCGGGATATAAACGCAGCGCGGTAGTATTTTCGGGCCAGCTCATCACCACCCGTCAACAACATCTCAAGCAGCGCTTCCACGGTATCATCCGCGACCTGGCGGTGTGTCATCAGAGCTGCCGAGAGACCGAGTGTGGTAAAGGGCTCAGCTTGGCCCGGGTATGTTTTGGCCGGCACAGTAAGGGAGTAGTAAACAAGGTCTCTTTCAGCCAGTTGCGTAAATAGTTGGGGGGGCATGGACACGAAGTAAAGATCATTCCGGTGCGAGGCCATGGCCTGGATAGACGGGGCCGGTACAGCTTCAGTCAAAAACAGGGCATCCACCTCGCCGTTCTCCAGTTGTGCTATACCTCTCGCCAGGCTTATCTCGCGGATCGCGGGCATTTCATCATCGTTGAGCCGGGCTACAATACCAATTAGCAGAGCATTGACACGGCTTCCCGAGCCGCGCTGGCCGACTGCGACCCTGCGCCCTTTGAGGTCGCCCAGCCGTGTGATGCCGCTGTTTCTGAGTGTCAGTAGGTGCACTGCTTCTGGCCACAGGCTCGCTACGGCGCGAATCTCCCTGTGGGGGAAATAACCCTCGCTGACCACCCCGTCGTACAGCAGTTGCGCGACATCGCTTTGGACCAGGCCGAAATCCAACCTGCCTGCTTGCAGGCGACTGGCGTTGGCAACACTGCCCTCTGAAGCGGCGCTGTACAGCGAGATACCCTGCTGCCTGGCATGCTGACTCAGGGCTTTGCCGAAAGAGTAGTACGTCCCCGGCGCAGGTCCTGAGCCCAGCGTGATCTTGCCTTCCAGCCGGGCAGTGCGCAGATCGATACTGCCGATGGCAGTGTCCAGTTCTTCTATGATCAGGTTCTGCTCAGCATCAAGCTTGAGTTCCTGCGTATTCGCCAGCAGGTTGCGGACATCCCGCAGTACAGATTCGGGACTCGGTCCCTGGCTCGGGGGACTCTTTTTCGCATGCTGTTGCGGTAGGGTTCCCGATTCTCCGCCGATTGGCTTCCAGCCCTCCTCGCCATTAGAGGTATAGGCGAACCTGCCGTGTACGTTCAGCACATCACCGCGCTCATTACCCTGGGCGCGGAAACCTGTGATACCGGCTTCTGTTGCGCCGATGGCATAAGCGAGAGTACCAAGGTTGAGGCCAACCCATTGGGTCAGACTATAGTCCTGCAGTAATTCCAGGTCGGCGTCGTAGTAGACATAGACGCCCGAGAGGCCGCTCTCCAGGTCATGGAATGGGGCTGAACCCGTGCGACGAAAGTCCAGAACTGAAAACAGGTCCTGTTTAAAGTTCGTATCCAGCCGCTCCTGCAACTGCTGCTGCAGTGCCTCCGGAGCAGGCCCTCGCTCACAGCCCAGCAGCAAGAACACCAGTGCCAGAATGAGGAAACTCTCCCGTATGCGCCACGTAGCGTGCATCGCTAGTACCCGAACACCGGCAATGTCAGGTAACCCTGGATCACCAGTGCGTTAAGAAAATCTATAAAGAAAGCCCCCATCAGCGGCACCACCAGAAAGGCTTCGGGGGACGGCCCATAACGTCGGGTGAGTGCTTCCATATTGGCCACGGCGGTTGGCGTCGCGCCCATGCCGAAGCCGCAATGGCCACCTGCAATTATGGCCGCATCGTAATTTCCCCCCATAAAGCGAAAGGTAACAAACGTCGCAAAAAGTACCATGCCGGTAGTCTGGATCAGCAGGATGACTAGCAGCGGACCCGCCAGGCTGAGTAGCTCCCAAAGTCGCAACGACATTAGCGCCATGGCAAGAAATATAGAAAGCGATATCGAGCCCAGCATATCGACGGTGGGGCTATGTACCGCAACTTTTGGCACCACGTGCTCCAGGTTTCGCAGGATCACACCGATCATGAGGCACCAGATGAAGCCCGGCAGGGTGAAGGCCGCGCCACTTAGAGCGCTGGCGAGCCACCGTCCGCCGACAAGGCAAATCAGGATTGCAAACAGCGCCCACAACAGAGTGCCACTGTCGATGGGTCCGCACTGGTCTTCGTCATTGCTGCCAGGAGGGTCATCGTGAGTGGAAGCCGCCTCCAGGCCATTGATGCGGATCAACCGCCCGGCCACCGGCCCGCCTATCAGGCCGCCGAGGATCAGTCCGAAGGTCGCACACGCCATCGCTAGTTCCATGACGCCGGCGATGTTTTGCACATCGGCAAAACGCTCTGCATACGCAGCCCCCGTGCCGTGACCACCGGACAGGGTAATAGAGCCCCCGAGCAGTCCGACCAGTGGATGTAGATCCATACCGATGGCTGCTATCAGCCCCAGGCCGGCCTGCACAATCAAGAAAGCGAGACAAATAGCGGCAAACAACAGCAGTCGTGGTCCGCCGCGCGCCAGCAAGCGAAAATCCGCGCCCAGACCGATGGTGGTAAAGAATGCCAGCATCATCGGTTCCTTCATGGCCATATCAAAACTGAACCGGAAGTCGAAGCCGAGAAACGCCACTGTGGTGAGCACCGCAACTATAAGGCCACCTACCACTGGGACGGGTATATTATTATTCTTGAGGAAACCTACGCGGGTTTGTAGAGCTGCGCCGACAAACAGGACAGCGATTGCCGCTGCCAGTGTCTCCATGGCATCCAGGCCAGCCGCCAAAGGGCATCCTCCATTAAAGGTTCACATCGCGGCAGCATAAAACAGCTGGAGCAGCCGCGCTACCCCTGCGGTTGGCAAGAGGTGGTGGCATTTCACCTGTCCCTGGCCGACTGCAATTTCAAGCCGACACTGGCAACTGAAAAATGCGAGGCAATGCTTCTTCCATCGGTAGTCATTGAGATCAACTGTACAGTAAGTGTGCGTGGAAGATTTGTCCCCAATCCCCGTAGCTGTTCGTTGAGATGAAATTGAACAATCCTGAAGAGTCTGCATTGTCATTGCCTCTTGTTAACCGACAGGCCTTGTTGGTCTATGTTTTCACCGCGATTGGCTTTGTCGCATCTATTTCATTTACACCTTACCCAGGGTCGATGATATTGAAGGCTGTGCCAATAATCACACTGATGTTTATAGTGTGGGTAACCCTTGGCGGGACGCTACGGGCTGCGATGTTAGGTGCTTTGTTATTCTCTGCAGTTGGGGATGTCTGCTTGGAGCTGGGCGTGTTTCTCGCCGGGGTGAGCGCATTCCTGGTGGCTCAACTGACCTATGCGTGGGTTTTTATTCCACGGCGTAGTTTCAATACACGATCATTGATTCAAGCCGCAGTGCTAGTGTCGACGCTGATCCTGATCAGCGGCTATGTCCTGGCCCATACGGGAGACATGAAAATCCCTGTGGCGATTGATATGGCAGCCATCACCTTGATGGGACTGGGCGCCGCGCTGCATGCGAGGCCTTCTGCGATGATTTTTGTTGGCGCGGTCTTGTTTATCACATCGGACAGCCTCATTGGTATCAATCGGTTCGTGCATCCCGTAGAGAACGCTCGTGAGTGGATTATGGTGACGTACTATCTAGCCCAATTCCTGCTGGTGTACGGTGTTATCTTCCATCAAGGAGCACAGAAGACCAAAAGGAGCTAAGAAATTTGGTACTGTTCCCGCAATCTTGGGAGCTGGCTAACTGGCCCGCATAATTAGTCGATCTAAACCAAATTTCATACGCAAAAATGTACAGAACTGAAGGTAAACAATGTTAGGTTTTTTTAGAGTAGCAAGTTTATTAGAGGGTATTTCCTTCCTTCTTATACTGAGTGTATCACTGGGTTTTATCTCAAGAAAACTCGTGTATCCCATCGGCATGGCACATGGTGTCCTGTTTCTCCTGTACCTGGTGTTGTCGCTGCTATCATCGCACCGGCAAGGCTGGTCGATAGTCGTCTGGCTGCTGATTGCCCTGGCCTCAATTACGCCATTTGCATTTATTGCTGTTGAGCTGTTCATAGAAAAAGAGCTGAAAAAGCGCGCTTCATAGCTCACCGTCGTATGGCGTGGTCAGCATGCCTGCCTGCCAGCCACCGACGAAGTGAGTGGGTTCAGCGCTTGGAGCCTGGCGGATGCTTAAGCCGCACCGCCAGATGTTGCTGTTGTCTGGATGAGTTAAGTTGCCGGAAACTGCCAGTACCTTGAGATTGCCTGTAAGTGGAGTTTTAGTTCCGCAAAAGACTAGTCAAGTTTCCGCACGAATTCCCCAATATGTCGATATACTTTAGCGCAAGCATCCGGCACCAGCGATTCCAGGTTCAGGAAGGTGTGAATCATGTCCTCGAGATGAAGGGTTTCCAGTGGGACATTTACCTCTCGCAGTTTTTTCCCGTAGGCAATACCCTCATCACGCAGCGGACAAAACTCTGCTGTAATCATCAGAGTTGACGGCAGGTTTTTAGTAAACTCTCCGTGCAGCGGCGAACAACTCAATCGATTTTCGGCGCCCTGAAAATTATTGTCGAAGTACCAGTCGATTTTTTCCTTCTCCAATAGATAGCCAGATCCGTTTTCCACGACAGAAGGCATTGACAGGGTGTAGTCGAGGCTGGGGTAAATGAGCACCTGTGCGGTAATATTGTGTTGTTCGTGCTGCAGGAGCCTGGTAACGGCTGCTGTGATGGCGCCGCCCCCGGAATCACCCATCAGAATCCAGCGATTCTGGTGCGCGACAGATTTTCTATCCAGCGCAGGTCCCAGACCGCGCACTACTGCCAGCAGGTCTTCAACCCCGGCTGGATGTGGGTTTTCCGGTGAGCGCCGATAATCCACAGAAACCAGATTACGCGCGCAGGCATCCGCTATGCGGCGACAAATGGGGTCGTAAACGGAGACGCTACCCGACATCTGGCCTCCGCCGTGGCAGAAAATGATCGTGGTATCCGTTGCGGCATTTTCAGGCAAGTAGATCCGCACCGGCACATTGTATTTATTGCCGGAAACCAGTGTCTCGCTAGCAGGCATCTCCGGGCCCGGCTCGACATACGTGCGCGTGAGATTGGCGAGACCTTCGCGCGCGCTGATAGGGGTAGCTTCAACTCCCTGTGCTTTGTGTAGAGCTACCTGTTCATTGACAGTTTCCAGCCATTCACTCAACTTTATGTTCAACTGGCGCATTGTCCACCTCTCTTCTACATCGACTACTCTGGAGAAGGGGCTGTAGAAACAATCGCTTGCAGGCACAGCCGCCCCTGAGATATAGCTTACCGTAAATACTGGGGAGATGGCTCATTACACTAGTAACAGGAGGCAAAATAACTGAGTTATCTTCGCCCACCCGCGATCAACCTGCCCATACAGGATTGGTTCGACCAGTTAAACTCGCTGGTTTTCTACGACTGAGCCATTGCTCACTGGCATCCCCGGGAAAGCCCGCTGTCACTTTCTCAACCTTCGAAACATCCACAGCCATCCGCACGAATGAATGCAGTTCGCTTGGTAGGGTCCATTGAAGTCGTAAATGCACCGCTGCAAGGTTTCACCTGACCCTGTCAGCGTATGTGTGCCACCGCCCAACCACCGAGCCGCGTCCTTGCCGGGGACACAAGGGGGAGAAAACGTAGCAGTGTGGACATCTCCCCAGCGCCAGACGGCCATATCCGTACCGTTATCATGGCTCAACTGTAACGACCCAGTGAATAACTGCACACACCGCTGTATCGAATCTCTTTAATCTGGGAAGGCACCTAATCGGAGCTGAACACTACTGGAATCTCAGGATCAGTGCGTTCAGTGAATGAAGTAGGGCAGTTGCCTGAGTCCAGCACGAAAAATATTCTCGGTCTGGATGAGTTAACTTGTCGATACCCGATCAACTGCTCAGTAGGTGTAAGCCACCTCTATGCCGTAGCTGCGTGGTGTATTGATTTGCACGTAAGGCGTACCGAAGTAAGAACGGCTGGTGTTGTTTATATCAGTAATATATTGCTCATCGGTCAGGTTTTTGCCCCACAGGGCAACTTCCCAGTCGCCCTCATCACGGCTCCATGCGATGCGTCCATTCAACAGCTTTTCATCGTCGAAGTAGCCTGGCAAGTTCGCGTACTCGGGGAAATAATTCGAGTCGCTCTCGTAGCGGGTATTCTCCCGGTAGATGTAATCAACATGTACGTGCAGTAATCCCCAAGGTATTTCCGGCATCCAGTCAGCGGTGAGGGTAACGTTATTAGCGGTATCTCCGTCAGATTTGTCGTGGGTCAGTACACCTGCTGAGTTGTAGAAGGGGTTCCACTCGGCCTTTTGCTTACGGTAGGTGGTGACTAACCCTAACTCCACGGTCTCGGTTGGTAGCCAGTTCAGGGTGAGCTCGATACCGTCGAATGTCTGGTCCCCGTTGATGACTTTGGGGATAGCGGCGCTCTGGCCCGGAGGTTTGGACTCCACCGAGCGCTGCTTATTATCTACATTGAGCTGGAATAGCGATATTTGGGTGCGCAGGCGCCCAGGAATCAAGTCCCCTTTGAGACCCAATTCATACATGTCCGACTCTTCCGGTTCGATCGGGGTAAAAGCTGTATCAATTTCCAGAGAATCGAAGCCCCCCGATTTGTAACCGGTGGAATAGGAGAGATAGGTCATCAACTGGTCTGAGATCTGATACTGGGCCACCATCCGTCCGGTCGTCTTGCTCCAGCTTTCGTCGGCTTGCAGCGGGGTAGTGGCGGCGGACTGCAGGTCAGACGGCAGGATAAAAACCTGGTTGGGTACGCCTGGGCGTAGTTCGCTGAAGCTGGTGGGCGGTATCAGCCAACTGAACTCCTTCTTATCCGAGCTGTAACGCAATCCCGCGATAATATTGATGCGCTCGGTCACGCTGTAGTCAGCATCGAAGTACACACCCCAGTTGGTGAAGTCTCCCTTGTTAATGATGCTCTCCTGCCACTGGTCACCCATGTAGGAGGGACCGAAGATCATCGGCTCGCCCAGTAAGCTGGATAGTTCATTGTAATACTCGTCGCCGGATTCAGTGATTTCCTCGGGGGAGACATTGATACCGATACGGCTTAATGCCCGGGAGTACTCCTCGGGGTTCCAATAGTGATCCATCGGCGGTTCGAGACCGAGTATGTCGTTCATCTCCTCGGTCACCTCACGGCTAATGGAGTCCGCAAGAAGTGTCACAGTTGTTGTCTGCTTGATGTTTTCCTTGCTGTAGTTCCCGCCGAAGACAATGTCGAACTTATCGTTCGCATAGTTGAATTGAAGCTCACTGTAGAAGATGTCCGAGTCTTCTTGATTATCGGAATCCAGATAACGGGTGTTATCCGCAGTGCCATCTTCGTCCTGACGATTCGTGGTATTGAAGTCTCGGTAGTTCAGTATCAGTTTGCCGGCCAGATCGGTATTAAAGTCGTGCCACACCTTGGCAGTGTAGGCGTTCATGTCACGTGACTCTTCTCCGTCGATAACATCGTTTGCAACTTTCCCCGTCAAAGGGGTCAGTGCTGTAGGCCCACTCGCTGTAGCCTATTGACATCGAGGGTGCGTTCTTCAGCTTATCCCAGTCATAGGAAAGCTGCGCGCGTGTGGAATCTGTAATCTCCCACAATCCGGCGATGCGCGCTGTGTTGTGGTCTTGCTTTCCCCCGTCGTACTTCGCGCTACCTTCTTGATCGACGAAGCCATCCACCTGGTTGGTCAGGGCGTTGAACCGTAAAAAGAACGTGTCCGTCACTGGTGTATTGGCCATGCCCTCTACTCGCACTCTGCCATCATTGCCCAGCCGCATTCTGCCAAAGGCCTCTAACGTGTCCGAGGGAGAGTTGGGGATTATATTGATGACGCCCGCCGCCGCGTTGCGCCCAAACAAGGTGCCCTGGGGGCCCTTGAGTATTTCAATCTGCGCCATGTCGGAAAAAGCGATAGTGGTTGCGGCTCTGGGCAAGTAGGCCTCGTCATAAAAAGTCGCTACTGACGGGTCCGATCCGCTGGAAATGGCGGGGCTGGACACACCCCGGATCTCCAGCCTCTGCTGGGTAAAAGTCTCCCCGACCGCGTCGAAGCCGGGAATGTAACCATCAATGTTCTGCAGCGTCAGCGCACCGGTCTCGGTAATGTCTTCCGCGTTGAATACGTTCACCGTCAACGGCACTACCATGGCTGACTGTTCCCTGCGCTGGGCGACAACCACGACTTCTTCGAGGGCCAGCGTGCCTTCTTCCTGGGCTTGCAGCTGAGGGGAGGTCAGTGCGATAGAAGCTGCCAGCCACGCTGACATTCGTGATGTAAAAGACAGATAAGAGGGCATGGCATTCACTTCTTGTTTATTAGTATTTCCCGGACAGGCGAATTCTGGATTGCATGCCAATGGATACGGGTTGCAGAGATTACTCGAAATGGTAATGACAAGTAAACTCCCCGAAATTGTTAGAATCAGTGGATAAATAATTACAAACGACACCGATTCCCGCCCGATATCAATTCCTATGCTGTCTGGCTCTACTTCAGATTCAAGCTGAGTCATCCAGATATTGAAGATCTACTCTCTGAGCGAGGCATCATCGTCACCCGGGAATCTATCCGCCTCTGGTGCCCAAAGAACTCGCTGCGCTCGCTGGGCAGGCTCTGCATCAGATTCGGTGCTCTTTACGTCAGAAGATTGAAACGAAAGCATCGCGGGTACGGCGATACATGCTACATCGATGAGGTCTTCGCCGGTGTGCCGGACCATTCAGATCAATGGGAATCATCACTATCCGTGGAGAGCCGTGGATCAGGAGAGCCTGCCCCACGAAGTGCTTTGGGTATGGAGATGTAGTTGATGTATACCTACAGGCCAGGCGAGATGGAGCTGCTTCAAAACGCTTCTTCAGACGCCTATTGCGATCAAATGGCGAACAGCCTGGGAAGGTCGTGACAGACAAGCTGAGTAGCTATGGAGTCGCTCATCGCGACCTGATTCCTGAGCCACTACACACCGAGATGAGTTAATCTGCGAATAAATACTTACAAACGTCTCCGATTCCCCGCGCTATCGTGTCCTGCGCCATTTGGCTCTACTTCCGTTTCAATATGAGCCACCGGGATACTGAAGATCCCAAGGTCCTTCTCGGCCTGTCTGAACCACTGCCGTAGAGTCTCGGGCGTACAGCCCAGCTTGACCGCGATGGCGGTCATCGCTGCCCACTCCAAGTCGTACTCAGATTTGTGATCCAGCAGCATGCGGACCGCCCTTTCCCGGAATTCCGGTGAAAAGGGGGCGGAGGCAGATAATCGGAATGGAGGTCTAAGGTCGAGGGGCAGGTTTCACTCGCTTAGAGGAGTAAACGTGGCAGTACCTGCTCAATGCCTTTGTGCTATCGTTCGACAGGGGGGGCTTTCGGTTCGTTACTGTGGTTTGGCGATTACAGTTTTAACAAACTCGCGCCACCCCCCCTTGGAAAATGTGCGAAACATAATTTACGCTATCCCGATCGGAAGATTGACAGCTGAGAAAGACAGTTCGTTCTATGCTCCACGCTTATTGGGCAAAGAAAACAATCAGCGCTTCTTTGCGCTAAGCTCAAAACACCGGATCTGTGTTGATGCTATTCTTGAACCGTTCGTTTCGATAAGGAGAGTCGCCTTGACGTATTTCAAAATCAAATGGCTAGAGATCTCAAAGAAGCTTGGAATCGACGTCCTGTTACAGAGGCTGAACGCCGTCCGGCATCATCAGGACAAACTTATGAAGCGCATCGACGGCATGGATCAGGAGATACAGGGTTTACGTCGCGATATCAAACTACTTTCTATCTCCCAGAATGGACCCGATAAAGGCACACAACAACTATTGACGTTGCAGTATCAAGCACTGGCGAAGACGAACAAGACGCTACCTTTTTCAGCCGTAGAGTTTCGCAACTTCTCACAGTTTGGCGAAGACGGTATTTTGCATTACATCTTTTCTCTTGTTGGTGTGACCAATAGTCGCGTTGTGGAGATGTGCGCAGGCAATGGCATAGAATCCAATTCAGCAAACCTCATAGTTAACCACGGGTGGAATGCTTTGCTGGTGGATGGCGATGAAAGTAACGTGAAACATGGCAGAGCGTTCTTTCGAGCAAACAATAGTACACAGTTTGATCCTCCCCAGTTTTTACAGCGCTGGATTAACCGCAGTAATGTGAACACTATTATTCAAGACGCCGGGTTTAGCGGTGAGATTGATCTACTGAGCCTTGATATGGATGGAGTCGACTACTGGATATGGGATGCTATCTCCGTGATTTCACCCCGAGTAGTTCTAATAGAAATCAACCTGCAAATGGGTGACAAGCCGGTGACGGTTCCCTATAGCGATGATTTCACGTCGAGGTGGCTGCCTCTTGAAGATCACATCGATGATGACCCAACGGATGGTACGCGGATACTAAGAAACTGGACAATGTACGGCGGTGCCTCCCTAGCGGCATTCAACAAACTGGCAAAGAGTAAAGGCTACCGTTTGATCGGTCGCAACAGTTTGGGGTTCAATGCTTTCTTCATGCGTGATGACGTGGGTGGCGAGCTTTTCCCAGAAATATCTGAGAGGGATCATGAAAACCCCAATATCCACATCAACATAGCGAGAGGGCTCAAAGTGCTTTCACAACAGGAACTTGTCAATGTTTGAGCATTCTGGACAGAAAAATCGACCTATAGCCTCGCCATTTGTGTGATAACGATAAAAAATCGAATACTTACCGGTAGAAGAGTTTAACTCGGTCTGCTATACAATTGGGTTTGTGACTTTAAAGACTTTGATATGAAACTAACTCGCCGACAATTAGCCCAGTACAGCCTGGTTGGTCTTGCTGGCATTGCCACGCTGCCCTCTCTTGCTGGCGAAAGTCCTGCGCCCCGATCAGGATTGAATATTTTGATTCTCGGTGGCACCGGTTTCCTCGGGCCTCATCTGGTCCAGGCTGCGCTGGAAAAAGGGCACAACCTGACGTTATTCAACCGCGGGAAATCGGGGCCAAATTTGTTTCCGGACCTTGAAACGCTGAAG
Source organism: Halioglobus sp. (assembly GCA_020443425.1). Classification (GTDB taxonomy): domain Bacteria; phylum Pseudomonadota; class Gammaproteobacteria; order Pseudomonadales; family Halieaceae; genus Marimicrobium. The sequence goes on from JAGRIE010000031.1 coordinate 44,550, forward strand.
GGTGATCGCGCGGGAAAGCTGGAAGTCCTGCAGGGACGAAAGTGGGATGTTGTCATCGATACGTCGGCGTTTTTCGCGGTTCATGTTAAAAACAGCGCAGAACTGCTCGCCCCTAACGCGGATCATTACATCTTTGTTTCCTCCGTCGCGGTGTATAAGGATCTCAGCAAACCCGATGTAGATGAGAATTCCCCGGTCTACAGGATGGATGACGAGGAATTCTCTTCCTACAGTCCGTTCCAGGCCTATGGTGCCAGTAAACACGCGTGCGAAATGGCTGCGGAAGCAGCCTTCCCGGGCAAAACAACGTCTATTCGGTCAGATACTATTGTAGGTCCTGGAGACCATGCGCATTTTCGCTATCCCTACTGGACGCGCCGCGCTACGCAAGGTGGGGAGATTCTGGCACCCGGCAAGCCCTCTGATCCAGTGCAATATATTGATGTTCGGGATCTGGCGCAATGGATTATCTACTGTGCCGAGAACTCGGTATACGGCACCTACACAGCGACTTCCGTGCCTGGCTACAACATGGAGTTGATGATTGAGGACTGTCAGGTGGCCGCGGATACGGCGTCGTCGCTGGTGTGGGTCGATAGCGCATTTTTGCGTGCTCAAGAGGTGGTAGATATCCCCTTTTGGGTGCCCAGCCGGGAGAATGCATCCGGCGCTGGCCTGCTGAGTGTTGAAAAAGCCAGGCAACATGGTTTGCGAGAGCGTCCAAAATTGCAGACCGCAATAGATGTTCTCGAGTGGTATCTCGAACTGCCGCCGAAGAAGCAGAACTTCGTCGTCGGTATATCGCCTGAACGGGAAGCACAGCTTTTGCAAGCATGGAATAGTCGGCAGAGCTAATCCACATCTTGACCGTGGCACACAGGTTCCGCGACTTAGTGTGCGCCAGTCGGGAGTAATATTGCTGCTGAGTATGGGCAGGATAGCCTGTCCCTGGCGAATTCCAATTTCAGGCCGCCACTGGCAACTCAAACAACCCGCGACAATGCCTCTCCCACCTGTAGTTATTGATATCGACAGCCTTTTTGCCATCGCGCTTCATCGGAGTCGCGCCATCTCGGCTTGAATGGCACCGGTGCTCATTGTAATAAGCCTGATAATCCCGAAGCTTGTTCTCCAAATCAGCCGCAGTCCAGAATAGGGTCTGATTCAGCAGTTCCCGCCGGACACTGCCGATCAATCGCTCAACAAATGGATGCGACATCGGTACATGTGGTAGAGACTTGATCTCTTCGATGTCCAATACTCGTAGATTCGCTTTCCATCGTTGGTATTGAAATAGCGGATCGTTATCGGTACTAATTCGATCTGGAAAACCCTGTAGTGAAGTTGCCTCGTTGAACATGCGGCAGAGTGCCGGACCATCGACGTTTCCAGCATGGACTGCAAGTCCGATAATCCTGCGGGTGTACTGGTCCATCACGACCATTACCCAGTGGCCCTTCATTACTATCGATTCACAGCGGAATAAGTCTACGCTCCACAAGCTGTCCTTTGTATGGCCGATAGTTGTAAGCCAGGAGGGTCCGCAGTTGTCGGGGTCTAGCTTGTAGTGGCTGGCGAGAATTCTGCGCACAGTATCTTTGTTGAGTTCCAGACCAAAAGCCAGGTTGATCTGCTGGGCGATGCGGGGACAGCCGTATCGTGGATTGCGCCGCTTCATCGCAACGATGGCATCAATGACTTCTTTGGACGGCCCCTTTGGACCTCGCTTCTTCCCGCCATGTGGTGAGAACAGTAGTCGGTACTTTCGTTTCTTCAGGGCGTTATGGAATGACAGCAGGGTGGAAGGCTTGATGATTATGGCTGTTCTGACAATGCGTCTGGGATTCAAGAATAAAGACAGGAAACCGAGGAGGGTACGATCTTGTGTGGTCAGGTTGGGCGCTCGCTGCCGGGATCTACTGTGGATGATCAGTTGTTGTTTCAGTAGCAGGTTTTCTGCGATAACTGTTCGGCTGCCACCGGGTCTAATTAACTTAGCCAGGATGGTGAGCAAATGAAACAGCAGGTAAATTGCGTCCTTCATGCTCTGCGAGGGTAGTATCACGCGGAGGAAGCTGCAACTGCCAACTATCTGATACTATTGGAAAAGTAACAATTCGCCAGGGACACCTATCGGGTGCTAAAGGAAGAAACCGGCTTGCCCAAGTGGGTGCTGAAAAATGCCATTCAGACCGCATACGGGGTATTGCAGGTCGGGCACTAGCAGTGCCCAACCATTTCCGCACAAAAATAGTTGGCGGATTATTTTGTAGACAAGCCACTCAGCACCTCCCGGAAACTGTTTAACCCAGCTTCCAGGTTTTCAATAATTTCTTCTGCGAGATCATCTGGCTCCGGAAGGTTATCCAAATCAGTCAGGCTTTTGTCTTTTAGCCAGAATAGATCCAAGCTGGTTTTGTCGCGTGCGAGTAATTCCGCAACACCATATTTCCGCCAGCGGCCTTCTGGATTCTTCTCAGGGTGCCAGGTCTCTTTGCGTTTAGACGGATTTTTCGGGTTGTAGCATTCGATAAAGTCCGCTAAATCTTCAAAGCGTGATCCTGCCCACCACTGATGGACACCGACTGAAGCGAGTAAACTACGCTACAGAGGTGAAACATGACAAAGCAAAC
>JAGRIE010000032.1 GCA_020443425.1 Halioglobus sp.
CCGCCGATAACGCTCGATAATGGCTGTTTCGAAGGTCTGCTTGCGCAGTTTCGGCATCTTAACCTCGACCTCTCCGGCTTTGGTATGGAGCTTTCGTTTGTAGCTGCCAGCGCGCGTATCAACGCGATCTGGGGAGTGCTCGTATCGCTGGGCATTGCACATCTCATCGGCCTCCGCGTCCAGCATTGCGTTCAGGGTTTCCTCCACGGTGCCCCTGACCATCTCATCCAGGTGACCCCGGATCTCGCTCTCGTCAATTCGTATCACTTTGCTCAATGGCTTTGTGCTATCGTTCATGCGGGTGGTCCTCTTTTGGTTCGTTACTGTGGTTTGGCGATTACAGTTTTAACAAACCGGGGCCACCCCCTTCAAAAAAATGTGCGAAATATAATTTACGTTATCGACCGTTGTGATATACGTTCACAGTCTCCGCAGCCACCTCTCCTTGTTTCAGTAGCAAAGTTTGTCCTGATTCAAGCTCAACCTCGAGTTCACCTTCAAGCACCATGCCAAATGAGGGCACCGGGTGCAGGTGCCAGCCCGTTTCAGCACCTGGTGCGATTTCAACCTGCATTGCGGTCACTTCTGCTGTGCCCGTGGGGTAGGCTATTTTTTTTCCATCCCAACTTTCCTGTGTTTTCAGCAAAGGTGTCACTTTTATTTCCTCGGTCGCATCGATAGTAAGCGCTAGCTGTGGTGTACAAATGAGAACGCTGCTCACGATGAACTTGCTAATCGTGTGCATGGAATCACCTCAAACGGTTGGATTGCAAATGGTGGTTTTTTTAGAGTTATATGGTAGCTGATGGCTACTGGTTGCGGTGCCGATGGTGCCCCCTGACCTCAGCCAGAATGCGATCGGTCCGGTTGGTAGCCGCTGAGCCGTTCAAGTATTGTTGAGCAAACTTCTTCCTGTGTGAGGGCCGAGCAGGGCACTGAGATATCTGCGTATTTACGGTATAACTCTTCGCGCTCAACAAACAAGTCCGAGAGACTCTGCTCAGGCCGTTTGGCAAGCCCGCGGGTGCCAAAATTGCTTATTCTGCGCTCCAGTGTAGATAAATCAATGTCAAGGAAGACGATGGTTCCAATCGCACTCAGATGTAGCATTGCGGCTTCGCTGTAGACAGCGCTGCCGCCTGTGGCAATCACATGATTGTGAACGTGAAGAGAGAGCAGGGTATCCTCTTCGATTTTCCTGAGTGCAAGATGACCCTCGTTATCGACGATATCCTGCAAGGAGCGCTGCTGTTCAGCCTGGATCAGTATGTCGGTATCGAGAAAAACATACGACATCCTCTTGGCGAGGATCACACCAACAGTGCTTTTACCCGCCCCCGGCATTCCAACCAGTATGATGTTTGATGTTGAAGCCGCCATGAATTCATATCCCCCAGCAGGGCCCAGTCCGGTCGTGAGCGAGCCAGATTATCAGCGATTCTGGTAGCGGTTCAAATCAAACAGGCCGGCTTCTCTGGGGAAGGTTTTCTGGTAGTGGGAATGAAACTTGTCCGAGAGCGGCCAGAACGCTTCCTGGTTGCGTCTTATGCCATAAAACGACACAAGGCTCGCATAGTCGGTCTCATTGCGCATGGATTCTATGGCCGTTACGAACGCTTCCAGTTCGCTTTCCGGCACTTGAAAAAATGCGTTTGGATAAGAGCCGATAAAGCCTTTTACCACGGTGAGGTAGTCCTCTTCCGGGACACGGCGCTGATCCTCATGGAATACTTGCGCATTGTTCAAAAAGGCGTCGTTGTGCACAATCGTATAATAGGCGTGGCTATCGGAATCGCTGCTGACGACCTCGATGAAGGCCACTTCGGGCATCAGGCTGAAAGGAGTTCCCTGCAACGTCTGTAGTTTGTCAAAGGCTGAGTCTGCCGGTTGATAGCGATCGGCGGTCGCGCCAGCCAAACGCTGCTGCAACATGGACAACAGCTCGCTCTTGGGATCTGCAGTTTTGTACTGGATGTCTGTAGTGCGGTCAAAAGCGACTGAATCTGTCATGACAAACTGCAGTGCTTCTTCCTCTGCTTCCCGGTACCAGAAATCCCGCAGGACAATGCGTTCTTGTGGCGGCAGAAAGAACAGGAAGTTCTGTTCGCCTTCCATGCGCAGGAAGTCCATGTAGAGGCGTGTTTCAAGTTGGTGCGCCACATTGCCAAATACGTCATAGCCGGCAACCAGCAGGTAGTGAATGCGCTCAAGCAAGGAGTAGTCAATCACCCATGCCGTTTTCGGTTGCTGGCCGACAAAGCCCTTTACCACCGATGCGCTGTTGTCATGCCGAAATACGGTGAGAGCGGCGTTATCGTTCTCTCCATCACCGTCCCAAATCAGGTCCAGATTGACTTTGGTACCCTCAGGCCCTGTCATTTTCTGGATATACTCGAATTTCGCTTTCAGGAATTTCAGTTGCTCGCGTGAGTAACCGCGCCACTCAATGATAGAAACCAGTGCGCCCCCCAGTTTGTCTGCAGGCAGGCGCAGGTTTTTGCTTTCCTTCGCCAGGAACTCGGCATTCTCCTGAACCCCTTTCCTGTCCGGATCGAGAAACACGACCCAGAAATGGTCATCAATCACATTCAGGGCGACCTGGCCGCGACAAACCGGCCCCTTGATAAACCCCATAATGGTGAACTGGGCTTCATCCAGCATGAATTTATAGCGGGAACTCTGTGGCAATTCGCGGAAAGTAATAAACGGGTTGGAGGCGGTGTCCGTCGCGTAGGAGGGAAGGGCGCTGACCGTGTAATCCGGGTCCAGGAACAGCGATTGCCAGCGCGACATGCGTGCCGAATTCAATGCGTAGGGCATATGCCGCTTTGCCAGTACAGCTGTGCGCAGCGGCTGCAATCGGTAGAAAAACTTGCCTGTGCCTGGGTCATCGTAAGGTCGCCGCGTGGCGATAACCTCTATCGGTTGCCCCGGAGGTGTGCGTGACCGCACCAGTGTGTAGTAGCCGCCACTCTCACCGAACTCGGAGAAATAGAGGTTTGCAGTGAACAGGTGCTCGTACATATACCTGGACATCAGCTGCTGTTTCAGGCTCTCGCCGTTGAAAAATGACTCCCAGTGATGCACTGCCTCCTTCTCTTCTGCAGTCGGTGCGTCGACGGCAATACCGCGGGCGCCCTCCAGCAGCCAGTTGTTCAGGGTCTCATGTTCCTTCGCATTCAGGGCGGGCAGCCCGTACGGCATCCCCCACAGCGGGTAGTTTGCAGCGAATGTGTCAAATGTCTCGGGTTTAGTGCACTGCTGCTCCCGGTCCAGGCCCAGAGGAATGGTCTCCGGCAGGACATTTCCGACCGGCAGGGGGTGTTGCTGTTTCAGGGCTAACATGCGGGCAATGACACCGTGCTCGGGGGCCTCCTCATCTAAAATCGGGTAAAAGCCCTTCTTGCGCCATTCCTCGGTCGTCTGGGCGTCTTCGAATAACCGGGTCGGTGGCGCGGCCTTGAGGCGCAGGGAATACACCTGCTCTTTGCTGGCGCCGCGCTGCATACCGGCCCAGGCATCCAGTTTCAACTGGCAGGGCGCATCGTAGCAGCCGTGGCACACCATGCATCGCTGTTCGACAACGGTCTTCACCTGGGGGGGGTAGTCGCTGGCGGCAAGGCTTGTGAGTGGGAGCAGGAAAGGTGCTAACGAAAGGGTGATCTGGATGAGAATTTTCATGGCGGAATTCTGCGGCTTTGGTTCATGTAATGCAAGAGTAGTACCAGCTTGGCGAAAATGGCTACCCTGCGCACTCTCACGCGCGAATCGTGGTGCTCGGGGGGTACTTTACCTATAATTCATCGCGCTTCTGATTGGGGGCAATCTTCTTGCACGTTGCGAGGAGGATGGCATCAAGCTGGTTGAAGCTGCGTATGGAGTCTGTGGTGATGTCCGGATGGGGGAAGTTGCAATCGGCAAACTGGGTTTGAACGACAGGGAAATCGACAAGCTGCGCAGTCGACTGCAGCATGCTGTGGAAAAAGGTCCGCTGCCATCACTGCAATTCGCGGTTGCCCGCCATGGCAAACTGGCTGTGTTCGAAACGCTGGGTGAGGCAGACAACGAGACGCGATACACGATTTTTTCCTGTACCAAACCTGTAGTGGCTGCCGCGATCTGGCGCTTGATGGGCGAGGGCCTCTTAGACGCCGAGAAACCTGTAGCACACTATATCCCGGACTTCGCAGGCAACGGTAAACAGAACATCACGGTAGAGCAGGTGCTGTGCCACACGGGCGGATTTCCCCGTGCGCCGCTGTCGACTCCGCAGTGGTGGACTCGGCAGGGAAGAGTCGCGGAAATGCGCAAGTGGCGCTTGAACTGGCAACCGGGGAGCCGCATGGAGTACCACCCGTTATCGGCGCACTGGGTGCTGGCCGAACTGATTGAGTCGGTGTCCGGTTTTGATTATCGCGATTACCTGCGTGAGCACATTATGGCACCCCTCGGTCTCGAGCACTTACGACTGGGTGTTGCGCGTCCGGAGCAGCGCAATATTGCGACTTTGCAGTGTGTTGGGGCGCCGCCCTCTTCCTCGGAAATACGCGGTCTTTTCGGCGGTGCCCAGGAGTGGCCGATTGTGGCCGACTCGTCACTGTTGATGTTCAATGACCCCGAGGTGAGAGCGCTGGGCGTCCCCGGTGGCGGTGCGGTTTCCACTGCGGCCGATGTGGCGATGTTTTACCAGGCGCTGATGCGAAATGCCGGAACAGTGTGGCGGCCGGAGTTCCTTGCAGGCACGCTCGGCAGGGTGCGGGTTCACCTTCCGGACCCGATGACCGGCGCTCCCGCCAATTACGGTCTGGGTGTGGTCATCGCTGGCGATGACCGGTATAAGCCGTACCGGGGTATGGGTAGCCGTGTCTCGGAGCGGGCCTTTGGTCACCAGGGGGTCGGGGGGCAGGTGGCCTGGGGCGACCCTGCCAGTGGCATCTCATTCTGTTTGCTGACCAACGGGCTGGATGCAAACCCGCTGCGCTCGGCACAGCTTTGTGCCGCCGCCAGCAACCGCGCGGGTGCAGCAGGTCTGCCGCGCCGCGACATTGACGGGCACCAGCAATAGGGGCGGGCTTGTTGGTGGTGCCACCCCGTTTCGACGATGGAATGTCCCTGCTGTGCCCCTGCTGGCGCGTTTTGCGCCGTCTCCCGCACCGTCCGCTTCTTTTACACTTGGGAGAGGACGCGCGCTCGATGTTTGGTAAGCAACTGATATAAAACAATAAAAAATAGTGGCATGAATATCGCATGCCTTCGACCCTTTACCAACAATAGAAAACGAGCGGTGGAAAAGACGTCCATGAAGCAATTTGTGTCGATACTGGTGCTGGCGCTGGCAGCGCTGTCCATGAACAACTCAGCTCATGCCGCGTTGATATTTGTAGGCTACTGGGATGTGGCAGACCCGAGTGCTCCTATCTGGTCCGATACCCCGCCAGATGGGCCGCTGGCTTACACGGGACAGGAAGCGGCGGCCCTGCTGTTCGGTGGGAATGCATCCGACTACAGTATTTCAACAGTGGACGACAGTGTAGCCAATATCAATAACATGGCGTGGTATGACATCATCGGCTATGGTGGCGCTCTCTTTGCGGAGGACTACTCCAACAAATACCTCGGCCAGTTCTACGGTCCCACGAACGATTTCACGATAGGCGACGTGGGCGGTTCCGCCTCGGCCTTTGTGCGGGACAACCTCACCCAGGGTGTGGAGAGAAACTACGCATTCAAAGACGACGGCATCTCGGTCCCGGAGCCCTCGGCGCTGGCATTACTGCTGCTCGGCCTGGCCTGCGTCGTGGCGGGTCGCCGGACCGTTCGAATACACCACTGACACTCGGTAACCCGGCGGCACTGGCGCTAAGGCGTGCCAATCACGGCATCCGCTGCCAGTTGATCGATCTCTGCGTCGCTGTACCCCGCCTCACTCAGGATTTCCCTGCTGTGTTCGCCAAGTCTTGGTGGGTGGCGGTACAGGGCGGCCGGTGTTTCAGACAGGTGTCCTGGGTAACGCACATAACGCAGGGTCCCGGCCTCCGGGTCGGGGTGTTCCGCATCGAAAATAGTGCGGTTGTGTCTTGCCTGTGGATCTTCGGCGAATTCACGCACGGTCTTCACCGGGCCAAAGGGGACTCCCACGGCATCCAGTCGGGACAGCAGCTCATCGGTGGTAAAGCGTTTCATGACTTCCCCGATCGCATCCAGCCAGGGAGCAAAGTCGCTGATACGCTCCCCAACATTTCGCATACCCTCCCGCTCCAGCAGTTCTGTGCATTCCAGCGCGTGACATAAGTTCTGGAAATGATTGTCCTGTAGTGCCATGCCCACCACGAAACCATCCATGGTTTCAAATGTGCGCAAAACGGCCAGTGGTTGCGGATCCTGCATGTCATTGGGGACGAAGCTGTCGACCGGTATCAGGTCAGCCAGCGAGTTTGTGGCCCAGGCGTCAATCATAGGGACATCGACACGTTGGCCCCTGCCGGTGCCGCCGGGGCGGTCGCGCGCGTACAGCGCAGCCATTGCCACACCGGCTGCAGTGGTGGCAGTGGTCTTGTCGACGATCGCCGACTGGATCAGTTGCGGTTTGCCGCCAAACGGCATGCCCTGTATGTGCATCATGCCGACCAATCCCTGTGCAATCGGGTCGTAGGCAGGTTTGTGGGAATACGGCCCAGTGGGGCCAAAGCCGGTAATCGACACATAGACCAGCCTGTCGTTCACGGCACGCAAATCCTCATAACCAATGCCGAGCCGGTCGGGTACTCCCCCGCGAAAGTTCTCGACGAGGATATCCGCTGTCTGTGCCAGCTTTTTGATGATAGCAATACCCTCGGGGCTCTTGAGGTCCAGTGAAAGACTGCGTTTATTGCGGTTCATCTGTACGTAAAAACCAGTGAGCCCAGCCTTCTGCGGTGGCGACATCCAGCGGGAGATCTCTCCATGGGTTGGTTCGATCTTGATGACATCGGCGCCGAGGTCGCCCAGCTGTTGGCTGCAAAGCGGCCCAGTAATCATGGAGGTGATATCGATGACGCGGATACCCTTCAGGGGACCCTGGGGCGATGCTGACAGTTTGACATCCATGGATGCGTGCCTCGTATTATTGTCGATAACTGCACATGCCCGCTGTCGGGCATGTGCAGGAAGGGGCGGTTGCTGTGTGCCCGCGTTAGCTTAATCGTTTCTCCTCGTGCTGCACAAGTTCATGCCAGTACCACCAGTTCACTAATCTTGACTGACCGCTGGCCCGGTAGCAGGATCGAGCGCTCGCCCCTTTCACTGTTGCGCTCAATCGCGGATACTGATGTTGACGCCGTACATTCCGGATTGCTGGTTGACACCATCTCCGGCGGGTGAAACCGGCGGTTATTATCGCGGATTCAGTGAGCGAGGATTCCTATGTTTGGAGACAACCCGCACGATGCCGAGTTGAAAGCGAGCTGGGAAGATTTCTGTGATCAATTGAAGCGCGCGGGTGATCTGGTGTTCCGTGATACCACACCCAACCACGATATTGACCGTGCCAAGGGCTTGCGGCTATTGGCGAGGAATATGTCTCTTGCCCTGCAGTTCCATCTGGAGAATAACAACCCGGATTTTCCGGAGTTGCTGCATTATTTTGACCCGCTGCGCAAACAGGGCGGCGACAACACGGATGCGTTGTATGTCGGCGCCCCGATCAATGGTGAACACACCTACCGTATCAGCGGCCTGCGCGGTACCGCCCGCTACTTTGCCGTTACAGTGGTTGAGGATGGACCCACCCCCTGGGGAGGGGCGGTGGCGGGCAATCTGATCGACAGTGATATCGAGGTGGCGGCAGACGGTGTGTTCGAGATCGTCCTGAGCCCTCACGAGCATGCAGGCAACTGGATACGGACCACGCCCGGGAGTTGGCGCGTTACCATCAGGCAGTTTTTTGCCGACTGGGAAAATGAGGTTCCAATGACGGCGCGAATCGATCGCCTGGGTGAACTGGAGCACAACCCGATGCTGAGCGTGGCAGACCTACAAAAAGGTCTGGCGGACGCAGTCGCATGGGTGCGGGATTCAACGGTGTACTGGGCTGAGATGCTGGGCAAGTGGAAGGTGCAGCCGAATCGGTTTCTGTCCTATCGGCAGTTGGACGACAACGCCATTGATGCCACCCCCGGTGGTGAGCCACTGATCTGCTACTGGCAGGTGCCCGAGGATGAAGTGCTGGTCGTTCGGGTGACACCTCCCGCAGCCAATTACTGGGCGGTGGAGTTTGGCAACTGCTGGTGGGAGACTATGGATTACCGCTACCGATTGTGCAGCACCAACTGCCATCATGCCCAGTTGGAAAGTGATGGTGAGTTGATCCTGGTGGTGTCACACCAGGACCCCGGTGTACCCAATTGGCTGGACCCCTCGGGACACCAGGAGGGCTATATCACGGTGCGCTGGATCGGGGCTGAGCACTATCCCATCCCGCAGTGCACGCAGATGAAGTTGGAGAAACTGTCATCCTGTTTGCCCGCTGATGTCCGCTCCATCAGTCCAGAACAACGAAGGCGACAGTTGGCGGCGCGCCGCAGCGGTGTAATCAGGCGCTTTGGCTACTAGAACATTCAGGAAACCTGATGAGTAATACCAGCGGCCCGATGTGGATACCTCCCCCGCACCCCCAGTGGCTCAGCACCGTGAATCAAGAGGGGAGCTACTTCAACCTCGAGGCGGTTGTGCCGCTGGACGAGGCGTCGCTGATCCACCATGCCTGCCGCTCTACCGGACTCGACGATTTCGGTGATGACCTGTGGAGGGAGCCGTTCGGCGTGCTTATCCGTTCACTGGAGGAAGAGGGCCAGCTGACACTGATGGGCCGCCTGATGGCCAGGAGTGACATTATCCTGTGGTTGAGTGCGCGCCTGCAGGTGGTGGATACGTTGAAGAGACATCCACAGATACTGGATGAGGAAATCGTTGCGCCCATGGTGATTGTCGGCCTGCCTCGCTCGGGAACCTCGATACTGTTCGAACTCCTGTCACAGGATCCCGAGGTCGGGGTGCCGCTGATGTGGGAGGCCTTGCAACCCTGTCCTCCTCCGGAAGCAGCCACCTACCGCACCGACCCCCGTATTGAGCAGGCCGACAAGCTGTTTACGCAGTGGAGCCGTGTGGCACCTGAATTTGCCAGCATGCATGAGATGCGCGGTGATATTCCTGCAGAGTGTGGCTTGTTAATGGCTGGAACTTTCATCAGCGATCACTGCGCGTCGCTACACCAGACAAACAGTTACAGTGCCTGGTGTCTGGCGGCGGACTTTACCCCGGTATATAAATACCACAAGAGGGTGCTGCAGATACTACAGTGGAAAAACCCGCGCAAGCGCTGGCTGCTGAAAGCCCCGGAGCACCAGGTGCATCTCGATACGCTGTTGCAGGTCTATCCGGATGCACGCATTGTGCAAACCCATCGCGACCCCATCAAATGCATGGCATCGACCGCCAGCCTGATGGGTACCCTGTATTACATGCGCAGCGACCAGCCTTTCAACGCGCAGTTGTTTGACAATATCATCATGGGCGATGCCACGGCGCAGCGGCTGGAGCGTGTCATTCAACAGCGGGAGCAGGGCGTTGTTCCGTCGACAAATATAGTCGACTCGCGCTACCAGGATTTGATAGATGATCCCATCTCATGCATCGCCAATATCTACGACCACTTCGGAATGCCTTTTCACGACGCCGCACGGTCACGCATGCTGGATTATCTTGAACACAAGCCGCAGGGCAAGTTCGGCGCGCATCGCTACGAGATCGACGCCAGCAAGACTCGCGACCGACCGCTATTCAAACGCTACCAAACCCTTTACAACGTGCCTGATGAGTTGTAGCGCCGGGCGACGTGTAATCAGGCCGTTCTTACCCCGGCGGGTTTTTGTGCAGCAGTTGGACACGGACGTCTACAGTGACAGGAAAATTCTGTAATTGCGCCGCGCGCAGTTTCCCCTCGTGACTGGCGCGGAACAGGTGGGGTGTCATGGTCAGGAGGTCGCTGATCTCCCGCTGGCGCAGCGGCGCGGTGGTGTACTGCAGCGAGGATGAATGACCTTGCACAAATCCCGCGTCTACCGCCTGTTGCACGACAGCGGATTCGCTGTGTTTGATAGTGGGGTAGAGGATTTCACGCAGCTCTATCAGGTGTCGTGGGCCGGCGGTGACCAGTAACAAGGTGCCGCCGGGTTGCAGAGCAGTCATAAAAGCGTCGAATACTGGAAAGCCGAACAGGCAGAGCAGGCAGTCTACACTGCCCGGTGCCAGAGGGATGCGCCGGTTGCTGGCGACCAGCCATGTGGCCTGAATACGCCGCGTCGCTGCCTGCACAGCCCACTTGGAGATATCGAAGCCTATCAGTGTCGCAGCACCGGCATCGAGATCGAGGTGCTGTTGCAGCTTTTCCAGATAGTAGCCTTCACCGCAACCGGCATCGGCGATGACGGCATCGCGGCCGATAAGCCGGGACACCGATACAGCCAGCGCTTCAGCCACCGGTTCATAGTGTCCAGATTGCAGGAATTCACGCCGCGCAGCCACCATATCCCTGCTGTCGCCCGGGTCCCGGCTGCGCTTGTCGCCCGGCCCGAGCAAATTGACATAGCCCTGCCGGGCGATATCAAAACAGTGCCCTTTCTCGCACCGCAACTGACCGTCTTTCACCTGCATTGCACTCTGCTCCAGTGGGCAGCGCAGCAGTTCGCTATAGCGAAACTTCATCATTGAGTTAGCGCCGGGCGGTGGGAGAGGCTACAGCCTCTGCAGCAGTTCACTGCAACTGCGCTGAAAAATAGCTGAGAATACTGTCCAGCGCCTCGCGAGTGGGATGCCCCTGCTCATCAACGAAATCGATGGTGAGGACCGAGTGACCCTTTCCCGGCAGGGTATGATTCACAATACGCGTGTTATCGCTGTCGTTGAAAGCCTTGTCGATGGCTTCGAATTTCTGAGCGTTACAGAGTGGGTCCCCCGCAAAGCGATAGGCGTGCATAGGCGCCGTGGAATCGATCCTTCGGCGAACCCCCTCAATCTCATCGGCTGACATATGCAGTTCGCTGGCTTTCATCAGCGGCATTGACGGTTGTGAACTGACTGCGGCCAGTACGCTGTCATCACCCATCAGTGAAATAGCGAAATTGCCGGTCAAGCACATGCCGATAACCCCGACGCCAGGATGATCACCCTGGGCTCTGATATCGCGACACAGCGCTCTCAGCCAGTCGACGATAGGACTGGATCGGTTTGCCTCGAACAGGCTGAACTCCCTGCGCATGCAGAATACCCGCAGCAGGTTGCCCCCCATACTGATTTTACCCAGCGGGCCGAACAGGTGCGGCAGTATCACCTCAAACCCCCGCGCAACGAACGCATCCGCCAGATGCAGGGTTTGCGGGCCGATGCCCGGCAGTTCCTGGATGATCACCACGGGTGCTCCGCTACCGAGCCGATAGATATCGTGGCTGATTTCGGGGCCGTTGCCACCCGGGGCGGTGAAGCGGGTCTTGCTGTACTTGGAAACAGGGGTGGGGGGTGCCGTCATACACGGGTACCAAAGTGGCGGATAATCGATTCAGCAAAGTGTTCCATCGAGCGCTTTTTCTCGTCAAGCGTCGTATGCTTTTTTGCCAGCGCGTATCGGAATGGCGGTGCGACCGTGCTGTGCAGCCCATCATCCGCCAGACGGCGGTATAGATCCAGATCGGGTGGGGCGGTGACCCCGATCATTTCCTCGAATGGCAGGTGATCGCGGTGGTAGCGCTTCCTGAGCTCCGCCAGCGTTGCCAGTAGTGTACCCACATCCTCCGGCGCTGTCCCCGCGCCGATGTAACCATCACCGATGCGGGCGGCACGATGCAGTGCAGCTTCACTCGCACCGCCGATATAGACCGGCGGATGGCATTGTGGAGCCGGGCTGAGTTGTACACGCGGGAAGTCGAAAAACTCGCCGTGATACTCCACCATTTCACCCTGCCACAACGCGTGCAAGACACCGATCATCTCGTCAGTGATCTTGCCGCGCTGTCGGAAATCCACGCCGTAGATGTCGAACTCCTCCTTCATCCAGCCCACACCCACGCCGAGAATGAAGCGGTTGTCACTGATGATGGCCAGCGTGGCAGCGGCACGCGCCACTTCGTGCGGGTTGCGCAGCGGCAGCACATAGACGCCGCAGGTGAAATGCAGGTTGCGGGTTACTGCGGCCATTGCGCCAAATATGGCGGCCTGGTCCGGGTACTCATCGCTGGGCTGCATCGGCGGCAGGCCGGTGCCTGAATACGGGTAATCAGGGGCGATGGACTCAGGATAGACGGCGTGGTCGCCGCTCATCAGGCCGTGAAACCCGACTTCCTCGGCGAAACGGGCGATCTCGACCAGCTGATCGGTCTCCGCCCAGGTAATGGCCTGCCAGAATTTCATACCGCCTCCTTAGTGTGCGAGCGACCCTCACTCACAGTGGTTCGCGGGGAACGTTAAAGTAGGTTTCGTACTCCGTAAACAAGGCGCGCAACTCCTGTTCCTCCATGCCGGTATTGGCGAGACTGTAAATATGCCTGCCGTGTTTGTCTGCCGGGTTGTCGTCGAGAAACGCCTGCATGGCTGCCGCCGCGCTGTCCGGGAGTGTCAGGCCAAAGTGTTCGTACGCGCGGCGCACTGTACCCACCTGATCAGCCATAAAATCCCTGAAATAGAGATCGACAACCTGGTCCTCCGGCAGCAGGCCGGATTTTCGATAAGCCACGGTGTTGTTGTACCCGCGGGCCAGTGCGTGCGCATAGTATCGGGTAACTTTTGCCACATCGGTGTGATCGCTGGCCATGCCTTGCAGATGGGCGGCGAGGTTGCTGGTGGAGATAACTATCTTGACCGGGTCGCGGTGGGTTTGCACGAACAGCGCATCGGGGTACTCGCGGTGTATCTGTTGCAGGTGCCACAGGTGTTGGGGAGATTTCAGCGCCCAGCGCTTGCCGGGGGCTTTCCACTGCAGCACCTGCAGGAAGCGGCGGTGCCATTTCAGTGCTGAGCGCATATCGCATTCAATCACCCAGCGGTCGTAAGTGGGTACGAAGAACTGCACCAGATAAATCATGGAGGTAAAGTCATGGCTCGTCATGGTGACGCATTCCTGCGCTCGCTCTGCGCCCATGGGGTGCATTTTCTTGAAATCGGGCAGCAGTTTGTCCACCTGGTCGAGGTCGGCCTGTGCCAGAGCAATGCGTGGGTCACTTTTATAGGTCGCTGTTTCCGGCGGCGGCAAGGGACGGGCGGTCTCCCAGGTCAAGGGCACCCGGTTGTCCGGATCCATCACCAGCAGGTCGTGAAAAATGGTGGTTCCGGAACGCGGCGGGCCGACGACAAATATGGGGCGTTCGATGCCCTGTTCGGCGATTTCCGGATGCTGCTTGAAAATCGCCACGAACCCCAGCCGGTTCTCCAGTGTCCGCACCAGGTCCCCACGTGCGATGATGCGGCCCAACAGGGACAGGTCAGCCTCTTTTTCCAGGCTGTCGAGCAGCAGCGCCAGCGGCTGGCGGAAATCATCCTCGCCAAAATCACTCAGGCCTGTGTTCGCCATCGCCGTCTGCAGCAGTTTGTCAACGCTGAGGTCAACGGGCTGCAGCCCCAGCGCATTGGCCCCGCGTCCGGCCAGGTTTAACAGGCGTACCGGAAGCGGCAGTGATGCGCTCATGTCAGTTCGCCAGCGCGGACAGTTTCACCACTTCAGCCTGTGGGGTATCGACATCGCCGGTGACCAGGAAGAAGCGCCAGAACAGCAGGCCGAACAGGTTGCCCTCGGTGTCCAGCCAGTTGGGCAGGCCGGGGTCGCTGTGTGACAGGATCATCCTGAAGCTGCCATCGTCCTCAAGTACGGTCTGGGCACGATTCAATGACACGCTGCGACTGCGATAATCCAGCGTTTGCTGGAAGCGGTTCCAGATGCAGACATTGCCAAACTGGCACTGCGGCCAGCGTCCGGTGATCACAAGCGCCTCATCCGGCCCGATAAAAAAGGGCGCCATGGAGTAGTGGGCATCGAAGGCCGCGAGGCCGAAGTCGCCAGGCGGTTGTGGCGCGGGAAACGCATTCGGTGTCAGTGACACAAATCCTGGCTGCACGCTGTTTGCCATAGGCGGCATTCCCAGTGTGCGGCTGTGCACCGCATTGCAGACACGACGGATGCCGGCGGCAACACTGGCGTCATCGGGTGGCTGCGGAACTGTCGGTGCGCTGAGGCACTCGATGCGGATGCGCGGCTCCATGTCCGGTTCGCTCGCAGCGCAGACAGTGTTCTCGAAGTAGTGGCGGGTGGTGACACGCGATGCCCCCGGCGTGAGCGCCAGCCAGTTGCTGTCGCGCGGTTTGCCGCCCAGATACACCGTGAAATGTCCGTTGCTGTCGATTTCCAGGTGCTGGTCATTTATTACGCCAGCGGTATTGCTGGCCATCAGCCCATCTTCCGCGCCCTCTTCAATGGTCAGGGAAAAGTAGGCTGCACCGTGCATGCTGCCGTGGATGACGTATTCATGTTCGCCGCTGATCGGCGCATCGAAGTAGATTGCGTCGGAGTTGTCGCCTGTCAGTTTGCGACTGGGGGTGACGATGCGCCGAAAATCGGGTCGCGTCGCATCTTGCTCGAAATACCCGACCAGGGCCGTCTCCAGGGTATGCATCAGGGAGCGATGGGAGAGGGTGATATCCTCCGCCGAATTGAGGTTCCACTCCGGGCCGGACCAGCGCTTGTCGACCTCCTGCAGTAGTGCGATAAACTCGGCCAGCGCCGCGCGACTTTCGGTTTGTATGCTCATGATGTCTCCGTAGTATTGGAACAGGCGGTTGTGTGCGGGTTTTTTGTCTCGTAGGGGATGTCGAAGCGGTTGCGATAGAACATCAGGCGCCGGTCGACTGCCTGCTCATCGAGGCCGAAGTCGGACAGGCTATACCTGTGCTTGCCGTGCTGGTGCTGCTGATTACTGTCGAGCCAGTTCTGCATCCTGCCTCGCACATCATCGCTGAATGGCAGGTCGAGAAAGTCATAGATCCCCTGCAGTGCGCCCTGCCAATCCGCGGTGATATCGGCGTACTGCACATCGTACTGGCGCTGCGGTGTCACCATCTCTTTGCGAACCTTCAGCGTTTTCTGCAGCATACGCTCGGTTTTTTCCAGCCACTCCCGGCCCACCCAATCGGGGGTTACGCTGTCGCTGTCACGCACAATCCCGTTCCAAGTCATGGAGCAGGAGGAGCCGACGACCTTGACCGGGTCGCGGTGCGGGCATACCAGCCTGGCGTTCGGGAACACATGCAGCAAGGCATCCAGATCCTGCATGTGCTGTGGCGTTTTCAGCACCCACGGTCGGTCTGGCGGGTCACCGCGGAACCAGGAGATGATTTTCATCAACACCACCATGTATTCATACGCAGTGTTCTGGTTGTGGGTCATCAGCCATTCCGCAAATGACGGGATTTTTGCCTGTACCTCGAAAATCTGGCTCGAAAATCCATGCTGTAGCAATCCCACTTCTTCTTCCACTTCAAACGTTCCCAGTGGGTGGACAGCTGCGATCTGTGGCCCCATGTACATCACCGCCTTCAGGCCCGCATCCAGCGCGGTGATGCGGGGGTCAGTGCGGCCCGCATCGCGAGCGGCAAAACATTCCGGGTAGGGCACGGGAAACACAGTCTCCCAGGATTTGAGATGCAGAAAGCGGGGGTCGGAAGCGAGCAGACGGTGTAACCGGGTCGTGCCCGAGCGCGCCAGGCCGACAATCACCACCGGATCCGGAATCTGGCGCTCCAATATCTCTGGATGCCGCGTTAGCAACTCGTGCGCATAGAGACGGTGTTTCAGCAGCCTGAGGATATTGGTGCGATTCATGTAGCGGCCGACCGGGTTCAGGTCGGCCTCTTGCTCAAGCGCAGTAATCAATCGCTGCATCGGGTCGAGAAACCCCTCGTCACCAAAGTCGCGCAGGCCAGTGGCTTTGCGCGCAGTGGCGATCAGTTGGTCCTGCTGCAGTGGCAGTTTTGCGATACCGACGGCGGACAGCCCCCGCAACAGGGTATTGAGAGCGCGGATGGGCCGGCGATGGTAGTCGGTTGACTGTAAACGTCGTGAAGGACTCAAATTATCTGCGCCTGTTATTAACCGATGTCAAACGGTGCTTGTCGCTATTGGGCATTTGTCCCAGAATGTCTCATTCTTCCGCTGATGACTCAAGGCTTACCAGGCCAAATGACTGAACCCCGGCCAGATCCTGTCGAATTAATTATCAATGCCGCACGTTGCTGCTATCTTGCCGCCGGGATTTCGGCGACAGGGATGAAGGATGTGGCGGATTGCGCCGGTGTTGCCCGGTCTACAGTGTATCGCTATTTCCCCGGCCGTGATGACTTGCTGGTGGCGACCATCAAAGTTGAAATGGAGCAGTTGAATGTGCGGTTGCGGCAGAGATTGTCGAAATACCCCGATCCTGCGGATCAGGTGGTCGAGGGCATGATTCTCGCCATCAAGGAGGTGCCCCGGCGGCCGCTTCTGCGCGCGGTTTTCGCATCCGATGAGGACAGTCGCGCACGGCGTGCAATCTGGAACTCCGATGTCATCGTCCGTTTCGGTGAGGAGTTGATGGATCCTGTCATCACACCAGCGAGGGCCGCCGGGATGTTACAGGACGGGGTGCGCGCCGAAGCGCTCATCGAGTGGGTTTACCGCCTGTTGTTGTCCTTTCTGACACTACCCAGTCATTGGATAAAGACCGACTCGCAACTTCGCACTACGCTGCACACACTTCTTGTGCCGGTGCTACTGAAGTAGCGATTGCGCCGGTGGCGGTGGCTGCCATGATCTCGTGAGCGCAGTTGTAGCCCGGCAGAAATGTCACGCCGGGACCGGGGTGGCAGGAGGCGCCACAGAGGTACAGGTTTTCCACCGGCGTCGAGTGGCCCGTACCCTCGACCAGGCATCGCTCGCCTATCATCTGGTCCGGATGCAGTAAGCCATGGGTCCAATCGCCATTGGTGACGCCCTGCATACTGGCGAAATGATCGGCGGAGAATATTGCCTGATCGACAATCAGCGACCTGAAATTGGGCATGTGAACGCAGATATGGTCGATGATCTTCTCCGCCATCTGGCCGCGCATTTTACCGCGCCTGCTTTTATCGGCCTCGCAGGGGAAGTAGAAGCCATAGGCGGACGCAGTATGGTATCCGGGCGGTGCCAGGCTGCTGTCCACCACGGACGGTATCTGGAACGCGAGTGGAATCTGCTCGGGTAATTCTCCTCTCACGCAGGTCTCATAACTCTGTTGCAATACCTGTGGATCGAGCACCATTGCGCCGCCAAACCGCGAGCCGTGAATTTCGTTCAGTTTGCCGAGGTGGGCAGAGTATTCGGGTAAACCGCTGAGTTTGAACAGCATATGCACGAAAGCACCGCGGTGTGAAAAGGCATCTACTCGCTTCTGGTCCGTCGGCGCAAGTTTGCAGTCGCTGAGCAGACGGTTGAAAGTCGCCTGTTTGTCCAGATTGGAGATGATGGTTTCAGCGTACAAGGTCTCACCGCTCTTGAGTGCAACCCCTACCGCCTTGTTGTCTTCTACCAGGATCCGCGAGACGCTTTGTTTGAGACGCACTTCTCCACCCAACGCTTCGATCTGTTCCGCCAGGGATTCGGACAGGCGACCGAGACCGCCCTTCACGCGCTGCATCAGGCCTTCGGAGCCCTCCTGTGCCATCGTATAGACCAGACACAGCCCAGAGCCCTCCGTGTAAGGGCCCTTGTAGGTGGCCTGGACGGCGGCAAAAGCCATGCTGGCGCGCAGTTCGCGGTGTTGAATGCGGTTGGGAAAGAACTTGTCGAGGATATCCATCGCCGAGCCTTTAAACGCCAACTCCAGGTGCGCACGCTGCTGTGGCGTCCTGGCTTCAGCGATCAGGTCCTCCAGCTTTCGCGGCGCTTTGCGGGCGGTAAAGCGATCCAGCAGACGAGCGGGATACTGGCAAAAACGCAGGAATCGGACGAATCCCATCATTCCGCTGAGGCCAAAGGTTCGCAGCAGGTTGAAACTCAGCCTGACCGGGTTCCGATAGATCACAAACGGGCGCCCGTCTGGACCCACAAGGTTGACCGCCATCACGGGTAGCGGAATGAGTTCGACGCCATGCGCCTCGAAGTCGAAGTAGCGTTTGATTTCGGCGGAGAGTGGGAACAGGCAACTGGCGCCTACTTCGTTGCGGCACCCCTTCAGGATTTCCCGGGTGCCACCCATGCCGCCGACAAAATTGTTCTTCTCCAGCACCAGTACTCGTCGGCCATTGCGCGCCAGCACCAGTGCGGCGGCCAGGCCATTGTGGCCTGCGCCCACCACGATACAGTCGAATCTGTCGGGCGCTCGTCCGGTGCCGCTGGGTGAATCGGTAGATCTGGCCATACGCTAGTCTCCACTATAGAAACCGTCACTTGTATGCCCTCATGATAGGACATATTATTAAAAATGTCCTATAACGGCGATCAGTCGGCCGCCGGCACCGGCAATTATATAAACAGGCAGGTTCAGGGAGCGCTCATGGCTATATCGGATGCAGCCCGGCTAGCAGCGGTGGCAGCAATGGGAGGGGGCCGTCTGCTCGGGGACACGCTGGGTGATATAACCGGTACCAGCATGCCCTACAAAGCGGAGGATGTCGCGACACCAACTGTGTTAGCGGCGCTGATCAACAGCGGGGCCCTCGCACCGGCTGCCGCCCCGGTGCGATTGAGTCGGGTACAGCGACAGTCGATACCCTCTGTCAGCAGCAATTGCGAAAACCTTGTGCTCACTATCGAGCAGCACGGTGAGCCGGTCCTGCCGCACAGCCTCTTCGTCAAACTGCCGATGGAGTCATTGCTGACCCGATGGTTTTTCACCATCATCAACGCCTGGCAGTTGGAATCCTATTTTTTTCGTCATGTGGCGCACAGGCAGCCACTGCGCACGCCGGTCACCTATGCCACACGGTGCCAGGGGGCGCGATTTTTCCTTGTGCAGGAGAACCTCCACGAGGATCCCTCGGTAGTGTTGTTCACTAATCCCGATATGATGGCCGGGCCTCCGCTGGAACTGGCGTATCGCTGTCTCGATGCCTTCGCCCGTTTGCACGCCTGCCACTATGGGCTCAGCGCAGCTGAGCGCGAAGCGATACTGCCGGGGAGATACCATATTCTCCTGTCGCCAGGTATGGGGCTGGCGGCGCGTATGTTGAACCGCCTGGCCCTGCAGCCGACCATGCAAAAGTTGCCGGGCGTGATACCCGCCCACGTGGAAGCGGTTTACCTGCGTACAATGGATAATTGGGATGCGTTGCTGCGATACTGGTTTTCCGGTCCGCTCTCTCTGCTGCACGGGGACAGCCACCTCGGTAACTTTTTCGTTTCGGGTGATGACATGGGCATGCTGGACTGGCAGGCGGTGCACTGGGGTAAAGGTATTCGTGACGTACAGTACTTCCTGATTGACTCGCTGCCCGCTCATATACTGGCGGAACACGAGAGCGAGTTGGTTGCATACTATGTGCAGCGTCGCGCGCATCACGGTGAGCCAATCGACCTGCAACAGACCTGGCAGGAGTATCGCAGTTTTACCTTTCACTCGCTGATGACCATCGCAGTGTCTATAGGTTTCGGCGCCCTGAATGAGGACCAGGACGAACTGATGGGGGAGGTGTTACGCCGCACCGTGGCTGCGGTGGAACGCGTGGACTACGCCGGCTGGCTGGACAATTTCCTCGCCGCACAGTAGCTTCAGGATAAAGAAGGATAGCACCCACATGAAAGCAGTCCGCTGTTGCGACAAACACATTCAGGTTGTTGACGTGCCGGCACCCGCACCTGCTGGCGATAGCGTTATCGTCAACGTCCGCTCCGCGGGTATCTGTGGTTCGGATATCCATATGTTGAATGCCGGCTTTCAGCTGCCGTCCACGCTGGGGCATGAAGTGGCGGGTACGCTGCCCGATGGCCGCGCCGTCGCACTCGAGCCGATCGCGCCCTGCGGGCATTGCGATATGTGCGTCCAGGGAGATTACAGCCTGTGCCGGCTGAGTTCTGGTATGGTCTACGGTGTCGGGCGCGATGGAGGCATGGCGGAGCAGATTGTGGTTCCCGCTCGCTGTCTGGTGCCGCTGCCCGCTGTTGTCAGTGCTGCCGACGCCTGTCTGGTCGAGCCGCTGGCGGTGGCTGCCCACGGCTTGCGGATGCTGGCGCTGAAACCCGACAGCCGGGTCGCCATTATCGGTGCCGGCGCAGTCGGGTTGTCCGCTGCTGCGATGCTGACTTCCGCGGTCAAGCATGTGGATATCGCCGCCCGTCATCCCGCCCAGATGCGGGCTGCCGAGCGGATCGGGGCGGGATTGTCGCCCGGTGGCGAGTACGATTTCGTGGTGGAATGTGCCGGCACCTCGGCGGCACTGCAGCAGGCTGCAAGACTGTGTAAACCCGGTGCGACCATACTGCTTCTGGCCACCTACTGGGAGGGGGTTACGCTGCCGGCGTTTGAAGTGTCTATGAAGGCGTTGAGAATTTACGCCTCCTCCATGTATGACAAACAGGGCCTTGTGCGCGATGTGGATGTGGCTGCCCAGTTGCTGGCGCAGCGCCCTGAACTCCCCGATATCCTGATCACCCATCGTCTGCCGCTGGACGCCGCCCCGGAAGCTTTTGCGATAGCCGCGAATCGCCAGGCGGGCGCAATCAAAGTGGTGCTGGAACCCTAGAGCGGTGCAGTGGGCTTTCCGGCTGTCGCACTGGTCGGTCGGCGACGGCCCACAGTGGCTGTTGACACGAGCACCGGTTTCAGGGATTAATTTCCCTCGCTGGATATGAAAGGAATGAACGCCTCACCCAATAACGAACAACCTTGTCGCGGAGTAACGGCCCATGAAACGGATTCTGGTTTGTGTTGCTACCTTCTTTCTTGCTCCCGGTGTTGCCCATGCGATGCCCACGCCCTGGGAATTGCTGAATGACAATATGGATGTGGTGGGCACATTCCTGCTCGATATCGATACCCAGAGTACCAGTGATGTGGCCATTACCGGTGACCTGGGTGTCTATACACGCTCCTCTACCTTCACTGCGTTGAACACGAGCGCCTACGTCGGTCCCTATGCGGTGACCAACTACTTCAAGTTTTTTTCTGTTGAAGCGGGCAAGGTCTACAGAAATGACTACGGTGGAGGTGAGTACAGTGAAATACGTGTCAATGACTCCGCGATGGATATAGGGACAACGGGGGTGCTGGTGCCCGGCGGTGGTCTCTATGCAGCTTACATCAACGAAATCTATAATTATGATGAAGTGAATGTGTACTGTGGTTATTACGAAGAGCTGTATGACGAAGAGGGCAACTACATCGGTGACGGCCCCTGTGTCAATTATTATCAGGATGCGTATTTCAATACTGATGCGGGGTACTGGTACGGTGGCTTTTACCTGAGGAGTCAACCGGTGGTCGCTGATGTGCCAGTTCCGGCCACTGCCCTGTTGTTGCTGGCAGCGCTGTGCGGTCTCGGTATCGGTCGCAGGCGACGGCGGTAGTACCCGCGAGGGTAAGTCAGGAGAGGTCCATTGAAAAACTATGTCGCAATAGGGGTTCTGGTCGTGTTGTGCGGTCTCGCAGAAGTGCGGGCACAGGATGGCGCCGCTGCTGCCAGCAGCCAGGGTGCCGGCAAGCCCCGTCTGGAAAACAAGCTGGGCCTGACAGATGAACAGGTCAAAAAAATGCGCGAGATTCGCGACAGCGGTGGCTCCATGGCTGAAATGCGTGCTGTGCTGACCCCGGAGCAGCGGGCCGAGGCGGCGCGGATGAGGTCAGGGTCCGGTGCCCAGGGTACGCGCGGGGCTCGTCTGCAGGGCTACCTTGGCCTAAGCGACGAGCAGATGGCGGATATCACACGAATACTGCGCGATGGGGGTTCCCGCGAGGATGTTCGCGCTGTGTTGACGCCGGAACAGCGGTCCAAATACGACGCCATGCACGATACCGGGGACTGAGGTCAGCGCAGTTCAGCAGCCGCCAGCGGGAAACCGATTGTCAGCTGCTGGTCGAAGGTGAGGCCAGCAGCTGGTTGATGCGCGCAGCGAGGGTAAAGTCGCGCTCAGTTATGCCCCCTGCGTCATGTGTCGTCAGCAAGATTTCGACCCGGTTGTACACGTTTGACCACTCGGGGTGGTGGTTCATGGATTCCGCCACCAGCGCAACGCGACTCATGAAGCCGAAGGCTTCAACAAAATCGCCAAACGTAAACCGGCGGCACAGTTTGGTATCAACCAGGCTCCAATGTTCCAACTCGGACAGTTTCGATGCAATTGCAGACGATGACAGTTTCTCGCTTTGCACAATGAATTCCTCGTCTAATCTGCTAATGCCAACACCCGCGTGGCGGGGTGGTCAAGTAACTGCTGGTAATTGCGGACGACTTTTTGCAGGTTGGACGCGCCCACTTTTTTCAGCGCCGGTTGAATGGTCGCAGCGTCGACATCGAGACCGAGGAAATCACACACCTGCGCTACTGTCTCCGCTGTTTCTGCAGCGAGTGTCTCGTAGTGTACCTTAAACACAGGTCGGGCGCTGAGCAGCGCGTCCAGCGCGGCAGCCTGGTTCTCAAGTTCGGCGGATCGCTGCAGAAACTCATCGATATCGATTGTCACTGCTATCGCCTGCTCGCTGCGGCCGCCCGCGCCGGAATGGTTGGGGCCGCCCTGAAGCAGAATCTGTTCGGAGACAAAGCGCCGCAGGGTATTGGTGCGCGTCAGGTGAATAAACCTGAAACTGTCCGCCTTCAGCAGGGAATCGACAACGTCTTGCCAGCGCGGGTCGAGGAAGGCGCTGTACAGCGCCTTGAAGCCCGCTGCTGCGCTCGGCCTGTCCAGTGCCTGGTGAATAAAGCCGACCGGGTCCGCGCTGCGCTCCCGCAACAGGCGCTGTAGTCGTTCCGTGCGCTGCTGCTGGGTCATGTTGATGAGATCGGCGCCGTCTTCATACCCCCGCACCTGATCCGCGCCCAGCAGTTCGCCGTGGCAGCAGACGCCGTCCAGGCTGTTAAGCGTTTTCACCAGCAGGGTGCTGCCGGTGCGGGGCGCACCGACAATCACAAATTGTGTACTCATTCTGTTGTGGACCGTATCGCGGGGCCGGCATGCTCTTACCCGGCAGACCTGTATGCTCTCAGTGAATGTACGCCAGCTTATATTAGGCGAGTAGATCAAGTCCACACAGCGTTGACGGCGCTTCGTATGGACAGCGCCTGACAGCGCCGCGGTGATTTTGTATGCTGCAGTCACGCGCCTACGCCATATCCCGGAGCTACGGCGTGAACCGACCGGAGACCGTGATGCAAGCCGAGACGATTGCGCAGTATTTTGATCTTACAGACAGGGTGATAGTGGTGACCGGTGGCAGTCGCGGCCTGGGGTTTGCGATGTGCCGCGCCTTCGCCCGGGCCGGCGCACATGTCGTGATCAGCTCGCGCAAGCCCGATGCCTGCGAGCGGGCGGCACAGCAGATCGAGAGTGAAACCGGGCGGGCCTGCCTGCCGGCACCCTGCCATGTCGGGGACTGGGAGGCCTGCGATGCGCTCGTGCAGACTGTCAATGAACGTTACGGGCGTATCGATGTACTGGTCAACAATGCCGGGATGTCGCCGCTGTACGAGTCGCCTGCTACGGTCAGTCGTGCACTGTTTGACAAGGTTATCGGGGTCAACCTCGCAGGTCCATTCAGGCTCAGCGCTGTGATCGGTGAGCAGATGGCGCGCGGTGAAGGGGGTGCGATTATCAATGTGAGCAGTATAGCGGCGGTTGCTCCCGGCGCAGCGGAACTGCCCTACGCGGCCGCCAAGGCCGGCTTGAACAACCTCACCCAGGGGCTGGCGCACGCGCTGGGGCCAAAAGTGCGCTGTAATTGCATTATGCCAGGCCCGTTCCTGACGGATATTGCCCAGGCGTGGGGCGAGGAGACCAAGGCCGCCCTTGTAGCCATGGTGCCGCTGGGGCGAGCAGGAGAGGCGGAGGAAATAGTCGGTGCGGCACTGTATCTTGCCTCAGATGCCTCGCGCTTCACCAATGGCGCCATCATCAAGGTCGATGGTGGCGCCGCATTTGGCAACTGACGGCTGGCAATCAGGCAGTGCGCAGCTTCAGGAACGGATTCATCCAACGAAATTTCCAGTCGGTGAACCGCAGCGGTGCGTCCAGCACGGCGAGACAGATGCAGTCCTCGGACTGCAGCGCCGTGGGTGCATGCACATCGCCCGGCCTGCGGATCAGGAAGTCACCCTTGTGGTAGCTGCCGTTCGCGTCTGAAAAACCTCCCTCCAGGATGAGGGTCATCTCAGTGCCGCGATGGGTGTGCTCCGGGATACGGCCACCGGCGCGGATGTGGTAGAGAGCAAACTCGTGGTCGGGATCGCCGGTCTTGAGGTAGCTGATCCGCAGTGTGGAGCCGATATTTCGCCAGTTCAGGTCACTGAAATCGCCGCGCATCAGGCGTTGCAGGATGGCCGGTGTTGAACTCGGGCTACTCTTCCTGTGGCTGTACTCGAGAGGCTTCTCATCGTCCAGGCGGGCCAGCACGGCGTCCAGTTGTGCATCGCCAACGGGCACCGGCTGCAATGCCTCAAACAGGCTCGCGCCGAGATCGGTAAGCTGGCCGGCGATCCGCTGGCAGCGGCGGCACTGGTTTACATGGATGGAGACGCAGGCCCCCTGTGCCAGCGGCAGTGAGCCCGCAGCATATTCGGTGATGAGTTCGAGATCTGGATGAAAATTGGTCATGGCGTTATCTTTCAAGTTGAATCTGAAGTTTCTGAAGGGCCAGGCGTACGCGTGACTTCACCGTGCCCAGTGGCAGGTCCAGCTCGCCGGACACCTCCGAGTGGGTTTTGCCTTCCATGTACACTTTGGCAAGTATTTGCGCCTGGTCGTTGGGTAGTTCCTTGATGAGACCGCGGATACGCTCCCGGCTGCGTTTTTGGTGCAGTACCAGGAAGGCTTCCTCGCTGTCCTGTGAATCGGAGACGTCCTCTGCTGACAGCGGCGTGTCAAATTTCTGCAGGCGGCGGTAGAGATCGGTCCGGCAGTTGCGCGCGATGGTATAAATCCACGTGCTGGCGGCGGCCTTTTCCGCGTTGAAGGCCCCGGCCTTTTGCCAGACCTTCAGCATAACTTCCTGCACCAGTTCGTCGGCATGATTGGCCGACAGAGTTGAGCCGGACAGCGCGAACGCCTTCATCAGCGGCGCAAAGTGCCGGAACAGGCGGGTGAAAGCCGCCCGGTCCTGCTTCTGGGCGATCAACGTCAGGCATTCACTCCATTCGTCGATGCGTTTGCCGTCAGCGTCAATGAGGGGTTTGCCCTCATCATCGATGGTGTCTGTCACAGTCTGCATGCTCTTGTTCCGAGGATGTTTGGAGAGTATACGCACGATTGCGGTATTGGATCACTGGATTCCATAAATAGATGGACCGGGGCCAGTACCTGTCCCGCCTCTGCCCTGGCCTCAGGCGATCCCTGCCGGCGTCGTCTCCGGGTGCAGGTGGAAATTCCGGCTACACTGATCCGAATGGGTGTCTGTGGCGTATTCAGGTCAGACACGGCGGAGTGGCCCGCAGTGACACAGTGAAAGAGGCGTAGCAGAATGAAAATTGCGGTCATTGGGTCAGGTATCTCGGGGTTGGCTTGCGCCCACTACCTGAGCGCAGAGCATGAGGTATGGGTTTATGAGGCGGGTCGCAGAATCGGCGGGCACACGGCGACCGTAGACGTGCAGCTGGGTACCCGGCGCTACGCCATAGACACCGGGTTTATCGTATTCAACGACTGGACCTACCCCAACTTCATTGCCCTGCTGGGTGAGTTGGGCGTGCCGAGCAAACCGACAGAGATGGGTTTCAGCGTGAGAGACCCGCAATCCGGGCTAGAGTACGCCGGCAGCAATCTCGACACGCTGTTTGCGCAGCGCCGCAACCTGCTTTCGCCGCGCTTCATTGGTATGATTCGCGACATCCTGCGATTCAACCGGGAGGCTATCGCTGATCTGGAAGCAGGTGCAATCGAGGACAGTGAAACACTGGGCGTGTACCTGGCCCGCAACGGCTATGGTGACAAGTTTGTCCGGCATTACCTGGCGGCGATGGGGTCTGCGATCTGGTCTGCGGACAGCGATACCATCCTGGCGTTCCCGGTCAGCTTCTTTATCCGGTTTTTCAAGAACCACGGCCTGCTCTCGGTCAAGGACCGGCCGCAGTGGCGGGTGATAGAAGGCGGGTCGCGGGAGTACCTGCGGCCGCTGTGCACGCGCTTTGCCGAACGTATCTCCACCGGCAACCCGGTGCTGGGTGTGGCCAGACATCCCGGGCGCGGCGTCACCCTGCGGATGGCAGATGGTCGCCAGCACTTGTTCGACGAGGTAGTGTTGGCAACACATTCAGACCAGGCGCTGGCACTGCTGGACAATCCCTCCCAGGCAGAGCGCGAGGTCCTTGGCGCAATCCCATATCAGCGCAATGATGTCGTACTGCACACGGACATTCGGATGTTGCCGCGCAACACCAAAACCTGGTCCAGTTGGAACTACACGCTGGGCCAGCGCGATGACCGGGCCGTGGTGACCTACAACATGAACATCCTGCAGGGCATTGATGCGCCAGAGACATTTTGCGTAACCCTGAATAATACCCCCGCGATCAACCCCAATATGATTCTCGGGCAGTTCCAGTACGACCATCCCGTGTTTTCGCTGGAGGGAATGCGGGCACAACAGCGCTGGCAGGAGATCAACGGTGTGTCCCGGACCTGGTTCTGCGGCGCCTATTGGCACAACGGTTTCCACGAAGACGGCGTCGTCAGTGCACTCCGTGTCGCCAACGCGCTATCCAATACGGAGCGCGCAGTCGCGTGAAGTCGCGTATCTACGAAGGGATACTCAGGCATCGGCGCCTGTCTCCGCGCCTCCACGCGTTCCGGTACCGGGTGGCGATGGTGTACCTGTGCCTGGACGAGTTACCGGAACTGCTGGCCCGGCAGCGCTTCTGGTCCGCCACCGGGCCGGCTCTGGCGGAGTTCCGGCGCAGTGATTTCCTGGGCGATCCCGCGGTGCCGCTGCAGGACGAGGTGCGCCGGCGAATTTTCGAGGAGACCGGCATGCAGCAGACAGGCCCCATCTACCTGCTCGCCAACCTGCGCTATTTCGGGTATGTGATGAACCCGATTGCCTGCTACTACTGTTTCAACGCGGATGAGACGCGGTTGGAGTACATCGTCGCCGAAGTCAATAATACGCCCTGGGATGAGCGCCACAGCTATGTGCTGCAGGGCCCCGAGCGCGGTGCCTGGCTGAAAACCGTGTTCGACAAGAAGTTCCATGTGTCCCCGTTCAATCCAATGGCGATGCAGTACCACTGGCGCAGCAATACACCCAGCCGTCGTCTGGTGCTGCATATGGAGAATACTGCACAGGGCGATAAGGTATTCGATGCCACGTTGACGCTGTCGGGGAAACCGATGACGAGCGCCAATATGCACAAACTACTGATCCGCTATCCCCTGATGACACTGAAAGTAGCGCTCGCCATCTACTGGCAGGCGCTGCGACTGTATCTGAAGGGTGTTCCGGTCTACTCACACCCCAAACACACTACCCCCGAGAGTCAGGTCATAGGAGCTAATAATGAGTGAAGTCAGCATAGGGGCGCTGCGCCTGCCACAGACGCGTCGTGCCCGCATAGGTGAAAAGTTTGCCCGTGAGGCAGTGTTCAGGATGCTCGGCAGTCTGCAGGTAGGGTCCCTGACCCTGCACGAGGGACCGTCGCGGCACCATTTCGGCAAGGACGGTGGGGTACAGGAACCGCAGGCAGAGGTACATATCCACAATCCGGCGATGTACGGGATGATGCTGGCGGGGGGGTCGATCGCGGCCGGCGAGGCTTACATCAAAGGGTACTGGTCATCGCCCGCGCCGGTGGAGGTGACGCGACTGTTCAGCGCAAACCTCGCTGTGCTCGACCGCTTTGAGGAGCGGCAGTCAATCGTGGCAAAGCTTGCCCTGAAGCTCGCCCACCGCTTGAATCGCAATACGCGCAAGGGCTCCCAGGTCAATATTGCGGCGCACTACGACCTGGGGAATGATTTCTTCCGCCTGTTCCTGGATCCGACCATGATGTACTCGTCCGCGATATTCACCGATCCGGCGATGACCCTGGAGGCGGCCTCGGAAGCAAAACTGGATGAACTGTGCCGGCAGCTGGAGTTGACGCCGGACGACCACCTGCTGGAGATCGGCACCGGCTGGGGTGGTATGGCCATCCATGCGGCCAAGCACTTCGGGTGTCGCGTCACCACGACCACCATTTCAAAAGAGCAGTACGAACACGCTCGTGCCAGGGTGGAGGCGGAGGGCTTGTCGCAGCAGGTCACGCTGCTGTGCGAAGACTATCGCAACCTCACCGGGCAGTACGACAAACTGGTGTCCATTGAAATGATAGAGGCGGTCGGTCACGAGTTTTACCAGAACTATTTCCAGGTCTGCACTGACCTGTTGAAGCCCGATGGTAAAATGGTGATTCAGGCGATCACTGTCGCAGACCAGCGCTACAAGCGCGCGCGTGACACAGTGGATTTCATCAAGCGGTATATTTTTCCCGGTGGCAGCCTGCCCTCCATCGCCGTGATGGCTGATCACATTGCACGGGATACGGATATGCAAATTGTTCACCTGCGCGATATCACCAGTGATTACGCCACCACACTGGCGCATTGGCGTGAGCGGTTCCTCGCCAATATCGATGCAGTCCGCCACATGGGATTCAGTGAGGAGTTTGTCCGCATGTGGGAATTCTACCTGTGTTACTGCGAGGGCGGTTTCAGGGAGCGCATCATCGGCACGGTGCAGTTGGCAATGGCCAAGCCCGGCTACCGGCCCGCGTGAGCGCCGTGAACGGGAGTTTGCAATGATACCGGTGCACCGCTGATGGCGGGGAGAGTGAGTTCTGACAGTTCTCGGCCGGTGATTTACTGGTTTCGCCAGGACCTCAGGTTGCGGGACCTGCGCGGGCTGAATGCCGCCATGGCCACCGGGCGTCCGGTGCTGGCGTGTTATATCCTCGATGATGAGAGCCCCGGCGAGTGGCAG
The DNA here is from genome assembly GCA_020443425.1 of Halioglobus sp. Lineage (GTDB taxonomy): Bacteria > Pseudomonadota > Gammaproteobacteria > Pseudomonadales > Halieaceae > Marimicrobium. The sequence continues at coordinate 29,184 of JAGRIE010000032.1, forward strand.
ATGGGCGCGGCCAGCCGGTGGTGGCTGCATCACAGCCTGGCCGCGCTGTCGCGGGATATTGAGAAAGCGGGTGGTCAGCTGTATCTCGGTCGCGGGCGGGCCACTGCGGTGCTGGCAGGGATGGCGTCCAGCTGCGGTGCCGACCTGGTGTGCTGCTCCCGGCAGTACGAGCCCTGGGCGCGGCAACTGGAAGTGGACCTGCACGCTGCGCTGGAACAACAGGGCGTGGAGCTGAAGCGTTACAGTGGCTCATTGATGTGGGAGCCGGAAACCGTCAGTACCCAGGGCGGTACACCGTTCAAGGTATTTACGCCGTTCTGGCGCAGGTGCCGCGACCTGCCGGTGGCGCTGGACCCACCCGCCAAGCGCGTTCGGTTCTCCCGGTGGCCGCAGCTCAACGAGCAGACGGAATCGCTGGGCGATTGGGCACTGTGTCCTGAAAAACCCAACTGGGCTGAGTCGTGGAGCGCGCTCTGGCAGCCTGGCGAGCGACACGCCCACGCGAAACTTGAGCGATTTCTCGCAGAGGCCGTGGCGGAATACGATACAGGTCGCAACTATCCCTCTCGCAGTGTGACATCGCGCTTATCGGCACACCTGCACTTCGGTGAGATTGCGCCAGCCAGGGTGTTCCACGCCGCTCGGGAAGCCGGGCAGGTGAACCCTGCACTGCAGGGCGAAACCGATAAGTTCCTGAGCGAACTGGGATGGCGCGAGTTTTCCCACCATCTACTGTTTCACTTCCCGACCCTGCCGGAGGAGGCGTTCAAGTCCGATTTTGCCGCCTTTCCCTGGGTCGGCGGTGCCAGGGAGTTGCAGGCATGGCAGCAGGGTCGAACAGGCTACCCCATCGTCGACGCCGGTATGCGAGAGCTGTGGCAAACCGGCTATATGCACAACCGTGTGCGAATGGTAGTGGCGTCGTTTCTGTGCAAGCACCTGCTGGTTAGTTGGAGAGCGGGGCAGCGCTGGTTCTGGGACACGCTGGTGGATGCCGATCTGGCCAACAATGCCTGCGGCTGGCAGTGGGTGGCGGGCAGCGGTGCGGACGCGTCACCGTATTTCCGGATTTTCAATCCGACTACCCAGGGGGAGAAGTTCGACAAGCAAGGTGACTATGTGAGGCGCTGGGTGCCGGAGTTGGCCTCGCTGCCGGACCGGTATCTGCACCAGCCCTGGAACGCGCCGGCACAGGTATTGCAGGAGGCGGGTATAGAGCTCGCCACTGACTATCCGCTGCCGATTGTCGATCACCGGGACGCCAGGGAGGCTGCGTTGGCGGCCTACGCCGACGTCAGGGCCCGGTAATGCCCGTCACGTGACACGTTTTAAGCCCTCACCTCTGCAGGCCCGCATCAGGTCCACAGTGAGCCAATGACACACTCCGGGCGTATTTATGCCCAACGATTACACAGAGAGTAGACCGATGACTGTCCTGCATGAAAGCGCCGATATCGATCGTCCTGTCGAGGAGGTGTATGCCTACGTCAGTGATTTCGCCACGACCGAGGAGTGGGACCCCACCGTGCTCGGCGCCCGCAAACTGACGCCGGGGGCCATCGCTGTGGGAACGCAGTTTGAGGTTGTCTGTGCGCTGCCGGTGGGCAGTGTCACGCTGCTGTATACGGTGCAGGCGCTGCAGGAATACACCCGGATTGAGCTCAGGGGAACGTGTGCTTTCTTTGATGTCGAGGATGTGATCACCCTGTCCGGCACGGCGACGGGCACCCGGCTGGACTACCGGGCGGTATTCCATTTCAAGCCCGTGGTGGCCACGGTCGCGGCTTTTTCACAGAAGGGGCTGGAAAAGATGGGCAGGGAGTCTGTGGCGGGCCTGGCCGAGGCGCTGCGGGACAACTTCCCCCTCAAAGCGAACTCACGCGCCACACGCATCGCCGATAAGTGGGTGCTGCCCGGCGTAGCCATGTTCTCGCGGCTGGGCTACAGCCTGGGGCGCAAGCGCTTTAACCCTATGTCCGCCTATCTCAGGAACCAGCATATGATGGTTACCGGCGCCTCTTCCGGGCTGGGATACGCTGCCGCATCGGAACTGGCGCGACGCGGGGCGCAACTGACGCTGGTGATGCGCAATCGTGAGAAGGCAGAGCGCACAGTCGCAGAGATCAAGCGTGTGACTGGCAATACGGCGATACGCTATGAGCTCGCTGACCTCAGCCTCGTCAGTGAAGTGGATGCGCTGGTCGCGCGGATGAAAAAGCGCGGCGAGGCTATCGATGTCCTCATCAACAATGCGGGTGCGCTGTTCAATCCCCGGCAGGAGACCGCCGAGGGCCTGGAGAAAAGTTTTGCGCTGCTGCTGGTGAGCCCCTATCGTTTGACGGAGGGTCTGAAGCCCCTGCTGGCAAGCGCCGAGTGTGCCCGCGTCGTCAATGTCGTTTCGGGAGGTATGTACAGCCAGAAGCTGGACGTTGACAGGCTGCAGATGCCGGATGACGCGGAGTACTCCGGCAGCACGGCCTACGCCCGGCAGAAGCGCGCGCTTATGGTGTTGACGAAATTATGGGCGAAGCAGTGGCGGACTGACGGTATCACTGTCAATGCCATGCATCCGGGCTGGGCCGACACACCGGGGGTGCAGGACGCGCTTCCGCTGTTCCGCAAGATGACCCGGCCCGTGCTGCGCTCTGTCGAGGAGGGTGCAGACACGATAGTGTGGTTGGCGGCGGCCACGGAGGCGGGTGATGCCAGTGGCGCCCTGTTTCTGGACAGGGAGATACGTCCCGATCACCTGTTGAATTCCACACGCGAAGCGCCGCAAGAGTGTGACAAGCTGGTGGCATTGCTCAACGGCATCACCGGCTCCCGGTGACAGCCCAACTCGCGTGGCGCCTGCTTGTGGCAGGGCGCGCCTGTAGCGAGGCCTGCAACCGTTAAACTCTCCCCTGTCCGGCGGTGGCTGTCCCCGATGTTGGTGGGGACCTGTCTGTTTTTCGGCCCGATGAGCTGTTTATTGGGTGGACTCTGTGCCTGCAAGCGTTAGGATACGGGCGCGACCAGACCATTTCCAATAACAGGAGTCCGCCGCTCTATGCGCTTGTCGAACATCCGACGATATCGCTATTCTCGCCGTACGCTGGCGCCAGGCGCCGCTGTGCGGTCCCTGCCGCTGTGCGCGCTGCTGTTGCTGTCGGGGTGTGGCGGCCCGGTTGAGTCCGAGGCACCCAGCGCGCCACAGCCGCCGATTGCGGAAGTGGTGGTTCATGAGCTGCAACCGCAAACCCTACAGCCGACGATCGCGACCTTCGGAGTGGTGGAGGCGTTGGAGGAAGTGAATGTAGCGGCAGAACTCTCCGGTATCGTGGCGGCGGTGCACGTCAACGAGGGCGACCGGGTGGCCGCCGGCCAACTGCTGCTCGAACTGGATCCCGAAAAGCGACAATTCGCCGCCGAACAGGCGCAGCAGCAGGTACAGCACGCACTGGCGGCACTGAAAGAAGCGCGATTGAAACTGCAGCGGCGCCGCAATCTGGCAGCGCAGGAAACCATTTCCAAAGAGGTGCTGGACAGCGCGCAACTGGCCGTCGATCTGGCGACGTCCGCATATCAGCAGGCGCTCTCCAGCGCACAGCTGGCACAGCGAGAGCTGGCAGACACCCGTATTTTCAGCCCCACCGAGGGCCTGGTAGATGTGCGCGCTGTGGAAGTCGGTGAAACGGTGCAGGCGGGTTCCAGGTTGATCACACTGCAGGCAGTGCAGGGCCTGCGGGTACAGACCTGGGTCAGCGAGGCCGATATTGCGCGTATCAGCTCAGGTGCTCCCGCGCGGGTGACAGTGTCGGGTGTCGCCGGCAGGGAATACGAGGCCCGGGTTGAGTGGGTCGGCGTCAACGCCGATCCTGCGACCGGCAATTTCCCGGTTAAGCTGATACTGCGCGGGGATGCGGCAGCGCTGCGTCCGGGTATGACGGCCAAAGCGGTGTTGCAGGGGGCCAGCGTTGCGGATGCACTGCTGTTGCCTGAATCTGCGCTGGTGGATCGCGACCGGCGCAGGGTGGTCTTTGTGGTGGAACAGGGTGTGGCTCAGCTGCGAGAGCCCCTGCTGGCGGCCGGATTCAGCAATCGCCTGCAGATCCTGGAGGGACTGGAAGCCGGCGACAAAGTCGTTGTCGCAGGGCAGTCGCTGCTGCTCGACGGTGATACCGTCGCCGTGCGCAGCGCAGAGTAACCGCTGTGCGCACCCTGATCAGCTGGTTTGTCGACAGGCCACTGGTGATCAATATGATCATGGTGATGGTCTTTATGCTCGGCTATATGACGATCGCCGACATGCGCTACGAATACAATCCCAATGTCGATATGGCGGTGGTCAATATCACCACGATCAAGGCGGGGGCCGGCCCGGAGGAGGTGGAGCTCGGTATCACCCTGCCGCTGGAAGAGGAATTGCTGGAAGTGGAGGGCATCAAGAAACTCTACTCCAACAGCATGGAAAGCCTGTCTGTGATCACCCTGAACCTGGACCTGGTGACGGCAGACAAGCAGGACATCATGCGCGATATTCAGCAGGCAGTGGACCGTGCGGCAACTCGGCTGCCGAACGACCTGCTGGAAAAGCCGCTGGTTGAAGCCCTGTCGGCAGCGGTGACGCCGGTCATGGAGGTGCATGTCACAGGCGATGTGCCCGAGGCCCTGCTGCGCGATGTCGCGCGCAATGTGGCCGACGGCCTGCGCGAGGTGGACGGTGTTGCCAGCGTCGAGAAACTTGGCTACCGGCGCCCCGAGGTACGGATACTGCTGGAGCCGGAAAAACTGGCTCGCCTCGGCATCAGCCACGACGAGATAATAGCGGCCATTCGCGCGCGTAACCTGCGTGATAGCGGCGGCTCGATAGACTCATTCCTGGTCGAGAAAAAGATCATCGCAGTCGGCCAGTTCCGCGATCCGCGCGATGTGGAGACAGTCGTCGTGCGCTCCGGTGCGCCGGGTAATACTGTCCTGCTGCGCGATATCGCCACGGTGGTGGTGGATTACGAGGACTGGGACGTGCAGTCGCGTGTCGACGGGCGGGTGAGTATCGCACTGCAGGCACGGCGCAAGGCGCGCGCTGACGAGGTGCATACGGCAGCCAATGTGCGCGCCTTTATCGAGGGCTTTGCCGTACCGGCAGGGGTAGAGCTGGTCATGGTGGCCGACATTTCACGGCTCACCGCCAATATGCTGGACGTGCTCGGCGGCAATGCCATTCTGGGCCTGATCTCTGTCCTGCTGCTGCTCTGCTATTTCCTGGAGTTGCGCTTTGCCCTGTGGGTGGCGGTTGGCATTCCGTTTGCGGTCTGCCTGTCCTTTCTGGGCCTGGCGGCCATCGATGTCACGATCAATGCGATGAGTTTGACGGCGATAGTATTGCTGATGGGCATACTGGTCGACGATGCCGTGGTGGTCAGTGAAAACGTGCAGCGCTTGCGTGTCGAGGGTGCCGGCTTGCGTGAGGCGAGCATTCTCGGCACTGCGCAGGTAGCGCAGCCGGTTATCTTCAGTGCAGTGACGACCATGCTGGCGTTTGCGCCCCTGATGTTTTTTGACGGGCCCAACGGGGAGTTCATGATGCCGTTCCCGCTGGCCGTCATCGTCCTGTTGATGGCTTCACTGTTCGAGAGCCTGTGCCTGTTGCCGGGCCACCTGTCCCACGTCCCACTGCGTGACGCGAAGCCGCGGGCGCGCCTGTTTGAGCGCTTGCGGGAGTTCTACCATCGCAGTATCAGTCGCTGGTTACAGTACCGCTACCTGACACTGGCGACCTTTATCGCGGTGTTCATAGCGGTGATGGCAATCGGTTACCAGACCATCAATTTCAGTATGTACCCCGATGTTGATATCGATACCGTGCAAATCAAGGTGGAGATGCCGGTCGGCAGCCGATTTGAGGAAACTGTCGAAGCGGTGGCGCGGATGGAGTCGAGTTTGCGCGAGTTTGTCGCCGCTGAGGACCTGTTGGCGATTACCAGCCAGGTCGGGCATCACGATACCGATTTCTACGGCACCACCGAGGGCCGCAATCACGGCTGGGCTGTGATCGCCATCCAGCTGGAACCGCTGGGCCGCCGCAGTGGTGACACCGATACCCGCGAACTGGTGCGTGTGCTGCAGGCGTGGGCCGATCAGCAGCAGGGGTTTGAGTCACTCATTGTGCAGGCGATGACGGACGTCCCGGTGATGGGCAAGCCGGTGCAGGTGGAGGTGATCGGCAGCGGTGACGAGCGCTATGTGGTGGCGGACGCGCTGTTGGATTACCTGCAGCACAACGACGCTGTCTCCAACAGCTGGAGCAGTATCAATCCCGGTAAGGATGTGATCGAACTTGAGGTGAACCACGCGCTGCTGGCAGCGCGCGGCCTGACCATGGAGCAGCTGGTGCGCGCCATGCGCATCGCTGTCGACGGCCTGTTGGTGGATGAACTGCAGACCCTGGACGAGCGCGTACGCTATCGCCTGCAACTGCCACTCTCCGCGGCCGGGAAACTGGCAACACTGGAAAACCTCGCGGTGGTCAACAGCAGCGGTGACGCCATCTACCTGAAGTCGCTGGCGCAGTTTTCGGTGCGCCCCGGTGAAGCTGATATCAAGCACTATTTCGGCAAGCGCACGGTCACCGTTTACGGTGAGATCGACACGGCGCTGGCCAGTGTCGAGTCCATCAACCAGCAGGTGGCGCAGTGGATCGAGCAGCAGGACTGGAGCCAGCGCTACCCGCAGTTGCGCATACACATGGGCGGTGAGCTTGAGGAGCAGGGCGAAATGCTGGGCGATCTGGGAGTGGCGGCGGTTATCTGCCTGCTGTCCATTTTTGCCGCGCTGGTGATACTGTTCAATTCCCTGTCGCAGCCGCTGTTGATCATGCTCAGTATTCCGTTTGGCCTGGTCGGAGTGGTGCTGTGCTACTCCGTGCAGGGTTTGTCGATGGGGATCATGTCGATGACCGGGGTGATCGGCCTCGTCGGCGTGCTGGTGAACGATTCACTGGTGCTGCTGCATTCGCTCAATGAAGAGCGCCGGGCGAGCGGTGCCATGCTTTCAGCCGCGGGCGTGGCCGCGGTCGCGAAACGGCGTTTCCGCCCGATATTGATCACCTCGGTGACGACAGCAGTCGGGCTGTTGCCCACCGCCTACGGCATCATGGGCGAGAACAGCTACATCAGCCCGATGGTCATGAGTATGGCCTGGGGCGTGGTATTCGGTGGCCTGGTATCACTGGTGCTACTGCCGGTGATGTATATGGTGGAGCAGGATATTCGCGCGCGGCTGCGGCGCGTCGGTTAGCGCTGCGACGCTAGCGCAGCTTGCGGCGAGCGGCCAGCCATCGGCGCTGCTGCGCGATCACTTTCCGCGCGCCTTTGAATACTGTCATCTCCGGTTCGGCGGAGCCGGTGTGGCCGAGCATCTCCAGTTGCGTGTAGTACCAGTACTGTGCGCAGAAGCTGGCGAGGGCGCGCAGGGAGTTGATCCGGTTCAGGAACAGCAGCCAGGACGGGAACAGCGACAGGCTTGCCTCGTACCTCGGCAGTTCCGGCAGGCCGTGCAGCAACCAGTGTGGCGCGTCGGTCAGTACACACATCGGGCGACCAATGCCAATGAGGCTGGCGCCGCCCGCGCTCACGGCTTGCTCCATGGCCTCGCGCCGGCGGAAGCCCCCCGTCACCATCAGTGGAATGGAGATTTTCTCCTGCATCGCCAGTGCGAAGTCCACGAAGTAGGCCTCGCGCATCAACGTGGACTGGGCGACATGCTGGGATTCCTCCTCCTCCATGCCCTCCACGCCCAGCAGTTTGGGTTGTTCATAGGTGCCGCCGGAAATCTCCAGCAGGTCAATGCCTGCGTCCTGCAGCCACTGCGCTACCTGCAGGCTGTCCTCAAAGGCGAAACCGCCTTTCTGGAAGTCGGCGCTGTTGAGTTTCACCGCCACCGGGAAGTCGGGGCCGACCGCCTCGCGCACTGCCGTCACCGCATCCAGCAGTGCGCGGGCGCGGTTCTCCAGTGTGCCGCCGTATTGATCCGTACGCCGGTTGCTGCGTGGACTCAGGAACTGGGACAGCAGGTAGCCGTGCGCGGCGTGTACCTGCACCCCGGTGAAGCCGGCGGCCTTGACGGCGGCGGCGCAGACTCCGAAGCGCCTGACGATGTCTTCGATCTCGGTGGTGGTCAGGGCGACCGGTTCGCCGAACTGTCCGCCCGGCAGACCGACTTTGACCGGGGAGGGGGCCTTCGGGTGGCGGTTCACATTTTTCTGGGTCTGGCGACCCGCGTGGCTGATCTGCGCCCAGAAATGATTGCCATTGCGGGTCGCGGCCGCTGCCCATCGGGACAGCGCGGCGCGCATGGCCGCGTCCGGCTCGCGGTCAATGATCACATTGCCAGGCCGCTCCAGGTGATCGGCGTCGACCTGGATATTGCCGGACAGCAGCAGGCCGGCACCACCGTCGCTCCACAGTCCGTACAGTCGCTCCAGTTCCGGGGTCGGTACGCCGGCGGGGTCGGCGAGGCCTTCGGTCATCGCCGCTTTGGCGATGCGATTGGGGATAGAAGCGCCGCAGGGAAGCGTGAGTGTCTGGTTGAGGATCTCTGACATGGTTGTTCCTGGTAAGGCGGTAGCGGTTAGCAGGCACAGGGTTGCGGGCTGGTGTGGAAGTCCGGCAACGGGTGTTGCCCGCGCTGACAGCGGAGTCTAACAGCGCCGGGTTGCCAAGAGAATCCGCTTGTTACACGCGACTGCGTGGCCGGCTCCGTTGCGACTGCCTGGCGTGGCATATTCTTTGCGTCCTACCCGGTGAATGCTTTGGCAAAAGGTTGTGATACCCATGATGCATCGACACAAGGAAACGTTTATTACCTGCGCAGAACTGTTGTCCCGGGCAGCGCAAACGTGTGAGGAGGCGGGTTGTTCTGTGGTGGCGCACAGTGCAAGGGTGGACTCACCCTACCGTGAGGCCATGGCGCTGGTGGCACAGGAAGAGCGTGAACTCGCAGGGCAGCTGGCGGAATACGCTGAAAATGGCCCTGCCAATATCGTGTGCACACGCCTGCAGTACACCCTGGAAGAGCCCGGGCAGCCGGTGGCGCATTCAGCTGATGCGGCACTGGAGAATGTGACGCGGGTGAACAGGGCACTGGCGGCGATACTGCGCGACCTGACAGAAAAGCTGGCGCCGGATACGGTGTGCGAATCGCTCGAGGCGTTCAGGCTGGCTGTCGATGCGGTCAACCGGCGGATATCGATGATTCTGGTGACCGCCCGGGACCTGTAGCCCGGCGACCAGTGTGCTGATGAGCAGCGCGTTTGTCTGTAAGAGTTACAAGCGTTTTGTAGAGTTTTCCAGCAGCGGATGGGCGGTGGCAGGAGGCGGCCGCGTATGCCGGTGGGCAGCAGAAAATGCTCTACCCGGCCTTGCCACCCGGCTGGTTGCCAGTGCCGGGTTGCTGGCCCAGCGCGCGAATGGCGTTGTGTATGTCCTGCAATGTGGTGCTGGCGACCGCGTTCATGTTCTCTTCGGTAGCCACCTCTAGTTGTCGAACTTCAAACTCCCACTCGTTGAGCGCGATCAGTTTCGCGCTGGTTTGCAACTGCTTGCTGTTGACAATTTCCATAGGGCTGGAAAAGTACATTGCGGGCTTGGAGATGATTTCAGCCAGGTTTTTCTCGTGCATGGCGCGACTCCCTTGCGTGCTGTCAGCACTCATTGTCTGTTGTTTGGCGCGCATCGACGCGCTCGGCAATGGAGAATCAGCAATTGTTGTGCCAACTGCCTTTTGATGCACCGTGACCACTGCCTGCCCGGGGCAGTGCGATACAGGTGGCGATACGGCTGACTGGCGCGGACTGTGCTTATTTCACCGGCTGGGTGTCGGCGGCGTTGGTCTTGTGGGGCTCAACCGGGCGATCCAGTGTGCCGACATCAAGGATGGGGGAGGCGTCGATATGATCGGCATCCATCATCATCGCAACCCTCTGCAGTGCACTGATGATCATGCTTTGTTCCCACTCCTCCAGCGCCGAAAACTGTCGCGTAAACTGTTCCTGCAGCGGTAGCGGCGCATCTCTCAGTACCTGCCGGCCGTACTCGGTCAGGTAGGCATGAACCCGGCGCTTGTCGACCGTCGAGCGTTCGCGAGTAATCAGTTCGCGCTTTTCAAGGCGGTCGAGGATGCTGCTGACAGTTGCCTGGCTCAGGCTGACTGAGTGGGCGATCTCACTGAGCGTGACGCCCTTGGTGCTGTTGATCGCCTGCAGGATGAGGATTTGTGGTGCCGTCACACCGGTTGTCTTGGACAGGTGCCGGGAGTGCAGGTCTGTGGCGCGGATGACCCGCCTCAGCGATGTCAGCACTTCAAGTATGCGATCCAATGGATTCCCCCGGGGTGGTTGTGACGGGCTTTGCAAGATTATTCGCCCAGCCATACTAATTAGCAAGCGGGCTTCACGCCAGCCCAGCCGCAGTGAAAAACTTCCCGGGAGGCACTGTGCGAGAGGTTCGAGAAGTGACATCTATCAGCTCAAATATACTTCGTACAGTAAGCAATATATAGCGCACAAATACCGGTTATAGGCGCATATGTTTGATTTATCGCAGAAAAACCCTATAATCGCCACCCTTTATTCCATCGTGAACTAAGTAATAGGGTTAGGCATAGTCGTGAGCAATAAACCAATTACATTCCGCCGACCGGAGGCCGAGGACGGCAGCGCGCTGTACGCGCTGATTCGAGCCTGTCCTCCGCTGGATGAAAACTCCATGTACTGCAACCTGCTGCAGTGCACTCACTTTTCGGCCACTTCGGTCGTCGCCGAGCGCGATCGGCAGTTGGTGGGCGCGATCAGCGGTTACCTTGTGCCGGGTCGCGAGGATACGCTCTTCATCTGGCAGGTGGCGGTGAGTGAGTCCGCGCGTGGCCAGGGGTTGGGCGGCAGGATGATCAGTGACATTCTGGCGCGACCCGAATGCAGTGGTGTGAGATACCTGGAGACCACTGTGACAGCGTCCAACGAGGCCTCATGGGCCCTGTTCAAGGGCTTCGCCCGCCGCGCCGACGCGCCGCTGGAGGAGACTGAGCTGTTCGAGAGCAAGCGTCACTTCAACGGTGAGAAACCGACAGAAATACTGGCGCGAATCGGGCCGCTGGCCAGCGCCGATTTACAGCCCGGATCCACGGAACCCAAACAGGAGATGATCGCATGAAAATATTTGAGGAAATTGAATCCGAAGTACAGAGTTATGCGCGCGCATTTCCCCGCGTGTTCAACAGGGCGCAGGGGGAGTATCTCTACGATGAGGACGGCAATCAGTACCTGGACTTCCTCGCTGGCGCCGGCACCCTGAACTACGGCCACAATAACCCGCTGTTCAAAGCAAAACTGCTGGAGTACATCGAGCAGGACGGCATTACCCATGGCCTGGACCTGCACACCAAGGCGAAAGGCGAGTTCCTGGAAACCTTTAACGAGAAAATCCTCAAGCCGCGCGCGATGGATTACGTTGTGCAGTTCACCGGCCCGACGGGCACCAACGCCGTTGAAGCCGCGCTCAAGCTGGCGCGGAATATCACCGGCCGCGAGAACATTATCGCGTTTACCAATGGCTTCCACGGTGTCAGCCTGGGGGCGCTTGCCGCCACAGGTAACTCGCATCACCGCGGCGCTTCCGGCGTGGGACTGGGAGGCACTACCAGGATGCCTTACGATGGCTACCTGGGAGACGATTTCGACACCACCGCCTACCTCGATAAGGTACTCTGCGATTCCAGCAGCGGCGTCGATGCGCCGGCCGCGGTCATCGTGGAGACCGTCCAGGGCGAAGGCGGTATCAACGCCGCGTCGTTTGAGTGGCTGAGAAACCTGGAGGCTGTGTGCCGCAAGCATGACATGCTGTTGATTGTCGACGATATCCAGGCCGGCTGTGGCCGCACCGGCACCTACTTCAGTTTCGAAGAGATCGGCATCAAGCCGGATATTGTGACCCTGTCAAAATCCCTGGGTGGCTACGGCCTGCCGTTTGCCGTGGTGTTGATCAAACCCGATCTCGACCAGTGGAAACCCGGTGAGCACAACGGCACCTTCCGCGGCAACAATTTTGCGTTTGTGACTGCCAAGGCCGCCATCGACCACTACTGGTCGGATGACGCTTTCTCGCAGGAGGTCAAGCGCAAAGGCGAATACGTGTCGCAGCGTCTCGAGGCAATTGTGGCGAAATACGGGGACGGCAATTTCACCACCCGTGGCCGCGGTATGTTCCAGGGGATCAATTGTGTCAATGGTGAACTCGCCGGGGCCATAACCCGCCAGGCGTTCAAACATGGAATGATTGTGGAAACCAGTGGTGCTGAGGATCATGTCGTTAAATTCCTCTGCCCGCTGATCATCTCGGAAGAGAACCTCAAGCGCGGTATCGACATTGTTGAGCAGGCGGTACTCGAAACCTGTGCCAAGGCCAAGCCGATACCCGAGGCAGTCGATTATTTCGATGAGCCCCGCAAGATCGCCTGAAGCCAGCTGCCCCGGGATTATTTAACGCCAACGCAAAGGAGTCACCCTGACATGATCGTAAGACAGCTGAGTGAAGCTGAAAAATCGCCCCGTCGCATTGTTTCGCCAGACGGCAACTGGGAGAGCACGCGCATGCTGCTCAAGGGCGACAACATGGGCTTTTCCTTTCACATCACGACAATCTATGCGGGTGCGGATTTTCGCATGCACTACCAGAACCACCTGGAGTCCGTCTACTGCATCTCCGGTGAAGGTGAGGTGGAGACACTTGCGGATAACAAGCGCTACCCGATTGCCCCGGGAACGCTGTATGTGCTGGACAAGCACGACGAGCATATCCTGCGAGCGCGTACCGAGTTGAAGATGGCGTGTGTGTTCAACCCGCCCTTGAGTGGCAAGGAAGTGCACAACGAGCAGGGCGCCTACGAGTTGGAGGCTGAGGAGGTGGACGTATGATGCCCACCCTCGCCACGGCTGTGGCCTTGCGCGGCGATCGATAGGCCTTCGCGTATTGCCCTGCCCACGCGTGCAGTAGAGCGCTACCTCAACTGCCGCGCGTTCAATGAAGCCAACCAATCGGAGAACGACCAGTGAATTCCCACACAGTAGAAAAAATTGGCGGTACGTCGATGCTCGACTACACCGCCGTCCGGGACAATATCATCCTCGGCCGCGATACATCGCGTGACCCCTACGGGCGCATTATCGTGGTGTCAGCCTATGCTGGCATTACCAACAGGTTGCTCGAACATAAAAAGAGCGGCCATCCGGGCGTGTTCGCGCTGTTCGCGGGCAGCAAACTGGAGCGGAGTTGGCGCGATGAACTGGAGCTGCTGCGCGACGAGTTATACGCACTCAACGCAGGGTTGTTTGCCGACCGCATGGCGGCGGAGCGCGCCAATCGTTTCGTCGGGGAGCGACTGGATTCCGCGGCGGCCTGCCTCGACAACCTGCACCAGTTGTGCCGGCACGGGCACTTTGCGCTCGACATGCACCTGGCCACCGTGCGCGAGATGCTGGCCAGTATCGGCGAGGCGCAGAGCGCCTGGAATACCGTGCAGCTGCTGCGGGGCGACGGTATCAACGCGGTGTTTGTGGATCTGACAGGTTGGCAGTCGACGGAGCACATGTCCCTGGACCGCCGTATCGAGCGCGCCTTTGAGGGCCTTGATATGTCCTCCACGCTGCCGATTGTCACTGGCTATGCGCACACCGAAGAGGGGATGATGTCGAGTTTCGATCGCGGCTACACCGAGATGACGTTCAGCCGCGTGGCAGTGCTTACCGGGGCCAGCGAGGCGGTAATCCACAAGGAGTTCCACCTCAGCAGTGCTGATCCGGCGCTGGTCGGTGAAACCAAGGCAGTGCCGATTGGCCGGACAAACTACGATGTCGCCGATCAACTCGCCAATCTGGGTATGGAGGCGATTCACCCGCGTGCTGCCAAGGGGTTGCGCCAGAGCGGTATTCCGCTGCGGGTGAAGAACACCTTCGAACCGGAACACAACGGCACTCTGATCACCGCGGATTATGTGAGCAAGACGCCTTGTGTGGAAATCATTGCCGGCAGCAAGGGTATCTATTCGCTTGAAGTCTTCGACCAGAACATGGCCGGCCAGAACAACCAGCACGATCAGAATATCCTTGCCGTGATCGGCCGTTTCAGGGCCCAGATTGTCGCCAAGGACATGAATGCGAACACGATTACGCACTACCTGTCCTGCAACCTGAAAACGATCAAGCGCATCCGGCGTGAGCTGGAAGCCCTGTACCCGGAAGCGGAAATCGACCAGAAGCAGGTGGCGATCGTCTCCGCGATCGGCAGCGATCTGCGCGTCAATGGTATTCTCGCGAAAGCGGTGGCGACGCTCGCTGAGGGTGATATCGGCGTGCAGGCGATGCACCAGTCGATGCGTCAGGTCGATATGCAGTTCGTGATTGAAGAGTCCGATTACGAGGCCGCCATCCGGCGGATGCACGCCGAACTGGTGGAGGTCCACGACCACGGGATGGCCATCTGCGCTGCCAGTGTGTAGCTGCTTTTGACCGTCTAATCGTCGGATACAGCGTGTTCCGGCCCTCTCGGGTCCAGATCGAAGCTGGCCGGCGCCACCTCGGAGGCCGCCGCTGAGAAAGGCACCTGCTCCGAGATGGGTATCATCCTGAGGTCGCGCAGCTGCAGTGCCAGGTAAGCCATAAACAGCGCACAGATAGCGGCGAACGACCAGAACAGGGCCGGTGCCCCCAGCACGCTCATCACCTGACCCAGCGCGAGTGGCGCAAACAGGGCCCCGAGCGCGTTCAGCATCAACACCGAGGTGCCTATCTGCACGAACTCGGAACTCTCCGCCACATCCGCGGCGGTGGCCAGCGACATGGCATAGATGGGCATCACCATCGCGCCGAACAGGAATACCGACACCAGGTGCCAGCTCTGCCCGACGCTCGCAGCCACCGCTATCGATGTCAATGTACCCCCGACACAGAGCAGCAACAGCACCTTGCGCCGGTCGATGCGGTCAGACAACAGGCCGATGGGATACTGCAAGATGCCCCCGCCGAGTATGGCGGCGCTGATAAACCAGCTGATGTCGCTCTGGGTGAGGCTGTTGCTGCGCGCGAATACCGCGCCCAGGGACCAGAAGCTGCCCACCACCAGCCCCGACAGCAGGGCGCCGGCGAAGGCGGAGCGCGAGCGCTGGTACAGCAGTCTGAAGCTCACCTTCGTGGCGGCGACCGGCGCGGGGGCGAGCTTGCTGGTCAACCCAACCGGGACGATCGCCAATACCAGTAGCACGGCTGCCAGCATAAAGGGCGTGGAGGACGAGACCGGCCCCACGTTGATCAGGGCCTGGCCCAGGGCCATGGCCATCAGCAGGATGAAATTGTAAATCGACAGGATGCGGCCGCGCGTTTCCGGTGTGGCCTGGTCGTTGAGCCAGCTTTCAATCACAGTGTAGAGGCTGGAGATGGCGACGCCGGTGACAAAGCGCAGCAGCACCAGGAACACCCAGTTGTCCAGTATTTCAATGGCCAGTATGGCGCTGGTCATCAAGGCGGTCAGAACAGCAAAAATGCGGATATGACCGACCCGTGAAATGGCGGCGGGTATGGCGATGCAGCCGACAATAAAGCCGAGGAAATAGGACGAGGCGCTGAGCCCGATGATGAAATCTGACAGGCCGTTGGCATTGGCGCGCAGGGGCACCAGCGTCAGTTGCATACCGTGACCGATGAGCAGCAAGCCGGTGGAGAGCAGCAGGGAAGAAACTGTAGCGAGAACTTTTACGGGAATACCCTCAATGATTGACTGGTGTAGTGGGCGCGCCGGAACCGCATGTGCATGCCAGCGGGAGAGTGACGGAAGCGGCTATTTGCTCCAGCGCCCCTCGCTGAGTGCGAATGTGCCAAATACAAAGCCTGAAAAAATTGTCTGTACACCGATGGCCATCGCCGTCACCCCGGGGATGACAATCCGCAGGCTGTCGGCATACGACATCGGCCCGAAATCGACACGTTGCCACTTCAGGAACGCAAATACAAACAGTGCGATACCGGCCAGGAACAGCAGGGTGCCGGTGACAACCCCCCACTCAACCGGGTTCCCATCGAGGAACTTCTGTATCCGGGGGTCCGGGTTGCGCAGGCCATTGTGTATCGAGAACGCCTGGGTGAACAGTGCGAAAAAAATGGTTTGAAAGCCGATAATCATCGATGTGGCGCACAGCAGCATGGTGTTCGTATCGAGGTTGACCGCGCCGATTTTCACCGGCCCCGGTGCCAGCGCGCAGAATCCGATCAGGCCGACCGTGAACATGAACAGCCCCGGGTAGAGAAACAGCCATTTCGGTGAGAACAGCAGTAAAAACTTCAGGTGACGCCAGCCGTCTCGCCAGCTGTTCAGGTGTGGCGGCCGGCTTCTGCCATCCGGTCTCAGGGTGATCGGCACCTGGTCAATCTTCAGCCCTGCAACTGCCGCTTTCACGCACATTTCGGAGGCGAATTCCATGCCGGTACAGCGCAGGTTCAGGCGTTTGATGGCGTCCCGCCGAAAAGCACGCAAGCCGCAGTGGAAATCATCCACCGGTGAGCGAAAGAAGATTTTACCCAGCCGGGAGAGTATCGGGTTGCCTATCCAGCGGTGCTTCCAGGGCATCGCCCCGGGTTCGATACGGCCGCCGCCTCTGCTCAGTCGGCAGCCCATGACCAGGTCCGAGCCACTGCGCAGTCGCGCCAGGAACTTGCCGAGCTCGCCAAAATTGTAGCTGCCATCCGCGTCACCCATCATGACAAAACGGCCTCTGGCACTGTTGATGCCGCCGATCAGGGCACTGCCGTAGCCGCGCTCGGCAATTGCAACCACCCTGGCACCGGCGCTGGCTGCGATCTCCTGCGAGCCGTCGGTGCTGCCATTGTCAGCGACCAGCACTTCCCCGGCGACACCGCAGCTGCTGATTGCGCTCAGCGCCTCTGCAATGCAGGCCGCCAGCGTTTCCGCTTCATTGAGGCAGGGCATGACGATGGATATCTCCAGCTCACCGGTTTGCTCTGATACATCGCTGGGGGGCACGCCTGCCTGCATGGAGGAATTCAGCCTGAATTGGGTGGGAAAGCAATCATGCTAAGTCACGCCTGTCGCCACTGTCAAAGCAATGCAGCGCCCGGGGCTCGGGCGCTGCATCAGGGGTGTCGCCGCGCTGCGGTGGTTGACACCGGGAGGTCGGCGCGATCTGCGGGCATCTACTCGCTGTCGCGGTAGGAATCGATCGCCGGGCAGGCGCAGAACAGGTTGCGGTCGCCGTAGACGTTGTCGACCCGGTTTACCGGGGCCCAGTATTTGTAGCGGCGCAGCATGGCCACCGGGTAGGCGGCCTGCTCGCGATCATACGGGTGATCCCAGCTGTTGGCCGCGACGTCCGCCAGTGTGTGCGGCGCGTTGCACAGGGGGTTGTCCGCTGCGTCCAGTTCGCCGTCTTCCACCGCGCGAATTTCTGCGCGAATAGCGATCAACGCATCACAGAAGCGATCCA
>JAGRIE010000033.1 GCA_020443425.1 Halioglobus sp.
TCTGGTTCGGCCATATCGGCGATGGCAATGTCCACCTCAATATCCTCAAGCCCGATGATTTGCCCATGGCGGAGTTCCAACAGCGCTGCGGCGAGGTGAGCAAATGGGTCTTCGATATTGTGCAGCGTTATGGCGGCAGTATCTCGGCGGAACACGGCGTCGGGTTGCTGAAAAAGGACTACCTGCACTACAGCCGCTCGGCGCTTGAGGTGTCGATTATGCGCCAGATCAAAAAGGCGTTCGATCCGCAGGGAATCATGAATCCCGGGAAGATTTTTGACTAGCCGCTAATCGGCGCAATGCGGTGCGCACCCGACTGCACTGCCTTCGCTTTGGCGGGGCCGCGTTCCTCTAGTCCGGAGCTGCCGGTTTTCTCGCCAGGATAAACTGTTTGCTGGGAAGGGCTTTTTCCAATGCAGCCTTGATCGCTGCACCCCTCTCGTGATTTAGGACGGTGTGCCAGGTCTTGCTCCAGTTCACCAGCGCCGGATGCGGGTTGGCAAAGTCGCTTCCCGTGGGCCAGAAGATCGAAAAGAAAACCGTCCAGAACGCTCCGAACGCCTGATACCGCTCGATCTCAAGGCCTGCGCCTTCCACCAGCCTGCGAAAGTCGTGCTCGGTAAAGATGCGGATGTGGTTTGGCTTTTCAAAGTACTGGGGAGGGGCCGTGTCTTTCATGACGCTCTCACCCACCTCATGCGGTACCGTCAGCAGGTACAGGGCACCGGGCTTGCCGATTCTTGCCATCTCTGCCACCAGCCTCTGCGGGTCGTCGACATGTTCCAGAACCTCTGTGCAGATCACCTTGTCGGCAATGCCATCGTCGAGATCAATCTGTTCCCCGGTACCGGCGATCGCTGTCAGCTTGCCGCGGGCAGACCCCTGCAGCTGGGCCTCGATACTTTTTACCTTTTCCTCGTTGATATCGAGGAATATAACGTCGGCGCCCTGGTTGGCGCAGAACTTGATGGCACCGCCGTCGCCACAACCGACATCCACTACCACGTCAGTGGCAGCGATGGGCACGCCTTTACAAATCTCGCCGGTCCCGCTGTTGAACCAGCCCGAATCAACGATATCCAGCAGCCCGACCGCCGCGGGGTTGTCAGCCGGGTCACGGCCGGCAGGGGCGGATGCCGCGGCGCCCGGCTTGAACGTCGGCGCGCTCAGTTCCGGGCCACTCTCCTGCACTGGCGGCGGGGTCGGCTTTTTTCGTAGCTGCTTGATGAAATCAGCGAGAGACATGGGGCCTGCGCACCTCGGTGGATTTGTACAGGGCGGTACTGCCGGCCTGCGATAATTGTCTGTAGTCGCTACTGGGCAACGGTGGACTGATGGCGGACTGCATCTGTATCCGACGCCTTGGTGGCGGTGGTGTCGAAATAGTGCTTCATTTTTTTATACACCACCTCCTGCCCGGCTGATTGTTCGATGGAGCGGATGCTGCTATTCCGCAGCGACTTGTATTTCCCCGGCTGGTTCATCGCGATATCAAAACTCTCCCGATACGCCTCCATCAATGAGTTCCAGTCTATGCGGTAACACAGTGTGCGAATTGCCCTGCGTTCATCAATGGGCCAGAAGGTGGGGTACTGGCTGGACTTCACGATCAATGCGTTAGTGTCATCAATATAGTCCAGCATCGCTGTATGACGCGGCGCGATTGCCGGAATGCCCTGTCCCATGAACTCCATCAGCGGTAGGCACTGGCCCTCACAGTGTGAGCTGTTGACGACAAAATGCGTGCTGTTCATCAGGGCCTGGTACTGCTCGTCTGTCAGGAAGCCGTGTACTGCAACCACGCGACACTTGAACGGTGACATCTGGGAGTACAGGAGCAGTAACTTGCCGAGGAATGTTGTCAGGTTGTGGTGTGTCATTTTCAGCACGAGGGTCGCATTCTCCTCCTCGCGGAAGGCCCAGCAGAATGCGGTCACGATGTCTTCCCAGTTTTTACGGCCGTCCTGGGGGTTCAGCACTGTGGAGTAGACAATGCCCTGCAGTTGCAACCTGTTTACGTTGGTCGGGTGCGCGCCCGGAAGCTTGTCTGTCACAAAGGCGCGCAACTTGTGCAGGGCGCTGGCAAAAATCCCGCTGCTCTCCTTCTGGTAATTGTCAGGCCTGCGCATGGCCATGGACTTGATGCCAATACCCAGGGAGCGGTGATCGCGCGCGCCGGGCGCATGGGTCAGGTCCAGGTTATGGAATTTGATGATGTCGGCATCGGTCTGCGGGTTGAAATTGAAAGTGAAGGACTGGGGAAGCCCATTGGGCGTGAAAGCCAGCTGCTCTGAACCCAGCGCTACAGTGATTTCACGGTCGATATTGGTGCCATAGGCAACCAACTCCAGTTCGATAGTCACCGGGCCGCGGACGTTGTGCGGCAGCATCACCCAGGGGGAGCCGGTCCTCGACCAGGCGCCCCAGTCCTCCGCACTGTAGAAACCCACCAGCAGTTCAATGGAGTCGGGGTCATTCTCTGTGAACGACAGCTTGATCGGGGCATCGTCCCAGGGTTCCATTTTCAGCGGATCCCTGGATCCCCTGACTTCGTCGTTGACCATATCGGTGGACAGGTTGTATGTGCGACTGTCATACAGGGTGGCTTTGACATCAATCGTCACCTTGCGCGGTTTTTTCCGCAGTGATCCCTGTGGCACGGTGTCGACCGCTGCCGGCAAGACGGTGAGATTGAGACCCTCCGGAACTGCTTTACGCACCACCTCGGCCGCGTACTCGGATATCGTCAAGGCATTGCCCAGCTGGGAAAGGACCCTGGCCCAGTTGTACTCGGGTTTATCGTGCCAGTACTCTTCGGGTATGGTGCTGAACTCCCAGGCGAATACACAGACGGTGGGACACTCCAGGTCGAGCACAGTCCGGTGCGGGGGAGAAAAAGACAGGAAGATACAGGGTTCGTCGGGGTTCTCCCGGTAGATACGGTCGACTTCAGTGGCGGGGTCGTTCACTGCAACCAGTGTTCCCAGTCGCTGCATCGCGGGCAGGTACTTTTTGTAAATAAAATAGTAGCTGTACTCCGCCTTGCCGAGGCGCTGCTCGATGGTTTCCGCGTTGGTTTCCGAGTAAGTGATGATTTTCATACCGGCGCTGGCTGCCTGATCTGTTTCAACAGGGATTCTAGTCGGGGTTTCAGTTTGTCCATGGAACAGAATTGATACTGGCTTTCCCAGGCGCAGCGGGACATTCGCTGGTACCTGTCAGGGTCATTGATGGCCACCTCGTAGCTGTCCCGGTACGCGTTGTACAATGACTCCCAGCTGGGCCGGTACCACAGCGTCGTGAAAACCTGCTGTGGGTCGTGCGGCCAATAGTGAGGTTCTGGACTGGATTCAACCACAAAGGCGTTGTCCTCGCAGATATAGTCAGCCATCGCGGTATTGTCCGGTGCGATGGCAGGAATACCCGATGACATGTATTCCATCAGCGGCAGGCACTGCCCCTCGCTGCGCGAGGCATTGACGATGTAGCTTGTCGCTTCCGCCAGCGAGCGGTATTCGTCAAAGGCTATGTAACCGTGCACTACGACAATGCGGCATTTAAATGGATGTAACTGGCAGAACAGCGCGAAGATGTCCTCAAGATAGCCCGACATATCCTTGTAGGTCATTTTCAGTATCAGGGTGACATCCTCATGATCGCGAAACGCCAGACAGAATGCGGTGAGTATATCCTCCCAGTTCTTGCGTCCGTCGCGAGGGTTCAGGATGGTGGTATAGACAACGCCATCGAGCGCTATCTTGTGTTCTGTCACATTCAGGGGTGCTGCCACTGCGGCAGCCTCATCGCGGGAAAGGTTCTCGATACAGACCCTGGCCAGTCCGATACCGATAGTGCGGGGGTCGACGATGGTTCTCTTGGCGCTGATGTCCACGCCGGAGAATGTGATGAAGTTGCTGGGCTGGCTGACCTCAAGTTCAAACTCATACTGTGCCAAAGCGACCTGCGGCTGAACGATGACGCACTGGTCCCCGATGCGGACCTCGATGTCGCGATTGATGTTGTTGCCGTGAGCATTCATGTCAATGGTCAAGCGGACCCGGCCTGATACTACGCTGGGCAGCATAATCCAGGGGCTGGTGGTTTTTGACCAGGCACCCCAACCTTCCGGTGCGTAAAAACCGACCATCCACACATCCGGGTTGCTCTGGCCGAAATTGATATCGAGATCGTTGCAGGGTTCGGGCTTGCTGCCTCCCAGCGGGCGGGCGATCTGGCTGGCGGGGGCGATGCTCTCAGATGCGATATGGAAGTCCCGGTTGTCGATCACTGTGGTGCCCAGTGTAATGCTGGTGTGCTTGACTGCGTGCCGGCTCGCCGCCGCAGAGCGCAGTTCGGCGCAGGTGTCCCAGAGCGGGGCTGGCACTGCTTCTATAGGAAAGTCAGCCCCCATGTCCTGCAGCACGACCTGCTTTGCATAGGACGAGTGCGTCAGCGCCTGCCGGAAGTGCTCCAGACAGTAGGTCCAGCTGTCTTTCGGGTCACTGATGAACTTGCGGTTGGGGATGCTGGAGTATTCCCAGGCAAAAACCGGGATTACGGGGCATGGCATTCCGAACGGGATCTTGTGTGGTGGCGCAAACGCCAACAGGCAGCACGCATTGCCACTCTCCAACTCCTGCCTGCAAGCGCTGACGAATGCTTCGTCGAGAGAGTCGATGACCCGCGTATCGCCCAGCGTTTGAAGCAGCGGCAGATAGGACTTGAGGACAAAATAGTAACTGTAATCAGCATCGCCCAAGCGCGACTCAATAGTTGCGTCGCCAATTTCAGAATAGCAATAGAAAAGCATGTAACCCTGTTCGCCTGCCTGTGTTTTCGTTATGCGGAACACCGTGCCCGTATTAGGCTACTTCCAGCGGTGCAAGTCCACCTGTATTCATCCTATCCCGTCAGCGGCGAAAAAAGGAATCGCCCATCGTGAAAGTGTGGACAAACTATCACTTTTCCCGCTACTTGCTGAGCCTGGCGGCAGGCACGTCGAGGTTCCAGTAGGCCGGCTGTTTACCACAGTGCTGCAGGAATCGCCGGCTGTCCGGTGCGATCTCGGTATCAAACACTTGCAGCGCATACTTGTCCCACGCCAGCGGTTTTTTGCCGAAAGGCCGTCGCAGGCCCAGGCGGGAGAAGATCTGGTCCTGTCGTGCGCCCTCGATCCTGGCGAGTTTCATACCGGTGAAGCGATTTGAGCGGAGGAAACGAAACAACCGGGAGTCATATAATTTCCTGGAGCCCGCATTCAGCTTGATCTCCTTGGTATCCGGCATGTCGCTGGCAGACAGGCCGATGTGGTTGAGACAGTCAGCCAGTACTTTGTCCCGGTTGGCCTTCAGCTCTTCCAGAAAGACCACCAGAATAGCCTCATCGCCGAATATGTCGCGGTAAGTGCCAAGGCGTTCCCAGAACAGTGTGTCCTGGATCATCTGGGGGAACACGCGCAGGCAATCACCGAGCGCATAGGGCGCATTCAGGCCAAAATTGACGCCACTGTGATGCATCTCGCGGTAACTCGATTCGATACGGGCGCGGGGATTGCGTGCTATAAATATGAAGCGGCAGTCGGGGTTGTTGTCAAAAATACGCTGCGCCGCGACCTTCTCGCGCAGGTAACCGGTGTAGTCGGTACTGCCATCGCCCAGAAGCTGGCCGTCCCGGGCGCCGGCATAGTGTTCGTCGTAGCATTCATGCTGTGTTTCAAACGCGTCGTGCGAAAAGTACCAGGGCTCCTTGATAGCCGGAATAAATACGCCCGGATGCAGATCCAGCAGTGCGCACAGTGTGGTGGTGCCGCATTTGCTGAAACCCGGGACAATAAAGTCAATCTTAACCTGGGTGGGCACCATTCCTCCTGGCTATGATCATCTGGCATCGTGGCAGGGCGTTGTTCAACGCCATCCTCATTTTCTCCCCGTTGGGGTGATTCAATACCTCCTGCCAGGTCTGTGTCCACAGTATTGTGGCCGGATGTACATTCTCCGTCAGTGTCTCTCCTGGCTGCGAGGTTGCCCACTTCAGCAGGTAGAAAATGGCCCAGAATCCCGCCAGGTACTCGTGGCGTACAACGTCCAGTCCACAACTCCTGACAAGCGCCTCAAAGTCGTCCGAGGAGAAAATCTGGATGTGGTTGGGCTCTTCAAAATACGCTGAGTGCGCGATGTCCTTGACAAGATTCTCACCCCTGGCGTCCGGCACGGTGAGCACCCAGGTGGCATCTTCGCGGCCTACGCGGACGATTTCAGACAGGAAGTCCTGAGGCCTGCGTACGTGTTCCAGTACCTCTGTGCTGATGACCAGATCGGCATGCCCGTCGGGTATGGGGATAGGGTTGCACTCGGAGACAATGCCGCGGACTTCTCCGGTGGCAAAACCTTTCACGCGTTCTTCCAAGGCTCGAACCTTGTTCTCCTGCATGTCCACAAACGTGACATTGGCTCCCATTTTAGCGCAGAAGTTGACATAACCCCCATCGCCACAACCAATGTCCACTACATTCATACCTGGCTTGACGAAGACGCCGGGAACGAACTCGCCAGTCTTGTCATTGCACCAGCCGCTCATTGTCCTATCGCGCAGCCCGACGTCGATTGCGCTCGATTTGATATCACTGGAACTCACGGTAAGTCTCCTCAGGTAGCGATGCCAGCTGTTTAACGGTCGTTATATTTCTGTTTCATAAACGGCTGGGTTTCAACATGACACCAGATCGTAGCGTGTCCGGAATCGCAAGCTGGCGATCAGACCATCACTGCATAGTTGCACTGCGCAAGCGTTGTTTCCAGCGCTGTGTGACGACCTGTAAGGACCCGAAGAATTTTGCCATAAAGCCCATAGTAAGTATAGAAAGCCTGGAACCGCTGGCGCTGAGTGAGTATAGGCATACGGGGTCTACGAGGTCGACAGTTCACCGAGGTGTCCACCTGCATACTGTGAACTCACGCACAAAAACTGCGCGCACTATCCCCGGGCTGCTCGAAATGCCATTTACTGTATCCGGATTGGCTGAGCACAAGTGACGTGTAGAGGAGACAGGTCTTCAATCAAAAACGAATCTCCAATCTGCATTGATACGGTGACGCTGCTGGGTGTGTTGCCAAGCTCGGGAGGAACAAAAAGACTCAGGGTTTCCCACGCCTGGCTATTGCCTTGCAGGGTATCGATGGCCAGTGTGTGATACTGAATGGGTGCGAGGAGATTACCGGAGAGATCGCGCAGGCGGCAGGCCAGGTAGCAGGGGCCGTTGGAATGCAGGGCCAGTGGGCGCGACTTGGAATTAACAATGAGAATTTGCAGCACACCGTGACCCGAAGCGTTCACCGCGAAAAACCCCTTGGAGTACAGCGTCAGCGAGCGTGCGATGGCGGGCATATCAGTGACCGGTGAGGTGGAGACGGGTTGATGCCCCAAGCGCATGCCGGACTGTTGGGGCACAAAGTCGGACAGCCCCTTGCGCGCGGCATCGTATAGCGCCATATCTTCACAAAAGTAGTCCTGTAAACGAGAGACCAGTTCCGGGTCCATAAAGTCACCCGGCGCGAGTATGCCGACATCATCCAACTCTGATGGCAGTTTGTCCACGTAGCGCCCCGGCGAGGTGTCGTAAACGTGGTCATGGCGTAGGCTTGTATTGTGCTTGCCGAGTGAAATAGCCTGCCCAGTCCTCTGTGTGAGCCGAGCCGCCAGCTGATCCAGTTGTTCCACACAGAATATATCGTTATAGCGAACAGCACTCGCAAGTTGGTAATGCTGAGAACTCCAATGTGGATCGAGGTCGGCTGGGTCGCTCGCCAGCAGGTAGTCTACAAATTCGCGAAAACTGATGCCCTCATATGTGTCCACGGCGCTCCTGCCACGGACAGAGCGTATCAGGTCGATTGTATGCAGAACGTTTCCGGGCAGTGTGCGATTGACAAGAAACTTCTCAGAGTAGGCGCTGATAGTGCGACTGACCGGTTCGCGGATTACAGAGAACTTGTAATAGTCATCGCTGGATAACACCTTGTTTGCTGCCTCGGGTGCATAGTCCTTCAACAGTACGCCAGTGTTAAAGTTGGCAGTGACAGGATGCACGCCGAATTTGAGAATGATGTCGCGGTGCTCCGCGCCGGACAGATCCACCATAAGATGTTTCAGTGTAGTACAGGCACACTTGGCAACCGGTGAGTACAGCAGCTTGTGACGCTCGCTGATAAACATATTCATCTGCGGTTGGGGAAGCTGGGACTCACCGGCGCGGGAGAAATATTGACCAACGTCATCAAGCCAATTCATCTGTTATTGTCCCTTTCTGTCCAGTCGGGCCGATTGTGAGGGCTGCGCCAGGAAAGGCTGGTTGCCTTACCAATGTTCTTCTTTCTGACCGAGGTACGATACCGGACTAACACGGTTGTGCCAACGTAGTGAGGATCGTGGATGGGGTCTCGGCTGAACAGATGTCGTGTGGTCCTGCAGTATATTACTGATTTGCTTGGGGCAGGTATGCGGATAGAGCGCTTTATCGCTGGTACCCGGATTGCGACCAGGAACTGTGAACCTGGCCCTGTAACGAGGAGCTCGATTCCTGTGTTTATCGTGGCAGCGCCAGCCTGAATAGGTATGACGGCCTTAGCTTCAACGTCGTTTGAGAACCAGGTACTGGCTGTTGCCCACATCAGCCAGTTCATGCGGTGCAACGCCGTCCAGCCACGCGAAATAGTCGAGGTACTCTGGGCGACAGTAGGAATATTGCCCCCAGGAAATAATTTCAAAGCCTGACGGCACGATCGACTCGAATTCCGAGCGGGAGAATCGTCGCACCGGCAAGCCCTTGTCCTGCGACTGGGTGTCGGCCGCATAGCGGTTGAACTCGTCTTCGCTGATTCTGGGGCGGGGTTGGCCCTGAGCGATATTTTGATAGGAGAAGCACCGTGCTTTTTCCAGTGCGTGAGTCGTGGAAACTACGGCCAATCCGCCCGTTTTTGTCAGGCTGAGAATGTCATCCATTATAGCTGTCGTTATATAGGTAGGGAGGTGTTGCACCACCATGCCGAGAATGACGAGATCAAAATGGGTTTCCGGGTGACGTGAAATATAATCCCCGGTTGTCTCGTTGAGCACAGTTACATTGTGGTGCGTATTAACCAGGTCACGGGTATATTCGTAGCGAAGGGTATCCGGCTCCAAAGCCACCACTTCATTCATGATTGGAGCGAGAGCCTGGGTTGTTCTTCCCATACCACATCCTATATCTGCGGCAGAGCCCCTACTGAGCGCGTGGGCCAATAGCAGGGTCATGGCATGAAATGCTTCCTCGTGGTGCCCGCTGCCATCGCCGATACGACTGGAAAATTTTTCGGACAGAACCGGCATTTTGAGATCTTTATCGTTATAAGTGTAATCAGCCACGTGAATTCAACCGTTATTCAAGCCAGTCAGTCTTCTAGTATATGCTGTCGAAAAAGCCTATTGAACCTAAACATGCTGTTCTCCCGAATTTACAGCTGGCGCGCTCAGGCTTGTATTGGTGGGGGTATACTTCTAGGGCCACAGTGCCACGCGAGTGATCATTGGTGACCATAGCGCGTTATTCGATATGCGTGGCGAGATGGTCCTTACGGTACCGATAGATGAGTCGGTGAGAGCGCATGGTGTTCGTATTGTACTTGAGCATCAGTTCCCGCCCGCAACCGGGGACAGGGCCGCCGCTATTGCCTACAAATTAAGGTCTGCGTCGTACAGCTTTGCCTGGGAGTGATACTCAGGCCTACGCTGATATTCGGGCTCCATCATTTGCCCTGCGTAGTGTAATGATGAAGCCGTATGGCAACGCTACTCGCTGCCCCACATCCAGTGAGGCAAGGGCGCGCTTTAACCGCGCACTAATATCACTGCCTGCGGCGGGTAAACCTGTCAGAATGGCTGGGGTTTGCCGGTATAGTCGATAAACTTGCCCGAATCGATCATCGTCAGGCTATCGATGACCTCCACCATAGAGCCCACACTCTCAGACGGTTCCATCAAGCCAGGGAATTTTATGTCTTTCAGTTTTTCGCTGCGTACCCCACCGGGGTGGAACATGATTACCACGATGTCGTCTTTCTTGAGGTCATAGGCGAGGTTCTTCATCATCATATTCAATGCGACCTTGCTGGCTTTATACCAGTAGCCTTCACGAAATGGTGAAATAGGCGGGCAAATGGAGCCGGCAGTAGAGCTGATATTGACGATTTTGCCATCCTTGCTCGCCCTGAGATTGTCTACAAAAGCCTCGGCAATCTTGATTGGCCCCATGACGTTGGTGTGCATGAAGGTGTCGAACTGTTCATAGTCCAGCGTGCCGAACTCCTGCGCTGCAGTGACTTCGGGGTCGCCAAGCTTGCCAATTACCATGACGCCGGCATTGTTGATCAGTACGTCGATGGGGGTATCTTTCATTTTTTGCGCGAGGCTGTCGATCTCAGCGTTATTGGTTACGTCCATACGTTCCACCTGTACGGTGTCGTATTTCTGTGCCAGTTCCTTGAGTGTCTCGGGAGTTTCCGAGCGGCGATGCGTGGCAATTACGTCCCACCCCATAGATGCATACTTCTCGGCAAATGCGAATCCGATTCCGGAGTTAGAACCGGTTACCAGTACTGTCTCAGCAGAACAGAGCGCCGTAAGCCCCGTAAGAAGAACACCGGTCAATACAGCAGAAAAAGATTTTTTATCAGGCAGCATAGAACCTACACTCCAACCGTGGATATGAGCCAGCAACCATACAAGGATTCGGAATGGCAGACAAACTGTTTCCGTGACCGAGCACACAGGCTGCTAAAGCAACCGCGATCGCCCACTTAGCGCTCTGGCCGGTATTACACTGTTCGCCAACTGTGCGGCACTTCGCTGCCAATCGACTGATTGGATCCAGCTGGAATCCGGAAGTACGCCGTCACGGTAAGCCCCGAACCAGGTCTTGATTTCTGTGGCCAGGCCGGTGCTATCGGTTGCGTCAAAATACCAGGCATATTCGCCGCAGATCTCCCGGAATACAGGCAAGTTCCTGACCAGTAGCGCTGAGCCATGATACGCGGCCTCCAGCAGGGACAGGCTGAATCCTTCGCCACTGGATGCCAGCAAAGTACCTGCGGCGCGTTGGTACAGCACTTTGAGCATGGCATCACTAACACAACCCACCCAGTAGATGGATGAAGAGCCATCACCAAGCTGTTGAATGCGATCTGCATAGTGCTGATGGTTCTCGTCGATACTGCCGGCGATCACCAGCGACAGCCTGCATCCCTGTCGCTGCAGTTCGTTGAATGCTTCCACTACCTGCTCGTGCCCCTTGCGGGGGGTAATGCCACCAGCCATCAGCAAATAGGGCTGGTGTTGAAGTTTCTCCAGCAGAGCTTGCTCAGTCGCATTAAGCGCACCTCCGCCACTCCGGGCCTCCATATCAGCGCCCAACTGGAATTCAGTTATCACCGGGATGGCTGGCGCGCCTGAATTTTCTGACTGCAGCCACTGACGGTACTCATGGGCCACGGTTCGAGAGGGGCAGGCTACGCGATCGCTAATCGCGGTGATAGCTGTCAGCCAATTGGTGTAAACGGTGATCTCATCCGATGTGAAGCCCTCCGCCAATGAGACCGGCAAGAGATCGTAAACGACGTGGCAGATTCGCACCCCCCGACCGCGCCAGAACTGAAGCCATTGGCGGGAATCTGCCTGCTGCGCAACGCGGTAGCACAGGTCCAGGCCCAGATAGATGTCCCCGGGCATCGCCTCTACGGTGTCATCTGACAGGTGCAGGGGGGCGGTGTGGAGAAACCGGTTGGTAAAAGCTCTGGCGTATAGAAAGTAGCCTGTTGCAGAATCAAAAAATATAGGCTCGACACGGTAGCCGAGGTAGCGATTCAGTAGCAGCTCACGCAGTATATTGCGAACAACCCGTTGTACTCCCCGTTGGTGGTCGTGCTGTACCAGCGACGAGATATCGACAAACAATTGCGAGCCGGCCAGGGCCGTTCTCCTGACCCCGGCACAGCGCATAAGGTCCTCTATCGCATCGCTGCACGCAAAAATCTTGTCGGCAGGTAGCTCCCGCAGCTTTGATCCGATGATGTCTGCCTGCAACTGGTCAATCAGTACGTCCGGCGACTGTATATAGCTTGCTTCCATGTGATCACGGTATGCGGAGGCGGCCGTTGCCGGGCTGTGATGAGCCTTTACGTAAGCCCTTGCCGTCCGCCCGACCTCCCGCCTGGACTCCGTATCCGTAGCGAAAGAGGTGAGCGCTTCTGCCAGGTCCGACGCAGTAAAATCGTCGTTCAGCTTCAGTACAGTCTCGTCCGGCACTTCAGACATGCTGCCGTGTGCATTGATAATGGTAGGCAGGCCAGCACCCATGCAGTCAAGCAGCGCCGCAGAGGATTCGCCACGCGAATTGCGCCTCAGCTGCAAGGCGACATCCGAGGCGCCCAGATACAGATCGTACTCTTCAGAGGAGACGTATCCTGTCAGCGTCACTTGTTGCGGATCGGGGAGGCGTGAAATCCAGTTTGAAATCCTGTTCTCCATCTCCCAGTCGCGATTGCCGCCGCCAACAAAGTAGAGTTTTACGGAGGGGTTGTTGGCAAGCCCCGAGCTGACCCAGCTGTCCATTAGTTCAACCAGGCATTTATTCGGGTTGATCATGCCAAAGGTACTGTAGAGCGTAATCTCCTCAGGGATGCCCAGCTCTTGCCGGGCCGCTGATCTGTCCGGAAGCCTTTTCAGTTGTCGTGCCAGCGGCACCTCGCCCAATGTCGTCAGCATCTCGGGTTCCAGGCTCTGGTACAAAATCTCTTTCGCGTGACGATTGTGAACTACAACACCGTAGCTGCCATTAAAAACGGAGGCACAGGCGGGGTAGAGGTTGATGGTCTGTTTAACGGGGCCGTCGCAGTCTGGCATGGCGGCCCAGCCATGAGATGCATAGACTTTCTGGAGCAGCTCTGTTGTCCCGAACTGTGCATGATTGCTGATGATACAATGGCCCAGATAGGCGTCGTGCAATACAACTACACCGGGGTGAGCCTGCAACAACAAAAAGTATTCGTAGTGGAACCAGGAGTTGCCAAAGTGATACATGACGCGATCAAACCGTCCCCCATCACGCATCATCTGTTTATGGTCTATGGTCTCATACATACTGGCAAGAGAGTGGTCGAGATCTTCGGGGTTGGCAACCACCAGGGTGATATCGTAGTTTTCTGCAAGATACGGGAGTATCTCAGCACAATAACCCGCAACTCCGGAGGCGGCAGGTGGCAGCGGCGAGACAAAGGCCAATTGCGGTTTGCAGCTCTCCAATTTGCCTTGTTGTAAGCGCGATTCCAGCCGGATTGGAGAGGTCGGCGGCGACGAGCCGGGAGCTATTGTTACGTATTGCTCTGCACCCAGGCACTGCAGGAAAACACGGTGGAGCTTGTCTCTATCCCCGCGCTCCAAATGCTGTTGCAAGACGCTGTAATCGGGGTAGGCCAGTAATCGCTCGGGCAGTGGTGCGATCGCCCGCAAGGCCGTCAAGTCATCCGGATGCGTCAGGCGGCAAACCAACCGCGCATCGTTTTCAGACAACCAGTCGGAGGTTAACCAGGAGGGCCATTGTGAAGCAGCAAGCCATCCTTCGGATTCCTGTAGATCGACAATCATGCTCATGGTGAGCCGGCGCTCCCGCATATCGCGGTGGCTTGCCCGTTTGTGCTGACTCTCAACACGCTCATCTCCGCTCTGCTGAGTGACAGAAGGTCAGGTGATTCATCATCGCGAACAAGGGGCGTTGTGGTGAGTCCATAATCTTGCAACATAGCCCTTCGCTGGGGGCAGAGTTGCTGCAATAGCAGCCAGTGTGCGCGCTCCCCGGTCATGCCGCCTTCAGCGGGCGATACGACATTCACCGGGCGATCGTAGACAGAGGGCGTGAAGACTTCAGTGTGGCGAACGATCTTTTGCCTGATAAACCCCATTAAGTCCCTCAGTGGACGGATTTTCCATAATGTCCGCCATACCAGGTCGCGTCCCGCAGGAAATAATATAAGTAATGTGAGCACCGGCCAGAAAGGCAGGGTGACAAGTCCCAACGCAGCAACCAGCAGCAGTAACTTCCAGCGGTGCTTCAGCTCGGGAAGAATTCGAACAACACTGAGTATTCGCCAGGATGGGTTGCTCTGGATCTCTCTCAGTTGGTCTTCATGCTGCCTGGCCAGAAGCTTCCAGCGCAATAACTCCCTGCGCAACTGAACGTTGTCCCATTGGGCCTTCTCCAGTTCGGCTTGCAATGCGGATACTGACTCACTCTGTACGCTCGTCTCTGCCAAGGGGGGGGCGGTCACCACATTATTCTCCGCATATACTGAGAGCGCCAGTATATCAAGCTTACTACTGCAGACCATCTTGCCAGCGTGCTGCAGTGCGCATAGTTGTCACAATTCTATAGCAGGATGCCGCCTATGCCGGGGTTTTTGAGCAGGCGGCTTGCTGGTTGCCATGCACCAGGGCCTTCAGCCCAACATTCAGTATTCTGTGTGGTAGTGCACATTCTGGCGGGGCTGACCGCTAAAGATTTGATGGTACATCTTTCAAAATATGCTAGTGTATTCTTAATAATTGCGTTTCCGCACAGATGCCAACGTTATTGATTGAAAGCCTTATATGAAGCTGCAGCACGTTTATCGCTCTATTAGCAGGGCCGACTGTATACCCTGCGGGATGTTTCCTCAGGCCATCACTGAGCGATCTGGAACCTCGGAGCCCACCTCGACTGCGCGCCACTGTAAACAATTGGTGCTTGAAGATTGCAATTGGAGGCCTGTGGCACCCCATTCCCCATTGATAAAAGGCGTGGCGATATGATCCGCAGCAGGCAGCTGAGCTTTGAGCAGAACGAAGAGTTTACTGCCCGAAACATGCAGTTGCTGCGGGACAGAATCGTACTTTCCGAGCGCGACGAGGTATTGGAGTACATCGATTTTTTGATACCCCGGTATGCAATGCCTGCAGGCGGTATCGGCAAGACTGCAAGCCGGCGTCTGGATTATGACTGGTCAGAATTTCTTGGGCTCCACGGTGAGGAGTTTATTCGCAACGCCTATCTGGGCATTGTCAAACGGGAGGCGGATGATGCCGCGCTCGCCGCATCGGCAGAGCTCGGTGCGGATGAATGTTCGCATATCCTGTTTTTGTGGCGATTACGCGACTCTGAGGAGGGGCGCGCGCAAGGGACGAGGATCAAGGGACTTTGGCTCCGTTATCGTTTCCAGCTGGCTAACCTGGAGCAAAAGCCATTCAGCAAGTTGTTGTTCGGGTGCTTACTGAAGTTGGAAAAGCTGTTTCGTCGACGAATAGATGATGTATTAGAAGGTCAACGGCTTGAGCTTGCGGAGTGTCGACGTGAATTGTGCAAACTTGAAATGCGCCTGATGCGGCATTACAACGACACCTTGACATATGTAAAGCACGAGGTCGGCGAAGCCTTCACAGCAGACATTAAGAACCGGTAGATTAGGCGAAAATTGAATGAATATAGCAGTTCTGAATGCACAAATACCGTTTTGCGAAGGCGGCGCGGAGTTGCTGGCGGACGATCTGGTGGATGCGCTGGCAGCCCGCGGTTACAACCCGACGTTGATTACAGTCCCCTTCAAGTGGTATCCGCAGCAGACGCTCGTGGACTCCATTATCGCGTGTAAGTTGCTGGACATTGAGGAGTACAATGGCATAAGAATCGATAAGGTCATTGCATTAAGATTTCCGCTTTGGTTGGTGGAACACCACAACAAGGCCCTATGGATACTGCACCAGCACCGTACAGCCTATGATTTATGGGACACAGAATTTAATGATCTGGTGCATATGCCTGATGGCCGCCGTGTTAGAAACTTGATAGTCAGAGAAGACAATACTGCGATCTCATCTTGCGAGAGAGTGTTCACTATTTCCCAAAACGTGACAGATCGCTTGTACCAGTACAACGGGCTGGAGTCTTCCATTCTGTATCCACCCCCTAGGTCAATGGAGAAATTTTATTTCGAAGAGTACGGTGATTTCTTCTTCTTCCCCAGCCGCATTACACCTTTGAAGCGTCAGGAACTGGTGATAGAGGCGCTCGCATTCTGCTCGGCAGACATCAAGGTGGTGTTTGCCGGCAAGGCGGACGATGAAAAGTACTTCGAGCGGTTGAAAGCACGCGCGGCAGAACTGAATGTTGAAGGCCAGATTACATGGCTGGGGCATATTGGAGAGCAAGAGAAGCTGGATCTTTATGCAAAGTGCCTGATGGTGCTTTTCCCGTCTTTTAATGAAGACTTCGGGTTTATCACCCCTGAAGGCATGCTGTCGTCGAAGGGTGTTATGACCCTTACAGATTCTGGCGGCGCACTTGAGTTTGTTACTCACGATGAAACCGGCTGCGTAGTGCAGCCTGATGCCCGGCAGTTAGGTGAAGAGCTTGATCGTATATGGAACAGCAGAGACTTGGCCAAAACATACGGTGACAACGCAAATAGCAAAGTTAAGAGTATGGATATTTCGTGGGACAACGTGGTCGGTAGTTTACTGTCATGATTAATACTCGATGGTTTTCTCCGTTAGATTCGACGACGACAGAAATTGCCAGGTACTCGCAGGCTATATTGCCTTTTTTGCATAAGCACTTTTCTCTAGGCCTGGTCAGCGATGGGGTGGACGATGCCACAGCTTTTCAGTGCGAGAATCCGGTCGTGGGTATGGAGCCGATAAATATCTATAATATAGGTAATAGCCATCTGCACTGTTCCATACTGCGACTATCCATGCAAAAACCTGGTGTTGTGATACTGCACGATGTGAGTCTGTTTGAGTTGGCATTGGCCTATGCGCGAAAGCATGCTGATTTCCCCCTTCGTGATTTAATTATTGAAGAACATGGTTTCTATGCAGTGAAGGCGTTTGATCAAATATTCAGTGGCAGCGCCTATGAATGGTGTGGCCGGTCGCAAGCGGATTATGATAATTTCGTGACATCATATCCACTGTTTCAGTCGTTTATCAGCAATGCCCGTGGAATTGTTGTACATTCCGACTTCGCGCTGAAGCGGGTAAAGAAGGTCTATCGCGGTCCGGTACTCAAATTGGAGCTACCCTACGCGGTACCCTCATCCAGAATTCCCCTTCGCCAGCATGAAGAGCCGTGCCATATAGTGTTCTGCGGACATGCTGGGCCAAACCGGCGTCTCAGGGAGTTTATTCAGGCTTGGGCGGCGACGTCTCAACCAGATTTCTTTCGTTTGTCATTGTACGGGGCGATCGATAAAGCGGATGAAATCATGGCGCTGGCGGAGAAGCTTGGCGTGGCGGAACTAGTGAACATCATCGGATTTGTCAGTGAAGAGCAGCTCGATAGTGCTTTGTCTGATTCCCATATGGCTGTGAATTTACGATACCCAACGATGGGAGAAACATCAGCTAGCCAACTGCGCTACTGGTCAAAAGGGCTGCCTTCTATAGTGTCTGATATTGGCTGGTATAGTGAACTTCCTCACGATGTCGTGATGAAAGTGTCGCCCAAACGAGAGCAACAAGACATTATCTCCATCCTTGAGCAATTTATATCTGGCGGGCATCCATACTACGACTATGGTGTGAATGGCTATAAGCATCTCAGTGAAAAACACAGTATTGAGCGTTATGTGAGTCGTCTGGCAGAGCACGTTGCCCAGATAGAGAAAAACCGTTTTAGAATTTCAGAAGTTGATGAGAGGTTAATCGGTTTTCTTGGAGCAATGTGTGATGAATTGGACGATTCCGTACTGTTTGAGAATGTCATAAACAAGATATCGGAAACATTCAACGGGATAGAACAAGTTCAATCAGACAGATAATGTCAAAGACGGACGCTTTATTTTCTTGCCTACCGATGTATCTATGAGGACGCTGTTGATGATGTATCGGGTAAAATCCTATTGTCCGGCCATGCGTTAAGTTTTTATGTCCGACTATACTTACCACTTTGACGATGCCGCCATCGATCGATTCAATGAGATTCTGGAGAATCGAATTGGTGACAGTTCAGGTCATCACGAGCAGGATTTCTTTGACACACTGAATGTACTGCTTGCGCTGAATCGAGAAGGTTCTTGCCTGGATGTTGGAGCTGGCGTCGGTCGTATTACATCAATCGCCAGAGAGACTGTTGCAGAGGTTGTAGCACTCGAGCCTGATGAAATGCGGTGGGGAGAATGCCTCCGCCATTATCATCAGGAGCGATCTTGCGAAGTCCTTTGTCAAACCACTAGCCAGTACATACGTAGCAATCCGTGCAGGCGTTTCGACCTGATTATCGTTAGCATGGTGATACAGCATCTTTCTACCGAAGCTACCAAGGAGCTGATGCGCGATATAGCCCATCTACTTAAACCCACTGGTACGGCAATCATTTCTACTACGCATACTATAGAGGCTGCAAAAGGTTTTTCATTTTCCGGAGATCCACATCGGGTTTACATAGGGAAAAAGGAGTTTGATGACTACGCCAGTGCGCCTTCTTCAGCACAGAAAAATGGGCTTCCGGTAAGGCGTTTCAGCAAAGAGGATTTATATGAGGAGATACAAGCAGTGGGTCTCCATGCCATCCTGTGGCGACAAATCTCGTACTATAAACCCAACGGCGCGAGGTTTTTCGCAAATCGACTAGGAGTTGATGTGCAGGATCTGCAAGATGTTGGCAACAGCCAGTTTATTGTGGTGCAAAACAGGCCCCTCGGGTCTTAATATGAAGACCAGAGTTCTGTTTTGTTCAAATAAAATATCCCGCTCTCATAAATTTTTCAGTAATTCGAGATAGCCCTCTCGGGTTCCGCCATTTTTCCAGTAGTCGACAATACCGCTTGATTCAAGACTTTGGTAGAGGCGTGAAGACTCAGGGTCGACAAATGGTAGTGCCCACTCCGGTTGAGCCAAATCAGCAAATTCGGCAGCTAACCCCTCCCTTTCGGGAGATGCATTCTTATGCCCCTTCCGTTTATGAGATGAGTTTTCATGAGGAATATCAGGTTGTCTGCCAAATAATGCGGATAGCATCTGGCCTTGCTCTGACATGTGAGCAATAAAAACCTTATTGTCTTTCAGGTCCTTCATTATTGAAGCATGATCTGGTTGCTCCTGAAAAGACAGATATGCAGCGATTGATGGTGAGTCGGTTTCAAGGATTCTATGGGCAAGAGTTTCCGGTTGGGATCTTACCATTTCGGTGAATTTTTCAGCGTCTGTTTCCAGATGTTCAAGCAAGCTCAATGATTCAGGCCGTTCTGGATACTGAAGCGTATGATAGACACGATAGGACATCATGCTTTTAAGAATCTCCTCAGGGGCACGCACTGTAGTGAAAAAGATATCGGTATCCGCTCGAAAAAATGGTAGAAACCCTCGGGCTTTCTTGTGGCCGAGTATGAATATTTTTTGGGGGTTCTGGAGTAGAAGATACCCGGCGTAGACGTGGAGAAACCGGCTATGTAGGTCCATTCCTGTGTCATTTGTCATATAAGGGTGTAACAGGGATGCCTGAGGGCTATTCGGGGGGAAGGACTGAGTCATATACCTGATAGATTGCTCAAGCGCACCGCTGCCCGGTACCGGTACCGGTGCACACCGGTTCTTGTCTACTAGAAGCTTGCGAATAGATGTGCCGCCACATTTGGGCACATGGATAAAAAATATTCGTTGTAATGAGGGCTGCAAATTCATTAGCCCAAAATAATGTGTTTCACCTATACCGTGCGCATGCATGGCGTCAGCTAGTTGCGCTATATCCTGTGTTGCGGCGCTTAACTTGGACGGGTCTGAGAGCTCAGAAATTGAATAGTGTTTAGTATACTCGAGAAATAAATTGTTGGTAGACATGATTATTGAGAACCCTAGTTGGTTTCCAGCAGTGACCAATTATGCGTGAATTGAGCAACTGTAAGTTCAGACCTGATCTGACAACTTGTTTGCAATAAGTGAGGGGAATCGGTTTTGATAGAAGTACATCCTTTCAATCAGAACAATGGAGATAACCCTCATGACTCAGTCTACACATAGAATTATCAGAAATAAAATCGGCTTGCTCAATCTCATTGAAGAGTTTGCAATGATAACGTAATGCACATCCAGCTGGCCGGTTTCACCACTTGTCTCCCAGAACATCCTTTAGCATGGCCTTGTCCAACTCGGCTTCTGCCGGGAGTAGCTTCAGGCGGCCATTCTCTTGCTTTAGTTGACGAAGTCGCTTGGCGTCGCTCAATTCCATACCGCCATACTTGGGCTTCCAGTGGTAAAAGCTCTGCTCTGAAGAGCAGTCCTCGCGCATCAGGCCATCGATTCTGGGACCAGCTTCATGTGCGTTCAGGAATCCGATGATTTGCCTTTCTGTATACCGTTTGCCCTTAGTATCGAGAACTCTCATAAGTCAGTTCAGCGGGAAATCTCGTACTTGCCGTGATTACCCTGGCGAGGAGACGATCAGCCCTCCAGAAACTCGGATGAAGCACTTATGGACATCAGTTATCGTAATCGTTCTGTAGTATTACGTGAAACGATCAGAATCTGTATTAGAAATCAGTTGGCTTAGACCAGTAATGCCCAGGCAGAATTCAAAGGGTGCTCTTCATTTAACCACTTTCCGCGTTCAATGAAAGAAAACTCAATGAAGCATGCCTTCTCAATATTGTCGCTTCCAATATCTGGACGGAAAGCTACAGATACTAGTCTGAAAGTACCTGGAGGAATAACTTTTTCCACCTGAACATTACCGCATAGCTTATCAAGCTGATTTCCCGCTTTATCCATTAATCTCCAGCCGATCGAGTAATGACAGCTCGGCTTCTCCGAAAACTCCAGAGGTTCCGTTGAGGTGTTCCTGATCACCAGCGATGCGTGCATCACTCCATGGCGATTGGCTTTTATCAGGCCTTTTCCGAAAAGAGAAACATTGCCCCAGTCAAACGGGATTCCAGCATGACCTAGATAAATATCTTCAATCAGCTGCTGGGCCTCTTTGACATACTGTGATCCCAAAAGGGAGCTGCCATTATCTCTTACTACTTGAAGTACTCGATCCAATGCTCTCCTGCCATTTTTGGAGAACTCTTCATCTATGGGTACGTCTGTATCTGGTACCGGGAATAATGCTTTGCGATTTGGGAAATAAGTTTCTTGTACCTTCGTATTGGATTCCAAGAAGCTCTCATAAATCGACTTTCTGGTAGGTAAATCAAGCTGTCGACCCCTTCCCTTCAATAGGTTGTAGATTTCCTCCCGACATAGCACGCGAATACTTTCGGCGCCGCCTTGCGTCCGAGGAAATGCGCAGTTAACGCCTAGTAGTAGCCGTTGACCTTCAGGCGATAATGATTGATTTGCCTGTTGTTCGTAAGGTTTCAGCTGCCCCAATAGCGTTGGATCGATTCGGTATGTGAAATCTTTGAGAAGGTCTCCTTCTAGAAATTCTGACTTGTCATAAATCGCCAAGTCGACTGAGCCTTGCCCGAAAGAACCTGCCCATCGGGAGAGTAATTGCTCATAGTTAAAATAGTAGTTCTGCGGACGGCACTGCTTCTCCGTAAAAGCTTCCAGGGTTCTACAAAGCCCGGATTTCAGTGCGGTGGAGTACCACGACGTACACATTGCCCCCTGTTCACGTAGATAGCAAATTACTTTAAAATTCTGAAAATACTTCTTAAGAAGAGTTTGAAGCTTCTTCATTGCTCGATCGGTTCTAACCGTAGAGTGAAAGTGCTCGCTGCTAATAATTACCGTATGAACGTTGGTAGGCAGAGAGTTGAGTTCTTTATCAATTTTTAGTTCTAAATCAGTCCTGAATGCCTCCCTAGCCTCAGTGGAGTTTATCCCATGCTCTTGGAAGTAATAGTCGACTTCATTATCGGCACGGGTATAGGCGGCTATGGCTCGCTGATCGTATTCACCTGCGGCGCGCATGAGATGAAAACCATTTTTTGGTAATCTGTTGCGATTAAGGTGAAGAAAGTGTTGGATCGAACTTGTGCCAGTCTTTTCCGTTCCAATATGTAAAATAACTTTCAAGCGGGCGTTCCCCTTAAACAATACACAATGTCAAGCAGTTTACACTACGCGTCAGAATCGATGCGAGGAGAAATTCGGATGGTAAAGCACCCAAGGCTAGCCATTTCACTCCTGCGGGAGATTGCAAGCTCTGCTA
Organism: Halioglobus sp.; assembly: GCA_020443425.1. Classification (GTDB taxonomy): domain Bacteria; phylum Pseudomonadota; class Gammaproteobacteria; order Pseudomonadales; family Halieaceae; genus Marimicrobium. Next base: position 22,211 of record JAGRIE010000033.1, read on the forward strand.
ATAGGCAGCTTCTAACAGTGCGTCTATTACGGGTTGCCAGGTGATGTGCTCGACATTTTGAAATCCAGATTGCCCCATTTTTGCGCAAAGAGGCTTATCCGAAACCAAGCGTTCAATACTTTTTGCCAGCTCTTCGGGATGTAGGCTTTGCAAGATTAGGCCATTCAATTCATGTTCCACAAACTCAAGCGGTCCTCCAGCATCAGCGGTAGTGATGACTGGCTTCTGTGAAAGGAATGCTTCAAGGGTGATATATCCGTAATCTTCATCCTGAGGAGCAAAATATACAGCCGAGCTTCTCCCGTAAAGCTGAATCAGATCGTCATCACTCACATATCCAAGGAACTCCACCCGGTCAGATACGTTAAACTTCCTCGCAAGTTTCTCCAGTGAATCTCTTTCGGGACCAGATCCGGCAATCTTGCATTTAATCGTGCTGTTGAGAAAGGGCAGCGCGCTAATCAGAGCATCCAGACGTTTAAGTTTATCCAGGCGACCTACGGAAAGTACGTAGTCCTCGTAACTAATGTTCTGGTACTTGCCAACCAATCGTGGGGGATGATAGAGAGCTCGCGATTCAAGTCCGTTGTACTTCTGTAACCGGTTAGCGGTGTTCTGTGCATTTGTGAAACGGTATTTGTAAGAGGAAAGCGCTTCAGTATCCATGGCTACGAACTCATCACGCAGCTGCCGGTCTTTGGCATTATTCATGTCAAAGCCGGAATAAGGAGAGTCAAGAAGGTCGTACATCTGCCGGTACTGGTGTATTAACCATAAGACCTTCCGGGGGTGTTGGATAAAATAGGAAGGAAACTTGGTGGCAATCACCATGTCAATTTTCTTGCCGTTGGATTCAGTTAAATCGAGTTTCTTCCAGAAATCCATAATGTCCAGAAGCTGGCTGTGTGGATACCATTTATAGGGGATGTTGATGAGCTCCACCTCATAGCCCCTATTACGAAGTTGCTCGATCAAAGCGTTAACATGGATCTCGGCGCCGCCCGAAAAGAAAGGTACCTGCGCTGCACAGACGGCGATTGTCTTTATCTCCGGCTGACCAAAACTATCATTGAGCATGTCGATGTTTCTCTTAAGTCGATAGGGTAGTTTGCGAAGGAATCGGGATAGAAAACTCAAACTGGTAGGCTCCGATGGGAGTGCCGAATACTGCAGATAGTCTAGTAGCATTGCTGACGGTTAACAAGCCGACTGACCCAGGATCAAACCTGTAAGTTGTTATACTCACATGTCGAATAGGTCGCATTAATTACGTGATCTGCTATGAGCACTTCCGCACAGAATATAAGGGACACTCCGTGAACTTGAGTGTGGAGAGCACCTGACCATGCCCATTGCCGGGAGTGACCGCCAGAGCGCTATCACCGTAGCGCCGGCCGAGACCTCGTGTAATGAGAGAGGTTCTTCTGGTGGGCCTGGTGATACACGCAAGTACCGCAGCGCTGTCACCGGGAGAAACCTCCTGCGCCGCAGCGGCCGGGTAATTGCCCCATGCGGACAATCTCATTCCTGTTCCCGCGTAATCAATACAAAGCGCTTATCAAAATGGCGCAAGAGTGGGCGTACAACTGCCGGACTATTTACTGGCCCAGCAGGTTCACTACAGTGGCAACAACTGCGAAAAACCTGTACTTTTGAGCGGTTCTCACCATTTAGGTGATCATTGTATGGGGTAATAAATATGGGGAAAAAGTTTGAGAAATTCATCATCCATATCGGAGGCGACAAAACCGGTTCTACATCTATTCAGCGGTCATTAAGAACACATAGGGAGAAACTGTTAGTGGAATCCGATTTTCTCTATCCTTTTAGTGGTTGGCACGCGGTATTAGGTTCATTTTTCTCCAAGAACCCTGAAGACTACATTGCTAACCGAGATCGGGGGCTTACTGATAGGAAGCAGATCAAGGAGCGAGACAGAATATACTTTAAAAACTTTGAGAACGCTCTGAACTCAGCTATAGGCGCCAAATCAATAATCGTCTCTTATGAAGGGTTTATTCAAGCGGATGTTTCGGTTCTGGAGGGGCTAAGGGACTACGGCGAGAGTTTGGCAAATGAAGTGATCGTTGTTGTGTATGTTCGCCCTCCAATTTCCTGGGCCTTAAGTGCGATGAGTCAACGTGTCAAAAGCGGTCGTAGGCCTTTTCCGGACGAAAAGGCTCCTTGTACACCTTATAGAAAACGGTTAGAGCAGGTCGTGAAGGTTTTTGGGAAAAGTAGAGTGAATGTCAGGCGGTTCGATAGGAGGTCACTTATCAATGGCGATATCGTCAATGACTTTCTGAGTCATTGTGGTGTTCCCAAAGTAACCTATGAAGGCATACAGGTTGATAAAAGCAAAACAAATTCGAGCTTGTCTTTAGAGGGGCTATTATATGGTGATGCGGTAATTAAGGAGATGACCCGACGGGATCTAGTAACGGCTTACACTGCTGAGGGGTTTAAAGATAGAATTGGGCAGTTTTTGGTACATATCCCGGGAAATAGAATCGCTATTTCCGAAAAATATTCGCAGGAACTGCTGCAGCGATTTAGAGGTGACCATGATTACCTGTTTACCGAGTTCGGTGTAGATATGTCCGAGGCTTATGACGCTCCCGACCCGAACGCAGCCTATGATCCCGAAATCGCATTTCCAGAGCTTGATAACCTCGCAAAGGTTCAAGTTGGCATGCTGGAGCAAGCGATATTGGATAAGAAATTGCTGGAGAAGACGCAAATGGAGAAAGCGCAACTGGAAAAAAAACTGGCGGAACAAGAAGCAATTTAGCTTGCAGCGGTGACACATTCGTGACTGCGTCACCCATAGACTTACTCATGAATGATGCGCAGCTCAGAGAGAATAAATTGATGGCGTGTCATTACGACAGCCATTCTACATCCTGTGTCTGGGGCAGGAAGAGAAATATCACAGCCACCAATGGCACGAGTACGATGGCTGCGGTGACGCACCAGCGTCTGAGTTTCTTGTATCGAGTCATGTCCGTCCTTGAAATCAGGTTTCTGATTCACGAGAGCCAGCGAGTGGCACTACAGCAAACTGATTCGCGTAGCCAATATCTGTGAGCAGCCTGGCATCACGGTTGCGGCTCTGTTGTTGGCGATGGCCGCCTCAATACAACAGAATCTCTGGTAGTCTGCGTCCGGCAGGTCAGCGAGTGCCGCGGCTTTATCCACCCATGGATTCCAGACTACGGTGGAGGGGCTGCCGTTCTTCTCAATGAGTACAGTACGTGCACTAACGTCATCGACGAGTGTGGTGTGCTCGGTGCTGTCATAAATACGATCCACTTCACCGGCGAACGTCAAATCTCCTGCCTGGGTTCGCAGGCTGGGTGTTCCCACCATGTCGATATAAGGGCAGTCATCCAGGTTCGTCACTCTGGCCTTGCGGATATCGGAAACAGCGAGATAGGTGTGCAGTGCACCCGAAACCCTGATCGGGGCTTTGGACTCATTCTGTGATATCAGCGTTACTTCCAGTTGCTCGCCTGCCTGTACTCGTAGCTGCGCATTCCAACTGCCGTCTTGCACTCCAAATAGCAGGGTCACCCCGGATGCGTCGGAGCCCGCATACAATAGCTCCCAGAAACGCCCCCGAACCAGTCCGTGCGAAGGCAGGGCTGGGTCGTTGGGGTGCCTGTTGAACCAGGGCCAGCAAACGGGGATTCCGCCGCGAATCGGCGTTCCCTCCTGAAACACCGCGTCCGGGCTCAGGTAGAGCACCTCTTCGTGGCCGACCGGCCTCCAGGACATCACGTGGGCACCGTGCAGCGCCACCCGTGCTGAGCATTTCGAATGCGATATCTCAAACACGGGATAACCGGTTTCAGGCTCTGTCAAACAGACTGCGTCGGGAAGTACCATGTTCACCATTCAGTTTAAGGATTTCGCAGCTGTGCGACCGTCAGTTCCCGAAATACTGCCATGGGGCGGCGTTCCAACCCCAGATGGTATAGTGAACTTCTTCACAGTGTGCTGAAAAATACGTCGCTTGGCCTCTAGAAGCGAGACATTATTTCTATACTGACATAATGTACGGTCATAGATGCGCTCTACATTGACTATGCAATAAATCGTGTTCAATATCGGCTCGGTGAACAGATCGCCAGTGTATCGCAGGTTCAGCCCTGACGGTGGAGTGGTTTTTCATTAGCGTCGCGCTGAAATGGACAAACTATCAGCAAACTCTAACCTTGGAAAATAGAATGAAAAAAGCAGTTGTAACAGGAGTGACCGGCCAGGATGGGGCATATCTGGCTGCATTGTTGTTAGAGAAGGGCTACAAGGTCTACGGTGCCTGTCGACGCACCAGTGCAGTCAACTTCTGGCGCATGCAGGAGTTGGGTGTGCTTGAACACCCTAATCTTGAGATTGTGGACTACGACCTCACAGACGCAATGGATGCTGTCAGGTTGTTGGAGGATACAGAGGCCCGGGAGGTTTATAACCTGGCGGCCCAAAGTTTTGTCGGGGTGTCTTTCAAACAGCCGATGGCGACTTCAAAGATCACCGGGTTGGGCGCCTTGAACCTGCTCGAGGCCATACGGGCGGTGGATCGCAGCATACGCTTCTATCAGGCGTCCACGTCGGAGATGTTCGGCAAGGTGCAAGCGGTCCCCCAGAATGAGGAAACACCCTTCTACCCGCGAAGCCCCTACGGTGTGGCGAAGCTGTACGCGCACTGGATGACAGTCAACTATAGAGAGTCATACGATATATTCGGATGCAGTGGAATTCTGTTCAATCACGAGTCACCACTGCGCGGCAAGGAGTTTGTCACCCGGAAGATCACCGACACGGTGGCGAAGATCCACCTGGGCCAGGCCGATGTGCTGGAGCTAGGCAACATGGATGCCAAAAGGGACTGGGGTTTTGCCAGGGATTATGTCGACGGTATGTGGCGGATGATGCAAACGGATGTTCCCGACACGTTCGTGTTGGCGACAAACCGCACTGAAACGGTAAGAAATTTCGTTGAGCTGGCGTTTGCCGCGGTAGACGTATCGCTGGATTGGAGTGGCTCGGAAGAATCAGAAGTGGGTAAGTGCAGGAAATCAGGCAAGACCCTGGTCAGGGTTAACCCACAGTACTATCGCCCCGCGGAGGTCGACCTGCTGATCGGGGACCCATCCAAGGCGAAAAAGGTGCTCAACTGGAGTGCTGAAACAAAACTGGAACAGCTGTGTGACATGATGGTGGAGGCTGATATCAGGCGCAATAAAGCGGGTGTTTCATATTGATGACACGTGTATTGATCACAGGCATAGGAAGCTTCACGGGCCCTTATATAGCGCGGGAGCTGGGTCGGGCCGGGTTTGAAGTCTTTGGGCTGAGCCAGAATCCGGAGACCAGTGAACATGCACGTGTACTGGTCGGCAGCATACTTGACCCGGCCACTCTGGAGGAGGCTATCAAGGTCTCACGCCCACAGGTCGTGATTCACCTGGCTGCCGTGACGTATGTGCCACATGGCGATGTCGGCGAGATTTACCAGACCAATGTCGTTGGTACCCGGAACTTGCTCGACGCACTGTCCAGGCAGGAAGTTATTCCGGAGAAAGTGCTGCTCGCCAGCAGCGCCAACGTGTACGGAAACACGGAAGCCGCAGCGCTGGACGAAAGTGCCGCATTCTCGCCTGAGAACGATTACGCAGTGAGCAAGGTCGCCATGGAATACATGGCCAGAACCTGGTCAGACCGGCTGCCCATATCCATCGTACGGCCGTTCAACTACACCGGCGTGGGCCAGGCGAGCAAGTTTCTGATCCCCAAAATCGTCAGTCACTTCAAACAGCAAAAAGCTGTGATCGAGCTTGGCAATACGGATGTGACCCGGGATTTCTCTGATGTCCGTTTCGTCGGCAGTGCCTATCGGGAACTGGTTGAGAAGGCCGAGCCCGGCGAGGCATACAATATCTGTTCCGGGGAGGGTCACTCGCTGCACCAGATCATCGAAACCATGAATGATATAGCCGGCTACAAGATATCTGTGACGGTTAATCCCGCGTTTGTCCGCGAAAACGAAGTGAAGAAGCTGGTCGGCAGTAACAGCAAGTTGCTCGGGCTTTGCCCGTCCCTGGAGAGGATGCCGATAAGGGATACACTTGAATGGATGTATTCCGACGACACCATGTGAGCGTGGCTTCTGGCGCGCAGCCAGCGGTTTGTTCCGGAGCCTGTTCAGGGCTTGATATGCGGCAGCCGGGTGTCATCCAGATTGAGGCGGTACATGATCTGGTTGTAGTCATATCGAGGCGTGGCCTGGTCATTGCCTGAAAAACTCTGGGTATAGGTCCCTTCGAAGTAGATATAGTTCCCTTTGGCGAAATAGGGGTGCTGCTTGACGTTGTAGAAGCTGTAACGATCGTGTGTGACGATCTTGCGGGCCTCGGACCATGGCCCTTCAGGATGCAGTGCCTCCGCATACCAGACTTCACCCAGTACGCTGGTGGTGCCCCAAAGCTGTCCAAATATCAAGATCCAGCGCTGCCGGTGTTCATTCCAGCTCACACTTCCGGAGTGGGGCAATACCCTGTCACCGGTTTCACTGTCAATGAACACAAACCCCGCGTCACCCGGATCGACCAGCCCTTTTTTCTGCAGAACCGCCCAGCGACCCGCCGTAATTACATCAGTGTCAGGTTTCCAGCCCCAGACAAGGTTGCCGGCCTCATCGCGCTCCAATGGGGGATTATTGTCATTCCAGCGACTGCCGGGTTGCAGGCAGGTATACCCCTGGTAGCTGCGTGGATCAGACAGTGCACTGAGGTTTGCCTGTACCCGAATATTGGGCGTAGAGTGCCCGAAATATATCCACTTTTCACCGTCAGTAACAATTTCCAGCGGCAGGCCTCGCGGGGTGAGTGGTGCGCCCAACGGAAACTCGACGAGCTTCTCAAACTCCTCCTTGTCATCGTTCCACCTGGCAAGGCCAATCTCCTGTTGTTCAAATGAGGGGCTGATACGCGCGTAACCGCAAAGCATGTGCTCGCGTTGGTTCTCCTCGATAACCAGAAGGCCGTCGATCCATATTGCCCCTTCTCCCGGGAATGGACACATCTGCCGGACGAATCCATCCTCGCCCGCGAAGTACGTGAGATCAACCGCATCGGACGGGTCGTAGGGACTGGCCTCTGGCAGCGGCGACACGGCGCCGGAGACTTTGAAGTTCCCCAGCGGCCCATCCGCTCGCCGGGTGTCCCCCCAGAACCAGTATAGCTTGTTGTTGTAGAGTGCATTCGCGACAGAGTCCTGTCCAAAGACACCGCCCTTGGGCCTCTGCTGATAGGGCAGTGGTGTGCTCGCACCTACGAGTTGTGAATCGTAGTAGATCCCCTCACCCGTCACCCGGTACAGACGTTGGGCAATGTTGATGCGATGCAGCGGGACCGTTTGTGTCTTTCCGGGTGCCAGCGTTACGGTAATGCCTTGGCTACCCTGGTCATTCCCCGGCAATTGATAGCCATCGCTTCGGATATCGAAATAGATTGCAGGACTTCCCAGCGCGCCGGATTTAATAGCAATTCGTCCGGCACTGTCGCTGATGTAGCGGACACGGTTAGTGGTCTCTACCTGCACCAGCGGTACGCCCCGACCGGTCTCTTTGTCTACAAACTGCAAAGTGAAATAGTCGGCCTTGGCGGTGCTGCAGCCTGTCAACCAAAGCCACACAAGCAATGTCAGGGCGCTTTTGAAATCCGGTTGGAACGTTATCATGCGTGGTATCGGCACAGTGGCTCTAATGTCCGGGGTGTTAACGATTATAGCGGTTCCAGCTGGTAAAAAATGCGCCGCGCCAAATTCAGTATGTCGCAACCACGGCTGTTTGCAATGTCCGGTTCGTGCAGTTGCTGAGACAGCGATAGCAACCTGCCATCAGTCGTTCCCTGGCCAACTTGACCCTGAATACTACAGCCAGCGCAAATGGGTGCCCCGAGCTTTGCAAGCTATCCGGAAAACTCTAGAATAAAGCGTTAGAACATACCGATAATCAGTATTGCACAGGGATGACATCGTTATGCAAACCCCGACAATGAACCCGCTGGCGCCATCTGGCTCGCGCAGCACGCGCCGCGGTTTCCTGCAGCGGGCAATCGGCATTTTGATGTCTGCTGCATCGATATCAGCATTTACCCCACTGCTGGCTCGCAGCAGTACTGTTGTTCCTGACGAAGCCGACCTGGAAATTGCCGCCCTCGGTGACTGGTTGTTACAGGCCGAGCCTGACCTGGCGGCGCAGTTGGAGGCGGAGGCCCGCCGAGCCAGCGGTTTGTCTGCTGAACAGCCGGTTGACTGGTCTGCTGCGCAGCATGCGCGAGCGCTACTTACTAAGAACACAATCACTGCGGCAGAGTTGGCGCGTGATGATGTCGTTTTCGTGGATGGCTGGCCGCTCGCGCGTTCTGAAGCGGGTGCAGCAATCCTGTACTCGGTCGCCAGCGCACACATGCAGGCAGGGCTCGGGGGGTGATCACCAATGGCCTTGAGGTAGAGGATGGCACCACGTTTGAGGCCGATATCTGCGTGGTGGGTGCTGGCGCCGCCGGGCTTACCCTGGCGCTTGAGCTAGCGCAGCGAGGACTGGAGGTGCTGCTGGTCGAGAGCGGCGGCCTGCAGTTTCGGGAGCGGTCGCATGAATTGCTCGATATCGAGCTGAGTGGCCGCAGTAGCCAGGAACTCGTGCAGTTTACCCGCGAGCGTTTTTTTGGTGGAACAACCAACCACTGGGGCGGGGAAATTCGCACATTCGGCGCGTTTGAATTCGAGCCTCATCCATGGGTGCCGAACAGCGGCTGGCCGATCACCCGTTCGGACCTGGATCCATATTACATTCAGGCAGCGGAACTACTGGGGCTTACTGAGGTAGACCGGCCCTATGACGCAGCCGCATTTGGCTTTGGTGAATACCCGCGCCTGGTCAGCGAGACAGAAATGGCGGTGCAAGCCCAGCAATGGGGGAAGGTGCCAAATGATCACCTGCGACTGGGCCAGGCCCGACGTAAGGAGACATTTAACACCCGATCAGTACATTGCCTGCTGAATACGACCATCACAGAGATTCATCCTGATGCGTCCCGTGAACGCATAGAGTCGGTGGAAGGCCGGACCTACGATGGTGCAACCCTCCATTTTCGCGCCCGGGAGTTTGTCCTTTGTACCGGGGCTATTGAAAACCCCCGTCTTCTGCTGGCTTCAGACAGTGTCGTGCCCGGGGGGCTGGGAAATGAACACGACCTTGTGGGACGGTACTTTATGGACCATCCCTCGGCTATGATGGGGCCGCTGTTGGTAACGGACCCGGTGGGAAGCTTTTTCCAGGAAGAGCTGCTCGCAGATAGCGGTATGGTGGGTTGGGCGACTACGCCGGAAACACGTACAGAGTTTCAGCTGCAGGGGTTTATGGCCATCCAGTGGCCAAAAGCTCCTCGCGTTCAGGAGCCGCTTCCCCATGCCCTGGGCATTCGCAAACTTGTAGGCTCGGCCGGCGAATTCAATCCCGATGTGCCGCCGCGCTACTTGAATGTCGCGGTGAACTGGGAGCAGTCTCCCAACCCCCTCAGCCGGGTGACGCTGTCGAAGAAACTCGATGCACTGGGTGTCCGCAAGCCTGATCTGCACTGGGAAGTGACCGCCGGTGATATAGCGAGCGCACATAAGAGCTCTGAACTGCTGTGCCTGGCCGTCGCCCGTTCAGGCCATGGTCGCCTGCGCCGGCTTGAGCTGCAGGATATGCCCGGCGTGTCCCTTACGATCGGTGGAGGGCACCAGATGGGCACCACCCGGATGTCGGATGACCCGAGCCATGGTGTCACTGATGCAAATGGACGTGTGCATTCGATCGAGAACCTGTTTATTGGCGGGAGTTCGCTGTTTCCGACCGGTGGCTGGCAAAACCCGACGTTTACCATTATGGCCCTCACCTTGCGGCAGGCGGACTTCCTGGCGTCCCGCGCGGGGCTTCCGGTTGCCGCTGCTGTAAAGCGTTAACCGGAGCTTCAAGCGTCACATTTTGATGGGGCGGGCCCTGTTCGCTTTCCAGCACATTTTGTTCGGTGGTTGGAAAGTGAGCACCATCGCTCTTCGGCTCTCATCAGTATGATTGCCTTTTGACCCGTGAATTACATGTACGTGGAAAAATATGACGCTGCCGGCGGGCACCTCAATGGGTACCGGTTCCTGGCCCTGGAATCGCTCCATGTCGGTATAGAGGCGGTCGAGAACCCCTTTGCCCTGGACACAGGGCAGAATCCCGTTTTTGTGGCTGCCGGGGACCATCCACAGGCAGCCGTTTTCTGCGGTTGCGTTATCCATGTAGATTTGCATGCTGACCAACTGTTCCACGTGTTTGCAGTCCAGCGCGAAATAGGGGCTGTCCTGGTGGAACGGAAACGGCGCGCCACCGGGTCGTTTAAAATTGAGTTTGTCGGTGAACAGGGACAGCTGGTCAAGACCCAGAACCGATTTGGCGGGCATCCATAGCCGTTGGTCGTCGACCAGGTTTTCAAGATCGGGGTGTAGATGCAGGAAGGGCTCCATCGAGCGAATATCCGAGCTGCCCTCACTCCACTCCCATTTCACGACAGAATCCTGCAGGGCTTGATAGCGCTTGTCATCAACCAGTTGCATCGGGGGCGCGTCGTTTGACGCGGCAGCCTGATTGATAGAAGCGTGAATATCCTCTACCGCATGACGCATAAGATCCAGTTCTTCTGCACCAAACACACTTTCCCTGACAAAGAACCCCTGTGAATTGAACTGTGCCATTTCCATCTCGGATGCGGCGTACATCGCGTTCTCATTTGATGTTGTCATTGCATTGTCCACCAGTGGCTGCTCCTGGCCCTGTCTGGGCCGATTTTGCCGGAATACGCTCGGTTCCAACTCCCCCGTGCGGGCGATTTCAGGCCCGTTTTACCCTTAGTATACGGTTATCCAGTTGTTTCAGTCAGCAGTTTTGTCGTTCTGCTCCCCGCCAATTATTGAATTTTGAGACGCAGTTTTGCGAGGTGGACTATGTTGTCCACGTAGGCGCCAGATTGGCGCCCCCCGGTGCCTCACCGGGCAAGCGTGACACAGGGGGCAGTTTTGAAGCGCGGCTTTTACTATCATGGCTATTTAAGTTTAATATGTGCCATCGTCACGGATAATCAGTCCATTAGGGGAAAAAGCGTGAGTGTTCTCGGTTCCGGCTTGCCCGAAGTAAATGACCCGCGCTGGGTCGGTTTGATCGATGCAGAACAAACCGGTTGGTACTTGAATAAGACCGATGAACTGTTCCGCGGGTTCCCTATCACTGCCGACGACAACGTCCTGGATGTGGGTTGTGGGCCGGGACACGCCACAATATTCTGTGCCACCCGCGGAGCTCACGTTACCTTCACTGATGTGGTGCCCGAGTCTATCGCCGAGCTGGAGGCGAAGGTCCGGGAACTGGGCTCTGCACGGGGGTTCAAAGGCATAGTCAGTGACAGTGATCCACTGATGGTGCCCGATGCAGAGGCGACCAGAGTCGTCTGCCAGGAGGTACTCGAGCACGTCGAGGACCCGGATCGCGTACTGGCGGAACTGGTGCGCGCGGGGCAGCCGGGCGCGCTTTATTTGCTCACTGTGCCCGGGGAGCGCGGTGAGAAAGTGCAGCAGACGTTCGCGCCTTCGATGTATTTTGAACACCCGAACCATATCCGTATCTTCAGTCAGGAGGACTTCCTGTCATTGGTGGAGCGATCCGGGCTGGAACTGATCAGCTATACGCCCTACGGATTCTACTGGTTCTTCGGCATGTGCATGCACTGGGCAATACAGGCAGCGAAAGGCGAAGACTTTGAAAGTCAGCCCTTTGCCGTCTACGCGTCCATCACCCCCCCTTTCGACCCGAGCCTGCAATCCTGGGCCACCCTCTGGCGCCGTTTAATCACAACGCCAGAGGGGCAGGCCCTCAAGCGCGAGCTGGACGTAATCCTGCCCAAGAGTCAGGTGATTCTGGCGCGTAAGCCGCAATAGCAGAGCATCCTGGTCAAGCCTGACAAACCCATTTGTCGGCAGCGAGAAGCGCGCGTTTACCTAACTGACTTGTTCACACATGAATGCCTTTCAGCCGACTGGAGTTTTTTTGCTGTTGATGGGTGAGCAAAAGACCGCACAAGTGCAGCGAAACTAGAGATAAACCTCAGGCTGAAGCAGCAGTCTTCAAAGGCTACCTCGACAAGGTGTTTGTCTTCTTGCACTAGAACAGACCACCCATGACGTGTGCCACTGGAATGGGGGTAGTGACGCAGGTCACACCTTGCGAAGGGTTGGTGTGAAATGATTCACGATTAAATAGTAGTGGGGTGCAACGCCACACGCGCTGTGCCAAATTGCGGTTAAATAGGCGTTGTGGGCGTATGACGCCCTGGAAAAGGATAATCTGATGCTAAGCCGCAAGGAGCGTAGCAGTTCCAACAAACACAGGGAAACCGCATATGACGGTAGCTTGTGTAATGGTCATGGCTCAGTGTGGCAGGGGCAATTGGCGATAGCTATTCTTATCGCTATGGTGAGCTACTTCTGGTGGCCGGCGCTGACGCAGGGGAAGGTGATTCTACATACCGACTCTGCACACCATGGCTTGTCACTGCTGACCATGCTTCACCAGTGGCTACATCACGAGCTAGACAGTTTATTGTGGACACCGGGAATCTACGGTGGCCATCCGCTGTTTGCCGAGGGCCAGGGGGCCTTCCTTAATCCGCTCAATGTGATCGTGGCCTATTTCTTTCCTCCCACGGACGCCATTGGCATTGTGCACTGGTTGGATATGCTGGCAAGCGGCCTCGGTGTCTATGTGCTCTGTCGATTGTTGAATCTGGGAATTTGGCCCGCGTTGTTCGCGGCCCTCGTAGTTATTTATTCTACAATTTGGTTGATGGCGCAAAACAACCTTACAGTTCACAGTACTATGGTGTGGTTGGCTTGGACTATGGCTGCATTGCAGTATTGGCTTAATGAGCCTTCAGTGACAAGGTCGGCGCTGATGGCGGTTCCTGCAACCTTTCTCGTGTATTCAGGATATCCCCAGCTTGCGCATGGTCTCGCTATTTATTTTGTTTGTATGGCGATTGGCTGGCTGTGGCGCAGCGAAGGGCGGGAGTATCTTTCTGAAAACTACCGCAAACTGGCAGTGGGAGGCGTTGTGGCATTAGTTTTGGCTATATGTCTTTCCGCAGTACAGCTGCTACCATTGTTGGAGCTGGTAGATAACTCTCATCGCAGTGATGGCGTCGACTTGGTTTTGGGTAATGAATCGACGGCGAAGCCCTATTTCTCGGGGCTGTTGTTTTTCTCCTGGTTTGGTGGAGAAGATGCATATATCGGCATATTCGGTATCCTCTCGGCGACTATCCTTGTCGTCCTTTGCACATTGCTAAAGATTAATTACAAAATTACGGGTTACTTATTGGCGACCCTTGTTATTTTCAACCTGGGCATTGGAAACGCTTCTCCGCTGTTTCGTATTATCCACGAGTACGGGCTGATCCCGGGGCTGCGAGGATTCCGTCTGATGCTCCCCTATCTGCTGATAGCCGTGATTGGTCTGGGTATTCTCGCCGCTGTTTCGATCTCGACGTTATCGAGTGTGTCGAGATTGGTTTTCATCCGGGTGTTGGGCGGCAGCCGCTTTCAGGAGTTGCCGGTTTTGGCATGCATCTTCTTACTGTGCCTTGTCGTTAGTTACTACTTCTATCTGCCGTCGATGAGCGGCTGGAACTATGTATTCGGGCTGGGCTGCATCGCCGCCATTGTGACGTTGAGATACACCGGTAAGCGAGACTGGATAGGGCCTGTGATGGTCCTGTTGCTGGTAGGTGAAATTCTGGTGCTGCGAACCAATATATACAATTTTTATGGTGTTGAGGTGTTTGACCGGCCTGAGAGCATTGCAGCGGTGCAACAAGACCCGGATTACCAAGATTACTACTCCTATAGCCAGAACAGCATAAGAGTCATAATTGGCCTGATGGTAATACCGCCCAATGACCCCGAATTGGATAAGTTCTACCATGAGGTAATTGGTAACCTTATGCCATTTCCGGTACAGCAATGGAAAATCTCATCTATAGACGGATCTTTGGCACTTGCCCTACACAGGCGTGCAATACTGTCTGACACGCTGCTGGCTGAGTCCCGTCGAAATTCAACTGTGCCACCCGGTCAAAGATTGATTGATGTGTTGGGGGTTCGCTACTTTTCGTTCAATTCTAGAATCGATGTGCCGGGTTTCACCAATATCTACGATAATTCCGAAGGCAAGCTGTACATATACAGCAACGACTATGCCCTTCCCAAATTGCGCAGCTACTTCACGGCGCGGCGAGCAACTAGTCCGGAAGAAGCGATGGATATGTTGACGCGCGTGGGGCCAGATACGATCGTCGTCGAGTCTGACACGCGACCTGAACGTGATCGCCTCCAGCGGTGTTCGCCAGCTGAGATGCAGGCCAACATTGAGCGACAGAAGTTCTCGTCAACCTATTACAGGATAACAGTGGATAGCCCTTGTTCCGGCTGGCTTTATCTCGGCGACGCCTACTATCCCGGTTGGTCTGCGCGGGTTGACGGTGAGCCGGTTCAGCTTTACCCCGCCCAGGTGTTGGGTAAGGCGGTGCAAGTGCCACAGGGTATCAGTGTGGTAGAGTTCGAGTTCTTGCCACGCAGTTTTTATTTCGGTGCGGTAGTGTCTGGCGTAGCCTGGGTGGTGCTATTTTTCTTGCTGTGGTATGGGCGCACTGTTTTGTTTGGTGACCGTTTCAGACTGCGACATCCCGCTCACTAGGCGTTAAGTGGTGAGCTTATGTAAATCGACTGCCACGGAAACCGTACGGTTTTTGGTCGGCGTGCTAACAATAAGAGGCGACATCGCGAGAGATAAAGACGCTGATATTCGTGTATAGCCGCAGATTTGAGTCAAATTTATGACAGGCAGTACAGAAAGTAACTTGCATAAAAATCACAGTGATAGCTCGTATAGAAGCGACGGGGTGCACACAGGATTTGCCTCGCGTTGGCAGGACTGCCTGGCGATAACTTTGCTTATCGCGCTGGTAAGCTACTTCTGGTGGCCGGCGCTGGCTGCGGGTAAGGTAATTGTGCACGCAGACTCCGCACACCATGGCCTGTCATTACTGACAATGCTTCATCAGTGGTTGCATCAGGAGCTGGACAGTTTGTTGTGGTCACCCAGTATTTACGGCGGCCACCCCCTGTTTGCAGAGAGTCAGGGTGGTTTCCTCAATCCGTTGAATCTGGTTGCGGCATACCTGTTTTCACCAACTGTTGCACTTGGCATCGTACATTGGTTGGATATGTTAGCAAGTGGCCTGGGGGTCTATTCGCTTTGCCGGTTGCTGAATCTGGGTGCCTGGCCGGCGTTGTTCGCTGCTGTTGCGGTTACTCATGGCACGCTCTGGTTGATGGGGCAGAACAATCTCGCAGTGCACGGTACCATGGTTTGGGTAGCTTGGACCATGGCGGCTGTGCAGTACTGGCTGAACGCCCCGTCACTGACGCGAGCGCTTTTGGTGGCGGTGCCCGCAACGTTCATTGTTTATTCGGGCTACCCGCACCTTGCACATGGTCTGGCCGTTTTTTTTGTTTGTATGATGATCGGTTGGTTGCTGCGCAGCGAGGGGCGGGCCTATCTTTCCGAGAATCTCGGCGCGCTGGCAGCTGGCAGTGTCGCTGCCCTGATACTGGCCTTCAGCCTTTCCGCCGTGCAACTTTTGCCGCTGCTGGAGTTGGTTGCGAATTCGCATCGTAGTGAGGGTGTGCAGCTGTCGTTTATTGGCATGGTGAATGCGAAGTCCTATTTCTCCGGGACATTGTTTTTTTCCTGGTTTGACAGAGGCGGTGTCCCTATCGGCTTGACTGGTATCCTGTCTGCTTCAATCCTTGTTGCCCTGTGTGTGCTGCTGAGGGTCAACTATACAATCACTGGCTATTTGCTGGCCACTTTCGTGCTTTACAACCTGGGTATTGGCAACGCTTCACCGCTATTCCGGTTCGTTTATGAGTATGGCCTGATACCAGGCCTGCGAGGGTTCCGCCTAATGCAGCCCTTTCTGCTGATTGCCGTGGTCGGACTCGGTGTGCTCACTGCTGTTGCAATCTCAAAATTGTCTTCCATTTCCAGGTTGGTATTTATTCGTCCGTTGGGTGGCGGGCGACTACAGGAACTGCCTGTGTTGGTGATTTTCTTTCTATTGTGCCTGGTTGTTAGCTACTACTTTTATATGCCGTCGATGAGCGGCTGGAATTATGTTTTCGGCATAACCAGCCTGGCCGCTATTGTGCTGCTGATCTACATTGGCAAGCGACACTGGATAGGACCTGTACTGGCGCTGCTGCTGGTGGGCGAAATGTTGGTGCTGCGACATGGGATTTACAATTTTTACAATGTTGATGTGTTGGCGCGCCCGGAAAGTGTCGCGGCGATACAGAAGGAAGAGGACTACCAGGACTATTACTCCTATAGCCTGAACAGCAGAATAGGTTATGCATTTTTGCCGCCTAATCGGCCCGACCTTGATGTTCTATATCGCTATTATCTTGGAAGCCTTTCACCATTACCGGCCTTGCAGTGGGGTGTGTCCTCCATCAACGGTGCGCTGGCACTGGACCTCCACAGGCGTGCGATACTGGATGATGTCTTGCAGGCTGAGTCTCTCGGTAACTCAGCCGTGCTGCCGGGACAGAGGCTGATCGACGTATTGGGGGTGCGCTACTTCTCATACAAGGCGGCGGTTGATGTGCCGGGATTCACAAACATATACAGTAGACCCGATGGCAGATTGTTGATTTACCGCAATGATTATGCGCAGCCGAAACTGCGCACCTACTTTTCGGCGCAGCGAGCGGCTAGTCCGGACGAGGCGATGGATATGTTGACACGGGTTGAGCCGGGTACGATTGTGATTGAATCTGATACGCTGCCTGTGGATGCCAGAGCTCAGCCATGCCCGGCGGGCGTTGCTCCGGCTCACATTGAGAGACGGGATTTCTCGTCACAATACTACAGGATAGCGGTCGACAGCCCCTGTTCGGGCTGGCTTTACCTCGGGGACGCCTACTACCCCGGCTGGTCTGCGCAGGTTGACGGTGAGCCGGCCCCGCTCTACCCCGCCCAGGTGCTGGGAAAGGCGGTGCGAGTGCCGCAGGGGAGCAGTGTGGTAGAGTTCATATTCACGCCTCGCAGCTTTTTTATTGGCACACTAGTGTCCAGTGTTGCCTGGATTGGGCTCTGTGTCTTCATGCTGTGGCGAGGTATCAGTGTCGTGCGTGAACGCAGGTTTCGAACCACATGAGCTCCAGATACTACATTTTGATCGGCGTTAGCGGAGAAGCCGGGTGAACAAGAACGCAGCTGAACACACCATTGGTGTAATAATTCCGTGCTTTAAAGTCAGGAAAAAGATCCTCGATGTTATTGCTGCTATTGGCGCGGAGTGTTCGAGAATCTACGTTGTCGATGACTGCTGCCCGGAAGGGAGTGGTGATCTGGTAGAGGAGGTCTGTACAGACAGTCGCGTCACCGTGCTGCGGAACGATACCAACCTGGGTGTGGGTGGCGCTGTGATGGCAGGGTATCAGGCGGCGATAGACGATGGTATTACTCTACTGGTGAAAGTCGATGGCGACGGCCAGATGGACCCCCGGCTCATCATGGAGTTTGTGGCACCCATCATTGCTGGTGAGGCAGACTATACCAAGGGTAATCGTTTTTTCGATCTCGAACAGGTGAAGGCTATGCCTGCGCCCAGGATATTCGGGAATGCCATCTTGTCTTTTATGGCAAAGTTTTCCACGGGTTACTGGGATATATTTGATCCGACCAACGGGTTTACAGCGATTCATAGAGATGTGGCCAGAAGTCTCCCGTTTCATAAAATAAGCCGCCGCTTCTTTTTTGAAACCGATATGTTATTCCGGCTTAACATTCTGCGGGCTGCAGTGGTGGATGTGCCAATGGACGCAAAATATGCGGATGAGGTCAGCAACCTCAAGATCTCCAATGTGATCGGCGAGTTCTTCATCAAACACATCAGGAATTTTTTCAAGCGTATTTTCTACAGTTACTATTTGAGAGATATGTCTCTGGCATCGATGGAGCTGCCGCTGGGGCTGGGCATGATAGTATTCGGCAGTGTCTTCGGAGCGTACAGCTGGATAGAGTCTATGCATGCCTATAGAGCAACGCCGGCAGGTACCGTGATGCTGGCCGTTCTGCCAATTCTGGTGGGGCTGCAGTTTGTATTGGCTTTTATTTCACACGATGTGTCATCAGTACCGAAAAGACCACTGCATCCACGACTGCGCTGGCGGCGCAGGGGGTGACACCAAACGTGACACAGCGCTGGCAATTCCCGGTTTTTGTCGCTATCGGCCTTGTTTCTGCAGCGGTTGATATTTTTATACTTCAGGTTCTGGTTTGGTCGGGCTTCCATTACACGGTTGCCGTCACACTGGGCTTTCTCACAGGTTTTCTGGTCAACTATCTCGGGCATACTCGCGTTACTTTTAAAAAGCAGGAAACAGTGGCGAATGTACTGGGATTCATACTGGTCGTGTTGCTGAATTACCTGATTACGCTGTCCTTTGTTGCGTTATCAGAGGTTTTTTTGGATAGTGTTGTAACAGGTAAGATTGTCTCGTTACCGGTTGTAGCGGTAAACGGGTTTCTCTGGGGAAAATACTTGGTGTTCAAATAATGGAACTTCGACCTCTGGACTTTTCGCAAGAATCTCTTCTGCGTTATCAGCAGCTTTTTCATACTGCCTTTGCACCGCATCCGAAGTTTTCACCGCAGGCATTGCACTGGTTGTATGTCCAGAATCCCGATGGCGAGGCTGTCGGATACGATGCCTATGACGGAGACCGACTGGCGGCGCATTACGCCTGTATACCGACACGCTCCCGAGTGCATGGGAAAATTGTCAAGGGGCTGTTGTCGCTCAATACGTCAACGCATCCGGATTACCAGGGCCAGGGTTTGTTTTTCAAGCTCGTGAAGAAGACCTATGAAGCGGCGGCAGAGCAGGGCTTTGATCATGTACAGGGTGCAGCCAATGCCCAGAGCACACCGCTCTTCATCAGGAAGCTGGGCTTCAGGGAGATCAGGCAGGTTGATGCACTGGTTGGTTTCGGTGGTCTGGGCGTCGATCTTGAGGCGGCGAGCCGCGACGCTGAGTATGAACAGGTCTGGTCAGGTGATGCCCTGCGCTGGCGCATGCAGAATCCAAATAACCCGGTGCGTGCGAGTGCCATCCCTGGCGGCTGGAGCTTTCATGCCGGATCCTTCAGTCGCCTGGTGCCTGCTTACGGAGAGCTGGGCGCTGCAACCATCAGTGGTGTGGCGATGCATGATGAAATGGTTGGGCGGGCGCCGTTGTCGCCAACGAGATTGTATATAGGACTCCTGCCGGCGAGCGCAGGAAAACCAAAGGGTTATTTCAGCATACCGGAGCGGTTCAAGCCCTCTCCTTTGAATTTCTTGTTCCAATCTTTCCATGACTCCTCGATCATGATCGACCCTGAGAGCATTCATTACACCTTCCTGGACTTTGATGCCTACTGACCCGTCACCGCCTGTGATGCCTGTAGCGGTAGTGCTTATTTGTCATCAGGATGATGAGTGCGGTACGTATTTGCAGATTCTCAGGCATCGCCAACTCGGTCGCCGTGTAGTGTGTGCATGCTTCACCCGTGGTGTTATGGGCGAACGGGATGAGACGCAGAGGAACGCCGAGAGTATAGAGGTGCTGCGCAGGCTCGGCGTCGATGCCGCAGATATCGTTTTCGCCGGCAGTCTGCTGGGCATTGATGATCAGTCGCTGATCGACAACCTGCCACAGGCCGCTGCTTGGCTGCGGGCCTGGCTGGTTTCACTCGGCCCGGTGGAAGTCATCTACACGACGGCATGGGAGGGTGGTCACCCAGACCACGACGCCCTGCATGTGATCAGCGCGCAGGTCTGCCATGAATTGGGGCTGCTGGGGAAACTGCGTCAATATCCGCTGTATAACAGCTACCAGCGGCCATGGCAGTTTTTCCGCTCACTGTACCCGCTACCGGCCAACGGCCCGGTGGAAAGGATCCGTGTGCCCTGGTCCCTGCGTGTCAGGTTCCTCAGTTATTCCTTTATGTATCCTTCGCAGCTGAAGAGCTGGCTCGGGATATTCCCGTTTTTTGTTGCTCACTACATATTCAAGGGAACAGCGCAACTGCAAGCCGTCAGTCTGGAGAGGATTGCCGAGCGTCCACATGAGGGCGCGCTGTATTACGAAAAGCGTGGTTTTAGTACTTGGAAACATATGCGTGCGCGTATCGATGAATGGCTGGGCAGTGTGCCTACTGGCGCGGTGCGCTTTTCGTCCTCGCAGTCCCGGTAGGTGGAAGCGCGGTCGGGTCGCCGCTGTCGGTCACAGTCAGCGGTGGGCGCGCTTCCTATAACGGCGACACGTTTCCAGGTTTGTTGGGGCCGAGGTGTATGCCCAAGGGTTTGAAGTAACGGTATGACAGTACAAGCGCCAACAATCGATTTCATGGTCGCCGGCTTCAGTAAGTGCGGCACCACCTCTCTATGCGACGCGCTCGCGCAGCATCCCGATATCTTTATACTGGCGGAAAAGAACCGCGTTATTTTTCATCCCCGATATTTGAAAAGCGGCGTCCGGCATTTGCAGGTATGTATGCCCCTGCCCGGGACGGGCAGAAGCTGGGTGATGGCAGCCTTGTATACAGCGCTGCGGCGCTTGCCAACATCGCTATCCCCCGCATCCGGACCAACAACCCCGACGTTCGGTTTATTTTTATCGCGCGACACCCGCGCAAGCGTATTGAGTCACTCTACCGGGAAATGCACCACAGCGGCGCGCATTTCGGGGTGGCACCGCCGTTCAGGTTGTCGAGTTTTTTCCAGGATCACGTCGATGCGATTGAGAACACCCTGTTTTTTGACCGCATCAGCACCTTCATCAAGCAGTTTGGGCGGGATGCGATACTGCCGGTATTCCTTGAAGACTTCCATGCCGATAGCCAAAACGTCACCCGTATTTGCTGTGAACATATCGGGGTAGATCCGGAGAAACTACCGCCTGTGGGAGACAGTGTCCTGCATTCAGGCAGTGCCAAGCTTTACGACACCTGGTTGTTGCGCAGAATGCGCCGTCATCCGCTCACTGGATTTCGCATCGCCAGTTTAACACCAGAGCAGCAGAACCATTTTTTTCAGAAGATAGGTTTGCGACGTGCTTTCGGCAACAAGCCCGTGGTTTGGGATGAGCCAGCAGAAGTGATGTATAGGGATAAAGTCGTTCCGCAGGCGCGTAAGTTTCTGGAATTGTGCGGGAAGTCGCAGAGTTTCTGGAAGCTTGACGTGTAGTGGCTGTCTGCTGGTAACTCAGGCGACACAGCATGAGACGCTTATCCCGCTACCGCCTTCCGCCGCCGCTGCCCCGCGAGAGCGTTGACAAGGGTGCGCAGATGTTGCTCGCGTTGCGTTACAGGGAGTTGGCCCGCCAGGGCGAGGTGTTGCCCTTCGATGCTGTCGAGTTCCGCAATTACTCCCAGTTTGGAGAAGACGGCATTCTCCACTACCTGTTCTCTCTTGTGGGGACGACAAGTCGTCGTGCGGTGGAAATGTGTGCGGGTAACGGTATCGAGTGCAACGCCACCAACCTGATTCTCAATCACAGCTGGCACGCACTACTGCTTGATGGCGGTAGTAAAAATGTCGAGGAGGGCCGGCGCTTTTACAGTACCCATCCGCCCACCCAGTTTATGGCGCCAGTATTCTTGCACAGCTGGATCACACGCGACAATGTGAACACTGTGCTGCGCGACAGTGGCTTCAGTGGGGAGGTGGACCTGTTCAGCCTGGATATGGACGGCACGGACTACTGGATATGGGATGCCATTACCGAGATATCACCGCGAATTGTGATGGCGGAGGTCAATCTGCACATGGGCCCTGAGCCGCTCACGGTACCCTACAGTGACAAATTCCTGGCCCAGTGGATAGAGCTGCAGCCCGAAGCAGGCAGTGAGCGCTCCGAGGGCCGGCAGTTGCAGAACTGGACCATGTACGGCGGTGCGTCGCTGGCGGCCCTCAACAAACTGGCAAAACGGAAGGGCTACCGGCTGGTCGGTTGTAACAGCCTGGGCTTTAACGTTTTCTTTATGCGCGAGGATGTGGGCGTCGACCTGTTCCCTGAGGTGAGCGTCGCAAGCTGCCGGTCGCCGGGTGCCAGCAGTGATACCGAGCGTGCAACACAAGTGCTACTGCAACAGGAATTGCAGAGGGTATGACTTCAGTGAGGTTGCTCGGTATCCACTCTACAGGGACTACTCGGCATAAAGCGTCTTAACCCCGGTGGCCGTGCCCAGCAGAAGTACATCCGCCGGTTTCAGCGCAAACAGGCCGTTGGTCACCACGCCGGTGATATTGTTGATTTT
>JAGRIE010000034.1:0-1629 GCA_020443425.1 Halioglobus sp.
ATCGACAACCGCATGAACGTGGCTGTCGAGGAGATGTCGCACTATGTTGAGAGTGACTTCCTGGTGGTCAACCAGGACTTCGACCGGGCCCTCGATGAGTTACACGCCATTGTCACCAGTGGCCGCCTGCGCACCCCGCGCCAGCAGGATGCCCTGAGCGAGATGTTGCAGGGGCTGCTGAATTGAGCCGTCGCTGGCACAGGCGGCACATAAACCGGGATTATTTGCGCTGGACGCGCCGGGGGGGCATTGCGGTATAATTGTCGGTTCCTCCGGCCCAACAGCCGGTAACGGGCGGCGCCATCGCAACAGCAACGAAGTCTCCGCTCCGGCCTCGATAAACCCGTGCCACAGGGCTTTTGTCCCGCGGCACACGTAAATGGGATGCACTGAACAATGGCACGCGTAACCGTTGAAGATTGTCTGGAAAATGTCGCAAACCGCTTTGAACTGGTGATGGTCGCCAGCAAGCGAGCCCGACAATTGGCCACCGGTGGCCGGGACCCGATGGTACAGGAAGAGTCGGACAAGCCCACGGTGATCGCGCTGCGCGAAGTCGCCGAGGGTTTTATCACCAGCGAGATCCTGCGGCGGGAAAGCGAAATGGATGCCGAGGAAGAGCTGGCAGACGTTATGGAGGCCACTGAAATCCTGTAACGCCGGCGCGGCCTCCACACCCTGCGGGCATCGCTGTTACGGGTCTTGAATCGACACTATGCAAACCCTTGATGCCCTCAACTCCACCCTGCGAACCTATCTCAACCCGGAGCAGGCCAACCACGTCAATCGCGCCTACTACTTCGCCGAACAGGCCCACTACGGGCAGCGACGGCGCAGCGGCGAACCCTATGTAACGCACCCTCTCGCCGTAGCCGGCATCCTCGCCGATATGCACATGGATCACCAGAGCCTGATTGCGGCCATGTTGCACGATGTCATCGAGGACACCGGCATCGAGAAATTCGCGATTGGTGAGCAGTTCGGACCGACGGTGGCCGAGTTGGTGGACGGTGTCAGCAAGCTGACCCAAATGGAGTTTGAGTCGCTGGAAGAGAAACAGGCGGAGAACTTCCAGAAAATGGCCCTCGCGATGGCCCAGGATATTCGCGTCATCCTCGTCAAACTGGCCGACCGCCTGCACAATATGCGCACCCTGGGCGTGCTGAAATCAGCCAAAGCCCGTCGCATCGCCCGCGAAACACTGGAGATCTACTCCCCGATTGCCATGCGCCTCGGCATGAACTCGGTGCGCATGGAGTTTGAAGACCTCGGGTTCAAAGCCCTCTACCCGATGCGCGCCAGCCGTATCGATGCCGCCCTGCGCCAGGCGCGTGGCCACCGCAAGGAACTGGTGGAGAAGGTGCGCAACCAGATCGAGGCCACCCTGGTACAGGAGGGCCACGATGTCGCTGTGCTGGGGCGCGAAAAGCACGTGTACAGCATCTACAAGAAAATGAAATCCAAGCGGAAGTCCTTTTCCGAGATCATGGACATCTACGCGTTCCGGATCATCGTGGACTCGGTCGACACCTGCTACCGGGTACTGGGCTGTATCCACAGCCTCTACAAGCCGGTACCGGGAGAGTTCAAGGACTATATCGCCATCCCCAAGGCCAACGGCTACCAGTC
>JAGRIE010000034.1:1728-43055 GCA_020443425.1 Halioglobus sp.
CATCCACAGCCTCTACAAGCCGGTACCGGGAGAGTTCAAGGACTATATCGCCATCCCCAAGGCCAACGGCTACCAGTCGCTGCACACGGTGCTGATGGGTATGCACGGGGTCCCGATTGAAGTCCAGATCCGTACCCAGGAGATGGAGGATATGGCCAACAACGGCATCGCCGCACACTGGCTGTACAAGAGCGATGGACAGGCTTCCAAGGGCAGCCACGCGCGGGCCCGGGAGTGGGTGCAGGGGCTACTGGAGATGCAGCAGCGCGCCGGCAACTCGCTGGAGTTTATCGAGAGCGTCAAGATCGACCTGTTCCCCGACGAGATCTATGTGTTCACACCCAAGGGCCGCATACTGGAGCTGCCCAGACGCGCCACCGCCGTCGACTTCGCCTACGCCGTGCATACGGATGTGGGCAACAGCTGCGTCGCCTGCCGTATCAACCGTCGGCTGGCGCCGCTGTCGGAACCCCTGCAGAGCGGCCAGACAGTCGAGATCCTGACATCTTCGGGCGCACGTCCCAATCCCTCCTGGCTCGATTACGCGGTGACCGCCAAGGCGCGCTCCAATATCCACCATTTCCTCAAGTACCAGACGCGGGATGACTCGGTGGCACTGGGGCGCAGCCTGCTGGACAAGGCACTGGCCGGGTTCAACAGCAGCCTTGAAAACCTCCCGGAGAAGAAACTGCAGGACTTTCTGGAGCAGCAACACTACGACAGCCTGGACGATCTGCTGGTCGATGTCGCGCGCGGCAACCGCCTGCCGACATTCACCTCACAGCAGTTGCTCAGCGGCCCGGAAGAGGGGCAACCTCAGCAGAACAACGGGTCATCGCAGCCGGTGGCCATCTGCGGTACCGAGGGTTTTATGGTCAGCTACGCGCGCTGCTGCCACCCGATACCGGGCGACCCCATTGAGGGTTACCTGAGCCTGGAGAAAGGTGTGGTCGTACACCGCGAGCGCTGCAAGAACCTGGTGGACATGCGCGACCACAACGAGCGCCGAATCGCGCTGCGCTGGGATAATTCCGTGGAGGGTGAATACCGCGCAGAACTGCGCGTCGAAGTCGAGAACCGCCGCGGTATGATTGCCGTCATCGCGACCCGCATCAACAGTATGAGCGTGAATATCGAAAAGATCTCCACGGACGACAAGGACTACCAGTTTACCTACGTCAACCTGGAGTTGATGGTTAAGGGCCGGGTGCATCTGGCCCGGATCATGAAACGGCTGCGCACGATCAGTCACGTGCGCAAAGTCACCAGAGTCAAGAACTGACCGGCCTGGCTTCACCGTTGCAGACACAGGAGAATTTCATTGAGTAATCGCGCAGTCATCTCGACCCCCGACGCCCCCGCCGCCATCGGCCCGTACTCGCAGGCGATCAAGGTCGGCAACACCGTGTGGCTTTCCGGCCAGATTCCGCTGGCGCCCGGCTCCAGCGAACTGGTCGCCGGCGATATCACCGCGCAGGCGACGCAGGTCTTCAGCAACCTTGCCGCTGTCGCGGACGCCGCCGGTGGCAGCCTGCAGAACGCGGTCAAAATCAATATCTCACTGACCGATCTGGGGCATTTCAACGCCGTCAACGAGGTCATGGCGCAATTCCTGCAGGCGCCCTATCCGGCACGCGCCTGTGTCCAGGTTGCAGCACTGCCAAAGGGTGCGCAGATCGAGATAGAGGCGATACTCGCGCTCTAGTCCGCTGGCCGGGGCGGCTCTCCACTGAGCGATACTCGCCGCCAACATTTCCAATCCTGCCCACTGTGGATTGCCTGGGCATGGCGGTCACCCTGACACCGGTCCCGCAGCGTGGAATTCTCACTTCCTGAATAGCATGGACGCGATGACAATGACTGACTCTGAATATATCGACCTCTGCTATGAGAGAATCCTCGGGCGCGCTGCGAGCAAGGCCGATAAACTTGCGCTGATAGTGCAGTTTAAAGCGCGCTTAACAACGCGAGAGACATTTGTTACCGGCTTATTGCACAGCGCCGAATTCGAATCGCAACTTGCAAGCCGCGAGCCATATCCCTCCGGACACTTCTTCTCGGCGCTGGCCTCCCGTGAGGAACGCGCGCGCTACGCGAGGGATGCATCGTGTGAATCTATCGCCGGTATCAACCTGCGGGTCGCCGAGCAGACCGCACTGGCCGAGACCTTCGCAGCCTACTATTCCCAATGCCCCCTTGCCCGCACACAGGATCCGACGAAACGCTACCACGGGGACAATGCGTCCTTCCCGTTTTCCGACGCCTACGTCTTCTACTGTTTTATTCGCCACTATCGCCCGCGCAGGATCATCGAATTCGGCTCTGGCTTTTCTTCGGCGGCGTGCCTGGACTCGCTGGATGCACTCGCACTGGACGATACACAGTGCTGGTTCATCGATCCCTACCCGGCATTGGTCCGGTCGCTGCTTGGCAGTCTGGATGAGCGGCACAGCATACTGGCAGCGCTCGCACAGGAAGTGGATCTCGAGCTGTTCGAGTCGCTGGAGGCCGGGGATATTCTGTTCATCGATTCGACGCACGTGTCAAAAATCAACAGCGACGTGAACCGTATCTTTTTCGACATAATGCCGCGGCTCAAGCCCGGCGTTATTATCCATATCCACGACATCTACTGGCCCTTTGACTATCCCGATGAGTGGATACAAGAGGGCCGGGCATGGAATGAGGCCTATCTGGTCAGGGCCTTCCTGCAGTTCAACGACGCCTTCGAGATTCTCTACTTCAACTCATTCCTGCATCCCAGAATACGGGAAACCGTATTTGCCCCACCCGGCGTCGATATCGGCGCCAACGACGGCGGCAGCCTGTGGCTTGTTCGAGTGTGAGATATTATCCGCCCCACCGCTCGGGCTGCAGTGCCTGCCCAACCGGCATCTGCAACAGCCCGCATTGTCACTGCGGTGCTGTTAGCAGTGCCGTATAACCGCTTTTGTAATCCGGAAAAATCAGCTGGTAGCCACTGGCACGCAATGCATGATTGCGACAGCGTTTGTGCCCCGCTGAATTGTGCCGTGTGGGTTCCGTGGAGGACTCCGGGTCGCCGTTTTGCTGAGGGTCCAACCCCATCTCACTCGCCAGCCAGGATTCCACCTCATAGCGCGCAGCCGGCAGGTCATCTGCCCCGATGTAAACCGGCTCTAGCGCATTGCCGGCTGCGGCCAGCTTCAGCAGATGCTCGAGAAAGCCCGCGCAATCGACGCGGTGGATGCGGTTGGTGTAGCTTACGGGCTGCGGCGGACAGAGTTCGCCCCGGCGGATACGCGACAACAGGCGCCCTCCGGGAATGCCGTAGACCCCGGCGAGGCGCACCACTGACGCCGAGTGACCGGAATCCAGCAGCAACCGCTCCGCTGCGATAATCTCCTGCGCCCATGCGTCTGTCGTAGACAGGTCACTGGACTCATCCACCCAGCCACCGTCGGCCTCGGCGAAAACACGTGTGCTGCTGGTCATCAGGATATGGCGGGGCCGGTGTGCGCCCAAACCGCTCAGCAGGTTGCGCATACCAGACCGGAAACCGGCCTTATACCCTGAGACCGAGCGGTCGGCAGGATTAAAAATCGCCACTACAAAATCCGGCCGCAGTTGCTCGGCAAACACCAGGCTCCCCGGCTGGGTATAATCCGCGGCGCGTCCGGTAAACCCGGGCGGCAGTTTGCCCGGATTGCGCCTGGCACCAGTCACACTGCAGCCGTGCTGCACCAGCGAGGAACCCAGGCGTATACCGAGGTCGCCGCAGCCGACAATTAGGACAGAACTGTTCTTCATAAAGCGATCACTCACTGGTTACACTAGGAACTTACACTGATACAAAAGAGATGCCATGACATTAACAGAACTACGCTACCTTGTAGCCCTGGCTGAAACAGGTCATTTCCGCAAAGCCGCTGAGCAGTGCAGTGTCAGCCAGCCTACACTCAGCATCGCCATCAAAAAGCTGGAAGAGGAGCTGGGTATCAGCCTGTTCGAGCGCGCTCACCACAAAGTCGCGACCACACCCACCGGAGAGCGTATTGTAGATCAGGCGCGCACGGTATTGCAGGAAGCACAGAATTTGCGCCAGCTGGCAGAACTGGGCAAGGACCCGATGGGCAGTGTACTGTCGGTCGGCGCCATCTACACCGTGGGGCCTTACCTGTTCCCCCGCCTCATCAGCCGCCTGCAACAGCTGGCACCCAAAATGCCCCTGTTCATTGAAGAGAACTACACCGCCAACCTGCGCGCCAAATTGACCAGCGGCGAACTGGATGCCATCTTCGTGGCACTGCCGTTCACCGAAACCGAAGTCGTCACCCGCGCGCTTTTCGACGAGCCCTTTGTCGTACTGTTGCCGCAGGATCACCCGCTGGCAGCGGCATCGCATATAGACACCTGTGCGCTGGCGGAACACCGGGTGCTGCTGATGGGGGAGGGCCACTGCTTTCGCGACCAGGTGCTGGAGGCGTGCCCCGGCCTGCAGCAGGCCATTCGCGATAAATCCGCGGCGGGCAATGCCGTGGTCGAGGGCAGCTCACTGGAGACGCTGAAGCACATGGTGGCCAGCGGTCTGGGCATAACGGTGCTACCGGAATCAGCGGCCCGCGAGGCCACGTACGGCGAGCGCACACTCGCTGTGCGCCCCTTTGTTGACCCGGCTCCCAGACGCAGTATCGCACTGGCCTGGCGCGTGAGCTATCCGCGGACCCAGGCCATCGATATCCTCATTGAATCCCTGCAGCCCGCCTGACGGCTATGCACGGCATCGCCAATCTGTCGGTGCGCGAACTGCGCGGGGTGGGGCCAAAACTGGCGGCCAAACTTGCGGACTATGGTGTACACCGCGTAGAGGACCTGCTGTTTCACCTGCCCCTGCGCTACCAGGACCGCACGCGGATCACCCCCATAGCCGCCGCCCGCGACGGCGGCGATGTGGTGATAGAGGGCGAGGTGCGGGCGGCTGATATCGTATTCGGACGGCGTCGCAGCCTGGTCGCCCGCATCCAGGATGGCAGCGGCACGCTGACACTGCGCTTCTTTCATTTTTCGGCGGCACAGAAAAACAACCTGACGCCGGGCACGCGCCTGCGCTGTTTCGGCCAGGTGCGACGCGGCAGCAGCGGCCTGGAAATGTACCACCCCGAGTACCGCCAGGTGCTGGCGGAGGACACACCCGTCGCAGAGACACTGACGCCCATCTATCCCACCACCGAGGGTATCGGGCAGAACCAGTGGCGCAACCTGTGTGGGCAGGCGCTGCGTCACCTGGAGCGCGAGCCCGTCAGTGAACTGCTGCCGCCCAGCGCTGCTCACCCCTATGCCCTGGGTCGGGCGCTGCAGTTCCTGCACGCCCCGCCCCCGGATGCCTCCCTGGAGTTGTTGCGGGAGGGCCGGCATCCGGCGCAGCTGCGACTGGCTCTGGAGGAGCTGGTGGCGCACAACCTGTCGCTGCATCGCCTGCGCGAGCGGCAGCAGCGCGGGGGCGCGCCTGCGCTGGCACCCAAACCGGAGTTGCTGGATGCGTTCACCGACAGCCTGCCCTTCGCTCCCACGCAAGCACAGTCGCGGGTGCTGGGTGAAATCGCCACCGATCTGGCGAAACCCCGGCCGATGATGCGCCTGGTACAGGGCGATGTGGGGTCAGGTAAAACCCTGGTCGCCGCAGGTGCGGCACTACAGGCGATCGGCAACGGCTTCCAGGTCGCGATTATGGCGCCGACCGAAATCCTCGCAGAGCAGCACTGGCGCACATTCTCCCAGTGGTTTGAACCCCTGGGCATTACCATGGAGTGGCTGAGTGGCCGCTCGAAAGGGAACAAGCGCGCCAGCGCACTGGCGCGTATGGCGTCCGGTGCGGCCAGCCTGGTTGTGGGCACTCACGCGCTGTTCCAGGACGATGTCACCTTTGCCCGGCTGGGATTGGTGATCGTCGATGAACAGCACCGTTTCGGTGTGCACCAGCGACTCAGCCTGACACAGAAGACCGCGCCGGAACTCGGCCGCGCTCACCAGCTGGTGATGACAGCCACACCGATCCCGCGCACACTGTCGATGGTGGCCTACGCCGATCTGGACTGCTCCGTTATCGATGAGTTGCCGCCGGGAAGAACGGCCGTCACCACCGTACTGATCGACAGCAGCCGGCGGCAGGCCGTGGTCGACAGGGTAGCAGCAGCCTGCAGCGAGGGTCGCCAGGCCTACTGGGTGTGCACGCTGATTGAAGAGAGCGATGCACTGCAGGCACAGGCGGCGGAGGCGACCGCCGCCGAACTGCGCCTCGCTCTGCCGCAACTGGCAATCGGCCTGATTCACGGGCGCCTGAAGCCGGCCGAGAAGGAGTCGGTGATGGCGGCGTTCAAACGCGGGGAGCTGGCGCTGCTGGTCGCCACCACGGTGATTGAGGTCGGTGTCGACGTGCCTAACGCCAGCCTGATGATTGTGGAGAATCCGGAGCGCCTGGGTCTGGCGCAGCTGCACCAGTTACGCGGCCGGGTGGGGCGGGGCGCACAGGCCAGCCACTGTGTGCTGCTGTACCAGACGCCCCTGTCGGCCAACGGCAGGCAGCGCCTCGCCGTGCTGCGGGAGAGTTCGGACGGCTTCTATATCGCCGAGCGAGACCTGGAACTGCGCGGCCCCGGCGAAGTGCTCGGCACGCGCCAGACAGGGTTGATGGCGTTTCGCATCGCCGAGCTGCCGACACACGATCACCTGCTGGACGAGGTGCAGTCAATCTCTGACTCTATCCGCGAATCATTCCCGGAGCTGGCGGAGCCCCTGATCCAGCGCTGGACGGGAACCGGTCAGCAATTTGCCAAGGTTTAACCCTGCGCGGCCATACACCACACGGCGTCAGGGGGTGAACAGCGCTTGCCAGCGCCGCTCCAGTTCCTCCACCCCCACTGCTGTCAGGGTGTCGATATTGCGCTCGGGGATCCGCTCGGGATCAGCGAAGTCTTCCAGGGCGCGCTCCACCATATCCTCCCGCAACAGATGGATTATGGGGTAGGGCGAGCGATTGCTGTAGTGACTGGCCGCCTGCGGCGCCTCGCCCGCGAAGCGATAATCGGGATGAAAGCTGGCCAGTTGCACCAGTCCCTCCAGACCGGCCTCGCACAGCAAATCCTGGGCGCCGTCAAGGAAGTGGAGGTAGTCATCAAAATCATCGAGGGCGTTGGGAAAAGCCAGCAGGGTGGTGGCCAGCTCCTGCTCCGTACTGCGCTGCAACCGGTCCAGCTCCTTGAGGAACGCGCGCTGCAGTGACGCCGGACCCGCCTCCGGGCACACGGCGATACGGAGGCTCTGCGCGCCCAGCAATGGACGCGCAAAGGGGCACAGGTTCAGGCCGACAACAAACTCGTCCAGCCAGCGGCGTATCTGTCGCTCCGCGCGCTCGCTCACCAGCGGGACCGCAACCAGCCCCGCGTCAGGCCATAATAGCCGGCAGCTCTTTTTGCAGCGCGAGTTTCTCTTTCGTGGCATCGCCGGTCAGTGCAAAGCCCAGCAACTTGCCGTCGCTGTCGCGGAACTCGGCCTTGACGTTGTTGCCGTCGACCTCAAACGACCACTCACCTGCGGTTCCCGGTGCCACTGGCGCAACCACCACCGGGCAGGCCGGCGTCTTGATGGTGACCGGCATGGCGGGATAGGAGACTTCGGTGGCCTCCCCTGCGAGCGTCTTCCCCAGTGCCTTGGCAGCGGCCATCAGCGGCGCCACATAGACCAGGACATGCCCATTCACCTCAGCGCAGTCGCCCATGGCATAGACATTGGGTATGCTGGTTTCCAACAGGCGGTTGGTGACAATGCCGCGATTGGTGGCGATGCCACTGGCTTTGGCGAGTTCAGTCCGCGGTCGCACACCCACGGCTGAGATCACAATATCAGCACTGATCGTGTCGCCGTTGTTCAGGCTGACGGTGACGCCCTTATCCGCCTTGTTCACCGCTGTAACCAGCGGCCCAAAGTGAAACTTCGCGCCTTTCGCCTCCAGCGCCGCCTGTACGGCCTTACCCGCAGGCTCCGGCAGCAGGGTGGGCAGGCAGTATCCGAGCGGGTCCACGACCTCCACTTCGAAACCACCATTGAGCATATCATTGGTGTATTCACACCCGATCAGGCCACCACCGATAATGCACACTTTCCTGACGTCGTTATTGGTGACGGCGGTGCGGAAATCGCTGTAGTCCATCAGGTCGTTGACAGAGTAGACAAGCTCGAGGCCGTCGCCTTCTATCGGGGGGCGTATCACCTCGGCACCCACGGCGAATACCAGCTTGGCGTAGTGAATCGCCGTATCGGCGTCGCCGACCTTGATCAGCTGGCGCGCTGTATCGATCTCGTTGACCTTGGTCATGGTCCAGACGCTGGCTTTCAGCTGCTTGGCCATATTGCCCGCATCAGACTGGGCCAGGTCATCGGCCGACTGCCCACGGGTGTAACCGGTAGACAGCATCGGTTTCGAGTACGCCCGGCCGTCGTCAGACGTGATCATGATCAGCGGCGTTTCGCTGTCGTGCTTGCGGAATTCCTTGGCCAGGCCGTAGCCCGCCAGACCTGTTCCGAGAATGACTACTGCGGCATGCTCGGTATCAGCGACCGGTTCCTCGTGATGTGGCGCATCCTCCACAGGAGACTCTTCGAGCAGTTCAAAGTCTTCCTTGCCGACGCCGCAATCCGGACACAGCCAGTCCTCCGGTACATCCTCCCACTTGGTACCGGGCGCGATACCATCGTCTGGCCAACCTTCTTTCTCGTCATAGATCAGGCCACAGACAATACATTCCCACTTACTCATGTTACGACTCGCTTTTTTCTAAAGAGTGACACACCCGCCAGGCGTCGCCTGGCCGGTAATGGATAACCAGACAAATTTTGAGACGCAACACTATAAAGTTGTACGATAATTGTGCAAGGACTTTCTCCCGTCAGCCGCTTGGCTATTTTGCCGGGAGGTCGGCTTGCATGCGCCCCTCCGATCAAGCATTCTCGCTTCACAAAATCAGGATACCCGCTGTTTGGAACCATCAACCTTCAATCTGGCACCGCGTCTACAGGGGCGCAGGCGCATTGCCGATGAGCCCTGCTGGCGGCCTGTGCGGCATTTCACCAGTACGGTGCTGACACCGCAGCTGCGCACATGGCTGACCGATGACGGCTCATTGACTGCGCGCCTGATGTCCTCCGGCCAGGGCGAATTCAGCGTGCGGCGGCTGTACCAGGGCTGGGAAGTGCCGCTTGCCTCCGAGAGAGCCCTGCTGGAGCTGACTGAGCGCCAACTGGCACTGGTGCGGGAGGTCGCATTGCAACTGGGTGGCGAAACCGTGGTTTTCGCGCGCAGCGTGTTCCCGATTGCAAGCCTGAGCGGCAGCCTGGGGCATTTGCGACGGCTGCAGAACAGATCGCTGGGCGCCATCCTGTTCCGGCATCCCCGTATGCGTCGACATCCGTTTGAGCTGGCGTTAATGCCCGGCGACTGCCCCTATCTGCCCGACGAGCTGAAGCAGGCGCAACCGGCCTGGGGACGGCGCTCACGCTTCGAGATCGCAGGCAAACGCCTGATGGTCAGCGAGGTATTTTTATCCGGTTTCACGCCGTGGGTGGAGCCCCTGCCCACACACCGGACACAGCGCGGCAAAGTCAGCGCTGCATTTCGGTCGACAACGCAGTAAGCTGGCTTCTTCATACAGCTACACAAGACTTTGATGACCACATCCACAAAAACCGGCGCGCTGCTCCAGCTGATCCGCTTCGACAAGCCCATCGGCACCCTGCTGCTGCTGTGGCCGACACTGTGCGCGCTGTGGCTGGCAGCAGGGGGGATACCCGATGCCAGCCTGCTGGTAATTTTTGTACTCGGCACCTTCCTGACACGCTCCGCCGGCTGTATTGTCAATGATTTCGCCGACCGCAACCTCGACGGCGGTGTCTCGCGGACCAATGCACGACCGCTGGTGACAGGCGCAGTCTCTGTACCGGAGGCACTGCTGCTGTTTGGTGTGCTGATGTCGCTGGCCTTCGCACTGGTGCTGTTCACCAATACCTTCACGGTGCTGCTGTCGGTTGTGGCTGTGGCGCTGGCATCCACCTACCCTTTTATGAAGCGCTACACCCACCTGCCACAGGTGGTGCTGGGCGCGGCATTTTCCTGGGGTATCCCGATGGCCTTTGCCGCCCAGCGCGGCGCCCTGCCTCACGCGCTGTGGCTGTTGTACCTGGGGAACCTGCTGTGGACAGTCGCCTACGATACCACCTATGCCATGGTCGACCGGGAGGACGACCTGAAAGTCGGGATCAAGTCCAGCGCCGTCCTGTTTGGTCGCTACGATCGCCTGATCATCGGAATCCTGCAGCTGGCGTGCCTGCTATCGTTCTATCTGGTGGGCAGGGCCTTCGGTCTGGGCATCTGTTTTAACAGCGCCCTGGTGGTTGCCGCCGCCCTGTTTGCCTATCAACACACGCTGCTGCGGCAACGCCGCACCGACGCCTACTTCAAGGCGTTTTTACACAACAACTGGGTCGGTATGGTCCTGTTCCTCGGCGTCGCGACGGACTACCTGATGGGGAATGCCTGAGGCACCGATGGCGACTGCGACCCGACCTGCGGCACTGACCGCTGAATTCCTCACCAGCCTGGCGCAGATCGCGCCGACGGCATGGGACGGTGTCGCGGGCACTGACTACCCGTTTCTGCGGCACCACTTCCTGTACGGACTGGAGAAAACGGACTGCACGACAGCCGACACTGGCTGGCAACCCTGCCATCTGATTCTGCGACAGGGCGATGATCTGGCCGCGGTGATGCCCCTGTACCTGAAATCGCATTCCTACGGTGAATATGTGTTCGACTGGTCCTGGGCCGATGCCTGGCGACAAAGCGGTCTCACTTACTATCCGAAACTGCTCACGGCAATCCCCTTCACGCCGGCCACCGGTCCACGCCTGTGCGTGGCGGCGGGCCGGGACGAGGCGCAGTGCCTGGATGCCGCTATTGGCGCAGTGCAGCAACTGGCAGCCAGCAAAAACCTGTCATCCTGGCACCTGCTGTTTCCGACAGAGGCTGTCAGCCAGCAGTTGCTGGATGCCGGCCTGCACCGCCGCGCCGCCACCCAGTTTCACTGGTTCAACGAAGGCTATCGCAGCTTTGATGACTTCCTGGCCACCTTCAGCAGTCGCAAACGCAAGTCGCTGAACCGCGAGCGCAGGCGGGTGGCGGAACAGGGCATCACATTGAGGACGCTGACCGGGTCGGAAATCTCGAAACAGGACTGGGAGCAGTTCTACCATTTTTACCAGCTGACCTACGCCAAACGCAGCGGCCATGGCGGCTACCTGAGCCGCGCGTTTTTCATCGATACCGCCGCCGGCATGGGTGAACAGGTGGTGATGGTGCTGGCGTACCGCGACGAGCGCGCCATCGCCGGCGCCCTGTATTTTCGCAGCAGCGACACATTGTTCGGGCGCTATTGGGGCTGCGAACAGGAGTACGACTGCCTGCACTTTGAAGCCTGCTACTACCAGGGCATCGCGTACTGCATCGCCAACAACCTGCAGCGGTTCGACCCGGGCGCGCAGGGCGAGCACAAAATCCAGCGCGGTTTCCGCCCCATCACCACGTGGTCAAATCACTGGATTGCCGACCCCCAGCTGTCGGCGGCAGTCGGCGATTTCACCCGTCGCGAGGCACAGCACAACGAGCAGTACCGGCAGGCAGCGTCTGGCCTGCTGCCTTTCAAATAGCGGGGGAGGTGCCGCTCAGGCCTTCTCCGGCGGGGTATCACGGGTAAAAACAAACTCCCGCGCACTGGATTCAGACTTGTTATAGCGATAGCCGCCGGTCCTGAATTTTTTCAGCGCGTCCGGCTCCTGCACCTCGTGTTCGATGATATAGCGCGCCATCTGGCCGCGCGCCTTCTTGGCATAGAAGCTGATGACCTTGTAGCGGTCGCCCTTTAAATCCTTGAAAACCGGCGTAATCACATCTGCATCCAGTTGCCGGGGCTGTACGGCACGGAAATACTCCTGTGAGGCGAGGTTCACCAGCACCCTGGTGCCGGACTTGCGGATGGCGGTATTGAGCGCGTCGGTTATTTCACCGCTCCAGAATTCATACAGGTTCTTGCCACCGCGATTGGCGAAGGGCAGCCCCATCTCGAGCCGATAGGGCTGCATCAGGTCAAGCGGGCGCAGCAGACCGTACAACCCCGACAGAATACGCAAATGCTGTTGCGCAAAACCCAGTTGCGCCTCGTTCAGAGTCGCTGCGTCCAGACCCACATAGACATCGCCCTTGAAGGCCAGCAGGGACTGCTTCGCATTGCCCTTGGTGAAAGGCCGGCTCCAGTTCATGAACCGCTGGTGGTTCAGCTCCGCAATCGTCTCGCTCACACCCATCAGTGCGCGTATATCGTCAGGAGCCAGCTCGCGTGCGTCCTCCACCAGTTCAGCGGCGCGCGGCAGGAACTGCGGCTGCGTTGCCCTGCGGGTGCTCGAGGGTGTTTCAAAATCCAGTGTTTTGGCGGGTGAAATAACCGTCAACATTATGATTCATCCAGGTTTTGGCGTTGTGGTGAATATCTTTTCACGTCGGGGAGTGCGCTATGATACCCTTCGCCAGAATAATCAAAAAGACTTATCCGCCATGCCTGTTCTGCACGCCTGTGTGCATTATATTGACGTATTCACTGATCGCTGCGGACGCCTGTTGGCCTGGCTGCTGCTGTTTATGGCGATTTTGACTACCTGTGTCGTGGTGCTGCGCTATGGTTTCGGCGTCGGCTCGATCGCGACCCAGGAAGCAGTGACCTACATGCATGGCAGCGTGTTCCTGCTGGGCGCCGCTTACGCACTGAAAACAGGTGCCCATGTCCGCGTCGATATCTTCTACCGCAACTTCGGGGCGCGCACCCGCGCCTGGGTTGACAGTCTTGGCGGTATTATTTTCCTGCTGCCGATGTGCGCCTTCGTCCTGGCCAGCAGTTGGGGCTATGCCAGTGAGTCCTGGGGAATGCGGGAAAGCTCGGCCGAACCCGGCGGCATACCCGCCGTATTCCTGCTGAAAACCCTGATCCCGTTGATGGCGATGAACCTGGCGCTGCAGGCGGTTGCCGAAATCCTTCGCAGTGCACTGGTGCTGGCAGAGGATAACGACGCGTAGTGGAATACCTGTCTCTCTACCTCTTCCTCGCCGTCTGCCTGCTGTTGATGCTCGGCTACCCGGTGGCGTTCACGCTGGCCGGCACCGCGCTGGCGTTTGCTGCCGGCGGCGTGCTCACAGGCGTGTTTGATGCCGGCTTCCTGTCCGCACTGCCCGGCCGCATTTTTGGCACCATCAACAACACCACACTGATAGCGGTGCCCCTGTTCATCCTGATGGGGAATATCCTGGAGAAATCGCGCGTCGCAGAAGAACTGCTGGACAGCATGGCGCGCCTGTGTGGCGGCCTGCGCGGCGGCCTCGGGATTTCCGTCGTCGTGGTGGGCATGTTCCTGGCCGCGAGTACCGGCATCGTCGGGGCAACCGTGGTGACAATGGGGCTGCTGTCCCTGCCCAGTATGCTGCGCAGCGGCTACAGCCCCTCGCTGGCGACAGGCACCATCTGCGCCACCGGCACGCTGGGCCAGATTGTACCCCCGTCGATCGTGCTGGTGATGCTGGGCGACATCCTCTCCAACGCGTACCAGCGCGCACAGCTCAATATGCATGTGCTCAACCCGAAAACCGTCTCCGTGGGGGACCTGTTTATCGGCGCACTGATACCGGGCATGGTGCTGATCGGCCTGTATATCCTCTACCTGCTGGCACAGGCCCACCTGAAACCGGAATCCGCGCCACCCAGCAAACTGGAGCCGATTTCCCTCAGCCAGGTCCTGCAGGGACTGCTGCCGCCACTGGCCTTGATCGGTATCGTGCTCGGCTCCATCATGATGGGCGCCGCCACCCCCACCGAGGCTGCGGGAATTGGCGCGATCGGCGCGTTACTGCTGGCCTCGGTCAAGGGCCAGATGACACTCGAGCGCCTTCGGGAAACCCTGCGTCACACCCTGGAAGTGACCTGCATGGTGTTTATGATTCTCATCGGCGCCGCCATATTTTCACTGGTGTTTCGCGGCTTCGGCGGGGAAGAGCTGATCCACGAATTCTTCAACGGTCTGCCCGGCGGTGTGATGGCGGCAACCCTGGTGGTAATGCTGTTGATCTTTTTACTGGGTTTCATCCTGGATTTCATCGAGATCACGTTTGTCGTCGTACCTATCGTAGGGCCTATTCTGCTGTCCATGGGAGTGGACCCCATCTGGCTCGGTATTATGATTGCACTCAACCTGCAGACCTCTTTCCTGACACCGCCATTCGGATTTGCGCTCTTCTACCTGCGCGGCGTGGCGCCCTCATCCGTATCAACCGGCGCTATCTACCGGGGTGTAGTTCCCTTTATACTGCTACAGCTGACGCTGCTGGTGGCCCTGTGGATCTGGCCGCAAATGGCGACATGGTTGCCCGCTGCCCTGAAATAGACGCCGCGGCCGGCCACCGTACTTATTTTCTCTCAACGATTTACATTGATGACGACAGGCACCTGACATGAGCGATATCGATACCGCGCCCGTACCCCATGGAGAACTGGCCCTGCAAACTGTGGCGATGCCCAAGGACACCAATGCCAATGGGGATATCTTCGGCGGTTGGCTGTTATCCCAAATGGATATAGCCGGCATGATCACAGCCATTGAGGTCGCCAATGGCCGGGTGGCCACCGTGGCCATCGACGGTATGGCGTTCCTGACCCCGGTGCATGTCGGCGCGGTCGTGTCGTGTTACTGCGATGTGCTCGAGGTGGGCCGCAGTTCGATCAGGATCATTGTGGAAGTGTGGATCAACTCCCTGCACGACCGCGAACCCATCAAGGTGACAGAGGGTGAGTTTGTATTTGTCGCCATAGATGAAAAGGGTCGCACCCGCGCCATCCAGAGCTAGAGTTCCTCGTCACCCATCGCCTTGTCACGGGCATTGATATAGGCCTGCTCCGATATGTGGTGGTAGTTGCGCACACCGCGGTAGAACTTCCGGTAGGACTCATACACTTTCGCGGCCATCGGATCCGACTCCACCAGCCGCTTCATGGCCTGTTGTGTGCCCTTCCAAAGCGCGCGCATGACGTCGTCGGGCAGGCGTCGCAACTGCACACCGTGTTCATCCACAAGGCTCTGTAGCGCAGCGTTGTTACGCGCCGTGTATTCATCAAGCATGTCCTGGTTTGCCGCCCGCGAAGCGGTCACAACGATGGCCTGCAGGTCCTCCGGCAGTGCCTCCAGCGAATCCTTGTTGACCACAAACTCGAGAATCGAACCCGGCTCATGCCAGCCCGGGTAGTAGTAGTATCTGGCAACCTCCTGGAAGCCGAAAGCCTGGTCATTGTATGGCCCAACCCACTCCAGCGCGTCGATCACACCGGTCTGGATGGAGGTGTAGAGCTCGCCGCCCGGGATTGTCACGGCCGTGCCACCGGCTGCGGAAAACACTTCCCCGGCCAGCCCGGGAATGCGCATCTTCAGTCCCTTCAGGTCCTCGATGGAATTGATTTCCCTGTTAAACCAACCGGCCATCTGCACGCCGGTACTGCCGCCGGCCATCGGCACCAGATTGTAGGGTGCATAAGCCTCCTGCCACAACTCGAGGCCACCGCCGTAGTGCAGCCAGCCATTCATCTCCTGCGCATTCAGGCCAAACGGGATAGAAGTGAAAAATACAGAGGAGGGCACTTTGCCTTTCCAGTAGTAAGCAGCGCCGTGGCCGGCATCCACCACGCCCTGCGATACGGCGTCAAAGACCTCCATCGCCGGCACCAGCTCGCCGGCGCCGTAGACGTGCACGGTCAGGCGGCCGTCGCTCATTACCTCCACCAGGTCAGCGAAATTCTCCGCTGCCATACCCAGCCCGGGAAAGTTTTTCGGCCAGGTCGTGATCATCTTCCATTGAAAATGTTCGCGGGCGGAAGCGGCCCCGATTGCGCCATCGCCCCGTTTTACCGCCGCGCGATCTGCCGCCCAAAAGCCCAGCGTCGCCACCAGCGCCGCCACCAGCAGCAGGATTATCAGCGGCGTGTAGCGCCGTTCCAGAGAAGTGTTGCCCATACTCGATTCGTCCTGGCAAAGGTACAGCTACATCAACTGTAAATTGGCGTACTGCAGCACCAGCCACTTGCTGCCCTCGGTATCAAAATTGACCTCGACGCGGGCACTGGCGCCGCGGCCTTCAAAGTTTAACACGACGCCCTCACCGAACACCTGGTGGTAGACGCGCTGCCCCAGCGACAGCTCTGTGTCCGGCACCTGGGCCTGGGTGAGACTGCTCACAGGTTGGCTGATACTGCCGTGCAGGCGCACTTCCTGCAGCAGCTCTGCGGGAATCTCGCGGACAAAACGCGACGGCGTATTGTAGGATTCGCTCCCGTGCAGGCGCCGGCATTCCGCATAGGTGATGACCAGTTTCTCCATCGCCCGGGTAATCCCGACATAACACAGCCGACGCTCCTCCTCGAGCCGGCCGGGTTCCTCCATCGACATGCGGTGCGGAAACAGGTTCTCCTCCATACCTGCCAGGAACACCAGCGGAAATTCCAGCCCTTTGGCGGAGTGCAGCGTCATCAGCTGCACACTGTCCTCATGCGCATCGGCCTGGGCATCGCCCGCATCCAGGGCAGCCCGGTCGAGAAACTGCTGCGCCGCTGAGAGTTCACCGTCCTCCGGACTGAACTGCTTGGCCGCACTTACCAGCTCCTCCAGGTTCTCTACCCGCGCCTGTCCTTTTTCACCCTTCTCATTCTTGTGGTAGCTCAGTAAACCGGAATCCCGAATGGCCAGGTCGACCAGCACATCCAGCGCAAGTGCATCAATATCGCTGTCCAGTTCATTGATCAGTTCCACGAAACCCCGCAGCGCGGTGAGTGCACGTGCGGGCAATAGTTTTTCCTCCAGCACGGCGGCGATCGCTGCCCACAGTGTAAGCCCCCGGCTACGGGCGCAGTCGCGCACGGTATCGAGGGTTTTGCTGCCGATGCCGCGCGGTGGGATATTGATGACGCGCTCGACGGCGGCATCGTCTGCACGGTTCAGCAACAGGCGCAGGTA
The DNA here is from genome assembly GCA_020443425.1 of Halioglobus sp. Lineage (GTDB taxonomy): Bacteria > Pseudomonadota > Gammaproteobacteria > Pseudomonadales > Halieaceae > Marimicrobium. The sequence goes on from JAGRIE010000034.1 coordinate 18,850, forward strand.
GGCGAGCGCATTGCGGATTTCCAGCCGCTCATAGAACCGCTGCCCACCGTAGATGCGATAGGGGATACCGCTGCGAATCAGCGCTTCCTCCAACACCCTCGACTGCGCGTTGGAGCGGTACAGGATAGCGACGGAAGAGCGCGCATTGCCATCGAGCAACCACTGCTCAGCCTGCTCCACAATGTAACGGGCTTCATCGTGCTCGTTGTAGCCCGCGTACAGGCTGATTGGCTCGCCGGATTCTCCCGCCGTCCACAACTCCTTGCCGAGACGCCCGAAGTTGTGCGCGATGATACCGTTGGCAGCCTGCAATATTGTCTGTGTCGAGCGGTAGTTCTGCTCCAGGCGGATGGTTTTGGTGGCCGCGAAGTCCTCGCTGAAACGCTGGATGTTCTCGATCTTGGCGCCGCGCCAACCGTAGATGGACTGATCGTCATCCCCTACCGCCACCACCGGGATTTTGCCGCCGGAGAGCACCCGCAACCAGGCGTACTGCACTGTATTGGTATCCTGGAACTCGTCGACCAGAATCTGGCGGAAGCGACCCTGGTAGTGCTGTAATACCTGTGGGCACTTCAACCAGAGTTCGTGAGCGCGCAGTAGCAGCTCGGCGAAGTCCACCATACCCGCACGCTCACAGGCTATCTCATAGGCGCGATACACCTGCTGCATCGTCTGTGCGAAAAGATCGCCGGGGGGGGCATCGACATGGGCGCTGCGCAAACCTTCATCCTTTTGCGCATTGATGTACCACATGGCCTGTTTCGGCGGCCAGCGCGACTCGTCCAGCTCCAGTTCCCGGCACACCCGCTTGACGAGGCGCAACTGGTCGTCGCTGTCCAGGATCTGGAAATTTTGCGGCAGTCCCGCCTCCTGCCAGTGCGCCTTCAGCAACCGGTGCGCCAGCCCGTGAAAGGTGCCCACCCACATGCCGTGCGAGGGAATGTGCAACATCTCCTCTATCCGGCTGCGCATTTCCCTGGCCGCCTTGTTGGTGAAGGTGACGGCCAGTATCGACCACGGCGAAAAATCCTCGGCTTTGATCAGCCAGGCAATGCGGTGCACCAGCACCCGCGTCTTGCCGCTGCCAGCGCCGGCGAGCACGAGCATGTTCTGGTTTTCCGCGGCCACGGCATCGCGCTGCGCTTCGTTCAGGGGAGAGAGAATATCTGATACATCCATCTCACCATTCTAACGAGTGCCTGTCCGGAAACGTACCTTTTTTACGTCTTCAAAACCGCGCTGCGAGGGCGGGACTCCTGCATGACAGCGAGGAAATCCGCACAAGTGTCTGCTATGATCGTGTCCGTTTATTGAGACGCACAGGTGCGCTTACAGCATGGCCAGAGACAACGATAATTACCCGGGCAAGGATAAGGCTCTCTCCCATGGCTTTGATGCTGAAGCACCTGCCAGCAAGGCGCGCCGGGAGCCCACATTCAGCCGCTATGATGAGGACGAGGATTACGAAGAGCCCGACCGCGACGCTGACTACACCTCGGGGTTTCACGCCGATGAGGTCGAAGATGACGATTTTGATGACGACTTCCCCGACGACGAGCCCGATCTGTTCGAGGATGACGACACAGACGCCGACTACGACGATGAACTGTCAGCGGATACCGAGGAGGAAGCCGACGACTGGCAGGAGACCGATGACTCATTCGAGGAGCGCGAGGAGCGTGGGCAGACCTGGCCACTGGGGTTGATTGCAGTCGCCATTGTCGCCCTGGTTCTGCTGTTCGCGGGGGGCTATGGGGTCATGCAACAGCGCGCCGCCACCGAGGCCGAGCTGCTGGAACTGCGCGCTGCGCTCGCCACCTCCACCAACCCCGGAGATGGCCGCACTGACCGGGATGCACTGAAGGAACTGCAACAGGCCTTTGACGACCTGGAAGCCGAGGCCGAGGCGCTGCGGCTGGAAAACCGCACCCTCAGCGATACCGTGGCCGGGCTGGAGGCACAGCTGGGTGACCAGCAGACCATGCCCGCGGCGGCCGGCAGCCCCACCAGGGCCGAGCCCGTTGCCAAGACTACCACTGCGCCGCAACCGGCAGCGGCAAAACCCGCCGTCGCACAACCGAAAGTCGCGGCGCCTGTGGCCTCCAGCCCGGCCCCGAGCAGCACCGGCACGAGCAAACCGGCTGCGGCGGCGATGTCCGGCCCGTGGTTTGTAAACTTTGGTTCCTACGCGATGCGCAGCGTGGCGGAGTCCTGGGCCGCGCGACTGCAGCCGGGCGCCGGCAAAGTCATCGTGATGCCGATAACCAGCGGTGACCGCACACTGTACAGGCTCCGGGTGATCGGCCTCGCCGACAGGGAGTCCGCATCCCGCGTGGCGCGGAAACTCGAAGCTGACCTGGGCGTATCCGCACTCTGGGTTGGCAAAGAATAATCGCCGGGGGTATTGTTCCCGACTTGGCAGGAGGACGGTGTCCTGTTACTGTTTTCGCTCAAATAACACCGAGTATACGAGGCAACCATGAACACTATTATCAAGCTGGCACTTTTTGGATTGGCCCTGTCAACGGCGCCGAGCTTTGCAGACGATTGCACAGCACCTGCCGCTCCCACGCTGCCAGACGGCGCAACCGCCAGCCTGGAGGAAATGCTGGCGGGACAAAAAGCCGTCAAGGATTATCAGGCAGCCAACTCCGAGTACCGGGCCTGCCTGGACCCGAAAGTCACCGCGGCACAGACAGCCGCTGCGGGCGACTCACCGGGACCGGAACTGGTAGAAGCGCTGCAAAAGCTGAACGATGATTACAACGCCTCCGTGTCTGAGGAGGAGAAAGTGGCAGAGCAGTTCAACACCGAGCTGCGCGAGTACAAGGAAGCCAACCCCAGCTAGGGTAGAAGCCGTCCGGGCGCGCTGCGTGCGGACGGCATCATCGGCAGCCTGTTCACTGCATAAAGCCCAGCGGGCTTTTACTGTAAGCCACTGACACAATGTAGCCCGCCGTGATGAGCGCCAGCAGGTAAGCGCCCACCCGCAGCCTTTTCGTTCGACCCAGGCGCAACGCCACCAGCCCCAGCGCAATATACACAACCAGAGCCAGCAGTTTCGCCAGTATCCACGGCGTCTGCAGCGGCGACAGTTGCCACACCAACAGCAAGCCAACGGCAGACAACAGCAACAGTGTATCGATCACATGCGGGAGACGCTTGACCACCCGGTGGCCAAGTGCGGGGTTGTCGGTGGCCATCCAGTAACCGCGCAGGCTGAAGCCGGCAATCGACAGCAGTGCACAACTGACATGCAGGAGCTTGAGAAAAGCTGCCGATGTCACTCGACGGTAACGGACTTGGCCAGGTTGCGCGGCTTGTCGACATCCGTCCCTTTTTGCAGGGCGACATGGTAGGACAGCAGTTGCAGGGCCACTGTGTACACAATGGGTTTCAATACCTCAGGGCAGTGCGGCATCGGCAGCACCGTCACCCGGTCTTCGGTGGCGAACCCGGCTTCGCGATCGGCGAACACAAACAGCTCTCCGCCGCGCGAGCGCACTTCCTCCAGATTCGACTTCAACTTCTCCAGCAGTTCATCGTTCGGGGCTACCGCCACTACCGGCATGTCGTCATCCACCAGCGCCAGCGGCCCGTGCTTGAGCTCGCCCGCCGGATAGGCCTCCGCGTGGATGTAGGAGATCTCCTTCAGCTTGAGCGCTCCTTCCATGGCTATCGGGTACTGGATACCGCGCCCGAGGAACAGCGCATGCCGCTTCGGGATAAACGCCTCCGACAGTGTCTGGATGGCGCTGTTGAGTTCCAGCGTCTGGCGCACGTAATGCGGCAGGTCCTGCAGCGCCTGGATGATCTCAAGCTGTCGCGCCTCGGCCATATTGCGGCGCCGGCCCAGCGCCAGTGTCAACATCAGCATCGCCACCAACTGGGTGGTGAACGCCTTGGTGGACGCCACACCGATCTCGGCGCCGGCGCGGGTCAGGAACACCAGGTCACACTCGCGCACCAGTGAGCTGTTGTCGACGTTGGCCACCACCAGGCTGCCGATGAATTCACCCTCGGTGGCGTTGCGCAACGCCGCCAGCGTATCGGCGGTTTCGCCCGACTGTGAGATTGCGACCAGCAGGGTTCCCTCGTGTTGTACGCGCTTGCGATAGCGGAACTCCGACGCCACTTCCACTTCACAGCTGATGCCGGCAATCTCCTCCAGCCAGTACCGCGCCACCATACCAGCGTGGTAGCTGGTGCCGCAGGCCACAATCTGCACATTGGTCACGCGATCGAATACGCCGGCGGCAGCGTTGCCGAAACTGTCCTCGACGTCCTGCACCGTGGTCGCGCCGGCGAGTGTCGCTTCCAGCGCCACCGGTTGTTCGAAGATCTCTTTCATCATGTAGTGATCAAAATCACCCAGCTCACTGGTCTCCAGCGCCTCCTGGATACGCTTGGTGGGGCGCTCAACGGACTCGCCCTCAAGGGTGCATACCTGCACTGCACCGGGAGTGATCTCTACCAGGTCACCCTCTTCCAGGTAGATGAAACGATCCGTGACCTGGCGCAGGGCCATCTGGTCTGACGCGAGAAAGTTCTCGCCAATCCCGACGCCGACAACCAGCGGGCTGCCCTTGCGGGCACCGACCACCGTGTCCGGATATTCAACATCGATAGCCGCCAGCGCGTACGCACCCTCCAGCCTGGCGACCGTTTTTTGCATCGCCTGCATCAGGGAGGCTCCCGCTTGCAGGTGCTGGTGCAGCAGGTGGGCGATCACTTCAGTATCAGTCACTGAGGCCATTTCGTAGCCGACATCGATCAGTTCTTTTCTCAATGCGGCGTGATTTTCAATAATGCCGTTGTGCACCAGTGCCAGGCGCTGGCCCGAGGTGTGCGGGTGGGCGTTTTCCTGCGACGGCTTACCATGCGTCGCCCAGCGTGTATGCGCGATACCAGTGCTGCCGTAGAACGGCTCCTGCAGCTGCGCCGCTTCCAGTTCTTTCACTTTGCCGTTGCGTTTGTGTATCTGCAGGCCGCGCTGCTCATTGATCAGCGCCATGCCGGCCGAGTCGTAGCCCCGGTACTCCAGCCGTCGCAATCCCTCCAGCAGTATTTCAGATACTTCACGCCGCGCTGCGGCGGCAACGATGCCACACATAATTAGTCCTTGCTGCCGCGTTTGTCGGGGCGATTCCAGCCCTTGATATTGCGCTGTCGCGCCCGGCTGACCGCCAGCTCGTCCCTGCCCACCGCAGTGGTGACCGTGGAACCGGCGGCGATAAAACCCTGCTCGTCTATGCGAAGCGGTGCAACCAGTGTGCTGTTGGAACCGACAAAGACACCCCGGCCGATTTCCGTCCTGTGCTTGTTGATGCCATCGTAGTTGCAGGTGATTGTTCCCGCGCCGATGTTGACCTCTGCGCCCATCTCACAATCGCCGATATAGCTGAGGTGATTAACCTTGCTGTCCTGGCCAATGCTGGCTTTCTTGGTCTCAACAAAATTCCCGATTCGGGCGCCATCCGCCAACACCGTGCCGGGGCGCAACCTGGCATAGGGCCCGACACTGCAATCCCTGCCTATTGTCGTCTCCTGTAGATGACTCATCGGGTGGATGACAGTACCGGCGGCAACGGTGACATCCGACAACACACAGTTGGCGCCGATGGTGACACCGTCACCCAGTGTCACATCGCCCTCAAATACCGCGTTGATGTCGATCGAGACGTCCTCGCCACAGCTGAGCTTGCCGCGGATATCCAGGCGCGCCGCATCTGCAATGCTGACGCCGTCGCGCATCAAGTCCTCGGCCAGGCGGCGCTGGTACTCCCGCTCGACCTGGTTGAGCTGCACGCGGTCATTGACACCGAGAATTTCCAGTTCGCATTCCGCAGTACAGGATGCCACCGTATTCCCGTCGGCCACCGCCAGGCGAATGATATCCGGAAGGTAGTACTCGCCCTGCTGGTTACTGTTGTCCACCCGGGGCAGGTAAGCGAGAAGATCACGCGCAGGCGCGGCCAGCAACCCGGTGTTGATCTCCCGCAGCAGACGCTGTTCGTCTGTCGCATCTTTCTCTTCCACGACACCGATCAGTGCGTTGTCCCGGTCCCGCAGGATCCTGCCATAGCCCCTGGGGTTGTCCAGTACCGCCGTCAGCAGGGCGGGCCTGTCCTGCGCATGTGATACCAGGTGTTGCAGGGTGCTGAGGCGCGTCATCGGTACATCGCCGTATAGCACCAGTACCACACTGTCCTCAGCGACAGCGGGCAGCGCCTGCATAACCGCGTGGCCGGTACCCAGCCGCTGCGACTGCTCCACCCAGTTGATGTCGTATCCTGCCAAGGCCTGCCGGACCTGCTCGCTGCCGTGACCAACCACCACATGAAGCGCCACTGGCGACAGTGCCTGGGCTGTATTGATCACATGTTCAAGCAGCGGCCTGCCCCCCACCGGATGTAATACCTTGGGCAGCCGCGATTTCATACGTGTTCCCTGTCCGGCGGCGAGGATCACGATTTCAAGGTTCATGGCAATAGGGAATCCTTCCTGTGTCGTTATATCGGGACGGGCAACGTGATAAATGTTTGCGACATTATGCGCCGCCCTAAAGCTGCCGCCAACTGCGGCAGTGTGAAGCAATTAGCAACTGGCAAAAAAAAACCCCGGCCATGCCGGGGTTACTGTGTTTCAACGGGATGATTGTACAGGGCTAGCCGCGACCAGACCGGTTCCTCATCTTGCGCAGGGTTGCCAGCTGGGCCGCCGCCTCAGCCAACTGCGCTGACGCACGTCCATAATCGAAATCACCGGTCTGGTTGGCCAGAGCCTGCTCGGCCTCTCTGCGCGCTTCCTCCGCTGCAGCCTCGTCGACATCATCGGCGCGCAGGGCGGTGTCTGCCAGGATGGACACTACGCCCGGCTGGACTTCAAGGAAGCCCCCGGAGACGTAAAACACCTGCTCGTGACCGTCCTGGGCAACGATCCTGACCGGACCCGGTACCAGCGAAGTGAGAAGTGGCGCGTGACCGTAGCCAACACCCAGCTCTCCCATCTCGCCTGTTGCCACCAGCGTCTCTACCAGCCCGGAGTAAATTTCTTCCTCCGCGCTGACGATGTCGCAATGAATGGTCATTGCCATAGTTTAGCCTCTCTAAAGTCCGTGCCGGCTTACAGTTTTTTCGCTTTCTCGACGGCCTCGTCGATACTGCCGACCATATAGAACGCCTGCTCTGGCAGGTGATCGTACTGTCCGGCAAGAATCCCCTGGAAGCCCGCGATGGTTTCTTTCAGGGAGACATATTTGCCCGGTGAACCGGTGAAGATTTCCGCCACGTGGAAAGGCTGGGACAGGAAGCGTTCAATCTTACGTGCACGCGCCACTGTCTGCTTGTCTTCCTCGGACAGTTCATCCATACCCAGGATCGCGATGATGTCCTTCAGCTCCTTGAAGCGCTGCAGTACAGTTTGCACACCCCGGGCCGTTTCGTAGTGCTCGGAACCGATCAACAGTGGATCCAGCTGGCGCGATGTTGAGTCCAGCGGGTCCACCGCGGGATAAATACCTTTCGCTGCAATGTCACGACTCAGTACTACGGTTGAGTCCAGGTGGGCAAAGGTGGTTGCCGGAGAGGGGTCAGTCAAGTCGTCCGCCGGTACATACACAGCCTGTATCGACGTGATGGAGCCAACTTTGGTCGAGGTGATACGCTCCTGCAATACACCCATTTCTTCCGCCAGCGTCGGCTGGTAGCCCACCGCTGAAGGCATACGGCCCAGCAGTGCCGATACCTCGGTACCCGCCAGTGTGTAACGATAGATGTTGTCGATAAACAGCAGTACGTCACGGCCTTCATCACGGAATTTTTCCGCCATGGTCAGGCCTGTCAGTGCCACACGCAGGCGGTTACCGGGCGGCTCATTCATCTGGCCGTAAACCATCGCCACCTTGGAGTTGCTGAAGTTCTCAACATCGACAACCTTGGATTCCTGCATCTCAAAGTAGAAGTCGTTACCTTCACGAGTACGCTCACCAACACCCGCAAACACAGACAAACCGGAGTGCTCTGTCGCGATGTTGTTGATCAATTCCATCATGTTTACGGTTTTACCAACACCGGCACCGCCGAACAGGCCGACTTTACCGCCTTTGGCAAAAGGGCATACCAGATCGATAACCTTGATACCGGTTTCCAGCAGTTCGTCAGAGGCCGCCAGCTCTTCATAGGTGGGAGCCGCGCGGTGAATGGAGGCGCGCTCTTTTTCGCCGATCGGCCCGCACTCGTCGATGGGGTTACCCAGCACGTCCATGATGCGACCCAGTGTCTCGATACCGACAGGTACTGCGATCGGTGCACCGGTGTTCTCCACCGACAGACCCCGGCTGACGCCCTCGGAAGAGCCCATCGCAATGGTGCGAACCACGCCATCGCCCAACTGCTGCTGGACTTCCAGCGTCAGGTCTCGCTCGGGTACCTTCAATGCATCGTAAACCTTGGGCACCACATCGCGTGGGAACTCCACGTCGATGACCGCGCCGATAATTTGTACGATTCGTCCGCTGCTCATGTCCGGATCCTCTATCTCAAAGTTCAATTCTGTTTGGCTCGGAGCACCACTTGGCTGGCGACTACCGGATGCCTTATCTGTTGACATACCTGTTTGTTACGACGCCTTAGCCAATTGCCGCAGCACCACTTACGATTTCCGACAGTTCCTGTGTAATCGCTGCCTGTCGCGCTTTGTTGTAAATCAGCTGCAGGTCATCCATCAGCTCACCGGCATTCTCGGTAGCGTTTTTCATCGCCAGCATCCGCGCCGCCTGCTCACATGCACCGTTCTCGACCACAGCCTGGTACACCTGCGATTCGATATATCGCGTCAGCAGGCCCTCCAGCAGTTCTTTCGCATCAGGCTCGTAGATATAGTCCCAGTGATGCTGCATTTCCTGGCTGTCGTCAGCCTCCAGCGGCAGCAGCTGCTCGACGGTCGGAACCTGTGTCATGGTGTTGACGAACTGGTTGCTCACCAGGAACAGGCGATCAATACGCCCTTCCTCGTAGGCATCCAGCATGGCTTTGACACCGCCGATCAAATCAGCCAGCGCGGGCTTTTCGCCAATGTCTCGAATAGCCGCCGTGACATTGCCGCCGTAACTGCCGAAAAATGCTGCGGCCTTCGCGCCTATCAGGGACAGTTCAATTTCAACACCCTGGTCAGACCACTCTTTCATGGCTTTGACAGTGCTTTTGAACAGGTTGATGTTCAAACCACCGCAGAGACCGCGATCTGTGGACACTACGAGAAAACCCACTCGCTTGATGTCGCGCTGCTCCATGTACATATGGCGGTATTCCGGTGCGGCGTTGGCGATATGCCCCACCACTGCGCGCATACGTCGTGCGTAAGGCTTACCCAGGCGCATACGCTCCTGGGCCTTGCGCATTTTGCTCGCCGCCACCATTTCCATGGCGCTTGTGATCTTCTGCGTGCTGCGTATGCTCGAGATCTTTGTGCGTATTTCTTTTCCGACTGCCATTTACTGGTCCTCGGCTTACCAGGTCTGCGTGGCTTTGAAGTTCTCGATAGCCGCCTTGAACGTGGCATCGATCTCGTCGTTGTAATCACCGGTCTTGACAATGCGGTTCATCAGTTCGCCGTGCTCCGTGCGCATGAAGGAGAGCAGCGCGTGTTCAAAATCACCGATTTTGTTCACCTCGATGTCATTGAGGTAGCCCTCGTTCGCCGCGTACAGCATGACACCCATATCCGCGATGCTCTGTGGTGAGTACTGCTTCTGCTTCATCAGTTCGGTAACGCGCTCACCGTGATCCAGCTGTGCGCGCGTGGCGTCATCCAGATCAGATGCAAACTGTGAGAACGCCGCCAGTTCGCGGTACTGTGCGAGTGCAGTACGAATACCGCCCGACAGCTTCTTGATGATTTTGGTCTGGGCCGCACCACCCACACGCGATACCGAGATACCCGCGTTCATCGCAGGGCGCACGCCAGCGTTGAACATGTCGGCTTCAAGGAAGATCTGGCCGTCGGTAATAGAGATCACGTTGGTCGGTACGAACGCAGATACGTCACCGGCCTGGGTTTCAATCACGGGCAGTGCCGTCAGCGAACCGGTCTTGCCTTTCACCTCACCGTTGGTGAAGTTTTCAACATAGGTTTCGTTGACACGCGCAGCGCGCTCCAGCAAACGGGAGTGCAGGTAGAATACGTCACCGGGGTAGGCTTCACGGCCCGGCGGGCGACGCAGCAGCAGTGAGATCTGGCGGTACGCCCACGCCTGCTTGGTCAGGTCATCGTAGATAATCAGGGCATCTTCACCGCGGTCGCGGTAGTACTCACCCATGGTGCATCCGGCAAACGGTGCGAGGTACTGCATCGCCGCAGGGTCGGAAGCAGTCGCCGCGACAACAATGGTGTGCTCCATTGCGCCGTGCTCTTCCAGTTTGCGCACTACAGCGGCAACAGAGGAGGCCTTCTGGCCAATGGCCACGTAGACACACTTAATACCGGAGCCTTTCTGGTTGATGATGGCATCGACCGCGATGGCGGTTTTACCGATCTGGCGATCGCCGATAATCAACTCGCGCTGTCCGCGGCCGATCGGCACCATCGCATCAACCGCTTTCAGGCCGATTTGTACCGGCTGGTCAACCGACTTACGCGCGATAACGCCGGGGGCAACCTTTTCCAGAGCATCTGTCAGCGGGGCGTTGATCGGGCCCTTGCCATCGATGGGGTTACCCAGGGCATCAACCACGCGGCCCTGCAGCTCAGGGCCTACAGGCACCTCGAGGATGCGGCCGGTGCAGCGACAGGACTGGCCTTCTGCCAGGCCTTTGTAATCACCCAGGATAACCGCGCCGACAGAGTCGCGCTCCAGGTTCAAGGCCATACCGAATATACCGCCGTCAAACTCGATCATTTCGCCGTACATCACGTCGGCCAGACCGTGGATACGGATGATGCCGTCGGTCACCGATACCACGGTACCCACGTTGCGCGCTTCTGACGTGACATCGAGCTGGTCGATGCGGCGCTTGATAATTTCGCTAATCTCTGATGGATTCAGTTGCTGCATGCTCTAATCCTCAATCCTAAGTCTGTAAGTCTAGGAATTCATTGCTGCGGCCAGCTTGTTCAGCCGACCACGTATTGAGCCATCGATCACCAGATCACCGGCCCTGATTAATACACCACCGAGCAGATTCCTGTCCGTGGAGGTGCGGACTTCTACCTGGCGCTCGAGTTTCTTGCCCAGCACTGCAGCCAGTTTGTCCCGTGTCGCATCTGCCAGATCGAAAGCAGAGACAACCTCTACGTCCACGGTTTTTTCCTGGTTGGCTTTGTACTGCGCGAACAATGCGTATATCTCTGGCAACAGCGCCAGGCGTTTGTTACCCGCCAGTACCGCAATAAAGTTGCGCGCTTCTGCACCGAGAGCATCGCCGCAGACTTCGCTGAGCGTTTTGGCCTGCTGCTCAGCAGTCAATGAAGGATCATTGAGCGCCGTCTTCATGCCGTCGTCTGTAGCAACCGCTGCTGCGATCGCCAGTTGCTCTGCCCACTGCGACAGCTGGTTGTGATCGCGGGCGTATTCAAACGCGGCTCTGGCATAGGGTCGCGCTAATGTGCTTAATTCGGCCATTGCGTCCCCGCTCTAAAGCTCTGAAGCCAGTTTGTCGACCAGTTCGGTATGGGCCTTGGGATCGATGGTTGCACCCAGAACCTTTTCAGCGCCGGCCAGCGCCAGTGCTGCAACCTGGCCGCGGAGATGCTCCTTGGCTCGGTTTGTCTCCTGCTCTATCTCAGCCTGTGCGGCGGCTTTCACTCGATCTGCCTCCACAATAGCGGCCTGCTTCGCCTCTTCAACCAGTTGCGCGCTGCGTTTATTGGCAGCATCTACAATACCGGCCGCCTCGTGCTTGGCTTCTTTCAGGCGTTCTACCGCTTTCTCCTGGGCCAGCTCGAGATCGTGGCTGGCGCGGTCCGCTGCCGCCAGTCCATCCGCAATCTTCTTTTCGCGCTCTGCCATGGCGGCCAACAGCGGCGGCCAGACATACTTCATGCAGAACATGACAAAGCAGACAAAGGCGATCATCTGCCCAATAAGCGTAAGATTAATATTCACGCCGTGCTCCTCACAGATTATGAAGGGTCGCGCTCACGGCGACCCCATTCCTGTCGGCGGTTGAATTAACCCGCGACAACGAAAATCAGGTACATCGCGATACCAACACCGATAATGGGGATCGCGTCTACCAGGCCAGCGCCCAGAAAGAAGGTAACCTGCAGTTTAGGGGCCAATTCGGGTTGACGGGCAGAGCCTTCGATGAGCTTACCGCCCAACAGACCAACGCCTATCGCGGCACCCAAACCACCCAGACCCATCATGATGGCGGCAGCAACGTAGATTAATTCAGGCATTTTTTTCTCCTAGCGTTAAATTAAGCAGAGCTTAAAAGTTAAAGTAAATCAGTGATCTTCATGGGCCATGCTGAGATACACGACCGTCAGAACCATGAAGATAAAGGCTTGCAGAGGGATAACCAGCAAGTGGAATATGCCCCAGGCAACTTGCAGCAATCCTGCTGGCACCATCCAGAGCGCACCGGCGCTGAACAGGGCAGCAATCAGGATAAAGATCATCTCACCCGCGTAGAGGTTTCCGAACAGTCGCAGGCCGAGTGAGAATGGTTTGGCCAACAAGCCTACCACTTCCATAAACAGGTTCACCGGGATAAACGCCCAGTGGTTAAACGGCGTCATGGTCAGTTCCTTGACGAAACCGAAGCCTTTCACCTTAACCGAGTAGTAAAGCATCAGGATGAAGACACCCACCGCCATACCCAGCGTGATATTCGGGTCTGTGGAGGGTACGATTTTCTGGAAATGGATGCCGAAGGTCCATTCAAGAATCTTGGGCACGAGGTCGATAGGCACAAGATCCATCAGGTTCATCAACAGAACCCAGACAAATACGGTCAGCGCCAACGGGGCGACGAGCTTGTTGTGGCCGTGGAAAGTATCCCGCACCGTGTTATCTACGAACTCGACGATCATTTCCACGGCATTGACGAGGCCGCTGGGCACGCCGGCCTCCGCCTTCCTGGCAACACTGCGGAATATCCAGCAGAAAATAATGCCGAGGCCGATGGACCACATCATGGAGTCGACGTGAATGGCATAGAAACCCATGGCTGACGCTTCTTCAGCGCCACTTGCCATCACCCATGCACCGTCGGGACCGACGAGAGTTCCATCCACACGCTCGTAGCCACCCGGCAACTTGCCAAAGGTGAGGTTGGTCAGGTGGTGAGTAATGTATTCAGAAACAGTCGGGGTTGAGCCTGCCATCTATCAAAACACTCGCGTCTATCTAGTTCCGTTGGTGGCGTGTCAGCAACAACCAACTTCCTGTGATTTGCGTTACCAGCATGACTAGGTAACCTGTGAACACTGCCGGGCTGTTCAGCGGCCTTACTACCGCAAATACCAATGCAAAACCGGCAATACTCAGTAAAAACTTTCCCACCTCACCCGCATAGCTGGATCGGGCAATTGCACTTGCGGCCCTCGCACCCTGCCACCTGAAGGCGAGTGCAGCGAAGTATGCCTGGGGCACTATAGCGATCATACCGCCACAGACCACCGAGTAGGCCGCCACCGGGTCAAAGGCCAGCACTCCCAGGCCAAACACAGCCAGCAGTACCAGCTGGACCAGGGTAATACGATAGACCGGAGGACGCGTTATTCCAGCACTATTCATCAGCGCCTCGCCATTCTCCCCCTGATCGAAACTGTCCCGGGGTTCTTCCTCGATTCGGGCGCGCATTATAGGGGGATTACAGGGCCGGTTCAACCTGCAGTTGTACGCTATCTCGATAAATTTTGGCGCAGTTCGCGACATTTTCGCGACAATATAGCCTCCCAATCGCCGCCGCTGACGACGTCATACCGCATCTAGTGGTCGCTGGAAAATAAGCTACTAGATCATGTGGTTCCCTGCTCCGACGGCAGCGATTGAAAATTTCTGGCCCAATCCCTTTTCTGACGGTGACAATGTCCGAAACAGGGCGCTATTTGATGTGACTCAGGATACCGTCCAGCTCATCCAGGCTGTTGTAGGACAGTACCAGTTTGCCGCTGCCCTTGGCGCTGTGCTGGATAGTCACCGCCGCCCCCAAGCGCTGCGACAGATCATCCTGCAGGTGACGTATATTGGGATCCACCTGTCGGTCGGGGGCCGGCTGCGTTTTCTCCGCCTGCAAATTGCGCACCAGGGCTTCGGTCTGGCGCACAGTCAGGCCTTTGCCCACCACGGTGCGCGCGGCCGCTGATTGATGGCTTCCCTCCAGCGCCAGCAGCGCGCGGGCATGACCCATCTCGAGGTCGCCGTGTTCCACCAGGCGTCGTACATCCTCCTGCAAGGTCATCAGGCGCAGCAGGTTGGCAACTGTAGAACGGGATTTTCCCACAGCAGTCGCGACCTCCTGCTGAGTGAGCTCGAACTCGCGCTGCAGTCGCTGCAATGACGCGGCCTCCTCAATCGGGTTGAGGTCTTCACGCTGAATATTCTCGATCAGGGCCATCGCAATAGCGGCCTGGTCGGAGACATCGCGAATCACGGCCGGGATGACATCCAGCCCGGCCAGTTGCGTCGCCCGCCAGCGGCGCTCACCGGCGATGATCTCGAACTTCCGGTCCGAGATGGGTCGCACAACGATGGGTTGCATCACCCCCTGTGCGACAATGCTGTCGGCGAGCTCGCGCAGGGATTCCGGATCCATGTCCCTGCGGGGCTGGTACTTGCCGCGCTGGATGAGATCGACCGGCAGCTCGCGCAGCGGCGCGTCCGCGGCAACTCCGGCAGTGACGCTGACTGGCAGCCCTTCTGCCGCAGCGGATTGTGCGGTTTTACTGGCGCCCAGCAGCGCGTCGAGGCCGCGCCCCAAACCCCGTTTCTTAACAGACATCACTGCTCTCCGCTTGTCCAGACTGTTCCATCGTCAGGTCACCCATGCAGGATCGGGCCGCTGCTGCGCGAGCTGCTGTTCCCAGCGCCGGATAATCTCTCCGGCCAATGCCATATAGGCCTTGGAACCGCGGGAATTCTTGTCGTAGTACATGGCGGGCACACCGTGGCTGGGTGCCTCCGCCAAACGCACATTCCTGGGCACCACTGTGCGGTACACCTTGTCGCCAAAATGCGATCGCAACTGCGCCGATACATCGGTGGTCAGGCTGTTGCGCGGGTCATACATGGTGCGCAGTATGCCCTCTATTTGCAGATTGTTATTCATGCTGTCTGCCACACCTTCAATAGTGCTGACCAGGGCGGCCAGCCCCTCGAGCGCAAAGTACTCGCACTGCATGGCTATGATGACACCGTCAGCCGCTACCAGGGCATTGATGGTCAACATATTCAAAGACGGGGGGCAATCGATAAGCACGTAATCGTACTGGCCGGCCACTTCGGCGAGCGCAGTGCGCAAACGGCTCTCCTTGTGCTCTATGGACAGCATCTCGACTTCAGCGGCGGTGAGGTCCCCGTTGGCCGGCAACACATCGAAGCCACTCTCAACGGCGGTGCATGTGGCCAGCGGAATGGACACGCGATGTACCAGAACGTCGTAAATACTCAGCTGTATCCCGTATTTATCGATACCGCTGGCCATGGTGGCGTTGCCCTGGGGGTCGAGATCGATAAGCAGCACGCGCTGCTTCATGGCGGCGAGGGACGCGGCCAGATTGACGCAGGTCGTCGTCTTGCCGACGCCACCTTTCTGGTTCGCGATTGCGATAATTCTGGTCAATGCGGTGCCCCTGGCGATGTTATTACGGTTGGCATAGGCCCGGTCGCTGTGTGATCGCTACCAGATGCCGCTGTTCGCGCAGGCCCGGAATGCGCAGCGGGTAAACCTCACACTCCGGATACTCCGCGCTCACCGACGCCAATTCCCCTGCAGGCAGCGCCCCTTTCATGGCGAGAAATCGGCCGCCGGGTGCCAACAGATGGCGGCAACCATGCACCATATCCTGTAAAGATGCAAAAGCGCGCGACAGTACCGCGTCATAGGGCTGCGCGACAGGGAAAGATTCCACCCGCGCCTGATGTACGGCTATATTATCCAAGCCAAGGGCGGTTTTCACCTGAAAAAGAAAGCGGGTCTTTTTGCCATTGCTGTCCAGCAGGTCGAAGGAGCGCCCGGGGAAGAGAATCGCCAACGGCACGCCGGGCAATCCACCACCGGTACCCACGTCAATCAACCGCTGCCCGCTTATAAAAGGTGCCACAGCCAGGCTGTCGAGCAGGTGGCGGGTAACCATCTGCGCCTCCTCGCGGACAGCTGTCAGGTTGTAGGCCCTGTTCCACTTCGCAAGCAGTGCCAGATAGTCCAGCAGTTGCTGGTGCTGTCCACCATCGACCGGCAGTTGCAGTTCTTCGCAGCCCTGACGCAGCTGCGCGCTCAGCCCCGGATCCAATTCAGGCCTGCTTGCGCTGGCTGTCGGCGTCCTGTTGCTCGTCGCTGCCGAGCGCGCCGCGTTTTTTCAGATAAATCAGCAACAGGGAGACGGCCGCGGCGGTCACACCCGGTATCCGCCCGGCCCGTGCCAGTGTATCGGGCCGCGCGGCGACCAGTTTCTGTCGCACCTCATTGGAGAGCCCGTCCACAGCGAGATAGTCCAGGTCCGCCGGCAGCGGGGTATTCTCGTGGCGTCGCAGGCGCGCGATGTCCTCGCGCTGGCGATCGATGTAACCGGCGTATTTGGCCTGGATTTCCACCTGTTCGGCTGCCTGCTGATCCGCGGTCGGCACACCGACCAACCCGGCCAGGTCAGCATATTCCAGTTCCGGCCGCTTCAGGAGTTCAGCCAGTGAATACTCCCGTGCTATCGGGTTTTTCAGCTTCACTGCCAGCGCTTCGGCCTGTGGTGTGTTCGGGTGGATCCAGCTGCCGGCCATTCTCGCCGTCTCCTGGGCGATCGCCTCGCGCTTGGCTTCAAAGCGCGACCAGCGCGCATCGTCGACCAATCCCAGTGCACGACCTTTTTCCGTCAACCGCAGATCGGCGTTGTCCTCACGCAGCAACAACCGATACTCGGCACGCGAGGTAAACATACGGTAGGGCTCCAGTGTCCCCATCGTGATCAGGTCATCGACCAGCACCCCGATATAGGCCTCGTCCCGGCGCGGACACCAGGGCGACTCACCGCGAACCGCCAGTGCTGCATTCAAACCGGCCAGCAGACCCTGTGCAGCGGCCTCTTCATAGCCTGTGGTGCCGTTGATCTGGCCGGCGAAATACAGCCCCGGCACAGCCTTGGTCTCCAGCGAAGCGTTGAGGTCACGCGGATCGAAGAAGTCGTACTCTATGGCGTAACCCGGGCGCGTGATATGCGCATTCTCGAAACCCCTGATCGAGCGCACCAGATTAATCTGCACATCAAAGGGCAGGCTGGTGGAAATGCCGTTGGGATACAGCTCCCGGGTGGTCAGGCCCTCAGGTTCGATAAAGACCTGGTGGGAGTCCTTGTCGGCAAAGCGATGGATTTTATCTTCAATGCTGGGACAGTAGCGCGGGCCGACACCTTCGATTACACCGGAGTACATCGGCGAGCGGTCGAGCCCGCCGCGAATGATCTCGTGCGTCTGTTCATTGGTGTAGGTGACCCAGCAGCAGCGCTGCTCCGGGTGCTCTGCGGTACTGCCGAGGTAGGACATCACCGGCTCAGGCGTGTCGCCCCACTGCTCTTCGAGATCGGTAAAATCGACACTGCGCGCATCGATGCGCGGCGGCGTGCCGGTTTTCAGCCGCTCCACCCTGAACGGCAACTCGCGCAGCCGCTGTGCCAGTGCGATGGACGGCGGATCCCCGGCGCGCCCACCGGCGCTGTTTTCCAGGCCGATATGAATTTTACCGCCGAGGAAAGTGCCGCTGGTAAGGACTACCCGCGGCGCGCGAAACACCAGTCCCATCTGCGTGACAGCGCCGGCAACCCGCCCGTGCTCGATCAGCAGGTCATCCACCGGTTGCTGGAAGATGGACAGGTTGGGCTGTGATTCCAGCATCTGGCGGATCGCATTGCGGTACAGGACCCGGTCGGCCTGCGCTCTGGTAGCGCGCACTGCAGGTCCTTTGCGCCGGTTCAGCACCCGGAACTGTATTCCGGCGCGGTCGGTGGCGCGGGCCATGGCACCGCCAAGAGCATCGATCTCCTTCACCAGGTGACTTTTGCCGATGCCACCGATAGCGGGGTTGCATGACATCTGCCCCAGCGTGTCCACGCTGTGTGTCAGCAACAGTGTTCTGCAGCCCATGCGCGCAGCGGCCAGACACGCCTCTGTGCCGGCATGGCCTCCTCCGATCACGATCACTTCAAATTGCTGTTGGTATTCCACTGTCGGCCTCATGTGCCTGAAGCACACCGTTTTGCGGGGCAGCGATTATACGCAGGCGCGGGGGTTTGTTCAAAATTTGTTCGCTTTCCGGGCGCCGCTGCCGACTTATTCACATGCCGCCTCCCGGTATCCTTTAACAGTCAATTCTGTCGGCGGTATTGGCGCACCCTGCCGCGCCCTCCGCAGGGGCGGCACATTTATCCTCTCGCAGTATATACAGTGCGGCGGACTTGCTAGACTAGCCGATGATCCACAGTCCCACTGTGACTTCGCGTCGCCGCACAGCTATCGGCCACACTGACGCCGGTGACGAGGGCTGGCCAAGCAACCACACCGTTCCAACACGTCTCCTCGAGGCCGGTATAAATGGACAGAAAAACGTCGCTTACCAGACAACTGGGCCGCCTGCGAAGGGGTGTGATAAGACGCCTCTGGCCGGCACCGAAAAAGCCGGGGATCTTCCCGATAGTCGTTGCCAGCTCTTTCCAGACACTGCCGTACCTGCCACTGGGGATGGTTATCGCATTTCTTCGCCACTGGCAGAATGGCGAGTTGTGCCGCCACTATGACATCCATCGCCTGCGCCTCAGCGGCGTGATGGGGCACCCACTGGCTGCCGTGGTGTCCTCGTTGGAACACGAGGCCGCCCCGATTTGCCTGCTGTCCTCGTACGTCTGGAATCACACCCTGAACCTCACAGCGATGGAGCAAATCAAGGCGGTCAATCCGCGCGCCCGGTTCATCATGGGCGGGCCCGAGATTCCGAAATACGAAGGTGAAACCGAGGCGTTTTTGCAGGACAACCCGCATGTCGATATCGCCGTGCTGGGCGAGGGCGAGCTGGCATGCGCGGAAATTCTCGCCGCTCTGGCAGGTGATAATCCCGCCGCTGCACTGCGCAGTGTCAACGGGATAGTCTATCGAGACGGTGACAATATCGTACGCACTGCGGTCCGTGACAGAATTCTCGATGTGAATGCACTGCCGTCGCCCTATTTAAACAACGAGTTTGAACCGTGGTTCAGGCAGTTCAAGCAGACCGTGCTGGAAACCAATCGGGGCTGTCCCTACGGTTGTACCTACTGTGACTGGGGGTCGGCCACGCTGGCAAAGGTCACCCGTTTCTCCCCGGAGCGGGTGGTACAGGAAATCGACTACCTGGCCAAATGCAAGTCAGAGAGCGTGTTCATCGCCGATGCCAATTTCGGCATGCTGGAACAGGATATCGAGATAGCCGAGGCACTGGTCGCAGTGCGACGGCGCACCGGCTATCCGAAACGACTTTATACCAACTTTGCCAAGAACGGTGGGCGAAGATTGATGACAGTTATCAAGATCCTGCACGAGGGCGGTTTATTGCCGACAGGGATTATTGCACTGCAAACCACTGACAGCGACACACTCAAAGCCATCAAGCGCGACAACATCAAAACCGCTGCGTACGAAACCATGATGGAGTATTTCAACGCAGAGGGCATTCCGATGGCCTCGGATATCATGATCGGCCTTCCCGGACAAACCGTGAACAGCCTGCAGGCAGATTTACAGTTCTGCTTTGACTGGAAAGTGTCGGCGAATGGAAATTACACGGCGATGATGCCGAATGCGCCGATGGCGGAAAAAAGCTACCGGGCCGAGTATAAAATTGTCACCGACAACAACAATATGATTGCCTCCACAGCGAGCTTCACTGCCGACGACCTGACGTACATGAAGGACCTGTTCAGGGTCTACCAGTTTCACGTGCGGCTCGGCATGCTGAAATACTACCTCTATTATGTTCAGCTGGAGCACGGGATACAGGCCATTGCACTGCTGCGGCGGTGGTTGGATTGCGTACTGGCGCAGGATCCCCTGTTGCCGATTTCCTGCAGTCTGTTCAGGCAACTGCTCCAGGACAAAAGCGGTGCGTCAGATTGGGCCCCGATATCCTGGAACAAGAAGGCCAGCTTTTTCTTTGACGATCTCGAATCGTACTATCACGAGTTTTACCAGTTCACTGTGCGTGAATTTGGGCTCAGCATGCCTGACAGTGTATTGGCGACACTGGTGTCTGCACAGGATGCCGTGTCGCCCAAACTGAACCGGGACTACCCCTACGCAGTAGAGCTGAATCACGATATCGAGGAGTATTTTTCGCAGATCAAACGTGCGCCGTCGGTGCACCAGATCGAGGATCGCTACAGGCCGCTGCACGACTATTCTCCTGCGACACTGGAGGTGACGCCGGAGGTTCCCAGAATAGAGTCTATCGATTACTTCTATGTAGGTGGGCACTCTGATGACTGGGAGCTGCCTTCCGCACTGAGGTTTTACTGAGACACAATCTCTGGGCAAACCGGCCGGCCACCCAACCCGGGTGGATCTGCCTCAGGGTTTCCCCAACCGGGTCTCACACCAGCTCAGGACGTCGGCAAGCACTTCAGCACGCTCGGGTTCATTGAAAATTTCATGGTAGAGACCCGGATAGATTTTCAGCGTCTTGTCACTGGAACCTATGTGCCGATAGAGAAATCGTGAGCCCTCCGGTGCGGTCATGGCATCGTCTCCACCATGCAGTATCAACATCGGCAGGGTGATGCCTGCTGCGCCGGTTTGAATCGCCTGCATACCGGCAAACAGTTCGCGCAGCATACGCGCGGACATTTTGCCGTGGAAAACCAGCGGATCTTCGACGTAGTCCCTGACCACGGTCGTATCGCGACTCACTCCCTGTGCATCCAACCTGAGCATGCGCAACCGGGGGGTGATACAGGCCAGCAAGCGCAGCAGTGTCATCTGCAGGGGACCCGGTTCCGGGTCTGTCTTGATTGCCGGGCCGGACAACACAGCCGCGACGAATTCTAACTGATGGCGCAATAGATAGAGGCTGGCTATCAATCCCCCCATGCTATGGCCGATAAGTACTATCGGCAAACCGTTGAAGCGCTCCACCACCTGCCGGTGAAAGACTCCCAGGTCATGCAGGTAATCCTCGAACTTGGTGACATGTCCCGGGACGCCTTCAGAGTACCCATGCCCGTTATGGTCCAGCGCTGCCACAGCAAAGTTGTGGCCGGCGAAAAACTGCGCCAATGACCGATAGCGGCCGCTGTGTTCTCCTGCACCGTGGACCAGCAGCAGAACCGCTCTGGGTGTAGCCTGGGGCTCCCAACACTGGTAGTAAATTGAACGCCCGCCGGCGCCGGTAAACCTGCCTTCACTGTGCTTCATTTTTTCGCCTCTACAGCGTGATTACCGGGCAAATCCGCCTGCACCGGTTTCACTTGTCACTATCGCCCGTCTTTAGGTAGCATGAGGTGCGGATTATAAATATAAAATCCAGGAGCCCGGTTATGATCGAATACTTTGTTATTCCACCCATCCTCGGTCTTGTTGGACTGGCCGTCGCTTTCATCATCTACCACATCATGACCCGCCACAACCACGGTGATGGTGCAGTCAAGCACATCGGCGACCAGATACACCTGGGAGCGATGGTCTTCATGCATCGCGAGTACAAGATGCTGGCAATGTTCGCACTGGTACTGCTGCTGGCAATCTTTTTCTCCCCGCTGGGCCTCAATACCGCTATCGCGTTTGTCGCCGGAGCCCTGTCCTCTGCGACAGCGGGATATCTGGGGATGTTCGCCGCCACCAAAGCCAATGTCCGCACCGCCGTAGCGGCACACAATCACGGCCAGAAGATGGCGCTTTCCATCGCCTTCTACGGCGGCTCCGTGATGGGCTTGTGTGTCGCCTCACTGGGGCTGGTCGGACTCGGCGGAGTCTACTGGTACTTTGGCGGTGACCCGGAGACTGTTCACGCTATCCACGGCTTTGGTATGGGCGCCTCGGTGGTTGCGCTGTTTTCGCGGGTCGGTGGCGGTATCTTCACCAAGAGTGCCGATGTGGGCGCCGACCTGGTCGGCAAGATTGAAGCGGGAATACCTGAGGACGACCCTCGCAACCCTGGCGTCATCGCGGATAATGTCGGTGACAATGTCGGCGATATCGCCGGTATGGGATCGGATATATTCGAGTCGTACTGCGGCGCCATGATCGCCTGTATCGCAATAGCAGCCGCCTCCGCGATTGAGACCCGCGCCGCAATGATGTTCCTTCCGCTGTCACTGGCCAGTGTCGGCCTGCTGGCGTCCATCTGCGGTATCGCGATAGTGCGCGCACGATCGAGCGCTGCACCTGAAGTCGCACTGCGCAGCGGCACCATGCTGGCACCACTGATTTTCGTCATCATCGCCTGGTTCCTGATTGAGGGCATGGGGCTGGAATCCAATATCTGGTGGTCTGTTATCTGCGGGGCAGTGGGCGGTATCGCTATCGGACTGATCACTGAATACTACACCGGCGGCGCCCCCGTAAGGCGTATAGCTAAATCCGGTGAGACCGGTCCCGCTACCGTGATGATCACCGGCCTCGCAGTGGGGATGCAGTCTGTCGTTGCGCCCGTGCTGTGTATCGCGGCTGTGATCTTTGTCTCCACGGGCTTGTCAGGCCTCTACGGCGTTGGCATCGCCGCCGTCGGGATGTTGGCGACAGTCGGGATCACAATGGCGATTGATGCCTATGGGCCAGTAGCGGATAACGCCGGCGGTATCGCCGAAATGGCAGGCATGGGAGAGGAGACACGCAAGATCACTGACGGTCTTGATGAGGTGGGCAACACCACCGCTGCTATCGGCAAGGGCTTTGCAATCGGTGCCGCGGCGCTGGCGGCGCTGGCGATCATTGCCGCGTTTGTTGAGACAGTGGAACTTCACAACCAGGGGTTTCACCTGGAACTGACCGACCCGCTGGTACTGGTTGGCATGTTCATCGGCGGCACGATTCCATTCCTGATTGCAGCGATCACCATGACTGCTGTTGGCGATGCCGCGTTTGACATGATCAATGAGATCCGCCGGCAGTTTCGTGAAATACCCGGCCTGTTGCAGGGAACAGCCCAACCGGATACAGCCAGGTGCGTTGACATCGCCACTACCGCTGCTCTGCGCAGGATGATCCTGCCAGGGGCGATCGCAGTCGCGGCCCCGGTGGTCGTCGGTTTCACTCTCGGCGCCACCTCCCTCGGCGGTATGCTTGGCGGCGCACTGCTCGCCTGCGTACTGATGGCTCTGATGATGGCCAATGCAGGGGGTGCCTGGGACAACGCCAAGAAATTTGTCGAGAAGGGCAATCATGGCGGCAAAGGGTCCGATACTCACTCTGCAGTAGTCGTTGGCGATACGGTTGGCGATCCTTTCAAGGATACGTCGGGTCCAGCCATGAATATCCTGATCAATGTCATGGCAATCGTCAGTCTGGTCATTGCACCGTTGCTGGTACCCTGACCGCTTGCCGAAGCGCACTGCCGCCACCGATGGGCAGGCGGGCGGTGCATTTATATCGTATTCCCATCAGCACCCATCCACCAGGAGACCAACCATGGCGCGCTGGAAACGCAAAGAACTGGAACAGGCATTTGATAAATACCAGGCGGCGGCCCTCAAAGGTGCACAGACCAAGGACTGGACGGACTGGGCAAACTGTTTCACCGAGGATGCCACGTACTTTGAGCACCACTACGGTCGCTTCTGGGGGCGGGATACTATCCTGAACTGGATCACTGAAACGATGAACAAATGGCCGGCCAGCGAAATGACGGCCTTCCCGGTCAGCTGGTATTCGATTGATGTCGACAAGGGCTGGATTGTCTGTGAAGTAATGAACCGTATGAAAGACCTCGGTGACGGCAAAATCTATCAGGAACCCTGATCCTGCCCACCACTGATGGACACCGACTGAAGCGAGTAAACTACGCTACAGAGGTGAAACATGACAAAGCAAA
>JAGRIE010000035.1 GCA_020443425.1 Halioglobus sp.
TTATTGCAGGCGTATCCGTCGCGACCATCCCGTGATGGTGATGGTGTCAAAATCAACCGCATTGCCGGCACATCAATGCACGGGATATTGGACCCGTTTCTGATGGTCGATGAAATCAACTCGGATACTGCTACGGACTACAGGGGTGGCTTTCCAGAGCATCCCCACCGGGGCTTTGAAACCATCACCTACATGAAGGCCGGTCGCATGCGCCATCGCGATCACATGGGTAACGAGGGCGTGATCGGCCCCGGTGATGTGCAGTGGATGACGGCAGGGCACGGGGTCATTCACTCGGAGATGCCTGAGCAGGAGCAGGGCCTGATGCATGGCTTTCAAATCTGGTTGAACTTACCCGCCAGGGACAAATTGAAGCCGGCTGCCTATCGCGATATTCGCAGTGCGGAAGTCGCCTACTACCGGGATGATGTTGGCAATCAAGTACGGCTTATCGCCGGTGAGATGAATGTGGGAAATACGACGCTTAACGGTTGCTTACCGGCCATGGCCACCCGGCCGTTACTGGCAGACGTGTCAGTAGCAAGCGGCGCGGAATTTATTCTGGATGTCGGAGACTACGAACGGGTCCTGGTGTTTGTTTATGCTGGAAACAGCACAGCGTTAAAGACCAGACACCTGGGTGTTTACGGCACTGGTGACAAGCTGACACTGCGGGCAGGCGAGCAGGGTTTCGAGGCGCTGGTCCTGGCGGGTGAGGCCTTGCGTGAACCCATCGCCCAGCATGGCCCCTTTGTGATGAACCAGCCTGAGGAAATCGAACAGGCGATTCGTGATTTCCAGCAAGGCAGGCTAGTGGCGTAGCGCGCACCAATGCGCGATATCAAACCGATGCGGCTGCTACAGTAGCATCGCGAATTCCAGCGGGCAGGCGGATGAGCTGGTCAAGGTCCGCGTACCTTCCACTGCACTGCTTGTCCTGGCCGGTTGTCTGGGGCTGTGCCTGCCGATGACAGCGAACTGGCGGCAGTCCGGCCGGAGGCGATTGGCTAGTACATGAGTTGCCGATACGCATCGCCATCTATCGGGCGGTGTTGCTACCGTAGTATTTTGTAATGAAAATAGTCTTGCCCCAATGATGATCTGCAGGTAAATTTTTGCAACGTCTACAGTGAAAGACAAAGATGAGCACGCCTGGCCCTGTGATCTTGTCACGCTTGCTTGCCAGTCGACCCTCATCCCCGGTTCACTGACAACTGTTTGCTTTCATTTCTGAGGATACATCTGATGAGCAGGATACTTCTCGTTACGGCGCTCGCTGTGGGCCTGGCGGTGAGCGGCTGTGGTGGTGGCGATGACACTGCGACAAGTGAGGAGCGCGCAGCCAATAGTGGTGCGGAAGCAACGCAGGGAATGTCGTCGCCCTCCCAACCCACGGCGGCCCCGCCGGCGGCCCCCTCGGTTGAAAAGCCCGTTGCCGCTTTCAGCGGGCCTGATATTGCCGGGCTGTATCTGGGTATGACGCCGGAGCAGGCCAAGGCGGTACTGGAAGCTTATGATGAGAACATGCGTCTCCAGGACACCCTCCGCCATTTTGAATACAACGCCCTTGGCAAGCGCTATAAAACGGACAACTTCATCGCCGCCACACACGGGCAGATGCCGGGAGGCAGCATCGCCCTGTCCGTAGGTTATTCCTACCCTCCCGCTGAGCCGCGCGTCGTCTCCATCACGCGGCTGCACCGCCAGACCACGGAACCTTTGACCCAGGCCGATTATGCCCAGGCACTGATCGACAAGTACGGCCAGCCAGTGGAGGATATCAACAACGGTAGAACCGATGCCCGCGCCGAACGGACTCTGAAATGGAAACTGGCCGACACCGGGGAGCTCAGTTGTGTGTCTGGCGCCTCGATAGGCAACAGCGTGCTTGACCGTTTTATCAGGGACGGCAGGAGAATGGCCGAGGTCGACGTGACGCCTGAATACGCCGCCCAGTGCGCCGGATTGTTTGAATACACCCTGCGTGGCGAACCTGTCACCAATGCCAGTGGTACCCTTTTTGATGTCTGGGCGCAGGCCGGTTCTGAGTTTGCCGCACAGGCGTGGGTGCAACAGCAGGTAGAGGACAAGTCCAGGACGGGGACGGCAGCGCCGAAACTGTGATGGCCGGGGCGGGCGCCTCCTTGGCACCCGCACGAACTGCCAGCGCACAGCGGCCTGTTTTACCAGCTGCGCGATGTCACCTACGACGGCTCGGCCCTTCTTGCTGCGATCGCAAGGACAAATAGCACCGGTACCAGAATCGCCAGTGCCAGCAGCAGTTGCACGGCTCCGTCGGGTGTACCCGTATGTGTCCAGTACGCGGCGATTCCCCAGGGCGCAGCCGCCCGCGCCAGTGACATCGGCACCAGCATAGTGCCGCTGATGGTGCCGTAGTGGTGACGCGACAGCAGCTCCGGGATGGCCAGGCCGCGCACAACAGTGAAGATACCGTTGGCGCCGCCGTACAGAATACACAGGCTCGCCAGCGTGAGTGCGGAGGGGGGCATCATGAGCAACAGGATGGCCGCTGGGAAGGTGGCACTGGTGAGCACGCCAAGACGGCTTATCGTCACCTCATCGAACAGCAGGACCAGCATGCGGGCTCCGACCTGGGCCGGCCCGATCAGCGCGATGGCGAATACCACCGACTGGGTGTCGGCCGACAGGGCGATGAGGAGCGGGTAGATGTGGTAGGTGAAGCCGGAGAACAGCGCCATGTACGCACAGAATGAGGCCGTGAGCAGATAGAATCTCGGGCTGCGCAGAACCGGTCGTAGGGATGGCCGCAGTGCGGTATTGCCGGGGGCTGTGTCGCCTGTCACGCCGGCCGGGCGGATGGCCCACAAGTACAGCGGCAGTGCGGTGGTGGTATTGACGAGCGCCAGCCCCAGCAGTGCGCCACGCCATCCCACGGTGTCCAGCATGAGTTGCACAAGGGGTACAAACACGGTGCTGGAAAAGCCGGCCCAAAGGGTTATCGCTGTGATGGCGCCACGCGCCTGGCGGGCGCCCAGCCGGTGTACGGCAATTGCGAACGCCGGTTCATACAGCAGTGCCGCCTGCAGTGCCCCCAGCACAATGACAGCCGTGTACAACGCAGGGAGCGTCGACACTGCAGACCAGCCCACAAGTACCAGCGAGGCCGCAAGCGTCGCCCCCACCATCACCCGGCGACCGTGGCCGCGGTCCAGTAGTACGCCCACCGGGTAAGCGGTTACCGCGGCCGCGAGCAGGCCGAGTGTGGCGGCGCCGTAGATGTCGTCACGGCTCCAGCCGGTGTCACTGGCCATCGCTGCCGCGATCAGTGGAAAGCTGTAATACAGCGCCCCCCACGACACTAACTGGGCCGCGCCCAGCGCGGCGGTGAAACCGCGGTAGCCGGGCGCTGGGCTCATCCCTGGCAGGCCGATACAGGCGCGGAACAGGGCGGCGCGGTGGCGGCGGCCGTGCCGAGCGCGCCGACTACCGAGCGCACCTGCTGGTAGCCGGTGCGCAGCAGGAAGGTGGGTGCCCGGCCATAGCTTTTAATGCCCAGGGTGTACACGCCGCGCTCCGGATGGGACAGTTCTGTGATGCCGTGTTCGGGCACCGAACCGCAGCTGTGCAGGTTCGGGTCGATCAGGGGGGCGAGTCGGGTCGGGCTCTGTGTCGTCGGGTCCAGCGACAGGCGCAGCTCAGCCAGCAGGCTGAGGTCGGGACGGAAGCCGGTGGCGGCAATGATACGGTCCACCGGCAGCAGTTGGCCCGCGCTGCCGCGCACTATCAGTTTGTCATCCTGGCGTTCGATGGCCTCAATCTCAAGGCCGGTGAAGGTCTGGACCTGCTCCAGTGCCAGCAGTTCCTGGATGCGCTCTTCGAGGCGCCTGCGCTCCTGCAGCGCATCGTTGGCCGGTGAGCGGACTATCCTCGACAGCGCGGTGCATCGCACACCCCATAACACGTTGGTGCCATGGGCTTCCCCGGCCAGTGCCGCCAGGTCCTGTAGCGCGTTATAGGCGGAGTGCCCGGCACCCACGACCAGGACGGATTTGCCGGCATAGTGCGCCCGCGCCGACCCGAGGATATCGGGGACACCGTAGGCGATGGCGTCTGCTGCAGCGCATTCACCCAGGGCGGGTAGGCCGTGAGCCCCCAGCCAGTTGGGGGTCTGGTAGGTGCCGGAGGCGTCGATCACGGCCTGTGCGATCACATCCCGTTCTCCGTCGGGATCCGCCACTCGCAGTACGAAAGGGGCGTCATCGCGCCCCGGGGTGCGCAGCACATCGTGATGCAATCGGCTGACGGACCTGACGTTCGTCTCCAGGTGCAAATGAGGGGCGATCTCCGGGTGCGCTGCCAGTGGCAGCAGGTAGTGCTGCAGGAGTTCCCGACCGGTGGGAAACGCATCCGCTGCGGGCTCGCGCCAGCCCTGCTGCCTGAGCAGTGCGGTGGCAGCGGGGTCGAGGTTGTACGACCACGGCGAAAACATCCGCACATGGCCCCAGCGGGCCAGGTTTGCCGCCGCTTGCGCGCCGGCCTCAAAGAGTATGGGCCGGTAACCGCAGTTGCGCAGGTGCACGGCGGCACTCAGCCCGATGGGACCGGCGCCGATGACGGCGACGGGCAGCGTGTCCAGGGTGTTTTGCATGGGAGCTCCTTCACAATAAAGGTTGGTAGTGACAACTAAATAGGCAAAAAAAGCTAGGGGCCCAGCCGCGCCCGGGCCGCAGCGGTGAGCTGCCGGATCAGCGTCAGTGCCCCGTCGACCACCTCGGGCGCCAGCTTGCTGATCATGGCGGCTTCTTCCGTCACCAGGTCCTGTCGGATGGTCCGGTACAGGGCCTTGCCCGCCGGGGTCAGCGACAGCTGGACAGCGCGTTGGTCCGCGGGGTCAGGCACCTTGAGCACATAGTTTTTACGCAGCAGTGCGTCCACCACGCGACTGGTGGTGCTCTTGTCCAGGTACATCTCGTCGGCCAGGGCCTGCAGCCTCAGCGGACCGCGTTTGACCAGGGTTTCAAGCGCGTAGCACTGCGCTACCGATACATCGTGGCAGCAGATGCAGTCGCGGTCGCGAAACTGGTGCACGCGGATCAGCTGGTTGATCGCTTCGTACAGTTCGTCGGCGCGCTCCTGGTGGGAGGGCATAGCGTGTTACCTGTTGTCATTCCGTTGTCAGTAGCAACTATAAGTGCAGTTGCAGGTACCTGCAAGTGCGGATCGCGTCATCGCCGCTCTCCAGCGAATGTCGCAAGCGTGTGCTGGTGTGACAACGCAGGGTCCGGTGCCGGCGCCGGCGCGTCGGGCGGTAGGGTTATGCTGTGGTGCCCAGCGTCGGGCCCGCGCTGACCAGGGCCGCGCCAGCGTCGGTATCAGTGAAGCGTTCGAAGTTGGCGATGAACTTTTCAGCCAATGCCGT
Source organism: Halioglobus sp. (assembly GCA_020443425.1). Classification (GTDB taxonomy): domain Bacteria; phylum Pseudomonadota; class Gammaproteobacteria; order Pseudomonadales; family Halieaceae; genus Marimicrobium. The sequence continues at coordinate 5,402 of JAGRIE010000035.1, forward strand.
CGCTTTCTGCTGCCACTCCCCCGGAGTGTCGTAAGTATTGCCCGGATCGAGCAGGGTGCTGTCCACCCCTGCAATGGCCGTGGGGATGGCCAGGTTGAACAGCGGCAGCTGGGTGAAATCGGCCGTTTCAATGGAGCCGTCCAGAATCGCATCGATAATACTGCGAGTCGCCTTGATGGAAATACGCTTGCCGGTGCCGTTCCAGCCCGTGTTGACCAGGTACGCCTGGGCGCCGGATTGCTCCATACGCTGTTTCAGCACCTGGGCGTACCGGGTGGGGTGCAGGCTCAGGAAGGCGGCACCGAAACAGGCGGAAAATGTCGGCGTGGGCTCGGTGATACCGCGCTCCGTACCCGCCAGTTTGGAGGTGTAGCCCGAAAGGAAATAATACTCTGCCTGTGCCTCGGTGAGGCGCGCGACGGGCGGGAGTACACCGAAGGCATCGGCGGTGAGAAAAATCACCTTGGTGGCGTGGCCTCCCACAGAGGTGGGTTTGACGATATTCTTGATGTGGTACAGTGGGTAGGAGACACGGGTGTTCTCCGTTTTCGAGGTGTCGGCATAGTCAATATTACCCTGCTCATCCACCACCACATTCTCCAGTAGTGCATCGCGTTTGATAGCGGCGTAGATATCCGGTTCCTGTTCCTGGCTGAGGTTGATGGTTTTGGCGTAACAGCCACCCTCGAAATTGAAAATGCCATCGTCATCCCAGCCGTGCTCATCGTCGCCGATCAGCGCGCGCTTCGGATCGGTGGACAATGTGGTTTTACCGGTGCCGGACAGGCCGAAAAAGATTGCGGTGTCACCGTCGCTGCCGACATTGGCGGAACAGTGCATGGACGCAATGCCTTTTTGCGGCAGCAGGTAGTTCATCACCGAGAAAATGCCTTTTTTCATCTCGCCGCCGTACCAGGTGCCGCCGATCAGTTGCATGCCCTCGGTCATATTGAACGCGACGAAATTCTCGGAGTTCAATCCCTGTTCCTGCCAGTGGGCGTTGTTGGTCCTGGCCCCGTTGAGTACCACGAAGTCCGGCTCAAAACCCTCCAGTTCCGCATCGGTGGGACGGATGAACATATTTTTAACGAAGTGGGATTGCCAGGCGACCTCGGTGACGAAGCGGACTTTCAGCCGGGTCGCCGGCGCCGCGCCGCAGAACAGGTCGTTCACAAACAGCCGCTTGCCGCTGAGCTCTTCCCCGACCTGGGCTTTCAGGGACTGCCAGACCGCAGGTGTAATGGGCTTGTTGTCGTTGGCCCCCTGGTCCGACCACCACAATGTATCGCGGGTGGTGTCGTCCTTGACGAAGTATTTATCCTTCGGCGAGCGGCCGGTAAAGATGCCGGTGTCGACAGCGACCGCGCCACAGCAGGTTTCGCGGCCGACATCATAGCCCTCGAGGTCGGGCCGGGTCTCTTCACGAAAGAGGGTCTCGTAATCGGGGTTGTAGAGAATTTCCAGCGGGTTGTCTATGCCGTATTGGCACAGCTGCTGTCTCAGTGCGGAGTGGGTCATCGGTGGGCGCCTCAGGCTGAATGCGAGAGGCAATTTATAATATTTGTATTATTCAATGCAAACTGTATTATCATAAAATATGTATGTTTGTCGTCGCTCCAGGTCAGTCATGCCTGGGAGGCGACGACATGGACGTGTCATAATCATCGTTTTTCCAGGTTCTGTTTGAGGATGCCTTTGATGTCTGAGTTACCACCATGCCCACAATGCCAGTCCCGGTTCACTTACGAGGACCGTGACCTGCTGGTTTGCCCCGAGTGTGCCCACGAGTGGGCGCCGGGGGATGTGCAGGCGCACAGTGAGGATGTCGCGATGGTGAAGGATGCCAACGGCAATGACCTGTACGAAGGCGACAGCGGCACCCTGATCAAGGATTTGAAGGTAAAAGGCAGTTCAAGCGTGTTGAAAGTGGGCACCAAGGTCAAGGTCAACCGCATTGTCGAGGGCGACCACAATATCGATTGTCGCGTGGATAAGGTTGGCGAAATGATGCTGAAGTCCGAGTTTGTGAAAAAGGTGAATGCCTGATTGCAGCAGACACGGTCCCCCAGGTTGCCACGCTGTGATGCGCGATGGGGTGACAGCTCCTGCAGGGCGGGGACAGCGCAATGAGCGCTGACTGGGGCAGGCAGACGGTACACACGTCCCGCGATGACTACGGGCCTATCCTGGTCATCAATGAGGGCGCACAGCGGATCCTGAATTTTGATTCGCAGTTCGAACAGAGCTGTATGCAGGTTTCCCACCCCTGCCAGCTGGTCTATAAATACACACGCTTCATGGCGCTGGCCACTGCCTTTGTCGACCCCGCCCATATCAGCCTGTTCGGCCTCGGGGGCGGCAGCCTGTTGCGCACGCTGCACTCCGTCCTGCCAGAGTGCACCTTCGAGGTGGTGGAACTGCGGCAGGCCGTCATCGACGTTGCCGATGAGTTTTTCCTGTTGCCGGGCGATCACCGGGTCAGGATCACTGCCGGCGATGCCTTTGACTACGTCAGGCGTATGGACAGTGCCAGCAGCGATATCATTTTCTCTGACATGTTTGACGCCCACTGTGTGGCGCCCGGACAGCTGCACGGGGATTTTCTGCGTCAGTGTGCACGCGTGCTGGGCCCCCGGGGGTTCCTGGTGATCAATTTGCACGCGCTGCCAAAGGATCGCCGTGCGTTTTTTGCGATGCTGGGGGAGATATTCCCCGCCATTGCACTCAGCGAGACGGTCGAGAATACGATTCTTTACGCCTCCAGGGTTGATCCGGCGCGGGTGGAAATCAACTACCAGCGCATCGAAGATCTCGAGACACAGTTGCGGCAGCGCCTGATGCATTTACTGGCCAGGGTGAAGCCTGTCGAGCCCGGGGGTCGGGGGTAAGCGCGTCCCGTAGTGGTCCGGTGTCGTATGCCATCGTCATCCAGTTGCCTGGTTGTCAATGGCGAAATTGTGCTCAGTTGTTCAAATACGCAGACTTGGGTTGCAGGAACCTGGAGGGCTTACCCAGTATGATGCTGGCATCGCCCGCAGTCCGGTACTGTGGCGTCCGCTAACAACTAGATAATTCACGGACTTCCCCGCGGGAAGACTTCCGACCACTGCATTCAAGGTGCCGCAAATGATGCTCTATGATAAACACATGTTGTCACTTCGAAAGTCCGCTCTCGCCAGTGCACTTGCAATCCTGGCCGCACCTGTCGTCGCCGATGACCTGGTGCTGGAGGAGGTGATCGTCACCGCGCAGAAACGTGCGGAAAGCGTGCAGGACATCGCCGCTACGGTAAACGTGGTCACGGGTCAGTCACTCGAGAAATTTGCCGCCTTCGACTTCACCTCGCTGCAGCAGCAGACAGCGGGACTGACCCTGTCCCAGCCCAACGCCCGTAACAACACCATCTCCATGCGCGGTGTCAGCGTGGATCCTGAAGCCGGCGTCTCTGCGGCGGTGGATGTGTACTGGAATGATGCCGCAGTGCGCTCCGATATCGCCTTTAACCAGATGTACGATCTGGAGCGTATCGAAATCCTGCGCGGACCGCAGGGAACCCTGCAGGGGCGCACCTCGCCGGGCGGCGCGATCAATATCATCACCCGGCGGCCCAATATTGAGGAGGCCGAGGGCTTTGTGCAGGGGTCTGTCTCCGATAACAACGGCTTCAACGGCCAGGCTGCCTACAGTTACGCACTGCTGCCCAATGAACTCGCGGTGCGGGCTGCAGCTGTCTACGATATCAATAATGGCGCCAACGTGGACAATATCACCACCGGCATGGACGATCAGGAGGTCAGGGCCTACTCCGGTCGCCTGACGACACTGTGGCAGCCCACGGACACGCTGGAGACACAGTTGACCTACCAGTACCTGAAGCGCACCGCTGATGATCCCAAGGCCATGAGTGGCACCGATGCCCTGGGCGGCAGGCCGACCCTGGATCCGCAGGACCGCAAGGCGCTGGCCAACAGTAATGACGACGGCGATATCCACTTCAACCTCGTCAACCTGAATATTGAGTGGGAGGTGATGGATCACCAGGTCTCCGGCATTGTCTCCTATCTGGATTCCAACAAGCCTGCCCAGACCGAGATCGACCGCGCCTACTCGCTCCAGTACACGGACACCGAGGCCGACAGCTACCAGTTTGCCGAGACCAAGGTCGACACGATTTCCTACGAGCTGCGGGTCGCGTCTATCGACCGGGATTTCTGGAACTATATGGTGGGCCTCTACTACCAGGACCAGAATACCACGACCTATTTCCTGCAAAACGGTGTGCGCCTGGATGTCTCCGGGCTGGGGTTCCAGACCGAGGGCAACCTTCCGGTAAACGCGAACAACTTCGCTGTATTTACGTTCAATACGTTCAACCTGACCGACACACTGCAACTGGAAATGGGCCTGCGCTGGACCGATTATGAGGGCTACCGCACCGCGAATATCGAGTTTGGCGGCCTGACCTGGGTACCCCCGGCGCTGCGCCCGATAGAGGATGTCATCTATGACGGGTTCGCCGAGAATTTCCCCATTGTGGGGATTCCGCCCGACCAGCAGGACTCCTCCGAGGACGCTGTCACGGGCTCGCTCGCACTGCGATGGGACTGGCGGGATGACACCAATCTCTACGTATCCTACAACCGCGGCTACAGGCCTTCCGGTATCTCCATCGTACCCAGCCCTGATGTCGTGTTCCTGCCCAATGGGGTCAATGACCTGCTGTACAACGAGGAGACCAGCGATGCCTTCGAAATCGGCTCCAAGAGCCGCCTGTGGGATGATCGCGCAACACTGAATACGGCGCTGTACTACCAGTCTTTCGACGGCTACCTGGGCTTCGTGCGCGGGGTCCAGGTGCTGAATGACCAGGGCCAGCCGGTGGATCTGCCCGGCGGCATCGTTTTCAATGGCGATGCCAATATCTGGGGCGTGGAAATCGAAGGGCAGGTGCTGTTGGCCGAGACCTGGAACGCCGGCGGTACGCTGAGCTTCAGCAAAGGGGAGTGGGACGGTGCCTCGCAGCCGTGCAACGAAAGACAGCCCGGCCAGGTGCTTGGCAGCTGTGACATTGACGGCGAGCCGCTGGGCGGAGAGCCGGAGTGGTCCTTCTCGCTGAACTCCGAGTACTACATCCCGATGGGTGATGCCACCGAGATCTATTTCCGCGGACTGTTCAAGTACACCGATGACCGCATCAACACCGAGGCGTCCGCGGGTTCCTATAACGTCCGCACCCATTTTGAATCCTACGAGGTGTTGGACCTGTTCGTGGGCTGGCGCAGCAGCGACTACAGCTGGGATGTCTCTGTCTGGGGCAAGAATGTGTTCGATGAGGACGCCGTGGTGTTCCAGCAGGGACCGGATCAGTACGATATTGCGATCAGCAATGGCTCCTACACGCAGACTGACATCCTCGCCGAGCGCGTGATCGGGATGACGGCTCGCTACGCGTTCTGACAGCCGCGGGTCACCGGCAACCACCAGCAGCAGGTCGGCAGGCGCTATTGCCACTGCCCGGAATCCCTTCTGCAGAGGCACCGGTGCCGGTGTGGTGGGACAGGGAAACACAGCCCACCGTCACCGGTGAGCCCCCTGTGATCACTCTGGAATCAGTTGGGATGGCGGCTCAATTCCCTCCACACTGACGTCCGGGTCCAGTCGGCGGATTATTGCCTCATAGTGTGCAACGTCCTTCTTCGGTACATCGGCCATGATGAGTATCTGGCCCTGTTCGATAGCCGACTCGAACGCTTTCAGCCGCGAGCTGGGAAAAGAGGCACCTGCCATCCCTGTCAGCAAACCGCCTACACCTGCGCCCCACAGGCCCATGAGGAGGGCGAGACCGCCACCGACAACGATGCCGCTGGGCGGGAAAGCCATCGCCGCCAGCCCAAGCAGCAGGCCGGCGCTGCCACCCAGCTCCAATCCGCGTTTATAGGCGGGCATGAAGTCATCTGCCTCCGGGCCTGCGTCGGGTAGATCCTCCATCTCTGTCCCGTACTTGGCCAGAGCATAGATATGCTCTTCGGCGATGCCGGCATTCTTGAGGTCATTCACCACCTGCAGCGCATGCGGGTGGTCTGGGGAAAGAAAACATAATCTTTTCATTGGGTCTGCTCCGATAAATTAGGCAACGTAGTTAACGATAGCTGCACCGACAATCACCAGCACGACGATTGTCCCAACAATTGTTAATACATTGCGCATTGCTGCACCGTCTTTCCTCATTGCTATATCCTCTTCAGGTAGTGAATGTTAAAAACTCAGGCTCCACGCTGGCGGTGCCTCCTGCTCGCACCGCCGCAGTGTCGTTCCTGCCGCTGCCTGCCGCTCCCCGCTCCGCGCTCGGCACAGCGCTGGAATGCGGGGAGGTGGCGTGTCTGCGAGGCATCCTGCAAGTTTGTGAGTACCGCGATGGTGTCGGGCTTGTGCGCCCTTTGCAGCAGCCGCTCATACATTGCACCATTGGCAATTTCGGCCTGGACACCGGCTTGACAGGCAGCCGTTACGGAGGCGTAGCGATCGACCCGGCCCGGCCAGGGATTGTCAGGAACGGCCAGAGAGTAGCGATCAAACAGGCTCAGCAACGCATTGATATGTCGACTCTCTGCATTGCGTTCTATCAAGTCTACGCACATTAACTCGGGGTTGGCGTGCGGGTGCATGCTGACAAAGAGTGCGCGATGCTTGTGAGCCGGTGAGAGTGCGCTATATTTAGCGGACGGGCCGCGGCTGCACAATTGAAATCATGGCGCGGGCACACTATATTTTTTGGGGGTATGCCGGTGGCAACACACCATGCGAGACCGAATGAAATCGTTGATTTGAAGACCTGGTCGCAGGATCTGGCGGTCGAGAAAAGTAAAGCTGTCCTGCGCACGAAAGAGTTGGAGATTGCCCGCCTGGTGCTCCCGGCAGGTAAATCCCTGAAGGAGCACCAGGTCACGGGGCCGATTGTACTGCAGTGTATCGAGGGGAGTACGGACGTCACCGCAATGGGTGTGTCACAGAGATTGCATCCTGGCCAGCTGCTGTACCTCGCCCCCGCTGAGCCTCATGCGCTCACCGCGATTACGGATTCGATCATATTGCTCACCATCATTTTCAAATGAATGACTGACATCATCCTGATCATCAATGCCGGGTCCTCCAGTATCAAGTTTGCGCTGTACAGTCCGGGCGGCCAGCGGGATACACTGGTGTGTCTCTTCCGTGGGGCGATTCAGGATATCGGTGCCCGCGCGTGCCTGCGGGTCAGTGAAAACGCTCTGCGGCACGGCGGCAGTGCTGCGATAGCGGGGGAGGCCCACACCCACGAGGCTGCTCTGCAGCAGATCCTTGAATGGATGGCGACCCTTGCGCCGCACTATCGCCTGGTAGCGGCCGGCCATCGCGTGGTGCACGGTGGTATGGCCTTCAAGGCGCCGATACGGCTGGACAGGGAGAGCCTGTCACGGCTGCAGGACCTGATACCGCTGGCGCCGATGCATCAGCCCCATTCCCTGCTGGCCGTTGAGCACCTGTTGTCCGCGGCGCCCGAATTACCGCAGATCGCCTGTTTCGACACCGCCTTCCACTCGACTATGCCACCGGTAGAACAGTATTTTGCCCTGCCGCGCGCATTCGCCGAGCGTGGAATTCGCCGCTACGGTTTCCACGGTCTGTCGTATGAGTATATTGCCAGTGTGCTCCCGGGTTGTATGGGTGCCGGGGCCAGCGGCAGGGTCGTGGTGGCCCATCTCGGTCACGGGGTCAGTCTCTGTGCCATGCAGGCTTTGCGGAGTATCGCTACCACAATGAGTTTCACGCCACTCGATGGACTGCCGATGGCGACCCGCTGTGGCGCCATTGATGCGGCGGCGGTTCTCTACCTTTTGAGCGAGCCGGGGATGACGATAGAGGCGCTCACGGATCTACTGTACCGGCAGTCGGGCTTGCTCGGCCTGTCGGGTGTCAGTGATGATATACGCACACTGCTGGACAGTGATTCCGCTGCTGCCGCCGAGGCCATTGCGATATTCGTGCAGCGCATCCAGCGCGAAATCGGCTCGCTGGCAGCGGCGTTGGGCGGTCTGGATGCGCTGGTGTTCACCGGCGGGATCGGAGAGCATTCGGCGCCGGTGCGTCGGGCGATCTGCAGCGCGGCGGCGTGGCTGGGGCTGTCGCTGGATGAAACGGCCAATGCAGCGGGAGCGATCTGTATTTCAACGGCGGACAGCCGGGTCTCCGTGTGGATCATACCGACGGATGAGGAGCAGGTGGTTGCCCAGCATACCGCGGCGGTGCTGGCTGCCGGTAGCGGGGGCGGCGCGCAAAACACAGGCAGGGATGGTTAAGGTTGCAGGAGGAAACGTATCGTGGCTGCCGGAATTGAACTCACCGCGGACAGTGCGAAGCCGCTGACCGTTGAACAACTGCGGAAGATAGACGCCTGGTGGCGGGCCGCCAACTACCTGTCGGTTGGCCAGATATACCTGCTCGATAATCCACTGTTGCGGCAGCCGCTGGTGCGCGAGCACATCAAACCGCGCCTGCTGGGGCACTGGGGAACCACACCGGGGCTGAATTTCATCTACGCGCACTTGAATCGGGTTATCAAGGCCCGGGATCTCAATATGCTCTACGTTGCGGGGCCCGGCCACGGTGGTCCCGGGCTGGTCGCCAACACCTATCTGGAGGGCAGCTACAGCGAGTTTTACCCGGATGTGACGCAGGATATCGCGGGGCTGAAAAAGCTGTTCAGGCAGTTCTCCTTCCCGGGAGGCGTGGGCAGTCATGTCACGCCGGAAACTCCCGGTTCCATTCATGAGGGCGGTGAGTTGGGTTATTCGCTGGCGCATGCCTACGGGGCGGCGTTTGATAACCCGGACCTGATCGTTGCCTGTGTGATCGGTGATGGTGAGGCGGAAACAGGGCCGCTGGCCACGGCCTGGCATTCCAACAAGTTCCTGAACCCGACGCGCGACGGGGCGGTGTTGCCGATCCTGCACCTCAACGGCTACAAGATTGCGAACCCGACGTTGCTGGCCCGTATCGGTCGCAGTGATCTGGAGCACCTGTTTTTGGGCTATGGTTATCAGCCGTACTTCGTTGAGGGCAGCGAGCCGGAAGTGATGCACCAGCAGATGGCTGCAACCCTCGATGCTGCGGTGGTGCACATCAAGGCCATCCAGCATGCCGCGCGCAATGAGGGGGAGGTGTGCCGCCCACGCTGGCCGTTGATCATCTTGAACTCGCCCAAGGGGTGGACCGGCCCCAGAGAAGTCGACGGCAAGAAAACCGAGGGATTCTGGCGCTCTCACCAGGTGCCGTTTTCGGATATGAGTGAGCAGTCGGGCCATCTGGAATTGCTAGCCCGTTGGCTGACCAGTTACCAGCCTGAAGAGCTGTTTGATCGCAGCGGGGCGCTGCGCCCGGAGCTGGCTGAACTGGCCCCGCGCGGCGAGCGGCGCATGGGTGCGAACCCCCATGCCAATGGCGGTATGTTGCGGCGGAACCTGAGCCTGCCGGACGTCGACCAGTATGCCGTGACGGTGAAACAGCCGGGCCAGGTACAGGCTGAATCGACGCGGGTCATGGGCAATTATTTGCGGGACGTAATGCGCCTGAACGAGAAGTGGCAGAACTTCCGCGTTGTCGGCCCCGATGAAACTGCCTCCAATCGGCTGGGGGCGCTGTTCGAGGTCACGGATCGCGCCTGGATGGCCGAGCAGTATCCGGAGGATGAACACCTGGCCCCGGACGGGCGGGTGATGGAGATATTGAGTGAGCATACCTGCCAGGGTTGGTTGGAGGGCTATCTGCTGACCGGCAGGCACGGGCTGTTTTCCTGTTACGAGGCCTTTACCCACATAGTCGATTCCATGGTCAACCAGCATGCGAAATGGCTGAAGGTCAGCAAGGAGATCCCCTGGCGCCGTCCCATATCGTCACTGAACTATCTGTTGACGTCCCATGTCTGGCGCCAGGATCACAATGGCTTTTCGCACCAGGATCCCGGTTTTGTCGATCACGTCCTGAACAAGAAGGCCGATATTATTCGCGTCTACCTGCCCCCCGATGCCAACACCCTGCTGGTGATCACGGACAAGTGCCTGCGCTCGCAGAATTTTATCAATGTGATTGTCGCTGGCAAGCAGCCGGAGTTGCAGTGGCTGGACATGGATGCCGCTATCAAACACAGCACGGCAGGCATCGGTATCTGGGAGTGGGCCAGCAATGACAAGGGGAGTGAACCGGATGTGGTGATGGCCTGTGCCGGAGATGTGCCGACGCTGGAGACACTGGCGGCGGTGAGCCTGCTGCGCGAGCAGGCGCCGGGGTTGAAGATCCGAGTCATCAATGTGGTCGACCTGATGACTTTGCAGCCCAGCGAGGAACATCCCCACGGTCTCTCAAACCGCGATTTTGACGCGCTTTTCACTACGGACAAGCCGATCATTTTTGCCTATCACGGTTACCCCTGGCTGATTCACAGGCTCTGCTATCGACGCACCAACCACAAGAACCTGCATGTGCGGGGATACAAGGAGGAGGGCAGTACGACGACACCTTTTGATATGGCGGTACTGAATGATATTGATCGCTTTCACCTTGTCAGCGATGTCGCAGATCGGGTCCCCGGGCTCGATCATGTCGGCGCCTACCTCAAACAGTTTGTGCGCGATAAACTGCTTGAACACCAGCAGTACATCCGCCAACACGGCCAGGATATGCCGGAGATCCGGGAGTGGAAGTGGCGCGCCGAGGGGTGAACGCACCACCTGCGGTGCTGCGCGATCTCGCGGCCAAAGCTGGCATAGCGTTCAATGGGCCCGCGCCCTGGGATATCCAGGTTCATGACCGCCATGTCTATCGCCGTATCCTGACCCAGGGCTCGCTGGGTTTCGGCGAGGCCTATATGGACGGCCTGTGGGACTGTGAGGCGCTGGATGAATTGTTTACCCGCCTGCTGGCGGCGGAAGTCGATACCCGCCTTCCAGGTTTGGCCAGGCTGCGGGTGCTGGCAGAGATGGCGCGCCAGCAACTGTTCAACTTGCAAAACCTGCGCCGCGCGTTTCAGGTCGCCGAAGAGCACTACGACCTCGGTAACGACATATTTGAGGTCATGCTGGATGCGAGCATGACCTACTCCTGCGGCTATTGGGCTGAGGCTGACGATCTGCACCAGGCGCAACTGGCCAAGCTCGATATGATTTGTCGCAAGCTGGAACTGCAACCCGGAGAGACCCTGCTGGATATCGGCTGTGGCTGGGGCGGGATGGCGCAACATGCGGCGCGCCATTACGGCGTCGAGGTGGTCGGCATTACTGTCTCACGCGAACAGCAGGCGCTGGCCCGGCAGCGTTGCCAGGGTCTGCCTGTCCAGATCGAGCTGACCGATTACCGGACGCTACAGGGGCGGTTCGACAAGATTGTTTCGGTGGGAATGTTTGAACATGTCGGTGCTAAAAACTACCCGGTATACTTCGACAGCGTACTGCGCCTGCTGAAAGACGACGGCCTGTTCCTGTTGCATACCATTGGCAACCACCGGACATTGCGATACGCCGACCCCTGGATTGACAAGTACATCTTTCCCAACGGCAAGCTGCCCTCGGCACAGACTTTGTGCAATGTGCTCAACGGCCGTTTGCTGATCGAGGACTGGCATAATTTCGGGCAGGATTACGATCGCACGCTGATGGCCTGGTGGCACAATTTTCACCGGGGTTGGGACGAGTTGAAAACCGGTTTGCAGGATCGCTACCCCCGGCGGTTCTACCGTATGTGGAAGTACTACCTGTTGAGCTGCGCCGGATTTTTCCGCTCCCGCCAGGGGCAGCTTTGGCAGCTGGTGCTGAGCAAGCGGCAGCGCACCCGGGTCTATCGTTCGGTGCGCTGATTCACCCGGGTAATCCGGCCCCTCAGGCGGTCGGGTTTACCAGTTCGCAGCGGGAGTCATCAAACAGTACCACGTGTTGCAGATTGAAGCGCACGGGCAATTGCTGGCCGGGATTTATACCGACATGGCTGGGTGTCAGGCAGGGCACCCGCTGGCCATCGGGCAGCGCCAGTTCGTAGAAGTAGTGGGCCCCTCGAAACGATTTGCTCACCACCGGCAGGCGCAGTGAGCTGTGTTCGTCGTACTCGATGTCGTCTGGGCGAACCAGCAGGCGCAACGACGCCCCCGCCCGCCAGTGACGGTGCCCTTTGTCCAGCGTACCGAGGCCGTCGTTCAACACGCCGGCTTCGTTCACCGTCACCGTAATGATATTGCCCTGGCCGATGAACTCTGCGACAAACTCACTGTGCGGGTTGTGGTACAGGTTGTAGGGTGTGTCGAGCTGCATCACATGGCCCTGGCGCAACAGCGCGATCTGGTCGGCCATGGCGAATGCCTCGTGCTGGTCGTGGGTCACCAGGATTGCGGTGACGCCATTGCGCTTGAGCAGGCCGCGGACTTCTGCAGCCAACTGCTCGCGCAGTTCGCTGTCCAGGCTGGAAAAAGGCTCGTCCAGCAGCAGTATTTCCGGGTTGGGCGCCAGTGCCCGCGCGAGGGCGACGCGCTGTTGCTGGCCCCCCGACAGCTCATGTGGATAGGCACCGGCGTAAGCGTCGAGCTCCACCAGCGCGAGCATTTCACGCACGCGCTGCGCACGCGCGCTGCGGTTCATCGCGTCGAGGCCAAACGCGATATTGCGCTGTACGTCCAGGTGCGGGAACAGGGCGAAGTCCTGGAACACCATGCCGACCTTGCGTCGCTCAGGTGGCAGTTGTGCACCGGGGCGGCTGATGGTCTGTCCGCGCAGGGTAATGCTGCCGGCCACTATCGGTTCAAAGCCCGCAATGGCGCGCAGCAGGGTGGTTTTGCCACAGCCCGAGGGGCCCAACAGGCAGCCGATCTGCCCCTGTTCAAGACTGAATGAGACGTCGACCGCAGCGGGAAATCCCCCGTAACTGACGGCCACCTGTTGCAGTGCCAGCTGGCTCATGCGCGTCCCTGTGAATGTGTGCGTGTCATGAGGATAACAGGCAGCAGGCCGATCAGCACAATCGCCAGCGCCGGCAGTGCTGCATCGGCCAGCCGTTCGTCGGAGGCGAGCTCATAGGTGCGCACGGCCAGCGTGTTGAAATTGAACGGGCGCAGGATCAGCGTGGTGGGCAGCTCCTTCAACACATCGACAAACACCAGCAGCAGGGCGGTGATCAGCGAACCGCGCAGCATCGGCAAATGAATGCGCTGCAATACCTGCAGCGGACGCTTGCCCAGCGAGCGGGCGGATTCGTCAATGCTAGGGCGAATACGCGCCAGCCCGGATTCCACCGATTGCAGTGATACCGCGAGAAATCGCACGACATACGCAAAAACCAGTGCGACCAGCGTGCCACTGAGCAAGAGGCCGGTTGAGATATCAAAATGCTCCCGCATCAGCGCATCCACCCGGTTGTCCATCCATGCGAAGGGAATCAGTACGCCCACGGCAATGACGGTGCCGGGGACCGCGTAACCCATGGACGAGACGCGAGCTGCCTGTTGCTCCAGCGGTCCGGGATGCAGGCGTTTGCCGTAGCCGAGCAGCAGGGCGATCAGCAGGCAGCAGGCCGAGGCGATGGCTGCCAGGGTGAAACTGCTGCCGACCAGGCCCAGGAACACCGTCGGGTCAGTGGCGCCGAATCGGTCGCTGGCCCAGCTGGCCAGCTGCGTGGCAGGCAGCAGGAAGCCGGCGCTGACAATTGCCAGCGCCAGCGCCGCTGCACACCAGCCGCGCCAACCCTGCAGCACAATGCGGCCGGGCCGCTGCCGGGCGCCGCTGTGGTGAAAGCGCAGGCGCCGCCGCGAGTACTGTTCCAGCGTGAACAGCACAAATACGAACAGCAGCAGGAAGGCGGCCAGCTGGGCCGCGGTTTGCAGTTCCCCGAGCCCGTACCAGGTGCGGAATATCCCCGTAGTGAATACGCTGACGCCGAAGTAGTCGACGGTGCCGAAATCGGCCAGCGTCTCCATCAGGGCCAGGCTGATACCGGCGACAATCGCCGGCCGCGCCATCGGCAGCGCGACCAGGAACAGGGTTTGCCAGGGGCCTTTGCCAAGGCTGCGGCTGGCCTCAAGTACCGCGGTAGACTGCTCCGTAAACGCCACCCTCACCAACAGGTAGACGTAGGGATACAGCACCAGCGACAACATGCACACAGCGCCGCCCAGCGAGCGGATCTCCGGGAAGTAATAGTCACCATAGCCCCAGCCGAATTGCGCCCGCAACGCGCTCTGCAGCGGGCCGGAGAAATCAAGCATGCCAGTGTAGGTGTAGGCGATGATATAGGCTGGCATCGCCATCGGTAGCAGCAGCGCCCAGTTGAACACCCTGCGGCCGGGAAACTCGCACATCGCGGTGAGCCAGGCCGCGCTGACACCCAGCAGCAGGGTGCCGACGCCGACTCCCAGCATCATCAGCAGCGAATTGACGACGTAGTCCTGCAGCACCGTATCCAGCAGGTGTTGCCAGACCGGGCTGAAACCCAGGAACAGGCTGGCAATGATGACCAGCACCGGCACGGCAATCAGGCCGGCCGTCACCAGCAGCAGGGCGCGCCAGCCGAAACTGCCGCGCCCGCGATGCAGTGCCTGGGTGGGGAGTGTCGCTGAGCCTATTTCCAATGCGCCCGATCCATTGCCATGACTGCCTGCGCATTCAAGCGCCCGAGTTCGGTCACGTCAACTGAATCGGCTTTGAAATTGCCCCAGGATTCGAGCAGCGCGCTGGGTGCAACACCGGTAATGGCCGGGTATTCATTGTTGGCTTCCGCGTACCAGCGCTGTGCCTCGGCGCCCGCCAGGAACTCGATAAGTGCCCGGGCCTCCTCCACGTTCTTCGCCGACTGGGTGACGCCGGCGCCACTCACATTGATATGGGTACCGCGCCCGTCCTGGTTGGGAAAGAATACCGACACCTCAGCGGCGGCGGCCTGTTCCTCCGGGTCGTCGCTCTGCAGCATGGCGCCGTAGTAGTAGCTGTTGACGAGCGCGATGTCACACTGGCCCGCTGCGAGTGCCTTGATCTGGTCCCGGTCTCCGCCCTGCGGGGGGCGGGCAAAATTCGCCACCAGCCCCTGTGTCCATGCCTGTGTGGCGGCTTCACCCTGAGTCGAGAGCATGCTGGCGACCAGTGACTGGTTGTAAATGTTGCCGGAAGAGCGCACGCAAATGCGGCCGCGCCACTGCTCATCGGTGAGCGCCTCATAGGTACTCAATTCGGCGGGGTCGACGCGGTCTTTGGCATAGGCGATCACGCGCGCGCGCACCGACAGGCCGAACCAGTTGCCGTCACTGTCGCGCAGGTTGGCGGGAATATGCTCTTCCAGGTAGTCGGACTCGATGGGTTGCAGCACACCGGCCTCCTCGGCCCGGTACAGGCGCCCGGCATCGACCGTCAGCAGTACATCAGCCGGGGAGTTGCGGCCCTCGCTGCGCAGGCGCGTGAGCAGGGCATCGCCGTCGCCGGTGATCAGGTTGACCTCGATGCCGGTCTCTTCGGTGAATCGATCCAGCATGGGTTTGATCAATGCTTCCTGCCGCGCGGAGTACACATTGACAGCGTCGGCGTAAGCCGTGGTTGCGGCGGTCATCGCCGCGGTGACAATAACGAAAAGGGAGGACGTAAAACGGCGCAGAGCCGGGCGGGTAAAACGCATGGATACCTCTACAGGCTGTCAGGTAAATGGATTTTTCAAATGAAAACTATTCTCAATTAGTAGAACATAGATGGCTGTTGGATGCCATAGTTGCGCGGCCGAAAACGCCGTGGCCGTTGTGCGCGAGGCACAGCGGCGGCGTCAACGGAAGGCCATGGCCAGCACCAGTATTGCACTGGCTGCGCCCCAGGAAGCCGCGACCCGCACGGCTATGTGTTGCCACGGTTTGCGCAGCAACTCGACAGCCCCGGCCAGCAGTATGAGGATGATGGCATCGCCAACCCAGCAGCCGAGCAGAGCGAGCGCCGTCTCCTGGCGGGTGAAATCCGGGGTGCCGGAATCAAGGCCGACCAACATGCCGAGTGCGGCACCGCAGACGCTGTAAACCAGCACCGGCAGTTGCCGGTTCAGTGCGACCACAATTCCGAACAGGGTGGCGAGAACAAGCAGAGCGGTCTCAGCGTGGCTGTTCAGATCATAGTCAAGTCCGGCCAGCACCAACCCCACGGCCAGCAGGGAGAGAAAGGCCGGGTAGGCAAACTGCATCCCGGTTACGCCGCGTTGCCCGACAAAGAGGGCGAATGTGAATAGCGCCAGAGCGTGTGCCGGTGCCAGCGTGGAGTGCAGCATGCCGCCATAGAACTTGCCTACACCCTCTACCGTATGCCCCAGCGCAAGCTGGGGAAAGCAGTTGGCGATCACAATGAGAGGCAGGTAGAGTCGACGCATAATCTTCAGGGTTGGAATTGTCAGGTTTTTCTGTTTGCTGTGCGTGATTGTATGGACTTAGCCGCGGCTTTACAGCGCGTATTCAATATCTTTTTACCCGGGCCTGTCCCGGGCGCACCGAACATCGAATACTCGCGCAGTTTTGAGGCACAATAGCGCATCAGCCCATTACGAGGAAAATATCATCATGACGACTTCGATCAATCTGCACACGCAATGTGCGCTTTTTATCGCGTGTATCCTGTGGGTCTTTTCGGCCCCCGTCCTGGCCCACTCCGGCGCGGGGCAGGTCGGCGGCTTTGTCAGCGGCTTCATGCACCCGGTGTTAGGCTGGGATCACCTGGTGGCCATGGTCGCGGTGGGCCTTTGGGGGGCTTTCCTGGGCGCGCCTGCCATCTACATCCTGCCAGTGGTCTTCCCCCTGGTGATGACCCTGGGCGGTGCTGCGGGTATTGTTGGTGTGCCGCTGGTCGGCGTTGAAATTGGTATCGCTGTCTCCTCCGTTGTCATTGGCCTGTTGGTCGCCTTTGCGGTCAAGGCGCCGCTTTGGATTGTCGCGCTCATTGTCGGTATCTTCGCTATTTTTCACGGTCATGCCCACGGCACAGAGTTGCCGCATGCGGTGAACGCGACGACGTTTGCGATCGGCTTTGTCGTGGCAACGGGCTTGCTGCATCTTCTGGGTATCGCGATAGGCCTGCTGGTGGCGGCCCCCGGTGGCAGTGCAGCGGTGCGGGTGCTGGGTGCTGGTATTGCCATCGTTGGCGTGAAGTTTTTCGTCGGTGCGGTGTAGGAGGGGAACCCGCTACTTGCGCCCCGGAGCCGCTGCCAGGCTGTCCTGGCGTGGTAGGGCATTCGCAGAAGCTGCGGTATCGGCGCCGGGAAATCGGTATAGTCTGGTAGCAAGTCCTGATGCCGGAGCCGGAAATGACAGAGAACATGCCATCGATTGAGCTGGATACGTCGGATGAGGCGGCTACCCGTGCTGTCCTCGGCGACAGTGAGGAGACCATTGGCGAACTGATGTCGCCAGTAACTGCGATGCTGCCAGACAGTTGCACTGTTGCCGAGGCATTGACCTTCATGGTGAAAAGCCCCGATGTGTCCGAGATCAGTTATATCTTCGTGACGCACAGTGACCGCCTGGTGGGTGTAGTGGGCATGCGGGACCTGGTGTTGGCAAAACCCTCGGAGTCGCTGTCCGCCATCATGCTGCGTGAGCCGTTCGCGTTCCAGCGGGATACGGAAGTAAAGGATGCCGTGAGTGAGGTGCTGTACCGTCACTACCGCATGTACCCGGTGGTGGATGAGCATCAGCGTGTGGTGGGCGAGGTGCGTGGTTGGCAGCTGTATGAGCGCATCGCGTCAGAACTCACCGCCCAGGCCGGCTCCCAGTACGGTGTGGCCAGGGAGGAACAGATCAATACGCCGGTGCTGAAGGCCTTTTGTATGCGACATCCCTGGCTGCAGGTGAATTTGATCACCGCTTTCGCCGCCGCATTTGTGGTGGGTATGTTCGAGGGCACCATCGCGCAGATTGTCGCGTTGGCCGCCTTCCTGCCGGTGCTCGCCGGGCAGAGCGGCAACACCGGTTGCCAGGCGCTGGCGATAACGCTGCGGGGTATCACGCTGGGGCAGATTGATGACTATCCGATTGCAAAGTTGCTGCGCAAGGAAATACTGCTGGGCGCGCTGAACGGTGCGGCAGTGGGCGTGATTGCCGGCGTCGCCATGTACGGGTATGCGGTGTTCACCGATTCGACCAACCCGGCCATGCTGGGTCTTGTGATTTTTATTGCAATGGTGGGTGCCTGCATGGGCAGCGGTATCATCGGGGTGGGGGTGCCGCTGCTGCTGCAGCGTGCCGGGGCAGATCCGGCCACCGCCAGCAGTATCTTCCTGACGACCTTCACCGATATTATCGGTATGGGCCTGATGCTGTTGCTGGCGACGTCCCTGGTGTTGTAAACAGGCCGTTTGATTACCGGCCTGTCTCACGCGCCACATCGGCCTCCCAGTGACGGGCGTCCGGCGCGGTGTCAGTGCTGGCCGCGGCGAGCAGGGCCGGGTAGTGGGTTCGCATGGTTGCCATCAGGTCGTCAAACGGCAGGTCCAGGAACTCGCCGCGGTCGTTGAGGTATTCCATGTGGCGGTTGCCCGCCACATCGAACTCATGATAGAGGCTGTCCTCGCGTCCATTGAACTCCAGTGGCCGCAGTCCGAACTTCTCGCACAGTTCGATATTGAAGGCCGGTGTCGCCTTGACCCAGCGCCCCTCGAGAAACAGTGAGGTGTAGCCGTGGTAGTAGAACACATCCGTTTGCATGGACTGGCGCAGGCGCTCGGTGGACAGGTGATTGCGTACATCCGCATAGCCGACTCTGGCCGGAATGCCCTGCGCGCGGCACAGGGCTGCCAGCAACAGCGCCTTGGGAACGCACCAGGCCTCGCCCTGCGCCAGGGTAGCGCTGGCGAGGTAGGCTTCAGGTGAGATGTCCACCCGGTAGGGGTTGTAGCGCACCTGGTCCCGCACCCAGTAGTAAAGGCTGACGGCATTGGTGATTGCGCCAGCTGCGGGGTCGGTCAGTGACGTCGCAAGTGCGGTGATAGACGGGTGCTCGCTGTCGATGAAACGACTCGGTGCCAGGCACGCCTCCGGAGGGGGGGAAGTGATCATGGTGTGGACTCTTTTTCCGGACAGGTTTGCGGGGGGTTGCTCTGGGCCGCAGCGTACAACAGGGACAGTGCCGCTTACAAGTTGCGGGAGATGCTGATGGCTCCGCGCACCTCGCCCAGGCTGTAGCCTGTGGCCCAGTCGTCCGGGTAATACTCCTGCAGTGTCTCCTGCACATCGCTGCCCAGGGCCTCGCCGTGGCAGACCAGGCAGAGTGGCTCCACTATCTGGGCTTGCATATACCGGTACTGTCCGTTGACGACTTCCTCGGCATGCAGTTCCGCTGCGGCAACCCCGGCGGCCTGTTGCCGGTCGAAATCCAACAGCACTTCCTGCTCCCAGGCGTCCGGTATCGCCCGGCTGGCATTGCGTGACTTCAGGCTGACCCGCTTGACTGACCAGCCGGATTCATCGCTGAGTGCGTCTGCGATCGCTGGCGCGATGTCGGCGCACACGGCGATGGCATGGGTCGGCCCGCCGTCGGCGATGGCCTGCTTCAACTGTGGTTTCAACATGCCGACAAAACGCTCGGCCAATGCGGCGGCCTGCGTCGGGTATGCGTTGCCGGTATCGGCCCCCAGGGCCAGTGCATGCCCTGCGAACCATAGCGCCGTAAAAACCAGTATTCGCATTGTCTGAGTTCAACCTTTTGCTGGATGGAATAATCGTACACTTTTTGCACACGGCCACGCCATGATTTAGCTCAACTGATCCGCACCTGTTCCGCTGCCGGCCAGCCGGCAGCGATGTCTCCACACAGCGACCCGCGCTGCCGCCGGTGCTTTAACTGCACCGTTGCGAAGTGGTAGGCTGTATGGTTGAAGCCGGGCGTTTCCCGGTGCGCGTCAGCGCCGCTGTGGCAAGCGTCGCGGCGAGTGACTTTTGCGGTGTTGCGACTGCGTGCCGCCAGGAGAAACCGTATCCCATGCTGTGGATTGTAGGCATCCTCATCGGCCTCATACTCGGCCTCACCGGCGCGGGAGGATCCGTGTTTGCGGTGCCACTGCTGATCTGGGTGATCGGCCTGGCTCCCTCCCAGGCGATGGGAGTCTCACTGGGTGTCGTCGCTATCGCCGCGCTGTTTGGCGTGATTGCGCGGTTGCGCAGTGGCGAAATACAGTGGTTGCCGGCACTGGTGTACGCCACGCTTGGTTCAGCCTTCACCCCCGCTGGACAGTGGTTGAACCAGCGTATTGATGAACACTGGCTGATGACCGGGTTCGGTGGCCTGGTGCTGATCATTGCGTTGCGCCTTTGGCTGCAGGCCAGCAGGAGTCCGCAAGAGACGAAAGCCGTGCGCGCAAGTGTGAGCCCGGGCCAGGACGAGGGCGGCGCCGTCTGCCGCATGATCAATGACCAGCCGTTCAGGATCGGCCTGCCCTGTGCTGCCGGTATGAGCGGTGGTGCAATACTCACCGGTTTGCTGTCCGGCCTGTTCGGTGTGGGGGGTGGTTTTATTATCGTGCCCACGCTGCTGTTTCTGACTGGCATTACGATCCGCCAGGCCGTGGCGACGTCGCTGGTCGTGATCAGCGCTGTTGGCATTAGCGGTTTCAGCAGTTTTTTGCTGCGCGGTGGCAGCCCCGGCAGCGATATTCTGCTGCAGGTCGGCGCTGGCGGTATTGTCGGCATGACCGCAGGGATGCTGTGCAGTCGCTTCCTGAGCGGCCCGGTATTGCAAAAACTCTTTGCCGTGATGATGTTGGCGATCGCCGCTGTCACCCTGTATACCCAGTATGCCTGATGGAGGAACTTGTATGATAATCCGGCAATTGTTTGAACGAGAGAGCTCGACCTACACCTATTTGCTCGGCGATGAGGCCAGCCGTGAGGCGGTGCTGATTGACCCGGTCGACACGGAACTGGATCTCTACCTGCGCCTGCTCAGCGAACTGGACCTGCGGCTTGTGGCGGCGCTGGATACCCATGTGCATGCGGACCACATCACCGCGCTGGGTGCGCTGCGCGAGCGCACGGCTTGCACGACAATGGTGGGTTTTGCCGGGGAGGTCGATTGCGCTTCCGAGGGGCTGGAGGAGGGCAAGATTATCAGGGTCGGGGGAATCGCGATTGATGTGCTGTACACCCCGGGCCACACCGATGACAGTTTCTGTTTTCTCGTGCAAGACGGTGCAACGCGGTACCTGTTCAGCGGCGATACCCTGTTGATTCGCGGCACGGGGCGCACCGATTTCCAGAACGGGGACCCGGCACAATTGTACGCCAGCCTGCACCGCAAACTGCTGCTGTTGCCCGACGACACATGGGTCTATCCGGCCCACGATTACAAGGGTTGGACGGTGTCGACCATTGGCGAGGAAAAGCGCACCAACCCGCGCCTGGAGCCGGCCACCGAAGCGGCCTTTATCGAGCTGATGAACAACCTGGACCTGCCGAACCCGAAAATGATGGATGTCGCTGTGCCCGCCAACCGCGCCTGCGGCAGGCAGGCCGAGGGGCGCGGTTGATGCCCTGTCATCGAGCGCCCCGTCGTCAGGTATGAGTGCGATACCACTGGTCGAAGTGCTGGACGAAGTGCGCAGGTGCCAGCTGTGTGCCCCCGAGCTGCCGCATTCCCCGCGGCCGGTGGTGAGCGCATCATCGACGGCCCGTTTGCTGATTATTGGCCAGGCGCCCGGCGCCAGGGTACACGCCAGCGGGATCCCCTGGGATGATGCCAGTGGCGATCGCCTGAGAGACTGGCTCAACCTGCCAAGGGATACGTTTTACGATGTGGGCCGGGTGGCGATAGTGCCCATGGGATTCTGTTACCCGGGCCGGGGTCGCTCCGGCGACCTGCCACCGCGACCGGAGTGCGCGCCGCGCTGGCACCGGGCATTGCTGGACGGCATGCCGGAGGTTCAGTTAACGCTGCTGATCGGCCGGTATGCTCACGGCGCCTATCTGCCACAGGCCTACAGCAGCCTCACTGCCGCGGTTCGGGACTGGCGCCGGCATCCGCCGCAATATTTTGCGTTACCGCATCCATCGCCGCGGAATAATATCTGGCTGCGGAGAAACCCGTGGTTTGATACAGAGGTGTTGCCAGCGCTGAGGCACCGGGTCGGTGAATGTTTGCAGCAGTCATCCGAGAGATGAATCGCCGCTCTATCGACGATTTGTTGATCTGGATTGGCGCCGGGATCGGCACGGGTCGTTAAACTGCCACAGGTGTTTCCGGCGTGTAGCCAGAGGGGGGTATGAAGGAATCAGATCACAGGCCGCCGGCGTCGCATTGGCACCAACTGAGTGCTGAAGAGACGCTTGAACTGCTGGCGAGTTCACCCGCTGGCCTGAACCGGGCTGACGTCAACGCACGCTTGGAGAAACACGGCCGCAACCGCTTGCCACAGGCTGCCCGGCGCAATCCGCTGGTGCGCTTCCTGCTCCACTTCCACAATGTCCTGATCTATGTGCTGATAGGGTCTGCGCTGGTCACCGCAGTGCTCGGTCACTGGGTGGATACCGGTGTTATCCTGGCCGTTGTGATCGCCAACGCTGTCATCGGGTTTATCCAGGAGGGCAAGGCGGAGCAGGCGATGAATGCCATTCGGCATATGCTGGCGCCGCGCGCCAATGTGATCCGCAGCCAGGAGCGCATTACCATAGACGGCGAGGAGCTCGTGCCCGGCGATATCGTGTTGCTGGAAGCCGGGGACAAAGTGCCCGCAGACCTGCGCCTGCTCACCGCTCACAGCGCGTTCCTACAGGAAGCCATCCTGACTGGTGAGTCCGTACCGGTGGAGAAAGCAACACAGCCTGTGCCCGTGGGCTCCGCCGTGGGGGATCGTTCCTGCATGGCGTTCTCCGGCACGCTGGTCACCAGCGGCCAGTGCAAAGGCGTGGTGGTTGCAACGGGCGCAGAGACTGAAATCGGGCGTATCAGCGGGCTGTTGTCTGAGGTGCAGACGCTGACTACGCCACTGGTGGCCCAGATGGGGGTCTTTGCCAAATGGCTGACCCTGCTGATCCTGGTGATCGCGGCTGTTCTGCTGGCGTTCGGTTACTACGTTGCCCACTATGACTTTACCGAGATGTTTATGGCGGTGGTGGGCCTGTCGGTGGCGGCGATTCCCGAGGGGCTGCCTGCAGTTCTGACGATCACGCTGGCCATCGGTGTGCAGGCGATGGCGCGCCGCAATGCCATCGTCAGGCGCCTGCCGGCTATCGAGACACTGGGTTCGGTCTCTGTGATCTGTACCGACAAGACCGGGACGCTGACCCGCAATGAAATGATGGTCGCCTCCGTGCTCACACACAGACACCTGTTTGCGCTCGACGGCAACGGCTACGAGCCTCGAGGCGCGCTGACTTTGGGCGACGCTGATGTGATGCCGTCTGAACACGCCGTGCTCGAGGAGGTGGCCCGCGCCGCAGTGCTCTGCAACGATGCCGCCCTGCGTGAACACCAGGCGACCTGGGTGGTGGAAGGCGACCCGATGGAGGGTGCGCTGTTGGCCTTTGCCGGCAAAATGGACATGGACACTGCCCGGGAGCAGGCACTGTGGGCGCGAACCGACGCCATTCCCTTTGATGCCAGGCATCGCTTCATGGCCACGCTGAACCACGACCATGAGGGCCACGCATTGATACTCGTGAAAGGCGCGCCGGAACAGATCCTCGCGATGTGTGCAGACCAGCGCGGGGACGGCGGGGCCACAGAAGCGCTGGACACTGCGTACTGGGAACAGCAGGCGGAGTCCATTGCCGCGCTCGGCCAGCGCATACTGGCGTTGGCAATTAAATCGCTACCCCCTGCGCACACTGTGCTGGAACATGCGGACGTCACCGGTTCGCTGACGCTGCTAGGCATGGTCGGGATGATCGATCCGCCCCGCAGTGAGGCGATCACAGCCGTTGCCGAATGCCACAACGCGGGTATCAAGGTGAAAATGATAACCGGCGATCACACCGCAACAGCGGCGGCGATCGGCAGGCAGATCGGCTTGCACAATACCGAAACGGTGCTGAGCGGTGCTGACCTGGATGACCTCGATGAGATCGCCCTGCAACAGGCGGTGCTCGACTGTGACATCTTTGCCCGGACCAGTCCCGAGCACAAACTGCGCCTGGTGATGGCACTGCAGGCGCAGGGCATGACCGTGGCCATGACGGGCGACGGTGTGAACGATGCGCCAGCGCTGAAGCGAGCCGACGCCGGCATCGCCATGGGTCGCAAGGGCAGTGAAGCGGCCAAGGAAGCGGCGGAACTGGTGTTGGTTGATGATAATTTTGCGTCCATTGTCGCCGCCGTGCGCGAGGGCCGCACTGTTTATGACAATCTCAAAAAGGTCATCAGTTGGACACTGCCGACCAATGCAGGCGAGGCGATGACCATCGTTGTCGCCCTGTTGCTGGGGATGACACTGCCCATTACGCCCATCCAGATACTGTGGGTCAACCTGATTACCGCTATCACACTCGGTATCGCGCTGGCATTTGAGCCCACCGAGGACAACACCATGCGCAGGCCGCCGCGCGCCCGCAGCGAGCCGCTGCTCAGCGGTGAATTGGTCTGGCATGTGGCACTGGTATCGCTGCTGTTCCTCTGCGGTGTCTTCGGCATCTACCACTATGCGGTTGACAAGGGTTACTCCGTGGAACTGGCGCGCACGATCTCACTTAACACACTGGTGGTGATGGAGATATTCCACCTGTTCTTCATACGCAATATTTACAGCACCTCGCTGACCTGGAAAGGTGTGCGCGGCACCAAAGTGGTGTGGACCGTGGTCGTGCTGATCACCCTCGCGCAGTTTGCCATCACCTACCTGGCGCCCTTGCAGGCTGTATTCGCCACAGTGGCGATGCCGGTGTTGGACGGCCTGTTGATAGTGGGCGTTGGCATGACGCTGTTTGCGATCATAGAAATCGAGAAGCAGGTGCGACTCGCGCTACGCCGGGCTGGCGTGGCGCGATAGGGCGCCTGCCGAGTGCGGTCAGGCGCTCCTTGCCAGCGGCCTATTGCAGCCAGGCGACGAGCAGCCCGGCGGCCAGTGACAGTGCCATCGGCCCGCCCACAAGCAGTCCTGTCTGGCGATTGCCCACGACGGCAGCGAGTCCTGACTTGACGAGGTTATTGGTCGCGGCGGCGATGACAATGCCGAGCACCGCTGCATCCATTGCCAGGCCGTCGTTGGACATGCGAGTGAGCGACAGGGTGATGGCGTCGACATCGGCCACACCGGAGATTGCCGCCAGCATGTAAATGCCAGCATCACCCAGCCAGTTGCCGAGGAATTCGGCCAGCAGCAGGATGCCCGTCAGCAGGGCTCCGAAGACCAGCGCCGAGGGCAGATCCAGCGGGTTTTGGTTCAACGGCGGCTGGCTGACCTGCACCTGGTGCTGGTTCCTGTGCCAGATGACCAGTGCCGGGACGTACAGCAGCACCGCCATGACGAGGATCGGCCAGGCCAGCGACGGCAATAGATCGCGATTGATTACTGCACAGTACACCAGGATACGCGGGAACATGGTGCCGCAGGCGATCAGGATGCCGGTGGCAAACTGGGCGTTGAGCTGCGGGTTTTTTGCAGCCTGTCGCGAGAAGTGCAAGGTCAGTGCGGTAGACGAACTCAAACCGGCAAACAGGCTGGTAAACAGTATGCCCTTGCGGGTGCCGACCACGCGGATGGCAAAATAGCCGACAAAGGAAATGGACGCGATCATCACCACCATCCACCAGATTTCCCGGGGATTCAGCACGCCGCCGGGCCCCATTTTTTCAGACGGCAGCAGCGGCAGCATCACTACTGAGATAAGCAACAGCTTGAGTCCCGCATCCAGTTCATGCGCTTTCAACGCATTGACCAGGCGGTGGACTTCCTCCTTGTTGTCCAGGATGAGTGCAGTCACAACAGACGCTGCAATGGCGATCACCGGGTCCACGGCAACCGCCAGTGCACCGAAGCAGAAGGTCAGCACCATGCCCACCATGCTGGTAATACTGAAATTGCGGATCTGCGCCAGCCGCTCGCTGTAGCCCACGATGGCCATGGCCACGACGCTGAGGAGCAGTACCGGGAACGCCCATTCGGTGACCTCCCGAGTCAATACCACCGATATCCCGCCGAGCAGCCCCACCAGGGCAAAGGTGCGGATGCCGGCAATCCGCTCCCCGGCCTTCCGCTCGCGCGAATCCCAGCCGCGCTCAAGGCCGATGATGGCGCCGAGCAACAGCGCGACAGCGAGGTGCAGCGCAGTTTGGTTACTGGCCAGGAATTGGGAGAAAACGTCATCCATAGGCTTGAGAGGACACCTGTTGATCAGTGGCTGTCGGGTGCGCCGCGAGGCTTGACCTTCCCGCAGGTTTAGGGCTTAGTATGGCGCCCTGTTCTCCTGAAGTGAATCACAATTAGTGCAATGCCAGATGCGGGCTGAAGAGACACGTGCAGACTCAACGTAAGAAGCGGACAACTGTGACGGCGATCGTGCTGTTGGTGCTGTTCGCCTTCCAGTCTGTTGCGGTTGTCTCTGAAGCGGTGGCGCAGGACGCGTATGCGCCGCCGCTGGCTGATGCCACCTGCCAGCATGACAGTATCGGCGATCACTGCGACGAGGCGGTGTTTCACGATGCCGCCCCGTGCACTGAAGGCAGTGCGGATTGTGGCGATTGCGAGCATTGTATGGGTTGTCACCTGACAGCAATGGTGTGCAGCATCACAGTCTATTCCATGCCAGGGCCGGGGGTCAGCTATCCCTTCCTGGCCCGTTTTACAATCACGGCCCCCGCGCCGATAGACCGACCGCCGATAGCGTGACCTGAGCGTTAGCAGACTGCTCCCGTGGTGGAGCGAACGTCAATTAACAACAGGATTACGCACGTGTGTGAACCGTTATTCCGTAGACACAGTGAATGTATTGCCGCGCGCCTGGGATATTGCCTGCTGGCCGCGTACCTACTGCTTTGGATGCAGCCGGCGAGTGCCCGGCAAGCCCTGGCGCTGGATGAGGCGAGCCGACGGGCGATAGAGTACAACCCGCAGTTGCAGGTGTTCCAGTGGCGGTTGCAGGCCGCTGAGGGTGTGCGCCAGACTGCCGCATTGCGGCCCGGGTTCGAGTTGGGGATGGAAGCTGAGAATGTGCTCGGCTCGGGGGGCTATTCCGGCACCGACCGCGCAGAGTACACACTGTCCCTGTCCTCCATTGTCGAACTGGGCGGCAAGCGCCACTCCCGCGTCGCCGTCGCCGATTCCCGTTATGCCCTGGCTGCAGTCGAGCGTGAAGCCCAGGCACTGGACGTGCTGGGGCAGGTGACCCAGCGCTTCATCGCGGTTCTCGCCCTGCAGGAGCGACTGCGGGTGTCAGGGCTGGCCGTGGCGCTGGCGGAGTTGTCTGTGCAAAGTGTTACCCGGCGTGTGGAGCACGGTGCTGCCCCCGATGCCGAACGCCTGCGGGCGCGGGCGGCGCTGGCTCAAACCGGGCTCATGCACGCCGCGCTCGAGGCGGAATTCGCCAGTGAAAAAATGGCGCTGGCGACGCTCTGGGGCGAGGAAAATGCCGACTTCGAGACACTCAGCGGCGACCTGTACGCCTCGCAACCTGCTGGCCATTTCGAGGACCTCTACGAACGCGTCGTCGACAGCCCGGCGGTTCAGGTGTTTGCCACCGAAGCGCGTCTGCGCGAGGCGGAGCTGGAGCTGGTGCGCAGCCAGTCCAGTAGTGATATGAGCTGGCGGGTCGGTGTCAAGCGGCTGGAGGAGGGCGGTGATTCTGCACTCGTGGCTGAGCTTTCCATGCCGCTGTTCACAGGGAGGCGCAACCAGGGAGAGGTGAAAGCAGCACTGGCAGAGCGCTCCAGCGTAAATTATCGCAAACAGTCTTCGCTGCTCGCACTGCGCGCACGCCTGTACACCGCCTGGCAGAATCACCGCCAGGCCATCGCGGCGACCGGGGAATTGAGGGAGAGCGTCCTGCCGGCGCTGGAGGCGGCGCTTGCGCAGACGCGCGAGGCCTATGAGCGCGGACGCTACCGCTATATCGACCTTGCCAGCGTGGAACAGGAACTTCTCGAAGCCCGTCTCGCCGCAATTGATGCCGCCACCAGGGCGCTGTTAAACCAGGCACTGATTGAACAGCTGACCGCTGAACCGCTGTCTGCCCCGGAGCAGGGTGTGACACACCCACGCGACCAGCACAGCGCCAACTGATACCGCAGGAAACCGACATGAAACAGACCAGCAACAGATACGCCATAGTCCCAACGCTGCTGTGTTGCCTCGTCACCGCGCTGCTGGCAGGTCAGTCCTGGCGCGCCGTCGCGGCGGGTGGACACGCCGAGGCAGACGGTCACTTGAGCCACGGCAGTGGCGCAAGCCACAGCGAAGCGCAGGGCGCCTCGCATAGCGATGAAGGACATCATGACGCTGGGGATCATCACGACGAAGATTCCCATGAAGGCGCGGTGCACATAGACGCAGGTATCGCGCAGCAATCAGGTATCAGGGTCGCGACTGTGGTGCCGACGACACTGGAGATTGTGACGCAGGCCTACGGGCGACTGGTGATACCGCCGGACAGGGAAGCCCATATTCACGCGCGGTTTCCCGGCCTCGTCAAGGCGATCAGTGTCCATGTCGGTGACCAGGTTGCCAGCGGCGAAGTGCTGGCGGTGATCGAATCAAACGACAGCCTTCGCGATTACACGGTCAAGGCACCCATGTCCGGCATTGTGACCAAACGGCAGCTGAATCTCGGTGAGGTGACGGATGATGACCCGCTGGTGGTGCTCGTTGATGACGACCTGCTGTGGGCAGAACTGAAAATCTTCCCGCACCAGCGCAGTGCCGTAAAGCAGGGTCAACAGGTGCATCTAGCGAGAGAGCAGCGGGAACTGGTCTCGACAATCACGCATATCGCCCCCTCTGATAACAACGCGCCTTACATGCTCGCCAGGGTCAATGTCGATAACGCGCAGCGACAGTTCACCCCGGGTGAGCTGGTTCGCGCCGATATCGTCACGGCAACGGTGGATGTGCCGGTGGCGGTTCAGAACCAGGCCCTGCAAACACTCGATGGCCAAACAGTGGTATTCATTGTCGAGGGCGATACCTACAAGCCGCGTGTACTCAAGTCAGGCCGCACGGATGGGTATTCCACCGAGGTCATCGCCGGGCTGGAAGCCGGCGAGCGCTACGTGGTGGAGAACAGCTATCTCATCAAGGCCGACATCGAAAAAGCCGGTGCCGGCCACCATCACTGACAGGACGAGACCATGATAGACGCGATTATCCGTTTCTCTATCGAGCGACGTTTCCTGATGTTGAGCATGGTGCTGTTTGTCGTGGGTGCCGGCGTCTGGGGCTACCAGCGTCTGCCGATTGACGCGGTGCCCGATATCACCAATGTACAGGTGCAGATCAATACCGAAGCGCCGGGGTATTCGCCGCTGGAGGTGGAGCAGCGCATCACCTTCGCTGTGGAAACCGCCCTGTACGGCCTGCCATCGCTGGACTACAGCCGGTCGATGTCCCGTTACGGCCTGTCCCAGGTGACAGTGGTGTTCAAGGATGGCACCGATATTTATTTCGCCCGTGACAGGATCAATGAACGGCTGGGCGCCATAAGGGCGGCGCTGCCGCCGGGTATCGAGCCGATGATGGGGCCGGTGGCCACAGGCCTGAGTGAAATATTCCAGTACACGATAGCGGCCCTGCCGGGGGCCACGCAGGCCGACGGCTCACCCCTGGACGCTACCGCGCTGCGCGAGATACAGGAGTGGATCATCAAGCCGCAATTGGCGCAGGTTGAAGGCATTGCCGAGATCAATACCTTCGGCGGATTTAACAAGCAGTACCACGTCACCCCTGACCCGAGGCGTCTGCTGCAGCACGGCGTCACACTGCACGTGCTGGCCGAGGCACTGCGCAATAACAACGCCAATCGCGGCGCCGGTTACATTGAGCGCAACGGCCAACAGTTACTGGTGCGCTCCACAGGCCAGCTGGCCTCGATAGAGGATATCCAGCAGGTCGTCGTAGCCCGCCATGGCAGTGTGCCGGTGCTGGTGAGGGATGTGGCGGATGTCGCGATTGGCAAGGAGTTGAGGTCCGGTGCAGCCACCCACGACGGTGAAGAGTCGGTACTCGGGATGGCGATGATGCTGGTCGGGGAGAATTCCCGGACTGTGGCCCACG
This sequence comes from Halioglobus sp., assembly GCA_020443425.1. Taxonomy (GTDB): domain Bacteria; phylum Pseudomonadota; class Gammaproteobacteria; order Pseudomonadales; family Halieaceae; genus Marimicrobium. Next base: position 35,612 of record JAGRIE010000035.1, read on the forward strand.
CCGCGGCGAACAAGCTAGAGGAGATCCAGTCGTCACTGCCAGCTGGCGTCAGGGTGGAGGCCGTCTATGACCGCACCACACTGGTGGACAAGACCATTGCCACAGTGCAGACCAATTTGCTGGAAGGTGCGCTGCTCGTGGTGCTGGTCCTGTTCCTGCTGTTGGGCAATGTGCGTGCGGCACTGATCACCGCGGCCGTGATACCGCTTGCGATGATGGCCACCATTTTCGGTATGGTACAGACTGGTGTCTCAGCCAGCCTGATGAGCCTGGGGGCTCTTGATTTCGGCCTGATTGTGGACGGCGCGGTGATTATCGTCGAAAACTGTGTGCGGCGTTTGTCCCAGGCCCGGTCCGACCATAACCGTGATCAGCACAATGCGGAGTTATCGCTCCGGGCGCGACTGGAGGTGGTCTATACCGCGACCACTGAGGTGATTCGACCGAGCTTGTTCGGTGTGGCCATTATCACCGTCGTGTATATCCCGATATTCACGCTGACCGGCGTGGAGGGGAAGATGTTCCACCCCATGGCGGCAACAGTTGTGATGGCATTGGTCGCGGCCATGGTGTTTTCGCTCACCCTGATCCCGGCAGCAGTGGCCATTTTTCTGCGCGGTAATGCGGGCACCGGCGAGAGCCGGGTGATTGTGGCTGGCAAATCGCTGTATCGCCCGCTGCTGGAAGTCGCCGTGCGATGGCGCTGGCTGCTGGTGTCAGCGGCGACCCTGCTGGTCGTCTGCTGCGCCTGGTTGATGACGACGCTCGGCTCTGAATTTATTCCACAGCTCGATGAGGGCGATATCACCATGCACGCCATGCGTGTGAACGGCACGGGCCTGGAGCAATCGGTGGACATGCAGAAGCTGCTGGAGAAACATGTGCTGCAGTTTCCCGAGGTGGAAAAGACCTTTGCCAAAATTGGCACTCCCGATGTCGCCACTGACCCCATGCCTCCGAACCTCGCGGACAGCTTTATCATCCTCAAACCGCGCGACGAATGGCCGAACCCCGCCAAACCCAAAGCGCAGTTGCTACAGGAACTGCAGGTGGCGCTGCAGGAATTGCCCGGTAATAACTACGAATTCACCCAGCCGATTCAGATGCGTTTCAACGAACTGATATCGGGTGTTCGCTCCAACCTGGGTATCAAGGTTTTCGGGGATGATATCGATCAGCTGTTGTCGAGTGCCGAACAGATAGCAACAGTGGTCCGGGCGATAGACGGGGCCGCCGATGTCAGTGTTGAGCAGGTAGAGGGCTTGCCGATGCTGGGTATCGAGCCCCGGCGCTCACTGTTGGCGCGCTACGGGCTCACCGTTGATGACCTGCAGGATACCCTGGCCATGAGCATCGGTGGTGAGGAGGTCGGCGTTATCTACGAGGGTGACAGGCGCTTCAGCCTGGTAGTCCGCCTGCCGGAGGCATTGCGGCGCGACATCGATAAGCTGCACGCGCTGCCGGTGTCGCTCCCGGATGGCGGTTATATCCCGCTTGCCGAGATCGCCACCGTCGCGATAAAGCCCGCGCCGGCACAAATCAGTCGCGAGAACGGCAAGCGTCGTGTGGTCGTCTCTGCCAATGTGCGCGAGCGCGATCTCGGAGGGTTTGTCGACGAGGTGAAAGCCCGTATCGCTGACGAAGTCACACTGCCGAGCGGTTACTGGCTGGCCTATGGCGGGACCTTTGAACAGATGGAGTCTGCGGGCAGGCGCCTGTTTATAGTGGTCCCTGCCACCCTCGCGATCATCATGGGGCTGCTGGTCCTCGCCTTTGGCTCAATCAAGGATGCATTGATTGTGTTCACCGGTGTGCCGATGGCATTGACCGGGGGGGTGCTCGCACTCTGGCTGCGCGGCATGCCCCTGTCCATTCCCGCCGCAATCGGGTTTATCGCACTGTCTGGAGTTGCAGTGCTGAACGGCCTCGTACTGGTGACGTTCATCCGCGATCGCTGGCGTGACACAGCAGACCTTATGGGCGCTGTGCTGGACGGCGCCCTGAGCCGCCTGCGCCCGGTGCTGATGACGGCGCTGGTCGCGAGCCTGGGTTTCCTGCCCATGGCGCTGAATACCGGCACGGGCGCCGAAGTGCAGCGACCGCTGGCCACGGTGGTGATCGGTGGGATAATTTCGTCGACACTGCTGACGCTGTTGGTGCTGCCGGTGATTTACCACTGGGTGCATCGACGTGAAGACTGCAAATAGCGCCTATTGGGTCGACTCTTCGTCCGCAGCGATCGCCGGAATGGATGTGCGTTCCAGCTGTTCACCGCCGGTGAGGATATCGACCGCGCGATCTGCCGCATCCTGGAAGGGTTCCAGCACAATGTCCGCACCGTGGGCGAGCAGGTCTTCCCGGTCGGGCTTGCTGTGTGATGTCACCGCGATACGGCCTGAATACCCGGCGGCCCGTGTGAGTTGCAGCAGTGTCATGCGGGTGTCTTCCTGGCTCAGGCCGGTGGGGTGATCGTGGACCGTGGAGACTACCCAGCGGGTGCCTGTCAGCGGCAGTGCGGCGATGAACTCGGGGTCGGTGGCGTCGCCGAATTCCGTGTCGAGTTCAAGGTCGCGCCAGCGCTTGACGGCGGCGGGGTTGAAGTCGATGCCGAGAACGCGCAAGCCCTTTTTCTCCAGGCGCAAGCCGATCGCGGTGCCGAAGCGACCCAGTCCGAACACGATGACATCGTAGGTGTTGAAGCCGTGATGGACCCCGTCATTGGGTTCGCGCGGGGTGTCCTGTCGCTCGAAGAAGCCGAGCATGGGTTCACACAGCGTGTAGAGCTGGTGCGAGTAGGTGATCATGTAGGTGGAGGCGGCGATGGTAACCAGTCCCACCATGGTCACAAGCCCGAGAGCGTCTTCGCTGACGTGTCCGAGCGCGACGCCCATGGCGATAAAAATCAGCGAGAACTCGCTGATCTGGGCCACCGTCAGGCCGGCGAGGAATCCGGTGCGTTTGCGATAGCCCATCGCTCCCATGATCGCCAGTACAATCAGCGGGTTACCGATCAGCACAAAGAGTGAGAAGGCGATGGCGCCGGTGACATGAGCACCCAGTAGTGACAGATCCAGTGTGGCACCCAGCGCGATAAAGAAAAACAGCAGCAGGAAATCACGCAGGGGTGCGAGCCTGGCGGCAATCGTTTCCCGGTAGGGGGTGGAAGCCAGTGATACGCCTGCCAGCAGGCCGCCCACTTCTTTCCCCAGGCCCACGAAATCACAGATGGCCGCGAAGATCGCCGCCTGGGCGATTGCGAATATGACCAGCAGTTCGGGTGCCCGTGCCAGCCTTTCGGTCAGTGGGTTGGCGACATACCGCACAAACAGAATAACGAGCCCCACCAGCACAATGCCGGAGACGAGCACCAGCAGGATATTGTCCGATCCGCGGTGCTCTGCGGAGCCGATGCCGACAGCTGAGAGAACAATCATGGCCAGTACGACCACGAGATCCTGGACAATCAGGAAGCCCAGTGCGATCTGCCCGTGCAGGGAGTCGATCTCGCGTTTGTCCGATAACAGCTTGACGATGATGATGGTGCTGGAGAAGGTGAGGGCGACCGCTACATAGACGCTGGTAAGGGTATCCAACCCGAACGCGAGGCCAATGAGAAAGCCGAAGATCGAGGTGAAGGCAACCTGGCCCAGACCTGTCATCAGGGACACTGCCCCCAGCGAGCGGATGAGCTTGATATCGAGTTTGATGCCGACCAGAAACAGCAACACGGCGATACCGAGCTGTGACAGCAGGGTAATCTGCGCGTCTGACTGTACGATATCGAGTGCGGACGGCCCCGCGATCAGGCCGACGGCGATGAAGCTGACGATCAGTGGCTGCCTGAGCAGAATGCCGATGAATCCCACGAGGGCGGCCAGCAGTAACAGCGCGGCCACCTCGGTAAAGGCGGAACCGGCAATGAGTTCAGTCATGTCAAGGTCCTTTGGTCGGCATTGCGGCAACGCCGAGTGTCGCCGATGTTCGCTGCAGCTGTCGTGTTTTTGTATCCCACTAGAACCGTCCAGTCAATGCGCCTGCCACTGTTGTCCGGGCAGGGCCCGCCAAGAGATGTGGGTTGCGGCGGTGTGACCGGCGGGTTGCCGCTTTGCTTTACAAGTACATACGCAACTGCAACTATCATCCCCCTGGATGTTGTTTTTATTTTTTCCATGCTCTGCCAGAATCCGGCGCTGGACTCAACTAGGAATTGAAACGCTGATGATCGACGTGAAGATGTGGGGCCGCGCGCTGGCACAGATGCCCAAACTCTCCCACAGCGAGTGGCAGGTGCTGGACCCAATAGCGAAATGGTTGATCGCCTGTCGCGCGTCCGTGCTGTTCATGACCTTCACTGCGGCGGCACTGGGTGGTGTGATGGCGTGGCGCGCCGGCCATTTCCACTGGGGGCTGTGGCTGGCGACTGTACTCGGATTGCTGTTCGCTCACGCCACCAATAACCTGCTCAATGATTACACCGATTCCCGCCGCGGCATCGACAAGGACAACTATTACCGCAACCAGTACGGTGTACATGTGCTCGAGGATGGCCTGATGAACGAGCGCCAGTTCTGGCGCTACGTGGGTGTCACGGCCGGTCTGGCGCTGTTGCTCGGCGGCTGGCTGGTATCCCAGCGAGCCGGGCTGACCGTGGACCTGATGCTGGCCGGCGCATTTTTTGTGCTGTTCTACACCTGGCCGCTGAAGTATTACGGCCTCGGCGAGCCGGCGGTGCTGTTGGTATGGGGGCCGTTGATGGTGGGCGGTACATACTACGTGTTGAGCGGTAGCTGGAGCGCGGATGTCGCCTGGCTCAGCGTGGTGTTTGCCCTGGGGCCGACCACCGTGTTGTTCGGTAAGCACACGGATAAATGGCAGGCGGACAAATGCAAAGGGGTGAATACCCTGCCAGTGATTATCGGTGAACGGGCGGCGCGCCGCTCAATTGCCGCGATGGTCGCTGCGCAATACCTGCTGTGCGCAGCGCTGGTGGTAGCCGGCAGCTTTCACTGGCCGCTGCTGCTGGTGCTGGCCAACCTGGTACACCTGCCCGCACTGATGCGCATACTCGGTCAAGCCAAACCGCAGTCGCCACCGCCCGGCTACCCCGAGGGCGCCTGGCCGCTCTGGTTTTCCGCTTACGCCTTCAGCCACACCCGGCGCTTTACCTCGCTGTTTCTGCTAGGCGTCCTGCTGGATACCCTTCTATACTGAGACCTCTGGCAGGTCGGTCACGGGATGTCATTGCAAATCCTGTGGTTTAGCGTTACTGTTCGCAGCAGTAGACACAATGTTGTCGCGGGTATTTTCAAGGGAGTAGGCGTCGCTGTGCTGGCAAGGATTACCAATGAATGACAAGCCCCGCAAGCGCTGGTTCGACAGCCTGCGCCGTCCGTCCGCACGGTATTCCGTACTCACACTGGTGGCAGTGGGAATCGTGGTCGGTGTTTTCGGTATTCTCGCCTTTGACACCACCATGCACGCCACCAGCACCGAAGAGTTCTGCGTCAGCTGCCACGAGATGGACATCCCCTACGCGCAACTGCAAACCACCGCTCATTTCAGCAACCGCAGCGGCGTGACTGCCACCTGTTCTGACTGCCACCTGCCGAAAGAGTTTGTGCCCAAGATGATCCGCAAAGTGGAAGCAGCGCGGGAAGTCTGGGGTACCATGACCGGCATCATAGACACCCCCGAGAAGTACGCTGCCCACCTGCCTGCGATGAAGGCACGTGAGATCGCGCGCCTGCAGGCGAATGATTCGCAGGAATGCCGCAATTGCCACGACATGGATCGCATGAAGCCTGAACTGCAGGGCAAGATGGCGCAGCGTTTCCACCAGCCCGGTCGCATGAAAGAAAAAACCTGTATCGATTGCCACGACGGTATCGCTCACCCGGAGAGCTAGCCGGGGCGCACCGTTGGCTGGGAAATTGATCTGGATCAACGAGTGATGGAATGATTCCGTCGCTTGGGTGCAAGGTAGCGCCCGAATATTCAATACTAATAATGAATGCAGGTGGTCTGCTTGGTGCGAAATATCGTGATGACGGGTAGGGCGGTCAGGAGTGTTTTTTTTCTTTGCAGCCTGCTATTGGCGACAGTGGCGTGGGCAGAGGAGGAGCCCGGCTGTCTCGACTGTCACGCCGCAGACGATGACTCCGCAGTGCACCAGGTATTCAGAACGGTTCATGGCTCTATCAACGGTGGCGGCGCCAATACCTGTACCGCCTGTCATGGCCCCAGCGCCAAGCACGACATGCGCGGCAGGAAGCAGCCGGTCGATATCAGCTTTGGCCCGCGCTGGACTTCAGACGTTGAGACCCGCAACGCCAGCTGCCAGGGATGTCACGACAACGAGCAACAGATTCACTGGCTGGGCAGTGCTCACCAGCAGGAGAACCTTGCCTGCAGCGATTGCCACCAGTCTCATACCGCACAGGATCCGATGCTGACCACCGAGGGGTCGGAGGCGCTGTGCCTGAACTGTCACACCCAGGTGCGCGCTGAATTGCAGCTGCCCTCTCGCCACCCGATCATCGAGGGCAAAACCGAGTGTGTGGATTGCCACAATCCGCACGGCAGCCTCGGTGACTCGGCGCTGCGGGAGGTAACCCTGAACGATAACTGTTTCAGTTGTCACCAGGACAAGCGCGGGCCCTTCCTGTGGGAGCACCCGCCCGCCGCGGAAGACTGTTCACTGTGTCACCGCCCGCACGGGTCCGTGCATGAAGACCTGCTGACGGCCAGGGGGCCGGCGCTCTGCCAGCAGTGCCACGCGGCGGCCTTCCATCCGAGTGTGCCCTACGGCAGCGAGGGGCTTGCCGGCGGCAGCGCCAACCAGAATTTGCTGGGCAAGAATTGCATGAACTGTCACAGCCAGGTCCACGGTTCCAATCACCCGTCGGGAGCGCGTCTGACACGATGAAGAACAGCTGTCGCCAACTGCTCCGCATGAGCGCCGTCAGCCTGCTGGCCCTGTCGGCGAGCGCTGTGCTGTCGGAAGAGGCTGCGAACCCCGATGTCGAGGTGGATCAGTACAGCCCTCTGGGCCTGCAGGCGCGGCCGCTGCCGCGTCCCTGGGATGCCGGTGGTGCCAATGCCGTGCGTCTGGGGCTGGGCTACACCAGTGATGACAATTATATGTTCGGCGAGTACAACGGGCTCAGCCAACGCGGGCCGACGGCGATCGCCGACCTGCGCTGGCGCGACTTTCACAGCAGCGACAATTACTGGCAGGTGTCCCTGTCCGACATAGGGCTCGACACGCGCGAGGGCAAGGCGATCTGGGGGCGTGCGGATCAGCTGCGGATTACACTGGGGTTTGACTCCCAGCAACAGGTGCGCAACGACAGTGGCCAGACACCGTTTCGCGGAAACGTCACGCAGTACCTGCCGGGCGACTGGGTCAGTGGCCAGACCACCGATGAGTTCCTGGCACTGGA
>JAGRIE010000036.1 GCA_020443425.1 Halioglobus sp.
AGCGCCTACCGTTACCAAAGACGGGGTCTCTGTAGCGAAAGAAATCCAGCTCAAGGACAAAATCGAAAACATGGGCGCCCAGATGGTCAAGGAAGTCGCTTCGCAGGCGTCTGATGTCGCCGGTGACGGCACCACGACCGCTACCGTGCTGGCACAGGCCATCGTCAACGAAGGCCTCAAGTCCGTTGCTGCGGGTATGAACCCGATGGATCTCAAGCGCGGTATTGACAAGGCAATTGCTGCAGCTGTGGAGAAAATCTCTGCGGCGGCCATCCCCTGTGAAGACGGCAAGGCCATCGCGCAGGTGGGCTCCATTTCCGCAAACAGCGACACTGCGGTCGGTGAGATCATTGCTGAAGCCATGGCGAAAGTCGGCAAAGAGGGTGTGATCACCGTTGAGGAAGGCTCCGGTCTGGAAAATGAGCTCGACGTCGTCGAGGGCATGCAGTTCGATCGCGGGTACCTGTCTCCCTACTTCATCAACAACCAGGAGAGCATGAGCGTCAATATCGACGATCCCTATATCCTGCTGGTGGAAAAGAAAATCTCCAACATCCGTGAACTGCTGCCACTGCTGGAGCAGATCGCCAAGTCCTCCCGTCCGCTGGTGATTGTCGCTGAAGACGTTGAAGGTGAAGCGCTGGCCACCCTGGTAGTGAACAACCTCCGCGGCATCGTAAAAGTGACTGCCTGTAAGGCGCCCGGCTTCGGCGATCGCCGCAAAGCGATGCTGCAGGATATCGCTATCCTCACCGGTGGTACTGTCATCTCCGAAGAAGTGGGTCTCGACCTCGAGTCGGCTACCCTGGAGCATCTCGGTAGCGCCAAGCGTGTCACTATGGACAAGGATAACAGCACGATCATTGATGGTGCTGGCGATGCAGAGGCCATCAAGGCACGTGTCGGTGAAATCCGCGTACAGATCGAGAATACCTCGTCTGACTACGATCGCGAGAAATTGCAGGAGCGTGTTGCCAAGCTGGCCGGTGGTGTCGCTGTCATCAAGGTGGGCGCTGCTACTGAAATCGAAATGAAAGAGAAGAAAGCCCGCGTCGAAGATGCGCTGCACGCGACCCGCGCTGCTGTTGAAGAGGGCGTGGTTGCCGGCGGCGGTGTAGCCCTGGTGCGCGCACTGATGGAAATCACCGGCCTGAAGGGTGATAACGAAGACCAGACTCACGGTATCAACGCGGCCCTGCGCGCAATGGAAGCCCCGCTGCGCCAGATCGTTCAGAATGCCGGCGACGAAGGTTCCGTGGTGCTGGACAAAGTGAAAAACGAAGGCACGGGAAATTACGGCTACAATGCAGCAACCGGTGAGTACGGCGACATGATCGCGATGGGTATCCTGGACCCGGCCAAAGTGACGCGTACTGCGTTGCAAGCGGCAGGCTCCGTGGCTGGCCTGATGATCACGACAGAAGTGATGATCACCGATGCAGTCGAGGAGTCCGACGGTGGCGCCGCCGGCGGCATGCCCGATATGGGCGGCATGGGCGGCATGGGTGGCATGGGTGGCATGGGCGGTATGATGTAACCCGGCCCCTGCCCGGTCTGAATAGAAACCCCACCGTTTGGTGGGGTTTTTTTTATGGCAAAAAAAGGTGTGGGAGTGCTGTTTAGCAGGACTCCACTGCTTTATATTATGTACAATATCCGCAGGTTTACTTAAAAACAACAAGGGGAGAAAACCATGGTTCTTGATTTCATTTTCCGTTGGGCGCACGTCCTGTTCGGTATCGTCTGGATAGGGATGCTGTACTACTTCAATTTCGTTCAAACCGAGTACTTCAAGGAAGCTGAAGCGGGTGCCAAGGCTGACGCCATGAAAAAACTGGCTCCTCGCGCACTCTGGTGGTTCCGCTGGGGCGCAATGTTTACCTTCCTGACCGGCCTTGTCCTGCTGCACCTGGTCGGCGCCACCACCAACTTCATGGGCATGCCCCTGATCACCATAGGCGCGTTGGCCGGTACTTTCATGTTTCTGAACGTCTGGTTGATTATCTGGCCAAAGCAGCAGATTGTGCTGGGGTTAAAAGAGGGCGATGGTCCATCCAGCGCGGCGAAAGCAGGTCTGGCGTCTCGGACCAACACACTGCTGTCTGGTCCGATGCTGTTCGGTATGTTGGGCTCGAAGCATCTTTACATTGAAGATGTCAGCAGCGTGGGTATATTTGCCTGTCTGGCGATTATCATACTCCTTGAGGCAAATGCACTGTTTGGCAAATTGGGTCCCATGGCCAGCGTCAAAGGAGTCATTCACTGCAGCCTTGGCCTGACTGGTTTGATCTGGGCGCTGCTCGCCTTCCTGTAGGCTGGCCTTTCATCATATAAAGCCGGGGATTCCCCGGCTTTTTTGTTCCGCTCCAGCAAGTGATCTGTATAATCGTATTTTCTACCTGCGCAGTGTATTTCTCTCATGCCACACGATGATCTTGAGCACATTCCTCCCATCGTCCCGACCCGGGACGGCCAGCCCGAGCGCCGCCCGGCAAAGGGGCGGACAGGCAAGGGTGAGGCCGGCCAGCAGTCCGGCGTGCAGAAACCGGCGACCCGGCCAGCGGGTACAGGCGGGTTGGCGCGACTCGGAATTGCGCTCTCCCTGCTGGCCGCTATAGGGGTCGGTTTATGGGCCTGGATGCTGCAGACACAACTGCTACAGGCCAATGAGCAAATGCGCGAGTACGCCACGCGAATCGGCGATCTGGAGGCCCGTTTATCGGACACAGATGAAGGCATGAACCAGAATGCCGAGGTGCAGGCTGTCAAGATTGCAGAGCTCGAAAAAGAGGTGCGCAAGCTTTGGGACAATGTCTGGAAGGAGTCCAAGGCACGGCTGGAAAAACTGGAGGCCGCTAGCGGCACCCAGGAGAAAGGCCTGAAAAGCCTGCAAGGCTCGTTAGGCACATCACAGGCGCAATTGAAGGACACCGCGGGCGAGATCGACAGGCTGAGGGCGGATATGGCAGAACTGAAAAGTATTTCCGGCGATCTCGCGCGGTTGATATCCAGCGCCAAGGCCAACCAGGCTGAGGTAGAGCGTGTAGCGGACAACCTCAACCAGATCAATCTCGCCGTGGCCAAGCTGGAGAAGCGGGTCGCGGGGAATGAGGAGTGGGTGGCTTCGATCAATGCCTTTCGCCAGCAGGTCAACACCAGCCTGAGCCAGATGCAGACGGCGATTCGAGCGCAATCTGCCCCGCAATGAGAGTTTAAGCGTCGCTTGGCAGGCCGAATTCGATACCTGCCGAAATGGATTGGTGGGGTGTAGTATAGGCGCCCCGTTTTTTTACCCTCGCACCACAAGGACCTACCATGACAGTTATTCGCCAGGACGACTTCATCGATAGTATTGCCGATGCCCTGCAGTTCATTTCTTACTACCACCCGCTGGATTTTGTGAAGGCGGTGAATGAAGCGTATGAGCGCGAGCAGAACCCTGCCGCGCGCGACGCCATGGCGCAAATTCTGATCAATTCCCGGATGTGCGCGCAGGGTCACCGCCCCATCTGTCAGGATACGGGCATCGTCACGGTGTTCCTCAAAATTGGCATGGACGTGCAGTGGGATGCGGAGCTGTCGGTGGCGGATATGGTCAACGAGGGTGTGCGCAGGGCCTATACGCACCCGGATAATGTGCTGCGCGCATCGATTCTGGAAGATCCTGCAGGCGCGCGGCGCAATACCAAAGACAATACGCCGGCAGTGATTCATATGGACGTCGTGAAGGGCAACACCGTGGATGTGCAGGTGGCGGCCAAGGGTGGCGGCTCGGAAAACAAGTCCAAACTGGCTATGTTGAACCCGTCCGACAGCATTGTTGACTGGGTGGTGAAAACAATCCCCACGATGGGCGCCGGTTGGTGCCCCCCTGGCATGCTGGGTATCGGTATCGGCGGAACCGCCGAGAAGGCCGCGGTCATGGCCAAGGAAGCACTGATGGATCCTATCGATATCCATGAGCTGCGCGAGCGAGGCCCGTCAAACCGGGTGGAGGAACTGCGTCTGGAGATCATGGAGGAAGTGAACAAACTCGGCATCGGCGCGCAGGGGCTGGGGGGGCTGACCACAGTCATGGATGTGAAAATCCGGGATTACCCCACACATGCGGCGTCACTGCCGGTGGCGATGATCCCGAACTGTGCGGCGACACGGCATGCGCATTTTGTACTGGATGGCAGCGGTCCCGCCCTGCAAACCCCTCCCGATATCAACGATTGGCCTGATATCACCTGGGAGGTGGGCGAGAACGTACGGCGTGTCAACCTGGATACCGTGACCCGGGAGGAAGCCGGGCAATGGCAGCCCGGGGATACGCTGCTGCTGTCGGGCAAGATGCTGACCGGGCGCGATGCCGCGCACAAGAAAATGAAGGAGTTGATCGAAAGTGGCGAGGGCCTGCCTCCCGAAGTCGACCTGAAGGGGCGGTTTATCTACTACGTCGGCCCTGTCGATCCGGTCAGGGACGAGGTGATGGGCCCGGCCGGGCCGACGACAGCCACGCGAATGGACAAATTTACTGACTTCATTCTGGAACACACCGGTCTGCTGGGTATGATCGGCAAAGCCGAGCGCGGCCCGGTCGGTGTCGAGGCCATCAAAAAACACCAGGCGGTTTACCTGATGGCAGTGGGCGGCGCCGCCTACCTGGTATCCAAAGCGATTACCTCAGCGCAGGTAGTCGCGTTCCCGGAACTGGGGATGGAGGCGATTTACGAGTTTGAAGTGAAAGATATGCCTGTCAGTGTCGCCGTCGATGCGAATGGGTCCTCTGTGCATGAAATCGGCCCCAAAATTTGGCAGGCCAAAATCGCAGCGCAGGCCATAGACGTTGCCTGATACGTTCTACTGGCACGATTATGAAACCTTTGGCGCGAACCCGGCGCGGGACCGGCCCGTGCAGTTCGCCGGAGTGCGTACCGATGACGCGTTGAATATTATCGGCGAGCCGCTGGTAATATTTTGTCGTCCCGCCAATGATTTCCTGCCGCACCCGCAGGCCTGCCTGGTCACCGGTATCACACCCCAGCAGGCGCTGGCAGAAGGGCTGCCGGAGTGCGAGTTTATTGCGCGTATCCACCGCGAGCTGTCCGCGCCGGGAACCTGCGGCGTGGGCTATAACTCCCTGCGGTTTGACGATGAGATCACCCGGCACACGCTGTACCGTAACTTCTTCGACCCGTATGCCCGCGAGTGGCAGAACGGGAATTCGCGCTGGGATATCATTGATATGGTGCGTACCGCTAATGCGCTGCGACCGGAGGGGATCGAGTGGCCGCTGCGTGAGGACGGCTTGCCCAGCTTTCGGCTGGAGGACCTCACCCGTGCTAACGGGATCAGCCACACCGCCGCCCACGACGCGCTGTCAGATGTTCATGCCACGATAGCGCTGGCCCGGCTGATCCGCGAGCGTCAGCCCCGGCTGTACGATTATGTGCTGAAGAGTCGCGACAAGCGCACCGTGCTGGCGCAGCTGGACATCGCATCAATGAAGCCTGTCCTGCATGTGTCCGGCATGTTTGGTGCCAGTCGGCACAATATTGCGCTGGTGGTGCCACTGGCGGTGCATCCGCAAAACCGCAACGAAATCATCTGTTTCGACCTCAGCGCGGATCCGCAGCCGCTGTTTGATTTATCCGTGGAAGAGCTCCAGACGCTGCTGTATACGCGCACTGAGGAACTTCCACCGGGAACCGAGCGTCCCGGTTTCAAATCGGTTCATGTCAATCGCTGCCCGGTGCTGTTGACGCCGAAGATGGCCGATCCCGCCACAGCGCAGCGCCTGGGCATCAGCGGGGACACCTGCCGCCGGCATCTCGATGCGCTGCGCAAGTATCGCGATCGCGAGGCTGCCGGCTTTACTGAGAAGGTGCAGGCCGTTTACGCCGGTCGCAAATTCGCAGCGGTCACTGACCCGGACCTGATGCTATACAGCGGTGGTTTCTTTTCCGACACGGACAAGCGGACCATGGAACAGGTGAAATCCAAAGCGCCGGAGCAGCTTGCCGCAGCTACGTTTGTGTTTGAGGACAAGCGGCTGCCCGAGATGCTGTTCCGCTATCGGGCGCGCAATTATCCCGACAGTCTCTCGCCCGAGGAGCGCGCACAGTGGGAGGAGTATCGCTTTCAGCGCCTCACCGAGCCGGAGTTTGGTGCCGGGTATTGCATGGAGGAATTCCATGAGGATATCGACTCGCTGCTCGCCAGTGGCGAGCTGGCACCGGCGCAGCAGGTGCTGATGGAGCAACTGCTGGAATACGCCGACACTTTACTGGCCTGAGCCCGATAAATTTCTTTGGTATTACGCACATGGGCAGGGCCTTGTGGCGCCCTTATAATGGCCGTCGCGCAGTCCGCGCCAGTCTTGTGTCAGCTCAGGAGAACCAGCGTGCAGTTTGCCGGCAGTCATATCCTTTCGGTGTCCCAGTTTGAGCGGGACGATGTAGAACAGATATTCGCTGTCGCCGATCGCATGGCGCCCTACGCCCAACGCCGGCGTGTCACCACAGTGCTCAATGGCGCGATTCTGGGGGCTATGTTCTTCGAACCCAGCACCAGAACGCGGGTAAGCTTTGGCAGTGCGTTCAACCTGCTCGGTGGGGAGGTGCGCGAAACCACCGGCTTCGAGAACTCCGCCATCGCCAAAGGGGAGTCCCTTTACGATACCGCCAGGGTGCTCAGCGGCTATTCAGATGTAATCGCCATGCGGCACCCCGATGTCGGCTCGGTGAGCGAGTTCGCCGCGGCCAGTCGCGTCCCGGTGATCAACGGGGGGGACGGCAGCAATGAGCACCCCAGCCAGGCGCTGCTGGACCTGTACACCATTCGCAGTGAAATAGCCGCCAGCGGGCGCAGTATTGATCAGTTGCGCATCGCGATGGTGGGCGACCTGCGCTATGGCCGGACGGTGCATTCCCTGTGCAAGCTCCTGTGCCGCTTCAAGGGCGTGCAGGTGGTGCTGGTGTCGCCAGAGGCATTGCGGATGCCGCCAGAGATCGTTGAGGACCTGCGCAGCACCGGGCACAGTGTACTGGAGTCCGACAAGCTGGAGGAGAGCATCTCCCATGTGGACATTGTCTACTCCACACGTATCCAGGAGGAGCGTTTCAGCTCGCAGGAGGAGGCAGACCTGTACCGCGGTCGCTTCCGCCTGAACCAGAATATCTATACCCATCACTGCGAGCCGAACACCGTCATCATGCACCCGCTGCCGCGGGATTCTCGAGCCAATGCGCGGGAGTTGGACGACGACCTGAACGACAATCCCAATCTGGCCATTTTCCGTCAAACCGATAATGGCCTGCTGGTGCGTATGGCGCTGTTCGCACTGATTCTTGATGTGGTGGACGAGGTGGATAAGTACTCGCGCGATGTGAACTGGTATACCGGCGGGCGGTTTTGAAATCTTTGGAACTACAGTTTGGAGCGCAGGATGTGCGGGTGCTGGATGACACGACCGTCTGGTCCGGCCATTATTCCATGCGCAAGCTGACCCTGCAGCACCGGCGTTTTGACGGCGGCTGGAGTGAGCCGTTGGTGCGGGAAGTGTTCGAGCGCGGTGATGCCGTGGGCGTGCTTCCCTATGATCCCGTCAGCGATACATTGGTAATGATTGAACAGTTCCGCCCCGGTGCCATCCGTGGCGACGATAGCCCCTGGATGCTGGAGCTGATTGCCGGGGTTGTGGAGGAAGGTGAGAGTGACGTGGCCGTGGTTCATCGCGAGGCGATGGAGGAGGCCGGGTGTGAGCTCTCCGAGTTGCTGCCCATCGCAACGGTTTTCCCGAGCGCCGGTGCCTGTACAGAGCGGGTTCGCCTGTTCTGTGGTCGGGTGAATTCAGCGGCTATCGGTGAACTGCGCGGTTTGCAGGAGGAGGGTGAGGATATCCTGGTCCACTCTATCCCGCGCCGTGATGCCTTGCAGTTGCTGGCGCAGGACCGCATCCCCAACGGACACACCCTGATCGCGCTGCAGTGGCTGCAGATCCACGGTGCCGCGGTGCGTGAGCGCTGGTGCTGAAGCGGCGCAGCGCCCGATTGCATATGACTGACAGCGACCCGAACACTCCCGTCAAACAGGCGCCAGGCCTGCTGCGATCCAGCGCGCTGGTCGGCAGTATGACGATGACCTCACGGGTTCTGGGGTTGCTGCGTGACGTCGCTATTGCGGCTTTTGTCGGAGCCAGCGCCAACGCGGATGCATTCTTCGTCGCCTTCAAGATACCGAACTTCCTGCGTCGACTGTTTGCGGAAGGCGCGTTTTCGCAGGCTTTTATTCCGGTTTTGGCCGATTACAAGGCCGAGGGCAGCGTCGCGGCGGTCAAGGCCCTCGTCGACAGGGTGGCCGGCGTGCTGGGGGGATCGCTGCTGTTTATCACGGCGCTCTCGATGCTGGCAGCACCTGTCATAACCGCGATTTTCGCCCCGGGTTTCGTCAGCCAGCCCGAAAAATTCCGGCTGACCTCCGAGATGATTCGCATCACTTTTCCGTACCTGATGCTGATCTCCATGACCGGTTTTTGCGGCGCCATATTGAACAGCTATGGCCGCTTTGCGGTACCGGCCTTCACCCCGGTATTTTTGAATCTTTCCCTGATCTTTGCGGCACTGGTGGCGGCGCCATGGTTCGAGGTGCCGGTGTTTGCGCTCGCCTGGGGGGTGTTTTTTGCCGGGGTGATCCAGCTCTTGTTCCAGTTTCCTTCGCTGTACCGCCTGGAGTTGGTGCCGCGGCCCCGCTGGGATACCAAGGACGAGGGGGTGCGGCGTATCATGACCCTGATGGTGCCCGCGCTCTTCGGCGTGTCGGTCAGCCAGATCAATCTGTTGCTGGACACCGTACTGGCTTCTTTTCTGCCGACCGGCAGCGTGTCCTGGCTGTACTACTCCGACAGGCTGGCAGAGCTGCCACTGGGTATTTTTGGTATCGCGATTGCCACGGTGATTCTGCCGAACCTCTCCGCCCATCGGGCTGCGGCCCGCCAGTCGCATTTCAGCGGCACACTGGATTGGGCCATGCGCTGTGTGCTGCTGATCGGTGTGCCCTCCGCGCTGGCGCTATTACTACTGGCCCAGCCAATCCTGATTACACTGTTCCAGTATGGTGAGCTGACATCCACCGATGTCGATATGTCAGCCCTGAGTTTGCAGGCCTACAGTATTGGGCTGATCGCGTTCATGCTGGTGAAAGTGTTGGCGCCCGGCTTCTATGCGCGCAAGGATACCGCGACACCTGTGAAGATAGGGATTATCGCGATGGTTGCAAATATGTTCCTGAATTTGCTGCTGGCACTGCCGTTGATGTATTTCTGGAATATCGGGCATGTCGGGCTGGCGCTGGCGACCAGCCTTGCGGCCATGCTCAACGCAACCCTGTTGCTGCGCGGCCTGTTGAAGCGGGAATTTTACCAGTTCCAGCCGGGGTGGGCGTTGTTTTTACGGCGGTTATTGTTCGCCTGTGCCTGTCTGGTAGTCGTCATCCTGTGGTATATGCCGGAGCAACAGGTCTGGCTGCAATGGCACTGGTTGCGCCGTACCGGGGAGCTGCTGCTGCTGTGTGCGATCGGGGTGGCCGCCTACTTTGCAGCGCACTGGCTGCTGGGTACGCGGATGTCACACCTTCGTGCCCCGCCAGCCCAGTAGTGGCGGCCGCCCGCGCCGTGATTTTCCCGGTTATCTAACAGTTCAGGCCATAGGCTATATAGCTCAAGTTCGCTATACTGCAGCGTTTGGGCTGACCGGGCATTAATACCCATGGAATTGATTCGAGGCCTGCATAATCTGCGGCCCAGACATCACGGTTGTGTCGCGACAATCGGTGCGTTCGATGGTGTGCACCTCGGTCATCAGGCGGTGATCCGTCGGCTGCTTGAGAAATCGGCAGAGTTTAACCTGCCCTCACTCATTATCGTTTTTGAGCCACTGCCGCGGGAGTTCTTTTCGCCGCTCAAGGCTCCGCCGCGGATAATGAGCTTCTGGGAGAAATGCCGTGCACTGGAATCGCTGGGGGTGGATCGCCTGTTGCGCATCCGGTTCAACGAGCAGTTTCGGGGTATGTCGGCACAGCGGTTTGTCGACGATGTCTTCGTCGCGGGGCTGGGCGTGCGCTACGTGATGCTGGGCGATGATTTTCGCTTCGGTGCCGACAGGCAGGGTGATATAGATCTGGTGCGGGAGCGCGGGGCGCGGTTCGGCTTCGAGGCGGGGTCTACCCCCACGTTTGCCATCGACGGCGAACGGGTCAGCAGTACCCGTATCCGGGAGGCGCTGGAAAGTGCCGATTTTGATACCGCGGAGGCGCTGTTGGGTCGTCCATACAGCATTTCCGGCAGGGTAATTTACGGCCGCCAGCTGGGTAGTACCATCGGTACGCCCACCGCCAATCTGGAGTTGCGGCGATTGCGGGCGCCGCTGTCGGGTGTCTACACGGTCGAGGTCAGCGGCAGCGGCCTGCACCGGGCGCAGGGCGTGGCCAATGTGGGCGTGCGACCTACGGTGGATGACAGTATCAAGGCCAATCTGGAGGTGCACCTGCTCGATCGGCAGGTCGAGCTGTACGGGAGCTACATTGAGGTGACATTCCGCCACAAGCTGCGGGATGAAATCAAATTCGGCTCTGTGAAGGAGCTGCAAGAGAACATTGCGAGGGATATAGAGCATACTCGGGCCTGGTTCAACCGGGACCGGAACTCGGTCTAAAAAACTATGAGCAATTACAAAGACACACTGAATCTGCCGGTGACGGCTTTCCCGATGAAGGCCAGCCTGGCGCAGCGGGAACCCCAGCGCCTGAAACGATGGCAGGAGATGGGGCTGTACGAAAAGATACGTGAGGCCTGCGCCGGCCGGCCGAAATTCATCCTGCATGATGGTCCCCCCTATGCCAATGGTGATCTGCATGTAGGTCATGCGGTCAACAAGATACTGAAGGACGTCATCGTCAAGTCGCGAACCCTGGATGGTTACGATGCGCCCTATGTGCCCGGCTGGGATTGCCACGGCCTGCCTATCGAACTGAATGTGGAGAAGAAGGTTGGCAAACCCGGTGCCAAGGTCACGGCGACAGAGTTCCGGCAGAAGTGTCGCGAGTACGCCCAGCGCCAGATCGACGGCCAGCGGACAGACTTTATGCGCATGGGTGTGGTTGGCGATTGGTCCCGGCCCTACCTGACGATGGACTTCAAGTTCGAGGCAAACATTGTCCGTGCGCTGTCGCGGATTATCGAGAACGGCCACCTGCACAAGGGCTTCAAGCCCGTGCACTGGTGTATGGACTGCGGCTCCGCTCTGGCCGAGGCAGAGGTGGAGTACCAGGACAAGCGCTCTCCGGCGATTGATGTCGCCTTCGTGGCAGTCGATCCTGCGGCCTTCAATGCCGCCTGCGGTGCGCACTACAGCGGGGAGATCGCCGTTCCGATCTGGACTACCACTCCGTGGACGCTGCCGGCCAATATGGCTGTGAGCCTGCATCCGGAGCTGGATTATGTATTGATCGAAGGCCGCGATCGGGCGCTGTTAGTGGCGCAGGAGCTGGCAGAGCCTTGCGCTGCCCGCTACGGTCTGGAGGCTGTCAATATCCTGGGCCGGTGCAAAGGCGCGGCGCTGGAACACCAGATGCTGCAACACTGTTTTCTTGCGCGGCAGGTGCCGGTAATCCTCGGTGAGCACGTGACGACCGAGGCGGGCAGTGGCGCAGTGCATACGGCTCCCGCACATGGTCAGGATGACTTTGTGGTCGGCCAGAAGTATGGGCTGGAGGTCTACAACCCGGTCGGTGCCAACGGTGTCTATCTTCCCGATACCGAGTTTTTTGCCGGCCAGCATGTATTGAAGGCCAATACAGCCGTGATCGAGTTGCTGCAGCAGCGCGGTGTGCTACTGCACAGCGAGGAGTACGATCACTCCTATCCCCACTGCTGGCGGCACAAGACGCCGATCATCTTCCGGGCGACGCCGCAGTGGTTCGTGAGTATGCATCAGCAGGGGCTGCTGGAACAGGCACTGACGGCCGTGGACGGCGTACAGTGGCTGCCGGAGTGGGGGCGCGCGCGAATCGACAGTATGCTGGCGCAGCGGCCGGACTGGTGTATCTCGCGCCAGCGTACCTGGGGCGTGCCTATAGCGCTGTTTGTGCACCGCGAAACCGGTGCGTTGCACCCGGACACGACGCAATTGATGGAGCAGGTTGCGCAGCGTATGGAACACAGCGGTGTCGATGCCTGGTTTGAGCTTGACGCGGCGGAACTGCTGGGTAACGAGGCTGGCGATTACGAGAAAGTGACAGACACGCTGGACGTCTGGTTTGACTCGGGTGTCACGCACGCCTGCGTACTGCAGCAACGGCCGGAGCTGCAGTTTCCCGCCGATTTGTATCTGGAAGGTTCGGACCAGCATCGAGGCTGGTTCCAGTCCTCACTGCTGACCAGCATGGCAATCGAGGGTGTCGCACCCTACAAAACGGTCCTCACCCACGGCTTCACAGTAGACGGTGACGGCCGCAAAATGTCGAAATCGCTGGGCAATATCATTCCCGCGAAGAAAGTGATGGACGAGCTGGGGGCGGATATTCTCCGGCTTTGGGTGGCGGCGACTGATTATCGCGGGGAGCTGACGGTCAGCGATGAGATTTTCAACCGCACGGCGGACTCCTATCGCAGAATCCGCAATACTGCGCGTTTCCTGTTATCCAATCTCAACGGATTTGACCCGGCTGCCGATGCGCTGGCTGCCTCTGACATGCTGTCACTGGATCGCTGGGCGGTGGATCGCGCGGCGCAGTTACAGGCAGAGATCATCGAGGCGTACCGCGGCTTCCACTTCCACCAGATCTACCAGAAGTTGCACAATTTCTGCGCCATTGACCTCGGTGGATTTTACCTGGATGTCATCAAGGATCGACAGTACACCACACAGGCGGACAGTGTTGCCAGACGCTCCGCACAGACTGCGATGTTCCATATTGGTGAGGCACTGGTGCGCTGGATAGCGCCTATCCTGAGTTTTACGGCGGAAGAAATCTGGGAGAACCTGCCGGGTGAGCGCAGCCCTTCGGTGATGCTGGAGCAGTGGTATGACGGTTTGCAGCAGTTGGCTGCCGACGACGCCATGGGGCGTGGGTTCTGGCAGCGCATGATGGCTGTGCGTGGTGCGGTGAACAAGGCGATGGAAGCACAGCGTGCAGCCGGCGTGTTGCGCGGCTCACTGGACGCCACGGTGACGCTGTACTGTACGACTGAACTGGCAGGGACTCTGCTGGCCCTCGGCGATGAATTGCGTTTCGTGTTGATCACCTCGGCGGCTTCGGTCGAGCCACTGGAGGCGGCGCCTGCGGGCGCTGTCAGCAGTGAATTGCCAGAGCTGAAGTTGCTGATCGAGTTGGCGGACGCGGAGAAGTGTGAGCGGTGCTGGCACCGCAGCCCTTCGGTGGGCGCCAGTGCCGCACACCCGACACTGTGCGAACGCTGTATCGAAAATGTCGATGGCCAAGGGGAGCAACGCTGCTTTGCGTAACGGAACTCACGCTATTCCCTGGTTCATTCTCGCGGCGGTTGTGATTTTAGTCGACCAGTACACCAAGGTGGCAGCGACCAATAACCTCAGCTATGCGCAGCCGGTGGAGGTGTTCTGGTGGCTGAATATCACGCTGCATCACAATACTGGCGCGGCATTCAGTTTCCTCAGCGATGCAGGCGGCTGGCAGCGCTACTTTTTCGCGGCACTGGCCTCGGCGATCAGTGTTGCGCTGGTGGTCTGGTTGGTGGTAATGCCGCGTGGCCAGCGCTTGCTGGCATTCAGCCTCGGGTTGATACTCGGCGGTGCCCTCGGCAACCTGTGGGACCGCGTGGCGCTGGGGTATGTCGTGGACTTTATTTCAGTACACTATGAAAATCACTACTTTCCGACGTTCAATATTGCGGATTCCGCCATTTCGGTGGGTGCGGCCTGCATGCTATTGGACAGTTTTATACATCGAGATAAGCCCGCTGTGGGCGAGAGGAAAACCGGTTGATGAGTACGGTACCTGTCAGTGAGGGCACTCGAGTTTTCCTGAATTTCTCGGTCAGCCTGGAAGATGGCTCGGAAGTGGACAGCAATTTTGGCGGAGAATCAGTCAATTTTGTGATCGGTGACGGCAGTCTGCTCCCCGGCTTCGAACGCCTGCTGTTCGGTATGTCTCCCGGTGAACGGCAGATGTTTGTTGTGCCGCCCGAGGATGCCTTCGGGCAGCCAAATGACAACAATGTGCAGTATCTGGCGCGCGACGAATTCGAGGATGACATGGAACTGGAGATCGGTCTTGTGTTCTCCTTTGCCGATGCCAGTGGTGGCGAAGTGCCCGGTATGATCATCGCGTTTGACGACGATGAGGTGACGGTCGATTTCAATCATCCCCTGTCGGGGCGTACAATCCTCTTCGACGTGTTGATCCACAGGGTAGAGCCGGCAGAGCTGCACTAGGCTCACTGGGTAAACAGCGTCCGCGTCGGGGAATGGCCCCGGGTTTGCGGAGCAGGAGAAGTGTCTGGGAATGGAAATTCGATTGGCTAATCCCCGCGGGTTTTGCGCCGGGGTCGATCGTGCGATTGATATTGTCAATCGGGCACTGGAAGTCTTCGGTGCCCCGATCTACGTGCGCCACGAAGTGGTGCACAATAAATTCGTGGTGGAAGACCTGCGCGCACGTGGCGCCATCTTCGTCGATGACCTGCATGAAGTGCCGGACGACTGCATCGTTATTTTCAGTGCCCACGGGGTGTCACAGGCTGTGCGCAGGGAAGCCGCGGAGCGTTCCCTGAAGGTATTCGACGCCACCTGTCCGCTGGTGACAAAGGTGCACGTGGAGGTTGCAGGCTATAGCATGCAGGGCCGTGAGTGTGTGCTGATCGGCCACCGCGGTCATCCCGAGGTAGAGGGGACGATGGGGCAGTATGATCGCCGCGCCGGTGGCGAGATCTATCTGGTGGAGGACGATCAACAGGCTTCTGCACTGGTGGTGAAGGACCCCGACAATTTGTCCTATGTGACGCAGACCACCTTGTCGATGGACGATACCGCCAAGGTGATCGATACCCTGCGCGCGCGGTATCCAAATATTGAGGGGCCGCGCAAGGATGATATCTGTTACGCCACACAGAACCGTCAGGATGCGGTGAAAAAGCTGGCCGCAGATTGCGATCTGATGCTGGTGGTCGGCTCTCCCAACAGTTCCAATTCCAACCGCCTGCGGGAACTGGCTGAGCGCATGGGCGCCGAGGCTTATCTGCTCGATGGGGCCGAGGATATCAACCCGCAGTGGCTGCAGGGGAAGACCCGTATCGGCGTTACCGCGGGAGCGTCAGCACCCGAGGTCCTGGTGCAGGAGGTGCTGGACGGCCTCTGCGCACTCGGCGCCAGTGCGCCGATCGAAGTTGCCGGCCGGCCGGAGAACGTCACCTTTTCACTGCCGCGTGAACTGCGTATCGCAGTGAAAAATTTGTAGCCACAGCCCGGCGATAAGCGCCTTTCACCGGGCATCATCACACCTGCATTCTGGCATATTCAGCCAATGCCTTGGCGCATTGTTTGGGCTTGCCTATGCTTGTCCCGGTAAGGAGGAATACCGTGGACAGGATGTCACTACAGATTCGGGGCAGGGGTTTCACCCTGGTGGAGATGATGATTGTGGTGGTGCTCATCGGCACTCTCCTGTCAGTCGGTGCGCCCCTGATGCAGCGCCAGCTGGCAGGCAACCGCCTGCACGCTGAGTCCAGCCGGTTTCTGGGCGCGATCAATCTCGCTCGCAGCGAGGCTGTGATGAGGAACCAGACGGTCAGCATCTGTCCTTCCACGATGGCGCAGACCGGCGTCCCCAAATGCTCAGGAATCTACGCCCAGGGCTGGATAGTCTTTGCCAACCCTGACAGGGACAAGGTGGTCGACACTGGCACCGATACCGTGCTTCGAGTGTTTGAGGGGCTGCCTGAGGGTTACCACCTGACCAATCGCAGCGGTTCACGTGATGCGTTTCAGCTGATCAACTTTCTGCCTGACGGCACTTCACACAGTACGCGCACCCTGATGTTCTGTCCTCCGCAGCAGGCACTCGCGCCATCGCTCAGTATCGTCATGAATATCGTTGGCCGCGCGCGGCTGGTAGAGGATTGGGGGCAGTGCCCCGCTGTTTGAGCAGCGGGCCGCAGGGGTCTGTGTCGAGGAAGGGAGGGCAGGGATGCTCAGTGAAACACAGCGCGGGGTCGGCATGCTGGAATTTCTTGTCGCATTGATGATTTTTTCAATGGGAATGATGGGTCTGTTAACAGCCCAACTGGTCGGCAAGAAAACCATTATCGAGGCGAGCCAACGCTCTACCGCCATTGCGCTGGCGCAGGACGTTCTCGAGCGCATGCGTGCGAATCCGGGGCAGCTGCCTGCCTATCGCGTGGTTGCGGCGGGCGATGACGCCAATCCCTTGCCGCGCCCGGATGTCGATTGCGATGTCTCTCAATGCACTACCGCCGAATTGGCAGCCTTTGATCTCTGGCAGTGGGAATCGCATCTGATGGGTAGTGCCGAGCGTGATGCGCTGGGGTATACGGGTGGGTTACTGGCACCTCGCGGCTGTATTGCCAGCGTTGCGGGGCACGTGGATATCAGCGTCAGTTGGCGCAGCGTGATGGCCACCGATGCCATGCCTGCTGAAGATTGCTTCGACGCCGTCGATACCCCCCATCGTCACGTGATAACACTGTCCAGTTTCATTGCGGGGCGATGACAGTGCCGCGCGACAAGCGGTATAGGGGGCATCGGTTATACGGTGGCGTGACACTGGTGGAGCTGTTGATTTCACTGCTGCTTGGATTGCTGCTCAGTGGCGGTATGGCAGCTGCCTACCTGGCAGCCAAGCGAAATGCCTACTATGAGGAGCAGATGGCCCGCATGCAGGAAAATGGACGTTATGCATTGCGACTGTTGTCGAGGGAGTTGGCTATGGTGGGCTTTTACGGCGGCGTCCTGTCGCCCTCCCAGGAGGTAGAGGCGGTCGCTGTCGGTGGTGATTGCAGCGAGGGGGACTGGGCTCTCGAGGTCGGCACTCCGCTGGACGTTATCAGCGACTACAACGGGCAGGCCCCGCCAGTGTCGCTCTACAACACGATATTTACCTGCCTGGACAGCGCGGCGATTGCCCCGGGCAGTGACCTGTTAGTGATAAAGCGCACTGCCGCCGAGGCCAGCCTGCTGCGCGGTGTACCGGCCGAGACGCTGACGGCCTCTGATGTCCAGAGCTGGTACCTGCGCCTGACTTCAGGGGCTGAGCCCGAGTGGGAGCGGTTGCCGCCGGTGGATTTGCGCCATGCGTCCAGGGCCGTACCGTCGCTGAGCTATTGGGAAGCTATTTCCCGTATCCTTTTTATTCGCGCCTATTCCAATGAGGTCGGCGATGGGCTTCCCAGCCTTTGCATGGAGACACTCGCCGGCGATGCCATGACTACCCGCTGTCTGGTGGAAGGGGTGGAAAATCTTCAGTTCGAGTTTGGTGTTGATAGCGACGGTGACGGTGTGCCCAATACGTACACGCCAACCCCCACACAGGCCCAGATGCGCAGCGCTGTGAGTGCGAAAATATACCTGCTGCTGCGCAGTATTGGCCCGCTTCCCGGGTACCGGGATAGCAGAACGTATCACCTCGGTCGTGAAGTGCAGCCCGCGAGTGGTGATGCCTATCTTCGACGGGTGGTGAGTACCACGGTAATGCTGCGCAATTACAAAGCCCCGAGGAGTTGATACATGGTGTATTCGGCACTGTCCGCCGCGGCCGCGTCGCGCTTGTCGAGTCGCGGCGCATCGCTGCTGCTGGCCCTGGTGTTTTTGTTGATGCTGGCAATGATTGCGGCCACGGTAATGCAGTCCTCGATCATGCAACTGCATATGGCAGGGAATGACCAGTTCCAGCAGGAGGCGCTGCATGCGGCGCAGGGCATTGCAGATGAGGTTTCCCAGCAGCCCGGGAATTTTGTGCTGGAAGGTGCTGTTGGTGATATCAACTGTCCGCTAGGCGCGGAACCACCGGGGTGTCATAGGTATCAGTTGCAACTGCCAGACACGGCGCAGTCATTGCGGGGAATGTCGGTGGATTTGCGTGTGATACGGCAGGAGCCACTGCTGTGGTATGGGTTTCCGCTGCGAGAGGGTGAAGATATCGTATCCAGCAGCACCAGCTTCGATGCCGCAGTGTTTGAAATTGACGTAACACTCAGTGGGCAAGTGGCCGGGGCGGCGGCTACACGTGTGGTTCAGGGTATTGCCTTGCGCGTGCCTGCGTTTCGATAGCGACCGGGAGGGTCACCGCGATGAAATTTGGCGCTCATCTGCTGTTGCTTTGCAGCCTGATCACCACATGCCCGTCGAGGGCAGACGATATTGAAGCCTACCTGCATGAGGCCGGTGCCGAGGGTGCTTTTGTCCAGCTGGTGATGGATCTGGGTGACAGCAGTATCGATACCGCGCTCTGCACTTTCCCGCATACCTGTCGGCCACCCTTTATGAGCCAGGCCGCGTTTCATCATCTGGAGGATATGTACCACGAGGGTGAGTCTGTTACCGCGCCCGGTATCTTCAAGGCCGTACTGTCCGCGGTGCTGGAGAACTCGCTGCTTGATAACCTGTCCCTGTCGATCCTGATCTCCAACCACCAGGACAATCCCGCCGACGACCCGGCATCGGCTCTCGGTGGCGGCACCCTTCTTATGGGATACCGGCGCCTGCAGGCGCACCGGACGGAGATCATCGATACCCTGAAATCCCTGCCGGTGCCGGCGTTGCAAGCGAGCCATACCCTGCAGCCTCGCGAGACTTACTTTGAATGGTTGCGTTACCTTGCCGGTGGGGAGGTGACGCTGGGGCGCAATACCGTCGGCAATTTTGGCAGTGCGGAGCCACAACCCGATTATGACCACGGTATCATCGAGAATGATTACTACCTTACCCCATTCACGAAGCCCTCCCAGTGCCCCAGGCTCTACTCCCTTCTGTTCACCCTGGGCTCGCCTGCTCGGGATCAGGACCTGGACGTCGAACTGGCAGCGCGATGGCCTGATTTGCAGCAGACGACATTTTTCTCACAGTTGCTGGCATATCTGCGTCGGGAAAGCACTGATCTGCTGCCCCAGACCGATGCCCCGGTGCCCTTGCGACAGGCGTGGGTTGTCAGCAGCCGGCAGCGACCCGGGAGTGCGCAGGACTACGCCACCGCCGGGGGCAGTGGGTCCGTGATGTATGTCGATGACCCGGTGCAGTTGCAATCACAGCTGACAGCGGCGCTGCTGGGACAGGTTGCAGTTGCCGGCCATGCGATGGATACGGCTGTTGGCCGCGATGTGTTCTCTCATGGCCAGGTGCTGGACGCACTGTATGTGTCGCAGTTTCTGCCACAGGACAGCAGCAACTGGCCGGGCAATGTGAAGAAGCTGAAACTGGTGTTCGCCGGCGGCAATGAACCCCGCAATGATAGGCCACCGATTGGCCAGGTGCTCGATGCGCGGGGTTCACCCGCATATGACGACTCGAGTACTAACAAGGGCCAGTTGCGACATGACGCCCTGACATTCTGGACGGATGTCGCGACGCTGCCGCGCGGCAATGCTGGTGTGATACCCGATGACGCCGATGGTGCGGCGGTGGCGCGAGGCGGTGCTGGGCAAAAAATCGATGGTTTTGTGCGTTACAGCCTGCCACCGGACCAGCCGGTCCACTATTTCATTGGCGATACCAATGGCGAACCTGCGGTCAACGGTTTCGGCCCCCGGCAGCTGTTCTATGCGCCTGCACAGGGAGGTGAACTGCTGCCATTTGATGCCAATGCGCAGACACTCGGCGCCATCCGCCCGCTGCTTGATCCAGGGCACACACGGTCGGATGAAGAACTGCTCGACCTGATCAGATGGGCGAGAGGGCAGGATATTGATGCACCGGGTAACACTGTGCGCGGCTGGATACTTGGCGCGGTTATGCACTCGCGGCCGCTTGTGATCAACTACGGCGCCACGCCTGGCTACAGCAGGGACAACCCGAATGTTCGGGTGATGTTTGGCAGCGGCGAGGGTATTTTCCATATCGTGCAGAGCACCGATACAGCGGGGCGCGAATCCGGGCGCGAGTTGTTCGGCTTTCTCCCGGCGGAGTCGCTACCCGCGCTGCGCTGGTGGCATGACAGCGACCGCGAGGGGTTGCCTAAATACTACGGTGTGGACGGTGCACCGGCAATGTTACGCGTGGATCTCAATGGGGACGGCACACTCGATCACGCGGCGGGTGATGAAGCTTATGTGTACGTTGGCCTGCGCCGAGGCGGCTCCAGCTACTTTGCACTCGATGTCAGTGATCCGGATGCGGTTCCGCGGTTGGCGTGGCGTATCGGCAGGACGGTCGGTGGCGCTTTTGATGAACTGGGATTGAGTTTCTCCACCCCTGTGGTGGGCAAGGTCAATTTCAGTGGCAGGGTCGTGGACGCTGTGATTTTTGCCGGTGGCTACAACGGCGGATGGAATGAGGATTTCACTGCCAGGCGCGGCAAGGACGTTAGCACGGGTGACGATGGTCTCGGCAACGCAATCTATATCGTCAACGCGCGCACGGGTGAATTGATCTGGAAGGCCGTCAGGGGGCAGACGGGTAGGCGTAGCAATACGCACTATATGCACGCCGGCCTGGTCGACAGTATTCCCTCAGCCGTGTCGGCGCTTGTCACGCCGCAGGGAGTGATTCACCGGGTGTATGTAGGCGACACCGGGGGCGCGGTATGGCGTGTCGACCTGCCGCCGAATCTGGCGGGGCGATACGACTATCGCAGGGACAACTGGTTCATCACCAAGCTGGCCGACCTCGGGGCGGACGCCGATGAACCCGGCGGCTCGGTACGCGATGACAGGCGTTTTTTCCATGCGCCGGATCTCCTGCAATCGTTTGATGAAAGTGGATATTTTGATGGCCTGCTTATCCAGAGTGGGAATCGCGCAGATCCCAATGAAACGCTGGTGGAGAACGCACTATTCTACCTCAAGGACAGGGAGACAAGGACAGGCAGCACGGTCGTGCTGGCGGAGAATTCGGTCAGTAATCCTGCCGGCAGGTACCAGTTTTCCGACCTGATCGACCAGACGGGGTGTGTCGATGGCACAGAGAGAGTCGCGACCGAGCAGGGTAGTGTCGACTGCGCAACCCGGCATGCGCTCCACGGCTGGCGCGTACAGTTTGGACAACCCGGTGAAAAAGGCCTGTCCAAGCCACTGACCGACGGCGGCAGGGTTTTCGCATCGACGTTTGTCCCCGGCACGATGACGCCCTGTGGCAGGCGGAAGGGGCGCGGGCAACTGTATGTATTGCAGCTTCGAGACGCCACGGCGGTTGCGAATGGCAGGCGGCACTATGAACTCGGTGATGGTATCCCGGCACCGCCGAGGCCTGTGGCCGACGCCATTTTTCTGCCGGGAGGAGGCGTGGACCTGTATGACCTCGATGGTGATCATGTGCGCGATATGACACAACTCCTGCCCAGTCACGCGCAGCGCTTGTATCGCACCTATTGGCGTGAACCCGGTATCGATCCACTGTAGGCGGACGGAGGGTATAGAGTGGGGGAGGCGAGGCAACATGGATTTTCGCTGGTCGAGCTTCTTGTCGTCACCAGTTTACTGGTTATCTTGCTGGGACTGATGCTACCCGCGTATCAGCGGCAACTCATTGATACCCGACGGACACTCGGTGGGGCGGCTTTGCTGGAGGCCATGATGCGACAGGAGCAGTATTTTCTGGATCACCGGCGGTATGCCGAAGTCCTGACGGAGCTCGACTACCCCTCACATCCGTATGCCATCGATGGGCAGGGCACTGTCTTGCATGGTCACGATAAAAATCGGGTATACCTGATTAACCTCGCCACACGAGCCACTGCGTACACGCTCTCTGCAACGCCCCAGTTTGCGCAAGCGGCGGATGGCGACTGCGGCGTGTTGAGCCTGGATTCGTCCGGTGTCAAACGAAGCTCTGGTGAGGGTCGGGGTCGGCCCTGCTGGTGAGAGCGGTCAGTCGTCCAGCCCGAGTTTTTTCTGTCGGTAGCGAAGGCTTCTGAAACTGATGCCCAACAGCTTTGCCGCCGCCGTTTTGTTCCAGCGGCACTCCTCCAGTGCGGCGCTGACAATCTCGCGCTCCAGGTCTTCCAGGTAGCCCTCGAGATCGCCAAAGGCCTCATGCACCTGTCGCGCCGGTTTGCCGCGATCGACCGGTTTGCTTCGATCGACTGGCTCTGGCTCGGCTACCGGTTTCGCGTGCGGCCTCGCGTTGGAAAACTGCAGGTCATCAGCGGTAATCTTCTCCCCGTCCGAAAGCGCCAGCGCGCGTTCCAGCATATTCTCCAATTCACGAACATTGCCGGGGAAACTGTAATCGGCCAGCGCTGTGAGTGCGGATTTATCCAGATAGGCCGCCTTGCTGCCCGCTGTACCGATACGATCGAGTATTGCCGTGGTCAGGGCCGGGAGATCTTCCAGTCGCTCGCGCAAACTCGGCACCCGGACACCGATGACATTGATGCGGTAGTAGAGGTCCTGGCGGAATCGCCCGGCTTCCACTTCCGTTTCCAGGTCTTTGTGGGTGGCGCTCAGCAGGCGTATATCGGTTTGCTGCTCTTCACTGGCACCCACCGGACGCACGGTCTTTTCCTGGATTGCACGCAATAGCTTCACCTGCATCGACAGGGGCAGGTCGGCGACCTCATCCAGGAACAGAGTGCCGCCGGACGCCGCCTGAAACAGGCCGACCTTGTCCTGGCTGGCACCGGTAAAACTGCCTTTGAGATGCCCGAACAATTCGCTTTCCATGAGTTCAGGCGGAATAGCACCGCAGTTGACCGCTACGAATGGCCCGTTTGCGCGCGCGCCGTTATTGTGAATGAGGCGCGCGACGACTTCCTTGCCGCTGCCTGACTCGCCGTGTATGTGCACCGGTGCCTGGCTGCGCGCCAGCTTGGAGATCTGTTGTCGCAGGCTCTGGATCGAGGGTGCGGACCCGATCAGTTCCTGGTCAACCGCATCCTGTGCGCGGCTGGGGTCACCTTCGAGTTGTAGTGCGGAACTTACCAGGCGTCGCAAATTCTCCAGTTCAATCGGCTTGCTGATAAAATCGAAAGCCCCGGCCTTCAGCGCTGAGATCGCGGTCTCGACACTGCCGTGTGCGGTGATCATAGCAACCGGAATATGCGGGCACTGCTGCTGTATATACTCCACCAGCGTGATGCCATTGCCGTCCGGCAGGCGCATATCCGTCAGGCACAGGTCCGGCTTGATCTGCTCTACCATCTCCCTGGCTTCTCCCAACGTTGCAGCGCTGTGCGTATCGAGCCCCATGCGGCTGAGTGTGATATCCAGCAGTTCGCGGATATCCGGCTCGTCATCTACGATCAATACACTTTGGGTCATTGTTCAGCCTTGCTCGGGACCGTCTCTGGCTGGCGTTGCCTGGCACAGGACTGGCACGGTCATCAGAGCGCTCGTTGGTTCATGGAAATTCGAAAGCAGCTTTCACCTTTTTCCGTCGGGCGATAGTACAGATCAGCGTTGTTGATCTCGCACAGTTCCCGGCACAGGTAAAGACCCATGCCGCTGCCCTCGGCCATCGTGGTGAAAAACGGCTCAAACAATTTTGCCTGATCCGCTGACGGTACTCCACTGCCGGCATCAATGATGTCGACCTGGCATTGGTGGAGAGAGGCATCCAGGTCGACCTTGATGCGTGCCGTTTCCCGGCCGGTGGCAAGTTTGCTATGGCGCAGGGCATTGTCCAGCAGGTTGGCGAAGACCCGTTGCAGGTTTTCCGGGTCGAACTCCACCAGCAGTTCTTTGTAATCACAGTCGATGGCCACTTCCGCCGGTCGATTGAGGGCGTTCAGGTACTCGCCGACAAACTCCGTCAACCATGGCGCCAACAGCAGGTACTGTGGTTTGGGAGGCTCGCGGCGAGAGATCTGCATGACGCTCTCAACGATCTGGTTCACGCGTTCACAGTGGCTCTGGATGATATCCGCCATGCGCCGGTCAGGCGGTGACAGTTCCTGCGATTCCTGCAGCAGCTGTGCCGCGTGACTGATTGCACCCAGTGGGTTGCGAATTTCATGCGCGATGCTGGCGGTCAGGCGTCCGAGTGAGTTGAGCTTGAGTGACTGGGCATACTGTGTCACGGGCGTATAGTCTTCCACGAACACCAGCGCCTCGCGGTTGGTATTGGGTTGCAGTTCGCGGAAGTTGGCGATCACCGGCAGGGTGCC
This sequence comes from Halioglobus sp., assembly GCA_020443425.1. GTDB lineage: Bacteria > Pseudomonadota > Gammaproteobacteria > Pseudomonadales > Halieaceae > Marimicrobium. The sequence goes on from JAGRIE010000036.1 coordinate 24,289, forward strand.
CTGCGCGACCGTGAACGGCTTTGCCCTGTGCACCCCGGAGTTTTTCCAGTGCTCGAACTGGTAGGCGAGCTCCGGGCAGTAGTCCGCCAGTTGGCGACCCTGCTCGACAGTCACCGGACGCTCCGGCGCAAGCAATCCGATGGCTGCCTTGTTCATGATCCGCACTACGCCGTCGTTATTGACCAGCAGGATGCCCGTCTGCATATGCTGGACAATCTGTTCATTCAGACGCTGCAGGCTATAGAGGTCGCTGGCGCGGTTGCGCGCCAGTTCCTCGGCGCGACCCAGCCGGTGCGCTATAGGTTGCACCATCAGTGTCACACCGAATATCAGCAAGCCAAGGATGCCGGCAGGGAACAGCGAGCTGCTGTCGAGCACATCGTGCAGTATCAGCCAGACTGTATCCAGCAATATGGCCATCACGCCGATGGCGGCGATGAGGGTCGCCAGCGTCCTGTTGGAGATCAGTACGGCGCTGGCGGCTACGGTTATCACCAGCAATACAGGCAGGCCGCTGATCATTCCTCCGCTGCTGTCGGACAGCAGGGTAATGGCGACAATATCCACCAGAAATACCAGCACCATCAGCTTCTGGCTTTGATTCAGGCGCGTTGACAGCGACCCCACCAGTGGAATACTGGTCGCAAGGTATGCCAGTGCGACCGTTGTATACAGCGCGGGATTGAGGGTTCCCACCAGTTGCCGGGTATTCGGGCTCACCAGCATGATCAGCAACACCACCGACAGCAGCGAGCGATAACCCACATAGACCCGAAACAGTGCAAGATTCTGGTGGCTTGGGGAGTGAGCCTCAGGTTTTGTCAGTATGGCTGTGCGATTCACCGTGCGCTGGCCTTATGGCTTTTATGGGGTCTGCAAGTGGGTGCCATTGTAACAGGTATTGATGCGTTCAAGGACTGGCTATGCGCGCTGCTTTTCCGGACAATGGCGGTCTGCGAAACGAGAGCGTTTGAAGGTTCCATGAGCACCCTGAATATCCTGATGGCCCAGATGAATACCCTTGTAGGTGATTTTGAAGGGAACACCGAAAAAGTTATCGCGGCCATCGGGCTGGCCGAGCGCGAACACGAGGCGCCGGTTGTCGTGTGCCCGGAGCTGACGCTCAGCGGCTATCCGCCGGAAGACCTGCTGCTGCGGCCCAGCATCGGCCTGCGGGTTGAGCAGTCCCTGGCGAGGCTTTGTGCCGCGATGCAGGGCTCTGCCTATCTGGTCATCGGGTATCCACTGCGTGTCGATGGGGCATTGTACAATGCTGCAGGCGTACTGCACCGCGGCCGGATTGTGGCCCAGTACTTCAAGCAGCACCTTCCGAACTACCAGGTGTTTGATGAGAAACGCTACTTCAGGGCCGGCAGCGAGCCCTGCATCGTCGATATCAACGGTGTCGCGGTGGGCTTGAGTATCTGTGAGGACATCTGGGAGAGCGCGCCCACGGTGCAGGCGGCTGACGCCGGTGCCCAACTGCTGCTGAATATCAATTCGTCGCCGTATCACCGGGGCAAGCGCCTGGAGCGCTGGGAGACCGTCGCGTCCCGTGCGCGTGAGGCCGGCATTCCGATTGTGTATGTCAACCAGGTGGGAGGGCAGGATGAACTGGTGTTTGATGGCGGTTCCTTTGCGGTGACCGCTGATGGCAGCGTGGCGGCGGCGGCACCGAGTTTTGAGGAGGGCGCCTACTGGCTGCAACTGGATATGGCAGCTGACCCTGTGAGCATCACCGGCCCAGCACCGTCTCCGCCGCCACAGGAGTTGTCTGCGACCTGGCAGGCGCTGGTGCTGGGGGTGCGCGATTACGTCAATAAAAATCGTTTCCGCGGTGTGGTGCTCGGCCTCTCAGGTGGGGTTGATTCGGCGCTAACGCTGGCCGTGGCTGTGGAGGCCCTGGGCCCTGAGCGGGTCGAGGCGGTGATGATGCCGTTCCGCTACACCTCGCAGATGAGTATCGAGGATGCGGCCGAGCAGGCGCGCTTGCAGGGTGTCACGCACAAGGTGATCTCCATTGAACCCATTTATGAGGCCTTTATGACCAGCCTGCGGGAGGAGTTTGCCGGTACAAGTCCGGACACCACCGAGGAGAACCTGCAGGCGCGCTGTCGCGGTGTGCTGTTGATGTCGATTTCCAACAAGAAAGGCTATCTGGTGCTGACCACCGGCAACAAGAGTGAGATGGCTGTGGGCTACTCCACCCTTTACGGCGACATGGCCGGCGGTCTCGATGTGCTCAAGGATGTCCCCAAGACACTGGTTTTTGAGTTGTGTCGCTACCGCAATTCCCTGGGGCCGTGTATTCCGCAGCGCGTGATCGACCGGCCGCCCTCGGCTGAGTTGGCGCCCGACCAGAAAGACGAGGACAGCCTGCCACCCTATGATGTGCTCGATCGTATCCTGGCGCTGTACGTAGAGGAGGATTACAGCGCGGAGGCGATCATAGCCACCGGCATGGATCGCGAGCAGGTGCACAAGGTGCTGCGGCTGGTGGACCTGAATGAGTACAAGCGTCGTCAGGCACCTGTGGGCGTGCGTATAACGCGGCGCGGCTTCGGCCGCGACCGGCGCTACCCGATTACATCAGGATGGCGCCTGGGCGACTAGCGCTGTGCTATCAGACCTCGGGGCGGTGATCGAACTGCGGTGGGGTGGGTGGATCGAACAGCCCGAAGGATAGCTTGTTGATCCAGGAGCGCTGTTCGCCCTGCAGGGTATAATCGCTCACAAACTCGCCGTTCTTGTCGATGGCCGGATAGTTGGGGTAGTTGACCGCCAGTACGGTGATGGATTCCTGGGCCAGGTCGTTCATGCCGAGGAAAATATACCCCTGCGCCATGATCGCCAGCCCGTCGGCAACTGCCGGGGTGCGCTGGAAGTTCTCCACCACATACCTGCCGCGATTCACAGCGGCCAGGTAGGCGCCGCGGCGCAGGTAGTAGTTGGCAACCATGATTTCGTGCCGCGCCAGCAGGTTGCGCAGGGCGATCATGCGGGCCTCGGCATCGGCGGCATAGGGGCTGTTGGGGAACCTGGACACCAGCTGGGAAAATTCGCTGAACGCTTCCTTGGCCTGCGAGGTATCGCGCTGTGTCGGGTCAGTAGGCATGAAACGGGCGAAGATGTCCTCGTTGGCCGAGTAGGCTGCGAGGCCCTTCATATAATAGGCATAGTCCACACTGGGATGCTGGGGATGCAGGCGAATAAAGCGGTCTGCCGCCTCGACTGCCGCCTCGTGCTCGTAGGCGTTGTAATGCGCGTAGATCAGCTCCAACTGGGCCTGTTCAGCATACTTGCCGAAAGGGTAGCGCGATTCCAGCAACTCCAGGCTTTTGATGGCCAGATTGTAGTTGTCACCGCGCAAATAGCGCTGGGCGTCCTCGTAGATCTGCTGTTCGCCGGCATCGGCAGCGATATCCGGCAGCGGCTCGTTGCTGGAGCAGCCGTAGAGGGTCATGCTGAAGATAATTAACAATATGTATTTCATGCTTTCACCTGATGGCTCGCGTCAGCGTGCTAAAATCCCACTCAGCGCGGGTGTTATTGCTGCGGTATTTAACCACAGGCGGGCTGGCGCATAAACAGGAATTCTCATGATTGACAAGGTGGAACTGCAGGCGAGTGTGCCGCAGGCAATGCACGGCAGCAGGTTGGACCAGGCCGCGGCGCAACTTTTCCCGCAATATTCCCGGTCGCGACTGCAGGAGTGGATCAAGGCGGGTGCGGTATCCGTGAATGGCCAGCGCTGCCGCCCCAGAGACAAGGTGTCGGAGGGCGCCTGCGTGCAGATTGATGCGCAGCTGGAGGCGGAAGTAGCATGGCGTGGCGAGGATATCGCACTGGATATTGTCTATGAGGATGACACTATCCTGGTTGTCAATAAACCTGCGGGACTGGTGGTTCACCCGGCCGCGGGACACGCCGGGGGCACGCTGGTGAACGCACTGCTGGCCCATGCGCCAGAGCTGGCGCTGCTGCCCCGCGCAGGTATAGTGCACCGGCTGGATATGGACACCTCCGGCCTGCTGGTGGTCGCCAGGACACTGCCCGCACACCACGATCTGGTGGACCAGCTACAGGCGAGGACCGTCAAGCGCGAGTACTGCGCACTGGTCATCGGTGCCATGACGGGGGGAGGCACGGTCGACGCTGCCATGGGGCGCCACCCGCGCCAGCGCAAGAAAATGGCGGTGACAGCCGTCGGCGGCAAACCCGCCATTACCCACTATCGTCTCGCCCAGCGTTTCGGCCATCACACCCGAATCACCGTCAATCTGGAAACCGGGCGAACACACCAGATCCGGGTCCATATGGCGCACCGGCATTACCCGCTGATTGGAGATCCCCTGTACGGCGGCCGGCCCCGCATTCCCAAGGGTGCCTCCGATGAATTGATCGCCGCCCTGCGGCACTTTCCGCGCCAGGCCCTGCATGCCCGCTCGCTGGGATTCATTCACCCGCTGACTGAGGAAGCAGTGCAGTTTGAGTGCCCGCTGCCGGATGATATCCAGGGCTTGATCGCGATTCTGGAGGCGGAAGATCCGCCGCTCGCCAGTGACTCAGCCCTTTATTGAGCCAGACTGGCCGGCGCCGGCCAATGTGTGTGCGCTGTCCACTACACGTATCGGGGGCTACAGTTCGGCGCCGTATGACACGTTTAACCTGGGAGACCATGTGGCTGATGAGACCCGCGCGGTGAAGGCAAACAGGGCGCTGTTAGCCAATGCGCTGCCGCTCGGTTCCTCGCTGTCCTGGTTGTCGCAGGTGCACGGTACCGCCGTTGTGGAGGCGGCAGCGCAGCGCGAAACCCCACCACCGGCTGATGCCCAGTGGAGCCGCACCCGCGGGGTGGTCTGCACGGTGATGACCGCGGACTGCCTGCCGGTATTGCTGTGTTCTATCGATGGTGATGTGGTCGCCGCCGCGCACGCCGGTTGGCGTGGTTTACTCGCGGGGGTGCTGGAGGCGACCGTTGCGGCGATGGCGACCCCGCCCGCCCGGTTGCTGGCGTGGCTGGGCCCGGCGATCGGCCCCGCCGCCTTTGAAGTCGGTGAGGAAGTCAGGGCGGCCTACCTTGCCTCGGCGTTCTCATCGCCGGCTGTCGCCGCCTGCTTTATACCTGCAAATCGTCCCGGCCACTACCTGGCCGATTTGTATGCGCTGGCCCGTATACGTCTCACTGCCATGGGGTTGAGTGGAGTGTTCGGCGGAGAGCTGTGTACCTTCAGTGACCCGGGCCGGTTCTTTTCCTACCGCAGGGACGGCCAGACAGGCCGGATGGCGAGTTTGATCCTGTTGCGCTAAATTTCTACTGTCGACGCTATCACCATACTTGAAATAGGGTGATTCGACCCCATCTATGCCTGCAATGAATACGATATGCCTCCGTCGGGGGTAGTCGTTTAGGAGGATATCGAATGAGAATGGATAAACTGACCAATCAATTGCAGACTGCGCTGGCGGATGCCCAGTCACTGGCGCTCGGCAAGGACCACAATTTTATCGAGCCCGTGCATTTGTTGAGTGCCTTGCTGGAGCAGCGCGGCGGCGTCTGTAAGCCGCTGTTGCAAAAGGCCGGCGCCGATGTCGCCGGGCTGGCGGCAGGCGCCAAAGCGGCGGTTGATGCGCTGCCCACCGTGTCCGGCACCGGCGGTGACGTGCATATGTCCAACGACCTTGGGCGTATTCTCAACGTCACCGATAAACTGGCGCAACAAGGCGGTGACACTTATATTTCCAGCGAGCTGGTACTGCTGGCGATGCTGGAAAGCAAAACATCTGCCGGTGAATTAATGAAGGCCCACGGTGTGCGACCGTTGGATTTGAAAGCAGCCATCGATGCGATGCGCGGGGGGGAAGCAGTGGATAATCCGGATGCCGAGGAATCCCGGCAGGCGTTGGACAAATATACGATAGACCTGACCGAGCGGGCCGAGCAGGGCAAGCTGGATCCGGTGATCGGCCGCGATGATGAAATCCGCCGCACCATCCAGGTACTGCAGCGTCGCACCAAGAACAACCCGGTACTGATCGGTGAGCCCGGCGTGGGTAAGACCGCCATCATCGAGGGGCTCGCACAGCGCGTGGTCAACGGTGAAGTGCCGGAGACCATGCGCAACAAGCGTGTGCTGTCGCTGGACCTGGGTGCACTGCTGGCCGGTGCCAAGTTTCGCGGTGACTTTGAGGAGCGCCTCAAGGCGGTGCTCAACGAGCTCTCCAAGCAGGAGGGCCGCGTGATCCTGTTCATCGACGAACTGCATACCATGGTGGGCGCGGGCAAGGCCGAGGGCTCTATGGATGCCGGTAATATGCTGAAGCCGGCACTGGCGCGCGGCGAGCTGCACTGCGTCGGTGCGACCACCCTGAACGAATACCGCCAGTATGTGGAGAAGGACGCGGCGCTGGAGCGACGCTTCCAGAAGGTGCTGGTGGATGAGCCCAATGAAGAGGACACCATAGCGATCCTGCGTGGCCTGAAAGAGCGCTACGAGGTGCATCACGGTGTCGACATCACCGACAGCGCCATCATTGCAGCTGCCCGGCTGTCGCAGCGCTACATCACCGATCGGCAACTGCCCGATAAAGCCATTGACCTGGTCGATGAGGCCGCCAGTCGCATCCGCATGGAAATTGATTCCAAGCCGGAGGTGATGGATAAACTGGAGCGGCGTTTGATCCAGCTCAAGATTGAGCGTGAAGCGGTGAAAAAGGACAGCGATCCGGCCGCCAAAAAGCAGGTGGAACGACTCAACGAGGAGATCGACAAGGTCGAGCGGGAGTTTTCTGACCTGGAAGAGATCTGGAAAGCGGAGAAGGCCTCCGTGCAGGGCGCTGCCCATATCAAGAGCGACCTGGAACAGGTAAAACTGGATCTGGAGGCGGCGCGGCGAGCGGGCGACCTGACTCGTATGTCTGAGCTGCAGTACGGGCGTATCCCCGAACTGGAAAAGCAGCTGGAGATGGCGCAGGAGTCTGAATCTGCCGATACCGTCCTGCTGCGCAACAAGGTCACGGACGAGGAGATCGCCGAGGTTGTCTCACGCTGGACAGGTATTCCCGTCTCCAAAATGATGGAGGGGGACAGGGATAAACTGTTGCGCATGGAAGATGCGCTGCGGGAACGGGTGGTCGGCCAGGACGAGGCGATCACGTCAGTGTCAAATGCTGTGCGCCGTTCGCGGGCCGGTTTGTCGGATCCCAAACGGCCCAATGGCTCCTTCCTGTTCCTCGGCCCGACGGGTGTCGGCAAGACGGAACTGTGCAAGGCCCTGGCGGACTTTATGTTCGACAGTGACGATGCCATGGTGCGCGTGGATATGTCCGAGTTCATGGAGAAGCATTCGGTCGCGCGCCTGATCGGGGCGCCTCCCGGCTATGTGGGCTATGAAGAGGGCGGCTACCTGACGGAAGCCGTGCGACGTCGCCCCTACTCGCTGCTGCTGCTGGATGAAGTGGAGAAGGCGCATCCCGATGTGTTCAATATCCTGCTCCAGGTGTTGGAGGACGGGCGCCTGACGGATGGCCAGGGACGAACTGTCGATTTCCGCAATACGGTGATTGTCATGACTTCGAACCTCGGTTCCCACCTGATTCAGGAGATGGCCGGCAACGATGACTACGAAGCGATGAGAGCCGCCGTGATGGAGGTTGTGGGCACGCATTTCCGGCCCGAGTTCATCAACCGGGTGGATGAATCCGTGGTGTTCCATCCCCTGCGCGAGGAGCAGATTCGCGGTATCGCGACCATACAGCTTCGCGGTCTGCAGGACCGGCTGGTCGAGCGCGAACTGGAGCTGAAAGTCAGCGACGCCTTCATGGATCGACTGGTGACGGTCGGCTTCGATCCGGTGTACGGTGCCAGGCCGCTGAAGCGGGCGATTCAGCGGGAACTGGAGAATCCCTTGGCACAGCGCCTGCTGGCCGGGGAGTTCCAACCCGGTGAGGTGATACTCGCTGATGTGCAGTCGGGAGAAACGGTGTTCAGCGTGAGCAGCAACACCGCCTGATCAGTAGCGGGGCGAGTTGTCGCCAAGGTCGGCGACAGACGAGGGCGCGCAAGGTGCTTCGCAGTACCGGGCGCGCTTTTTTTTTAGATGGCGACAGCGTGCCGGTTATTCGCAGTTGATCTCTATCGTGTCCAGCGCTTTCTGTCGCTGGGCAGCTCTCTGCTCCTCGTCGAGGAAATACACCTCACCCTGGTCATTGCGCATCTGTATCCTGATGTTCTGGTCAAGCGCCTCCAGGTTTTCCCTGGCGCGCTGGCAATACTCCGGGTTTTTCTCGACCTTGGGGGTGCTGGTATCCACCGGTTCGAACTCATTGCTGGGGCTGGGCTTCACCTGTAACGGCACCGCGCCCTCAGCGGCGTCAACCGGGCGCACCATGCTGGAGCTGGTCGAGATCACCTCGTAATCGACGCCCTTGGGCGGCGGTCGATCACTGTTGACGGGGTTGCCGCGATCATCGACCCAGCGATAGACAACCTGTCCGGCCGCGGCGGCGGGCCCAGCAAATACCGGGGCAAGAATGGCCAGCACCAGTACAATATCGGTCAATGCGCGCTTCAAGATGGAGCCTCCCGCTGTGGAATCAAACAGCCGCAAAAATACCCCACATCCCCGCCGCTGGCAATGTGACTAATGCCTCATTGTCGGTCGGGACAGGCCACTGGAGGTTGACATTCACGGCCCGCAGACGCAACAATACGCGCGTCTTGCCTATGGCAACAGCTAACGTCGAGTACCCTCGGCCTCTGGCTTACTGCATTGATTCGATTATTTGGTGCAGCTGTAGGTAAGTCCCGTATTCAATCTGTGCCGCATTGGCCAGGTTGAGGGCCAGACACTGCGCTACCCCGCAGGGCGACCGATACACAGGCAGTTTCGTGATCGTATTCCCCGTCGGGGCGGTCCGGACAGTGTATTGAGCTTGATTGGGGGTGGTGTGGCTTCTTCAGTACCGGTCCAGGTACTGTTCCAGCGACAACCACACATTACTTTGGAATGCTCCGGTGAGGGTTACGCATCGGGCGTTTTGTTGTGGAGAAAACTTGTGGAGTTGTTATCCGGCGGTGAAATGATCGCCCGCGCACTGGAAGATGAAGGGGTCGAGTATATCTTCGGCTATCCCGGCGGCGCGGTTTTGCATATATACGATGCCCTGTTCAAGGACTGTAAAGTGCCGCATGTACTGGTGCGCCACGAACAGGCTGCCACGCACGCCGCCGATGGCTACGCGCGTGCAACGGGCAAACCGGGCGTGGTGCTGGTGACATCGGGCCCCGGCGCAACCAACGCGGTGACCGGTATCGCCACTGCGTATATGGATTCTATCCCGATGGTGGTGTTGTCCGGGCAGGTGCAGAGCCACCTGATCGGCGAGGATGCGTTCCAGGAAACGGACATGATCGGTATTTCACGCCCTATCGTGAAGCACAGTTTTATGGTCAAGCATACCGAAGAGTTGCCGCTGATTATCAAGAAGGCCTTCCATATTGCCTCCAGCGGCCGACCGGGCCCGGTGGTGATTGATATCCCGAAGGATCTTACCCGTCCGGATGCAACCTATGAGTACAGCTATCCCAAGACGGTCAAGATGCGCTCCTATTCGCCTGCGCAGCGCGGCCACACCGGCCAGATCAAGAAAGCCGCGAAACTGTTGCTGGCAGCGAAGCGTCCGGTAATCTACAGCGGCGGCGGTGTCATCCTGGGCGATGGCAGTGATCTCCTGACGCAGTTGGCGCGCAAATTGAACTACCCGGTAACCAACACCCTGATGGGACTGGGCGGGTATCCGGGCAGTGATCCGCAGTTCCTCGGTATGCTGGGTATGCACGGTTTCTACGAGGCCAATATGGCCATGCACCACAGCGACTGTATCCTGGCGGTCGGTGCGCGCTTTGATGACCGCGTGACCAACACGGTGGATAAATTCTGCCCCGGCGCAAAAGTCATACATATCGACGTCGATCCGGCTTCTATTTCAAAAACAGTGATGGCCGATATTCCGATTGTCGGTCCTGTGCAGTCTGTATTGACGGAGTTGCTGGCGCAGATCGACCTGCTGACCGAGAAAGATAGCAGCATCCCCGACCAGCCGGCACTGGAACGCTGGTGGAAGCAGATTGACGACTGGCGGGCGGCGCACGGACTGTACACCGGGCGGCGCTACGACGAGAGCGACATGATTATGCCGCAGCAGGTGATCGAGAGCCTGTATCGCGCCACCAAAGGGGATGCCTACGTCACATCGGATGTCGGGCAGCACCAGATGTTCGCCGCGCAGTACTATCGCTTTGATAAACCGCGGCGGTGGATCAACTCCGGCGGCCTCGGCACCATGGGGTTCGGCCTGCCCGCGGCGATGGGGGTCAAGCTGGCTTTTCCCGATAGTGATGTTGCGTGTGTGACGGGTGAGGGCAGTATCCAGATGAATATCCAGGAACTGTCGACCTGCACCCAGTACAACACTGCGGTCAAGATCATCAATTTGCGCAACAACTACCTTGGCATGGTCAAGCAGTGGCAGGACATGCAGTACGAGGGGCGTTACGCGATGAGCACCTACGAGGACTCGCTCCCGGATTTCGTCAAGCTGGTTGAAGCCTACGGCCATGTCGGTATCCAGGTGAAAAAACTATCAGATCTCGACGGCGCGATGGAGGCCGCGTTTGCAATGAAAGACAAGCTGGTGTTCCTGGATATATTTATCGATCCGATGGAGCATGTATATCCGATGCATATCGCACCCAATGGGTCGATGAAGGATATGTGGCTCAGCAAGAACGAGAGGACGTGACATGCGACGCATTATTTCTATGTTGATGGAGAATGAACCGGGCGCGCTGTCACGGGTTGTCGGATTGTTTTCGCAGCGCGGCTACAATATCGAGACCTTGAACGTGGCCCCCACTGACGATCCGACGCTGTCGCGGCTGACCCTGACCACGGTGGAGAATGACCTGCGTATTGAGCAGTTGACAAAACAGCTGAATAAACTGGTCGATGTGGTGAAGCTGGCCGATCTGACAGAGGGCGCTCACATTGAGCGCGACACCATGTTGATCAAGGTGCGGGCGATCGGTGCTGTGCGCGAAGAGGTCAAGCGCACCACTGACATATTCCGCGGGCAGATCGTGGATGTGGGCCCCACTGTGTACACCATCCAATTGACAGGTACCAGTGACAAACTCGACGCGTTTGTGGCGGCGATGGCCGGTGCCGAGATCCTTGAGGTTGTACGCTCGGGGGTCGCGGGAATCTCACGCGGGGAGAAGGTGTTGAGCCTGTAGTTCCGGCAATAAAAAAAGGGGCCATCGGCCCCTTTTTTTCTATCGCTGTTTTCCAGCTTAAACGATGCGCTTCATCGCTGTCATGTAGCCGCGCAGTTTTTTACCGACGATCTCGACCGGATGGGCGCGAATCGCATCATTCACGGCGATCAGCTCCATATTGTCGACACCGTTATCGCCCTCGATACCCTTGCCGATCACATCGATATCGATTTTGCTCATGAAGTCGGCCAGCAACGGGCGACAGGCGTGATCGAACAGGTAGCAGCCGTACTCTGCGGTATCAGAGATCACCACGTTCATCTCATACAGCTTCTTGCGCGCAATCGTGTTGGCGATCAGCGGCGTCTCGTGCAGCGACTCGTAGTAGGCCGACTCGGCGATAATGCCGGCGGAGACCATGACTTCAAACGCCAGTTCCACACCGGCCTTGACCATGGCAACCAGCAGGATGCCGTGATCGTAGAACTCCTGTTCGGGAATCTCGGCGCTGGTGTTGGTGGATTTTTCAAAGGCGGTCTCTGAGGTGGCGGCGCGCCATTTCAGCAGGTTGGCATCGTCATTTGCCCAGTCTTCCATCATGGTTCGCGAGAACTCACCCGTCATGATGTCGTCCTGGTGCTTTTCATACAGCGGACGCATGATGCTTTTCAGTTCTTCCGCCAGATGGAAGGCGCGGATTTTGGCGGGGTTGGACAGGCGGTCCATCATATTGGTGATGCCGCCGTGTTTCAGGCCCTCAGTCACTGTCTCCCAGCCGTACTGAATCAGCTTCGAGGCGTAGCCGGGGTCTATGCCTTTCTCCACCATCTTGTCGAAGCACAGTATCGCGCCGGTCTGGAGCATGCCGCAGAGGATGGTCTGTTCTCCCATGAGGTCGGACTTGACCTCGGCGATGAAGGACGATTGCAGCACACCGGCGCGGTGTCCGCCAGTGCCAGCGGCATAGGCCTTGGCCAGTTCCAGGCCGTCGCCGTTGGGGTCGTTTTCAGTGTGCACGGCAATCAGTGTCGGCACGCCGAAACCGCGCTTGTACTCCTCGCGCACTTCCGTGCCGGGGCATTTGGGGGCAACCATGATGACGGTGATGTCCTCACGGATTTTCATACCCTCTTCCACGATGTTGAAGCCGTGGGAGTAGGACAGGCATGCACCGTGCTTCATCAGCGGCATCACGGCGTTCACGACACTGGTATGCTGTTTGTCCGGTGTCAGGTTCAGCACCATGTCCGCGTCGGGAATCAGTTCCTCATAGGTGCCGACGGTGAACCCGTTTTCGGTGGCGTTTTTCCAGGACTGGCGCTTGCCCGAGATGGCGCTCTCGCGCAGCGCATAGGAGACGTCCAGGCCGCTGTCGCGCAGGTTCAGGCCCTGGTTCAGGCCCTGCGACCCGCAGCCGACAATCACCAGTTTTTTGCCGCGCAGCATATCCACGCCGTCGGCGAATTCAGAGCGGTCCATGAAGCGACATTTGCCGAGCTGGTTGAGCTGCAGACGCAATGGCAGCGTGTTGAAGTAGTTGTGTCCCATAGCAGGAATCCTCAGGTGGGTGATGGCAGGTGGTGGCGAACGATACGGGATTTTCCTTCTTGCGTAAAACGCTATATAGGTAATACTGTATTGCGATAGACGCAAACAAGGTGGGCTTCGTGGAGATCAGGGCTTTATCGGTATTCCTGAGTGTCGCCGATACGCTCAATTTCAGCCGCAGTGGTGAACTGCTGCATATGAGTGTGTCGGCGGTCAGCAGAACCGTGCAGCGGCTGGAGGAGGAACTGGGCCAGCCCCTGCTGGAGCGGGACAACCGCCGGGTGCGGCTGACCCGCGCGGGGCGCGAGTTTCGGGAGTATGCGCGTCACTCTGTGGCAGAGTGGCAGCAGTTGCGCCGCAGGCTGGGCAATCAGGAGGAACTCGCCGGAGAAGTCAGCCTGTACTGCTCTGTAACGGCTACCTACCGGGTACTCGCACCTATACTTGAAGCGTTCCGTGTGACTCACCCCGCCGTTGAAATCAAGATGCACACCGGGGACCAGGCTGACGGTATCGGCAGGATTCTCGACGGCCAGGATGATGTTGCCGTGAGTGGGCGACCCAGCCAGATGCCGCGCCGCATGGAGTTTCTGCCACTGCTGGAATCACCGCTGCAGTTCTGTGTGCCCGCTGCGGATTGCGCCGTGCGGGATATGGTGTTGGCTGCGGATGCCGGCAGCCGGGGTATCGACTGGAGCGGTATACCGTTTATTGTGCCGGAGCGGGGCATTACCAAGGAGATGCTGGACGCGTGGTTCCGGGAGCAGGGCGTCCGGCCCCGCATCTATGCGCAGGTGGCCGGGCATGAAGCGATTGTGGCGATGGTCGGCCTGGGTCTGGGGGTGGGGGTGGCACCGCAACTGGTTATCGAAGCCAGCGGTATGGCGTCCCGCGTCAACCAGATCGCCGTGCCGGTGGGCTTGCCGCCACTCACTGTCGGCTTGTGCAGCCTGGCGCAGCGATTGGCCAGCCCGCTGGTGAAATCGTTTTGGGATGTCGCAGGGCAGACCTACAGCGATACTGTTTGATACCATAGGCGACGAACTGACACACTGGAAAATTGCATGGGCGTACAAGACGACAATACCGGCCAGGATTCTGAGCCGCGGCAACCCGGGCCGGAGGGCGCCGCTGGAGGCGTCGCTCCGCGTCTGGACCTGCTGGTGGATGTGGTGGATGAGCACGAGGAGGAAGTGTCGGAGAATGGCCGGACCGTCCGCCACCAGGGGATTTACCTGCTGCCGAACCTGTTCACTACTGCCGCCCTGTTCGCCGGCTTCTACGCCATTATTGCAGCGATGCGCGGGGATTTCGAAAACGCCGCTGTCGCGATCTTTTTTGCGATGGTGCTGGATGGGCTGGATGGCCGTATCGCGCGTATTACAAACACCTCGAGTAAATTCGGGGCTGAGTTCGACAGCCTTGCGGATATGGTGTCATTCGGTGTGGCACCGGCGCTGGTTGTGTTCAGCTGGGCGCTGGAAGGGCTGGGCAAGTTCGGTTGGAGTACGGCGTTTATCTATGTCGCCTGTGCGGCCTTGCGACTGGCGCGTTTCAACACGCAGATCGATACCGCAGATAAAAACTACTTCACCGGTTTGGCCAGCCCCGCTGCTGCCGCGATCCTGGCCAGCGCGGTCTGGGTCTGCCACGACCTCGGCCTGGTGGGCACAGACCTGCCCCGTGAACTGTCTGTGGTGATCGGGCTGCTCACGGCCATTGTGGGTTTCCTGATGATCGCGAACTTCCCTTACTACAGTTTCAAGGGCATCGATTTTCGCGGTCGGGTGCCTTTCGTGGTGATGATTGCGGTGGTGTTGGTATTCGGCTTGATCACGCTCGATCCGCCGAGCATCCTGCTGGTTGCGTTTTTGGCCTATGCGCTGTCCGGGCCGGTCATGCAGGGTGTCAACAGGCGCAAGCGACGCAAAACCTGACGCCCGCCTGAAGACACGGCGCCGGGAACCATTCGCCGGTTTACTGTTCTGAATAAGACAGTGCACTGTCAACTGGATCCGGATGTCATGAGCCAACGTTTTTCCCCACCCTCGATAGCGTCTTCTGAAATCACCCCGGAGTCGGTGTACCTGAAACGCCGGGATTTTATGCGCGCGGCCGGTCTGGCGGCGCTACCGCTGTTGGGCGGGGCGGCTGCATCGACATCTGCGGATGTCGTCACTGGAGGTGAGGCGCTGGTGTATGACCAGCCTGCCGGGCAGGGTGACGCCTTTCGCACCCGTGAACCGCCGACACCGTTTGCCGACATCACTGCGTATGGCAATTTCTATGAGTTTGGCACCGACAAGGGTGATCCGGCGCGCTATGCGCATGAGATGAAGGTCGACCCGTGGTCGCTGCAGGTTGACGGCCTGGTGCGCA
Source organism: Halioglobus sp. (assembly GCA_020443425.1). Lineage (GTDB taxonomy): Bacteria > Pseudomonadota > Gammaproteobacteria > Pseudomonadales > Halieaceae > Marimicrobium. The sequence goes on from JAGRIE010000036.1 coordinate 39,494, forward strand.
AGCCAGGGACCTTGCATCTTGAGGATATTCTGTCCGGGTTCGACCTGCAGGAGCGGATCTATCGCCTGCGCTGTGTCGAGGCCTGGTCCATGGTGGTGCCGTGGGTAGGCTTTCCGTTGGCCGATCTGCTGCAGCGATTTGAGCCCACGTCCGAGGCCAGGTATGTGGCGTTCGAAACCCTGTACCGCAGGAAGGAAATGCCCGGTACCCGCTCCTTTACCACAACCATCGACTGGCCGTACCGCGAGGGGCTGCGGATAGACGAGGCGATGCACCCACTGACCCTGATGGCTGTGGGCCTTTACGGCAAGACCCTGCCCAACCAGAATGGGGCGCCCATCCGCTTGGTCGTGCCGTGGAAATACGGGTTCAAAAGCATCAAGTCTGTGGTGCGGATTCGCCTGACCGACAGGCGCCCCAGGACAACCTGGGAGACGCTGGCGCCGAAAGAGTATGGCTTTTATGCCAACGTCAATCCCGACGTGGATCACCCGCGCTGGAGCCAGGCTTCTGAGCGGCGCCTGCCGTCATCGCTGTTCCGGCCCAATCGCATACCGACCCAAATGTTCAACGGCTATGCCGAGCAGGTGGCTGGTCTCTACCAGGGGATGGACCTGGCGCGGAATTACTGAGTATGCAGCGCTGGGTCAAAGTCACTGCGTTCGCACTGTGTTTGCTGCCCTTCGCTTGGATAGCGTACGCGGCGGTTTACGACCAGCTGGGACCCGACCCCGCTGAAGCCTTGATGGTCTCAACCGGGGAGTGGGCGCTGCGACTGCTGGCGCTGTGTCTGTTGGTGTCACCACTGCGGGCATGGACAGGCTGGGCCACTGTGATGAGGCTGCGCCGTATGCTGGGGCTGTTTGCGTTTTTCTACGCCTGTGTCCATTTTGTCGCGTTCCTGCAGTTCTATACCGGCTGGGATGCTGCGGCACTGGGTGAGGAACTGGCTGAGCGCCCCTATATCACATTGGGGTTTGCCGCCTGGGTACTCCTGCTTCCCCTCGCTGTGACATCGACCCGCCGTATGCAGCGACGACTGCGCGGTAACTGGCTGCGATTGCACCGCCTCATTTACCCTGCGGCCCTGCTTGCCTGCCTGCATTTGCTCTGGCAGGCGCGGTCCGATCTCGGTGAGGCTTTGTTCTACCTTGCTGTTTTTGCCCTGCTGTTGGGTTGGAGGCTGCAGCGATACCGTATTCGATCGCGCTCGGGTGCTGCAGCGCACAGCTGAAATCGCGCGATCTTTGTACGATTAGTGAGCAGTGATTTTGGCTAAGTTTTGAGCAGATATCGGGCGCTTTGAAATATCCTTGAAATATTTCGTAAAAGCGCTTGCAGGGGGAGTCGCGATACGTATAATGCGCATCCTCGACAGGGCAAGCCCTTATCGAGAATCTGAACCCTGGCGGTCTCAGATGTTGTTTAACAATCAGATG
>JAGRIE010000037.1 GCA_020443425.1 Halioglobus sp.
CGGTGGTCGCTGGTCGCTGGTCGCTGGTCGCTGGTCGCTGGTCGCTCCTCCGGCTGGCACTGCCATGCCGATATCCGGTGGAGCCGCAGCGGCCGGGAAAAATTGCGTCAAGTTTCGGCGCGCAGTAATGATAGAGTTGTCAGTGCTGGGGCGCAGTGCGAACCAGTCCGTCAATCCTCCGGCTTTACCGAATTGCCATCCACATTTTCCAGGTGCTGTAGAGATGCCCCATAGTATTACCCTGATCACCACTATCGCCGCCAGTCTGGTGCTGGCGCTGGTCATGGGGCTCATCGCCAGTCGCCTGAAACTGCCGCCGCTGGTTGGCTACCTGATAGCGGGTGTCATGCTGGGCCCGGCCACGCCGGGTTTCGTCGGCGATGCCGGGTTGTCTGCCCAGTTGGCAGAGATCGGCGTGATCCTGCTGATGTTCGGCGTCGGCCTGCACTTCTCGCTCGACAACCTGTTGGCAGTGCGTCGCATCGCGGTACCCGGTGCCATTGTGCAGATCGCCGTGGCCACGGCGCTGGGCGCCGGGCTGGCGAGTTTTTGGGGTTGGGGCCTGGGAGGCAGCCTTGTGTTCGGGCTCGCACTTTCCGTGGCGAGCACAGTGGTGCTGATCAAGGCGCTGGAAGAGCGCAATCACCTCGAGACACTGGATGGGCGCATTGCCGTCGGCTGGCTAATCGTGGAAGACCTGGCGATGATTCTGGTGCTGCTGTTGCTGCCGCCACTCAGCGGCTGGCTGGCTGCCCCGGATGGCGCAAGCGCCGCACCGGGACTCGACAGCGACCTGTGGCAGACACTGTTGGTCGCTGTGGCGAAAATCGGGGTATTCATCGCCCTGATGTTGGTCGTGGGGCGCCGCGTGTTCCCGAAGCTGCTGAGCTATATTGCCGGTACCGGTTCGCGCGAGTTGTTTACGCTGTGCGTGATTGCGGTGGCAATGGGGATAGCCTATGGCTCGGCAGCGCTGTTCGGCGCCTCGTTTGCACTGGGTGCGTTTTTTGCCGGGATGGTGATGCGGGAGTCCAATCTCAGCCACCGGGCGGCGGCGGAATCCCTGCCGCTGCGCGACGCCTTCTCGGTGTTGTTCTTTGTGTCTGTCGGTATGTTGTTCGATCCGGCAATCCTGGTCGAGCAGCCGCTGCAGGTGCTGGCTGTGGTGGCGATTATTGTGATGGGCAAATCGCTGGCGGCGTTCCTCCTTGTGCTGGCTTTCCGCTATCCGATGAATACCGCGCTGACGGTGTCCGCAAGTCTCGCCCAGATCGGTGAGTTCTCGTTCATCCTCGCCGGGCTCGGTGTTTCGCTTGGGCTGCTGCCGCAGGAGGGAATGAGCCTGATACTGGCAGGTGCGCTGATTTCGATATCCCTGAATCACCTGATCTTCCAACTGATAGATCCCGTGCGGCCGGCGTCATATCTCGCCGGCCAGGAGGAGTCCGGACAGCAGGACGGCTCGCTGTCCGTGCTGCCGATGGAGGTCGACTCTGCCGCCGTCACGGGGCATATCCTGCTGGTGGGTTACGGGCGTGTGGGGCGTCCCATCGGTGAGTCCCTGGCGGCGCACGGCCTGAAATTTGTGGTGGCGGAGCAGAGCCGTGAACTGGTGGAGGAATTGCGCGCACAGGATATCAACGCCGTTGTCGGTGATGCTTCCGATCCCGCCGTCTTGGTACAGGCGCACATCGTGCGGGCCGGTATGCTGGTGATTGCGACTCCCGACCTCGACGATGCACTGCGCATGATAGAGGTCGCACGTACGCTGAACCCGGATGTCGATATTTCAGTGCGCACCCACAGTGAGGAGCAGGCCGAAAAGCTGCGAGAGGTCAATGCGGGAACGGTGTTTATCGGCGAGTACGAACTGGCCCTGAGCATGAAGCGCTATGTGCTGGAGAAGGTCGGCGTCACCAGCGCGAATCCCTGAGATAGCACACGGCGTCCACCTCCTGTGTATCGCCGGTGATACCCGTGCGGTGTTGGTCATGAGCATGAATGGATACAGAGGGCAATAGCAGGTGAGATTACTCAACAAACTCTTGTTGTCAGCAGTGGTGTGGCTGGCTGGCACTGCTAATGCGGCAAACACGCATCTGGTGGACGAGGCTCCTGTGAGCATCAGCCAGCCTGAACCCGGCGTGATACTGGTGGATTTCGGGCGCGTGGCGTTTGGCAATGTGCGATTGCTGCCCGATGAAAGTGCAGGCGGAGCAGTGACTGTGCATTTCGGTGAGGATTTTGTCGATGGGCGTCTCAATCGCGACCCGCAAGGCACTGTCCGCTACGCCAGTGCCCAGGTGCAACTGGACGGCAGCGCGCCGGTGCGGGCCGCGCCGCCCGCCAACGCGCGCAATACAGAGACTGGCAGCGCTGATCATCCTCCGGCAATTCTCACGCCTCCTGAATGGGGCGTGGTACTGCCGTTTCGCTGGGTGGAAATAGAGGGGTGGGACGGGGAGCTGCTGCCGGGCCAGATCGTTCGCCAGTCCGCGTTCGCCCGCGACTGGAGTGACGATGCGGCACACTTCGAGTCCTCTGATGAACTGCTCAACCGGATCTGGGAGTTGAGCCGTTACTCGATAAAGGCCACAACGTTTGCCGGTGTGTATGTGGATGGCGATCGGGAGCGTATTCCCTACGAGGCGGATGCCTATCTCAACCAGCTCAGTCACTACGCCACCGATAACGATACACAGATGTCCCGCGACACCTTTGATCACCTGATGCAGTACGCCACCTGGCCCACCGAGTGGCCGCCGCATATGGTGATGATGGCGCATGCCGATTGGATGCATACCGGGGATGCGCAATGGCTGGTGCCGCGCTATGAGGCGCTGAAGGCAAAACTGCTGCTGGATCGCACCGCCGACAATGGGCTGGTCAGCAGCAGTTGGTGGCAGCGCCGCAACTCGGATATTGTCGACTGGCCGCGAGGGGAGCGCGATGATTATGAATTCACCTCGCGCAACACCGTTGTCAATGCCTTTCACCTGCTCACCCTGAGGCAGATGGCGGAGCTGGCACGTGTGGTTGGCAAGGCCAGCGATGCCGAGTACTTCGAGAGTATCGCTGACGCGGCCTATCCGGCTTTCCAGCAGGCGTTTTTTCGGCCGCAAGCGGGGCTTTACCGCGACGGTGTAGGCACCGATCACTCGTCGGTACATGCCAATTTGTTCCCGCTGGCTTTCGGCCTGGTGCCGGCAGAGCAGCGGCAGGCAATTGTCAACTGGCTGTACAGCCGCGGTATGGCCTGTTCCGTCTACGCGGCGCAATACCTGTTGGAGGGGCTGTTTGAAAATGGCGGCGACGTCGAGGCGCTGGCGTTGATCACCGCGCCGGGAGATCGCAGCTGGCGACACATGGTGGACAGCGGGGCGACTGTCACCTGGGAGGCCTGGGATGTCCGCTACAAGCCCAATCTCGACTGGAACCACGCCTGGGGCGCCGCGCCTGCCAACCTGCTGCCGCGCTATGTGCTGGGTGCGCAGCCGTTGACGCCGGGCTGGGAGACAGCGCGTATCCGCCCCGCGACCGGGCAACTGGAGTTTGCGCGCGGCACGGTGCCGACGCCGCTTGGCCCCATCGTCCTCGATTGGCAGGATACAGGCAGGTTTACGCTGTCGCTGTCCCTGCCGGAGGGCATGAAGGCGCGCGTCGAATTGCCCGCTCGCGGGCGCTCCGGCACCGTGACCGTCAATGGCGAGCCAGCGGCGGCGACGCGTGATGGCCGCTACTGGGTGCTGGCGCAGGAGGTGACCGGCGAGGTGACGCTGGCGGTGGAGTAGCCGGCGTCGTCAGGCACTGCCGGCGGTTAGGGCGCGTTCACTACGATATAGGTTGTCGACGACCCTGATATCTGCGGTTGGTACCAGGTGTCCCCGCACTGTTGGTAGGCATAGCCATTGACGATAACAGTGCTGCACGAGGGTGGCAGGGTGTTGACGATTGAGCCCACCACCAACGCGGTTGCAGTCACCGCCGCGGCAATAGCGACTGGGTGGTAGTCGTCGTCGTGGTAGCAGCAGCCGTGGTGGTAACCGCGATGATCGACGTCAACGTTCACATTGACGTCCCGGTGGCTGTTCACGTTGATGTTGCGATCGCGATTGATATTGCGGTCACGAACGATGTTATGGTCGCGATTAATCGTATGGTTGCGATTGATGTGATGCCCCGAGTTGACGCTGGTGCGCGCCTGGGCGCGGGCCTTGAGCCCGCCGCGTGCATCGGCGTCGGGCACGCTGAACAGAATCACTGAAATGGAAAGCATTGCGGTGAGAGTGCGCTTCATGATCAATCCTCCTCCCCATCGGCGTTGTCGTCGGAAAGGCTGTCTTCAAGCAGCACACGCAGCGCGCCGTTCGGGGGCCTGAACTCGAAGGCGGCGTCGTTGAACGACGGTGCCAGATCCCATTTATAGGTTGCGCTGTACTGTGGCCTGGCGTCGTCTGTCTTGGTGGTGATCACCAGTTTTCGCGGCAGGGGGTAGTCACCTTTTTGAACCCACAGCTGCCAGTCGATGTCTTTCTGCCTGAAGGCATAGTGCTCGCAGGTGGTGCCGTCAATAATGGCTGAGCCCACGTCCATTGCACTGATTATGGCGGAGGTGTCCACGTCGTCGGTACCCCAGCGAAACAGGTCAATCGCGGGCAGCATGAGGCCGTAGTTGTCCTCCAGTGCGTCTCCCAGTTCGCGGATGGTCGGCGGGGCGTCGACGGTTGCGTAGTAGTCCACCCGCTGTCCCCAGAGGGTAAAGGTTTTGCCATCAAAGAAGTACAGCCGTTCGTGGCGATCATTGAGGGTGTGAATTCTCAGCCCGTCCGGTATCTTCGCCAGTACATCCACCGTGCCTTCATACTGGAGCTTCTGTCCGTCTTCCAGCACTGTATCGTTGGTGGTCGTCACCAGCACCCTGAATGCTTGCAAGCTGCGCAGGTAGACGCCCATTTTGTCCAGGGCCTCCATTGTCGCCGGGTCGATCTCCGGCTCCTCCGTCTGCGCCACTGACGCTGCCATCACGCAGCTGGCCATCAGGGCCACCAGTAGCTGGCGAACTTTTCTCATACTTGTCTCCTGTGGTTGGATACTGTCACCCGGCGTAGTCCAGCTGAGTATAGGTAATACATCGGGGGATGCCAATCCGCGCGGCTGCCCGCATGCGTGGCGTCACTGCGGCAATCCCGTGACAGGGGCTGTGACAGCTGGGCAAGCACACGGCCTATGCGTTCTTTCGGCAAACCGGATGTGCTAGGCTCGACTCCCACACAGATTTCCCGGGAGCGGCATCATGAATTTGATCATTGGTATTCTGGTAACAGCTGGCGCGCTGTGGGTCACTACTGCGGTAGTGCCGGGAATACACATCGAGGCCTCGGTCTCTGCCTTCCTGGTCGTCGCCATAATCTTCGGTCTGGTGAATGTGTTTGTCCGGCCCGTTGTGAAAATACTCTCGCTACCGGTCACCATACTCACGCTGGGGCTGTTCACCTTTGTCATCAATGCACTGATGCTGATGTTGACCGCTTGGCTTGTCGGCAATGCGATGTCGATTGAAGGGGATGGCATGACGCAGTTTTTCTGGGCACTGATCGGCAGTGTCGTTGTCAGTATCGCCAGCACCTTGATCGGCCTGATACTGCCCGGACGCTGATCGCGGACCGCAACAGCGCTGCTGGCCAATGATAATCGTGCCGGTCTGTAATCCCCTGGTTGGCCGGTATAGTATGGTGCGATGACAGCATTGCTACCGATCATCCTCGTCCTGTTCGTCTTCGTTGCGTACCTGTACATCACGCGTTGGCGCGCGCAGCGGCTGCGCAGTAAACCCTTCCCACCTGCCTGGCTGGCGATTATCGAGGCGAGCCTGCCGGTGTACCCGATGCTGTCACAGGAAGAGCAGGACAGGCTGTGCCAACTGGTGAAACTGTTCATCGCGAAGAAGCGCTTCTACGGCTGTGGAGGTGTGGTCATCACTGATGAGATACGGGTCACCATTGCGGCCCAGGCCTGTCTGTTGCTGCTCAACAAGGGCTGGAGCGTGTACCCGAAACTCACCGCGATACTGGTGTACCCGTCTGCGTTCAGGGTGGACAGGGATGAGCACCAGGCCGACGGTACGGTTGTTTCAGGCAGTCATGGCCTGCTGGGTGAGTCCTGGCACAACGGCCGCGTGATCCTGTCATGGGACGACGTGGAAAGAGGCGTCAGTGACTTCTCGGACGGCCACAATGTGGTGTTGCACGAATTCAGCCACCAGCTCGATGCGGAGTCCGGTTCCATGGATGGCGCACCCGCGTTGCGCAGCAACAGTTACCAGTCCTGGGCGAAGGTGTTCAGCGAGAACTTCGAGGATCTGAAATTCCGTTATGACCACGGGCAATCGACTGTGATAGACGAATACGGCACCACCAATCCGGCTGAATTCTTTGCCGTGGCCACGGAGACCTTTTTCGAGAAGCCGCACCAGTTGCACAGGCACCGGCCTGAGTTGTATCAGGAGCTGAGCCATTTTTACCAGTTGGACCCGATGAAGTGGTCGGCGGGAGGCCTGGAGGGCGCGGGCCACAGTCGATAGGCACCCGGGCCTGCCGCGGACACGTCCCGGCGATTATGCGGTGGCGGACCCGCCGTTACTCCGGCAGCGCAAACGCATACAGGTAATCGCCGAAGCCGCGCTGGAACATATAGTGCCCGCCGGCATTGATCACCACGTACTGACGCCCCTTGTAAACATAGGTCATCGGCGTCGCGGTCGCATCATTGGCCAGGGTGTATTTCCACAGGGTCTCACCGCTGTCCACATCAAAGGCGCGTATCTGCCTGTCCATTGTGGCGCCGATAAAAAACAGGCCGCCGGCAGTGGCGATACCGCCGCCCAGGTTGGGCGTGCCCCAGTCGATATGGAAGGGCGCGCTGACCGGGCCCATTTCGTGTACGGAGCCGAGCGCCGTCTCCCACTCAACCGTTCCCTTGTACAGGTCCACGGCTACCAGCTTGCCCCAGGGCGGGGCATTGCAAGGTATGCCGAGCGGCGAGGTGAGGGCGCCGATCTCGACATTGTAGGGGGTGCCCTCCATCGTCACCTGCATACGTTTGCCACTCTCGGGGTGGTCGGTGCGGCCGGCGGTCGCGCTGCCGGTTCCCGTGGGTATCAGCTGCCCGGTGAACGCCGTGTTGTTGATATTCACCAGCAGCAGGCCGGAATCCGCAACCAGTGCCCCACCGCCCCAGTTGGCGCCGCCAAGGCTGCCGGGATACATCAGGCTGAGCTGTTCACTGATGGGGGTGAACAAGCCGAGGTTGTTCAACGCGGCGATCTGTTTGCGGCACTGGGCCTTGTCCCAGGGCGTCAGCCCCCAGGCGTTTGCGGGCATCAGGAAGGAGTCGACCAGCGGCGGTGGCGCGATGGGCTTCGGCTGTGTCAGCGCGGTTCTCTCGCCGGGGATGTCCGAGGGTGGTGCCGGGTGTTCGGTGATCTCCCACAGCGATTCGCCGGTCAGGCGGTTGAGCACAAACACAAAGCTCTGCTTGGTCACCTGCGCCAGCGCCGGAATCGATTGTCCGCCTTTCTCCCACAGGAACAGGATGGGCTGCGCCGGGGTGTCGTAGTCCCACAGGTCATGGCGCACATGCTGGAAGTGCCAGCGCACCGCGCCGGTATCCAGGTCGAGCGCGACGATACTGTTTGCGTACAGGTCATCGCCGGGCCTGTCGACGCCGTAGTAGTCCGGCGACGGCGCACTGGTCGGCAGGAAGATCAGGCCGTTCTGCTCGTCGACGGACATCGGCGCCCAGACATTGGCAGACCCGCTCTTTGGGTGGCCCTGCAGCGGGTCAAACTGCCAAACGGGTTTACCGCTGTAGGTGTCAAATGCCATCACGGTACCGCGCGGGGTGGTGGCTCTGGCAAAATCGATGACACCCGAGCCGACCACCACCAGGCCGTTGGCGACTGTCGGCGCTGAGGAGGTGCTGATATCGCCGGGGATATAGCCTTCGCCGCCGTAGAGTTCCACCATGCCGCCACGGCCGAAGCTGTCGCAGACCTTGCCGTCGCCCGCATCAATGGCCCACAGCTTCCTGTCATGGGTGGCCAGGAACAGGCGGTGACGGCAGTGTGCGCCCTTCGCCGTGCGTGCTTCCTCGGCATAGCTGACACCGCGACAGCGAAAGGTCCTGTCGCCGCGCCTGTCGATACCGGGATCAAAATCCCAGCGCTGCTCACCATTGCCCGGGTCCAGCGCAATCACGCGATTGAACGGCGTGCAGTACACCAGTGATTCGCCGGCCGCAGCCGGCAGCAGGATCGGTGTGGCCTGGGTCGAGGTGTTCGTCATGTCATCGCCGTAGTGTGCAACATCACCGCTGCGATGCAGCCATGCGATGTCGAGTTCGGCGACATTTTCGCGATCGATCAGGGCAGCTGTGGAATAATGGCGGCCACCCTGGTCACCGCCGTAGTAGCGCCAACCCGTGTCAGCGTGCGCGGCCCCGACTGCTGCCAGGGCTGCCAGTGTCAGTAGTGTGTATTTCACCGGCATCAGTCTTGCGATGCCCGCTCCGGCAGCGGCGTGATACGCAACAGCGACGGTACGCCGCCTTCGGTCTGCCAGGTCGGGAAATGTGAGTTGGTGGTGTAGATGGCGCCGTCCTCCTCCGAGATCTCTATATCCCGGGTGAAGAAGCGCTGGCGCGGCATCGGGTAGACTTTCCACGCCTCACTGGCGATATCGAAACTCAGTATTGTGTCCGACTGGTTGCCGTTCACCCAGACCACGCCTCGCTGTTTGTCGATATTGAGCGCGTACGGTATCTCATTGATGACGGGCAGTTCATAGGCAGTAAAGGCGTCGTCGTTCGGGTTGTATTTCACCAGCAGGGAATCCTGGAAGGCCACTATCCAGACCATGCCGTCGGCATCCACCCGCAAACGGCGCGGTCCTTCGTAGGGAAAGTCCACCATGGTGACCTCGAACGTGTCCGGGTCGATATGCGCAAGATCGTTGGCGTACAGCCGCGCCACCCAGATGCCACCGTCCGGGGCCACGTCAATACCGTAGGGCATGGGCAGGCCGATCGACTCGCGACTGGGGCTGGGCTGGGGGCGATTCTCAGGGTCGAAGGAGAAAATCAGCGGCAGCGATTTCAGGATCAGCCACTCCGTCACGCTGCGCGCGGGCAGGTCAATCACGGTGAACTCTTCCGTGGTCCGGTCAAACATGGCGACCTGGGACGACAGTGCGAGGGTGAACCAGACCCTGTCCCTGGAATCCACGCGGATGGTGTGCGGGTAGAATCCGGATGGCATCTCGTAGGTGGTGAACTTCTTGGTTTTGGGATTGAACTCCAGCAGTGCCTGTTGCATCGAGGGCGTGATAAAAATATTGCCATCTTTGGGCGAGACGGCGAACGAATGCACACCCAGGTAGTTGTGCATTTTCGGGAAGGTCACGAACCGGTTGCCGAGAATGCCGCCCGGTTGCTGCTCATCAGTATGCGGGACTTTGTAGACCGTGTAGTGCCCCGTCTCCGGGTTGATTTCATAGACGCGATCAAACAGGTTGTCGCCGACATACACAAAGCCGTTTGGGTGGATCAGGAAATCGTGCATCTGGGAGAAGCCGTCACCGATAATCCACTCTTTCATTTCTATCCCGGACAGGTGGTTTTCCCAGGGGCGGGGCAGGGGTACGACTTCTGGATTCTCGCGCAGCTCGCGATACTCTTTCTGCAGCAGTGCAGCCAGTTGCTGGTGCTCATCGTTGGGCAGCCTCGCGCCGTAGCTGTTCATGCGTTCGAACACGGCAAGCCACTGGTCGACGGTGCGCTCATTGCGCATGAACGGTGATGCCTGTTGGTGGCAGAATGAGCAGTTGAGCTCAAAGCTGTTTTTCAGGTCCTCGTCGCCGCCCAGTTTCAGCTGTGACAGCCAGACGTTGGAGGGATAGCTGGCGATATACTGCTCCGCTGTCATTGGTGTCATCGTCACGTCGACCGTTTCCTTCTCCTCATCGCCTGCGGAACCGGTGTCATCAATATACTGGTCGACATAGCCCTGGCTGCGGACACGGTACTGCACCGGGCTGTCAGGTTCCTCAAAGCGCACTATGCCGGCGGCGTTGGTGAAGCGTGTGACCGTGGTATCTGCCGGGGTGAGCACACCTTCCGGTGCGTAGCCTTCATCGGACAGGTCCACCACTACTTTATTTACCAACGTTTGGGTGACCATCACTCGCGACAGCGGTTTGCCGTCGTCATTGGTGATGCGCAGCGTGGTGGCGTGGCCCAGTGCTGAAACCATACACAAAATGGCGAGTAGATAGCGGCTATGCATTTGAATGCTCCCTGACAAAGGCCGGCAGGTTATCACTTGATTCCGCCGTTTTCACGAGTTTGCTGACACTGGCGCATCAGCGCTTTTTTAATAATCTGTGTTCGCAATGCTGGCAATCGCCAGCGCGGACGCGGGCCAATGCGACCCGGTTACCGGTCGTCTTCCAGTATAAACGCTTCCCCCCGTTTGCGCTGTGCGTAAAGTGATGGCAGGAAAAAATGCAGACTGGCAACCTCTTCCACCTGGTGGCGCTGCCACTGCTCCATCATTTCAGGATGAAATACCCTGTGCCTCAAGTACAGGTTCAACAGGGGGCCGATTACCGGTAGATCGGAACCGATAACCGCGTCGACACGGTACTGTGTGCCACCGTCAATTGCTTTGAATGTGTGGCGCACCTCGCCAATCGGAATCCCTGCCACTTCAGGTATCGCCAGAAAACCGCCATCACTGTACTCGACAATTCTCGCCGCGCCGCGGCTATCGTAGCTGTCGAACCACTCCTCGCGCTCCACCATCGCTCCCAGGCCCATCCCTTTGGAACCGTCGCTGGCCGGTTCCAGCACTCGCAGAGTGCCGTGTTCGGTCGGATGGAAAATGTGGTACAGCGGGTAGCTGATGCCCCGGTACTCAATGGTGGAAATCGGCAGATAGCGGTAGAACCAGGACACCATTTTCGGGGAGATATCCGGCAGGAAAAAATGTTGCACTGTGGAGTAGATCTTTCCGTCCTCGCCGACCTCCCAGTGTGTCTCCGCCAGATGGTAGTCAGGCAGCACCCAGGGCAGGTCCCGGGGTGCGTCCCTGTTGATCGGCCCCGGGGCGAGCAAGGCGAGTGCCAGCGCCAGTGCTGCCGCACAAAGCGCCAGCGTCGCTCCAATCCACTTGGTAACTGAAATCATCCCGGTCTCCCGTGCAGGCTGCAATCCTGTTCACGCCAGCGTGTTGGGAGGCAGCTTCTCCCTGCTACTTTAGCAGCCGGGAGGAAGGCTGTCGCAGGCATCTCCACTGCCGTTGCCATCGCTGTCCAACTGGTCGGGATTCGCCACCCAGATGCAGTTGTCAATTTCATCCGGTACACCGTCGCTGTCGAAATCCGGTGGTGACAGGGTGATCACCGCGGTGGTGGATGCGGTTTTTAGCGCAGCGACACCACTGCCGTTGTCGCTGTCGCTGTAGGTGACGGTGACAACGCTGCCCTCCGGCAGCTCGCTGTACGCCTCGGGCAGCGATGCCGCGAACACGCCGCGGTTTTCACCCTGCTCCAGCAGTGTCACCGGCACGGCATCGCCGCCGTCAACGCTGATATCGACAATCACTTCCTCGGCGACAGCGTCGTCGATGTTGAGATCACTGTCACCGACCCTCACCGTCAGCGCCGAACCGATGACAAACTCCGGTGCCGGCGAAATCTCAACAATCCCCGCGGGATTGGTGAACAGCAGGATTGGATCCGGCTCAACACCCTGAAACACCGGTGCAGCGATACCCGAGGTATCCCGTTTGGGCGTGACCCTGATCGTGAAGTTGCTCTGTGGATAGGTGCTTACATCGCCAACGGTGACGATATAGCTCAGCCCGACATTCACGAGATCATCGATGACCCCCATGGTGTAGGTGAGATTCCTGGACCATCTGACAATGGTTTGCGCAGGCACCACGGTGAAGCCATCTTCGGCCCCGGTCATCCAGGTCAGGCTCTCGGTAGTGGGGTTATAGCCATACCACGCCATCAGCTGTGCATCTGTTTCAGGGTTGCCATCGTCGTCCCAGAAAATGCCCTGGGGAAGCATGCTGTTGGGTAGCCATGGCCCGAACTGGTTGCCCGATGTGTCTGGCCCCGGCGGGATATTGGCGTAGTCGCTGCCAAGGGTGGCGCCGGAGGTGAGGGTGTCGGTCAGGCCGGGCTCTATGGGATATTCGACGATGGTGAAGCCCGCGCGGGTCTCAGGATCAAAGTAGCCGGCCGGCCTGTCGTGATGGGGGTCTGCGGGGCCGAATAAGCCAGTGGAGAAATTCGCCAGTTGGGACTGGTCGCTCCAGACATCCGCCGGCACAGCCAGGCTGAGGTTCGCCGTACCGACGCCCTCCTGTGACGAGGCCGGGACAAAATTACTGCCCACGCCAAAGCCGACCTGTATCGTAAACCCCTCAAGCCGCTGGTTGGTCCAGTTGTTGATCTTCTGGAAGACCTGGTACTGCCGTTCGCCCGGCTCGTCCTCCACGTTGAAGACCAGGTCTATACCCTGTTCAGTCGGACCCTCCAGTGTCGACGGCAGCATGGCCAGCTTGTAGCGTTTGTGACTTTGGAACGGGGAGCTGCAAATCACCTGCTGTGGGTCGTCTGAATCGAGGAAATGCTCCTCCAGGTACGAGGTTGCCAGGATGCAGTTGGCAGGCCCGGGTGGTTTTACGCCAGCGTCATCGTGAATCACCTTGATGCCCGAAGGTTCGCCTACCGGCCAGTCTTTGGCCAGCACCAGAGCGGTCACGATGGCGGTCGCGGGGTCACTGACCTCAGCGTAGTAGCTGTAATCGGAGTCGGGAGAGAACACATAGTCCCCCGTCATCTCGTCAAAAAAGCTGCCTGACCCGTTCATTACGACTTCGACGTTGTCCAGGTTCCAGCCACCGAACCCGATTGCGCCGGTCACTGAGGGCGATGTGGATATCTTCCCCGCCTGTGCAGAGAGCGACAAGCCCGCGACGGCAACAGCCATCAGTGATGGCTGCAACCAGTGGGCCGTGTGCCTGCGAGCAGGGGACAGTTTGGGACGATGGGAAACCGGTGATTTACCTCGGGAATTGTTCATGCGGGCGAGTCCTGTAGTTGTAGTCATACTGAAAATAATAGGCACACTTAATGCGAGGGTAAAAGCACTGGGCAGCGAAATCAGGGTTTTATGTGTTCACTGATGACATAGATCAAGGAATGATGGCCCACGCGCGCGTCGGGCTTGTGGCTGAGCGCCCGCGGCCCGGTGTTGCTGGAAAAGCGGTACGGGTGGTCTAGACTGGAAGAAGCAGGTTGTCGCCATATACCACTCCCACGGCATTTGCATGCGCAGCGGTTCCGCGCGAAACCATGGAGATATTCAACTGATGTACAGGTTCTTGATTTACCTTGTGCTGGTTTTTTCCTCAACCGTGGCGCCTCCGGCAATTGCTGTAACCTATACACTCTCCGGCAACATCGCCGCGGTCGGGGCCTACCTCGGGCCGGGCACGGCCAATCTGGTCACCGCTGGCAGCACCGTCGTCGGCGGGACTGTTCAGACCGACTCTGACGCCCCCGGCTACAGTGTGGTGGGTGGCAACGTGACGATGCAGGGCACCGTCACGCTAGGCAGCCTTGGGTTTGATCTGAGTATGGATCTGGCCGAAGGCGAGCCCAGCGATGCCGGGGTGATTTTCAACAGTGGCACTGTCTGTGTGTCCGCCATGGGCGCTTCGGACTGCGCATTCGGTCTGTTGACGATAGGTGGTCCCGGTGCCGGTGATCCCCCGTCCGTCGACTATACCTCCAATGGCCGTTTTCTCGGTGGCAGCACCACAGGCATTCGGCTCACCGGTGGTGCGGGGGGTGCCAGTTTCTCCGTTGCGCAACCCGGTGGTGTGACGCCGGTGCTGGGTTCCACTCCCGCGGATTGGGCGAAAGCCGTGGGTTTCCTGTCGATATTCGGCTTTGACACCGGTATTTTCCTGCAGGGTGACCTCGCTTTTACGCGACAGGCGCCGTCCTCACAACCCAACCTCGTCGTGGTTCAGCTCGATGACCTCAGCGTGGATGTGATGCAGACGCTGCTTGATGGGGGCTGGTTGCCCAATATCCGCACGCACCTGGTAGAGGCGGGTGTGAGTTTCGATAACAGTTTTGTCAGCACGCCTGAGGGAACGCCCTCACGCGCCACGCTGTTGACGGGGCAGTATGCGCACAACCACAGGGTGCTTTCAAACCAGATACCGTATGCGTTGGCCGGCGGTATTGCGTGGCAGGGCTGGCTGCCCGGGGAAGGGCAGGCCGGGCGCGAGTCTTCCACCATTGCCACCTGGCTGCAGGCGGCTGGTTATCGCACCGGCTTTGTCGGCAAGTACTTGAACGGCTACGGCGAGCAGGCGCCTGTCGGTGTGACGGAACCGGCCACTTATATTCCTGCCGGATGGACACACTGGAGCGGCCTGCTGGGCCAGAGTGCGTATCGTCTGTACGACTACTACCTCAATGAGAACGGGGCCGTCCTGCACTTCGGTACCTCAGAGGCCGACTACCAGACCGACGTGTTGGCCGCGCGTGCAGCAGGTTTTGTCGGCGATGCGGGGCCAGAGCCCTTCTTCCTGCTGCTGACGCCGCCCGCACCGCGTATCGAGATAGTGGACCCATTGGCGTTCCTCACCGGCAATGAAGCGCACCGGGAACTGGGCCTTGGAGTGCGTCCGGCACCCCGCCACGCCTATCTCAGCGACGGTGATATCACCAATGGCGAAATGCCTGAGCTGCTGCTGAAGCCCTCGTTCAATGCTGCTGATGTCTCCGCCAAACCGGCCTGCCCCCGACCGCTGCCGCCCGCAGCGCCGGCCCTGACCAGCGATCCGGCCTGCGTCGCCGAAAACCCGGTGCTGGATGCTGCCGGGATAGCGCTGCTTTCCACCCAGTACAAGTCTGTCCTCGCCTCGATGCTGGCGGTGGATGATCTCATCGGAGCAGTAGTCGATGAACTCATTGCTGTGGGCAAGCTTGACGATACAGTGATCGTACTGACCGCAGACAGCGGGCGCTTCTTCGGTGAGCACCGCCTGCTCACCGAGCGCCTGCCCTATGAGGAGGCGATACGCGTGCCGCTGGTCATCCGGGTACCCGGTGGTTTCGCCGGTGTGCGTTCGGACGCCGTGGTGCTCAACAACGATCTCGCACCGACACTGGTCGCACTGGCCGGGGTGACCCCGCCCTACACGCCCGACGGTGTCAGCCTGTTGCCGTTGTTACAGGAGCAGCCCGGCTCAGCTTGGCCAGGTCGGCTGGGGTTCCTGGTCGAGCACTGGTACATGCCCAGCCTGCTGAAATCTGACTCGCCGACCTATCTGGCGTGGCGCCGCCTGCAGCCGCAGGGGCTGGATTTCAGCTATATCGCCACTCGTGCGGACCCGGGTAATGCGGACGCCGTGACAGCTCACGAGTTCTATGAAATGTCAGGCGATCCGTTCCAGCTCTCTCCGATCAAGCTGCCAGAAGCAGTCGAGGCGGACGTGGATCTGCGGTTGCGCGTATTCGAAGGTTGCGCGGGTATCCAGTGCACTGACTTTGAGGCACGGTAGCTCACCCTACAGGGCGGCAACTCCGGTTGATGTCTGCTGGATATCGGACCGGCTCCATGCGCGGCGGGAGACGGTTTAGTCAATGATAGCCGTAACACTGACAAGATAGAATGCTGCACGGACAGTGCCGGCCATGGCGTCACTACCCGCCAGAGCGAGTCCGGCGCAGCTGGTGGCAATGCCCGCGAGCTTGTCCGGTATGCAGGTCAGCCCCCGCTTGAGCCCTGCTGATACTGGTGTACAGTTGGTCCTGCAACAGGAAAGCACGCAAAACCTCGCGGGCCGACACTATGAGGATTTGGCTAATCACGCTGCTGCTTTGGCCGATGGCAGTTCTGGGAGAGGCGGGGGGTGTAACCCCTGCCACCGAGGCGGCGCAGCAGGAAACGGACGATACTACCCTGACCTGGGTGGATAGCGGTGTGGCCTATGCCACGGACCAGGTGCAGGCGTTGACGGTGTGGATGGATGACTTCTTCGGCGATCCAACCTACGACCTGGAGCAGCCTGACTCACTGCTGCGTCTGGACTGGGAGAACAACTGGGATGAGCAGGACAGTTACAAGGCCCGGGTACGCCTGCGTGGCAAACTACAGCTGCCAAAAATATCCAAGCGCCTGAACCTGATTTTCAGCGGTGAAGACGGCGATAAACTCGGCGCCGATGACCGCCATGAAAAGACCGATGTGGTCGGCCTGCAGTACAGCCTGGGCGAGCTCAACCGCTCTCGTGTCGACCTCACACTCGATGCGGGAACCTGGGACCTGCGCCCCGGTGTGCGCTATCGCAACCAGGGGCCGCTGTCCCAGCATGCCGGCTATCGCTACACGCAACAGGTGGAATACAAGAACAGCGATGGCTTTTACACCACGGCTGAGCTCAACCTCGACCGTGTGCTGGATAAGGACAGCCTGTTGCGATGGAGTAACGAGGTTATCTATGGCGAGGAAACAGACGGTGTCGAGTGGCGAACGAGGCTATCGCTGGATCAGCGTCTGCGGGCGGCCCACAAAAAGCACCAGTTTGTGATCGCCTATTTTGCCTCCATCCAGGGGGTGACAGACCCGCAGTACGTGCAAAACTATCGCGTGGGTGTCACGCTGCGCCGACAGGTTTACCGGCCGTACTTTTTTGTTGAACTGGAGCCCTCCTACAACCTGCGGCGCGAATCGGTGGACCAGAACCGCAGTCACGCCTGGAACTTCATCGCGCGGTTTGAACTTGTGCTGCAGCCAGAGCTGATTCGGAAGCTGAAAATGACGCTGGAGAAGACCGCGGAGTAACGCGGCGTCTGGTAATCCGGCCCACGTCGCGGGATACTGCCGTGATACCAACCAGTGATAAGGCAGTATCAACGTGTCCGTGAACGACCCCGGTATCAATCGCGCGACCCATTTCAGTATAGTCTGGGCGGTCGTGCTCGCGGTGCTGACACTGGTGGAGTGGCACAGCCTCGACCGTGACCCGCTGGCTGAGCAAATCTTCCTTCCCTTCATTGAGCGCAGGATTGAAATGCAGATTGCGGAAGCCGGAGCTGGGCAGGGTGCGACTACCGACACGTCGCCTGTGTCATCCGTCCAGCCGCGCCTGCAGACGCAGGTGGAGATCTCATTCGATGGTCCGCTGTTTCTGGTCTACTGTTTCGGTCCAATTCTGGTGATGCACGGAATCGTGCTGCTGTCTCAGCGTTTGCGCCGAAGCAACTGATACGGGCATCAGCCGGGCACTGTGAGCCGACGTCGAGAGAGGCTGTGTGACCCATATTCATAAAAAATTGGCCAGCTATCGCTCACATGCCGGATAGCGCAGACGCTATCGTACAGAGAGATTGCCGAGGCGCGCAGTAGTGATCGTTAGTCCGGTGCCAACCTTGTACCGTGCCTGCAGTGATCCTGCATATACCAGTGGCTTGCCGACGATCAGAATAATAGCCCGAAACAGGAGCTTCCAGCTTGTACAACAGACTATCGATTTTTTTGGTAGGCGCGATACTGCCGTGGCTGATGGTCGCCTGTAGCGATAGCAACGACCCTGAGGAGCCACCCTCCGTTCCGGATGTAGAACTGGCTGATAACGTACTGGTTTTCACCGATCAGCAGATCCCGAATTTCTACTTGCAGCAGGCCATTGACGAGGGCGAGGAGGATCCGACCGCCCGTTTGCGCGGAGACATCATGGGGCGCGCCATTGTCATCGTCAAATTGAGCGGAAAGGCGAGCCATGTGGGTGTGGATATCTCCGTCTCACCTCCGAAGTATATCCCCTATGATGCAACCGTTCCGCAGACGGGCGTATGGATAGCGGAGCACCCTGAAACCAGGAATCGGCAGTTGCAGACAGATGACACCGGCTGGTGGACGATGTATATCGTCAAGGATGCGGAGGCTGATCTCGAATTCTCGTTTGTCTATGAAAAGGAGGGCTGGCCGACCACCAAGACCAATATCAACACCATTACCGATGAGGATGACACGGATTTTGGTATTCAGCGACCAATATCAACACCATTACCGATGAGGATGACACGGATTTTGGTATTCAGCTGATTGATGGCCCCTACTACCAGTACAGTATGATACCGTTTATAGAGGCGATGCTGCGCAGCAACGGTTATCCGAATTTTTTCTTCGACACAGCAATGGTGGTCACGGTCGGGAAGTCATGGGGAAGTCTGCATGACGAGCGTCTGCCGCACGGTGACCCGGGTGCTGTCGCGACCGTGAGCCCGGGCCCGGACAACTATATCGGCCCTGTCTATTTCAACAGGCAGGTTATCCCCGATCTCAACCAGCCCGATGTCTCGGTCGACGGCGGTGTTGCCTGGCTGAATATGGCCAGCAACCGGGTCTACCATGTCAGCGCAGAAAAAGACGGCGTCAACTATAGTACAGTCAGGTTTGATGTTGCCGATACAGACCAGGATGCCGGAATAAAACTCTACATCGCCTCGCCACCGGATTCGGTTCAAGGAGATAATGATTCACCACCCGGTGAGCCCTAGGTTCAGTCTTTTCGGCCGAAGGATCGGTCCGATCTTGATTTCGCGGGAGTACTGCCTGTCCAGCGTTTGAATGCAGCGTTGAACGCCGTCAGATGCTGATAGCCGAGTCTGGATGATATCTCCTGCAGCGACAGTGAGGTCTGGTGCAGATAGTAATTGGCCCGTTCTCTGCGCACTGTGTCCAGCAGCATCTGGTAGGAGGTATGCTCCTGATGCAGGTAACGCCGCAGCGTGCGTTCGCTGATATTCATCTGGCTTGCGATAACCTGTTGGTCCGGCTCTCCCAGTGGCAGTTGCTTTAACAGGCAGTTGATGACTTTCCGCGTGAAGCAGGGAACCTTGACCTCGGCTATCAGTTTGTCCGCCTTCTCCGTCATTACCTGGTGGACAAATGGATCGGGCTCAAGAATGGCTTGTGCGAGGATGTCCCTGGAATAGGTAACCTTGGCAATACCCTGGTCGAAGAACAGGTTGGGGCCGTACGTCTGGTGCCACCGATCAAGGTTCGCAGGGGCTGGGTGCGTGAAGTGCACTGCTGTTGCCAGTTCGTCCCTGCCTGACAAGCGTTTGCCCTGTGTGATCCACGAGGCGAAAAAGATGTCCTCCAGCATGGCCATATAGGTGCCGCCGGTCAGTGACCACTGCACTTCCACCTCGTGTTCGAGTTCGACGATTTCGGTATGGGCCGACGACACCACCAGCGATTCGTACCGGGGCAGGAGTTGCAGCGCATTAAACAGGGTGTCCCCGTTCGCGGCCGCGTAACCCAGGGCATAGTAGTTGGCGAAGGCCAGTTCTCGGCCGATATGCAGCCCGATGCTCGCATCCCCGGTCTCTTCCTGTACAAATCCTAACAGTGCGATAAAGTGCATCAGGCCGATACGGTTGGTCGGTGATGCGAGTTGCGCATCTGTAACAGCGGCGACACGTCGACATGCCGCTGTATCAAACCCGGTGGATTCCAGCGCCGACAGCACGCCGGATACGAGGAACGCGGCAACGGTGTCTTCGGCGAGTGCTGGTCTTTTATTGTGTTGGCCAACATTCATAAAAAATTGGCCTCCTATCGCTCACCTAGCAGTTGGCCCAGAGGCTATCTTACGTCCCGCTTAGCGATTTGCAACATGAGGGCAGCCCGGTACAGGCTTTCAGCTGTGGGGCATCCCCGGACCGTCGATTAATGGGAGATAACTACTTTGAGCACGAAACTGTCAATACGAGTCGCAGGCGCTCTGCTTGCCTGCTTCCTGTTTGCCTGCAGCGATAACAACAATAGCAACAACGGAGCCGTCATTGAGCCGGCCGTGCCGGATGTTGAACTGGCTGATAATGTGCTGGTATTCACAGACCAGGAAATCGCAAACTTCTACCTGCAGGAGGCTATTGAGGCAGGCGAGGAGGATCCGGCAGCGCGGTTGGCCGGTGAGATCGATGGCAAGCCGGTCACCATCGTCAAGCTTATGGGCAAGACCAACCATTTCGGTATTGACATCAAACAATCGCCCCCCAAGTATCTGGACTACCATGCAACGGTACCGGAGACCCGTGTCTGGATCGCAGAACATCCCGAGACCCGGGATCTCGACCTGCAGACTGACGAGACCGGCTGGTGGACGATGTATGTGGTCAAGGATACCGGTGTCGACCTGGAGTTCTCATTTATCTACGAAAAGATCGATTGGATAACCACCAAGACCAATATCAATATCATCAACGATGAGGACAATACCGATTTTGCCATCCAGTTTATCGATCCGTATTTTTACCAGTTCGGCATGCTGCCGCTGGTGGAGGGTATGATGCGTGGCAATGGTTACCCGAACTTCTTTTTCCAAAACGCCATGGTTGTCACGGTAGGTAAATCATGGGGCAGCATGCACGATGACAGGTTGCCTCATGGCGACCCAGGCGCGACGGTCAGTGTGAAGCCGGTGTCGGATGAGTTTATCGGCCCGATCTACTTCAATAAGGATGTGATACCCGATTTGTCGCAGAAGGATGTGTCAGTGGACGGTGGTGTAGTCTGGCTGAATATGCCGGTGGATACGATTTACGAGGCGACGGCCCACAAGGTCGGCGTGAACTACCCCACCGTCAGGTTCAATATCACGGCAGCCGATGTGGACTACGGTGTGCAGCTTTACATCGCTTCACCGCCGGATTCACTGGAGGGAGATAATGATTCTCCCCCGGGTGAGCCCTGAGCGGCGTTTTGACTGAACTCACCTGGAAGACTCCGCTGTCGCCTTGCGGGATTGGGCGTCATCCGACTCTGTGACCCGGTCTATGCGGTTGCTCTCATTCCCGAGAGGCAAGCTAGGCGCTCGCCGGCTCGGTCCGGATATGGCGGGGTAGCAGGCCGGTCGTTCGGGGGTTATTGCTGCGGGTCTTTAAAATTGCCCACTACAGACTTGGCGGTTACCAGTAACGCGGCGATGGACCCGAATATCTGCAGTATTGAACTGAGTTCGTCCTGCACTGCGTAGATCGCAAAGAATACGGCGCCGAACATCAGCAACAGCACAGGAGCCCGGACATGTCGCCATGCGCCCTGGCCCTCTGTTTTAGCGACACGGATCATTTCGGCCTTGGTCATTTTGCTTTTCGCCTTCCGGATGTCGTCTGGATGTACTATCTCATATCCCATGCGGTGCTCTTTGATTACGCGCTGCTCGAGCAGGCTGTCCAGAGCGAGGGTATTTCTTGGGTTCGCGAGCGAAAAGTACGCCAGATTTGCCATCACGATATCCCTCTGTTTGATCAGCAAGGGAGTGATCGGGCTTTTGCCCGTGGCGCTCCCAGAGTCCCCGGAACCTCTGAATGTGAGGTTCGGCACCAGTACCGGCAGG
Organism: Halioglobus sp.; assembly: GCA_020443425.1. Classification (GTDB taxonomy): domain Bacteria; phylum Pseudomonadota; class Gammaproteobacteria; order Pseudomonadales; family Halieaceae; genus Marimicrobium. Next base: position 21,503 of record JAGRIE010000037.1, read on the forward strand.
CATGCGCGCATCAGAACCAGTACCAGGAACGATACCAGAATGAGTGCAGACAGGTGGTAGAAAAATCCGCTGTGATCGGTTGTGCGTGTATGGGGGAAGTGCTGCATGAAAGCGAACGCCGCGTCGACCCCGGGCAGTTTGATGGCGGTACACAAATATTCGAATCCAGGTATGCAGGACGCCCACTCTATCAGCCAGTCATTCCTTGGTCCGGTGGACTGTAACAGCACCGCCCCGATATCACTGAAATGTGGGATGGTAAATAGCAGTTGCGACAGGTAGTGGTCGCTTGTTACTCCCAATAGTGTATGTGACGCTGAAGGAGGGAATGTACTGGTTGAACTGGTCTCATCATGTTTCGGACGATGAAAGATACCTGTGTAATGGTCGTGGACGCAGTTTTCTCCTTGAAGAGGGAACAGGGTCATTGAGCGGCGATCTTCTATGCGAATCTTATCAAAGTCCCCGTCAGAAGCGTTGTCACCTGGTAGTCTGTCTTTCCCCCTTGGCATCTCCTTGCTGCACTTTACGTCCCCACCGTCATGACTGTTCACCACCAGGGTGCCTGGAAAGTAGAAATACTCTGAATGCGTCTCCACCCAGATGTCAAAGTGTTTGTATGATGAAAGCGCTGGTGTGTCTTTCGGCAGAAAGTAGCGCTTCTGGCTGTTCCTGGCCTCGACATACTGATCCCTGACAGTGTGCGCATCCCGCCAGTTATTGAAGTTCACCCAAGAGCGCTCGTGCAGGTCAAAATTCTCATTGAGTAAAAGATTGAAGGGCACCAGAAACAGAAAGACCACGACTACGCTTCCCCTTTCTGCCAGTTCATACAGGCCGTGGTTTCGATCGATCTGTGGTGCTCTTTGGGTGGTGTCCACGGTGAACTCCAGCAGCTTGCTCGCGCCATAGGTGATTGAGAAAGCCAGTACTAGACAGATGTCACTCGTGGTGTGGGCGTGGTAGCTGGCGACGCAGAGTAGAAAAAAGACGGCCGCGTCAAAAGACAGTCGGAGTACTGGTGACAGAGTAGTCCCCGGTGTGTGTTCAGAATGGGAGCCCCAAAAGCCGAGAATGATCTTGAAGAGACAGTATGCAACTGAAAACCCCAGCAGGTATACCGCCACCGTATGAGTGATGAATTCTCCCTCTGCATTGACATGCCTGAACAGTCCGATGAAGAAAAACAAAGCGGCCATTAACAGTGCGGCAACTGTCAGCAGCCTGCCCTTTTCTTTGAGATGACTGTTAATGCCCTGGCCGATCTCTTTGTCTCGACGATAACGTAGCGGTGTGACGGTCTCCTGCCGTGACGCAAGGAAGGCACCAAAGAGCAGGACCAGTATCAGGGCGCTCAATACGATACCGAAAAAGACTACATAGACAAATTTGCCAATCTCTTCGAACATCAGCAGGTAGGAACAGGACAACAGAAATGCCAGAGCTGACAGTAGCACCTGCAATAGGCGAGTTTTTGCCGGTCGCGAGACGGCAGTGCTGTGGGTGTATGATACGCCGTGTTCGGACGCTGGCTCGCCGTCCCCAGGTTTTCGATCGATGCTGGCATGTCGGTCAGTGCCCGGCGCATCAGTGAAAAGCAGCGAAAAGGGCATGAAAGCCAGTGTCGAATGCGTGGCACCTGCGCGCTCGCGGCGGACGCTCTTTTTGTCGAAAAAATGATCCTGGAACTTTACAGGCGTAATGGCAGGGAAGACCTTCTTGAGGGCTAACGCGAACAAAACGGCCGCGACAATGAAGAAAAGCATCAAAAGTACATATAACACCAGCATCGATATGCCGGTGGTGGCAAAATGGAACAGTTGGGCTTGCACGACTTCCGTTTCATAGAAAACGATAAGCGTCCACGGTGTGCCTGACAGCGCTTTCAGGTAGGTGCGAACATTTTTCCCGTTGTAGTTAGTGGCTGCAAAATCCTCCGCATCCGCCATTACCCTGCTGATAATAGCGCTGTCGTGATTCACTGCCTGGAAAAAATTCTCCCGGAGAGACTTGGTGTCCTCGCTGTGGAAAATTACGTCCCCCGACACTGTGTCGATGACGGTATAGCCATACCCAAACGGTAGAATGGCGCTCTCAAATGATTGTATGGTGCTCAAGCCAATCACTGCGGAGGACACACCCTCATCTGAGTCCTGGCGCCCGGTGGTCGCTTTTGCGGCCAATGAACGGGCCTTGTTGGGGTGTTCAATTGAGAAAGCCGTTTCGAAAACGCCGTCGACAAGGGACTCAACACGCTCAATATGTCCGCGAGAGTTCTCGCTCTCGCTATAGCGGTAGAAGCCTGATGACTGCAGTATGCGATAGACATAAGCCCGGTGGCTGAGGTCTGTGCGGGAGCGATCCCCAGGAGCTCCGTCGGGTTTGATCGTGGGGTAAGCCAGCGCGCTCGCACACAGCTTATGTCGCCGGCCAAACTGGTTGACATCAAATACACCCGAGAACAGCTGGTCATGGGAGTGAACATACTTGGCTGTAGTGCTGGTGTTGTCATCAATCATGCACAGCGCAGTGCAACTTTGACCAGTGTGATAGCTATCCTTACCATGGCATTGCTGGAATTTGACCGAACTGTTTTCAGTGGCCAGCCCTGAAAGATGCATGAACTTGCTTTCTGTCTCCGCGTGGAAGTTCTTTTGCATATCGGCGGCAATCGATTTCATGTTTTTGTCAAACATTGACAGGAATTGGTAGTGGGCCAGCATGGTAGAGCTCAGCACCAGCACCACAGTTGTGATCAGTGGAACCGCAACTGCGAGCTGGACCCAGTCGCCAGGCCGGAGGATTGCCTCGGAGTGGAAAAGGTAGAGGCGTATGATCGGTATCATCGCGGAGAGGCCGATGATCACCAGGCTTATATAGGTAAAACTCATCAGGTCGATGGAGTACTGGTTGATCTGGTACTCTGACTCAGGAACGAGGCCGACTAATACCATCGGTTCGCCTTTGACAACCAGGTCTGTGGGTTGTACGAACGCCAGGTAGCTGTTGTCGCCCATTTCAAACCGGATAATGTCGGACTGTGTAAATGCGATATTCTCCAGAGATGAAGGCGTGCCATTCTCGGCAGTATTGGTGAGCCTGTTCTGCAACGTGATCTCGTAGAGTGTTTGGATCACGCCCATGGACGACAGTTTTTCCGCAGAGGATGTGCGTACCTGCAACAGTTCCCGGGCTATACTTGTATGGCGCTTGTCTGATGGAAGTTCGCTTGTATCGGCAACGACTTGGTTAGAGTTCGCGCCGAAGATGATGACGCTCTGGAAGTAATTGGGGTGGTCCTTTATGCCTCTGATGTTCGCGTAGGGGACATTGAGCTCAATATCCAATTTGTGTGTCCCACAGTTTCCCCCGCCTGCTCTGGCGTCCACAGTCCAGGCGACCTCAATGCCCGACTGTTGGAAACCGGCCTGCTTAGCTTTCTTTTCCGTCGACGACAGGATTTCCGGCCGGTCCCGCTTTTGGTGTGCCGGACTGACTCTGATCTGGTCTTTGTTTGTGAACAGTTCATTGGTGGCAGTGAGTCGCCCCACCATAGTATCTGCGTAGTTCGCGGCGAGTTTCTCGGCGCTCCAGCAGGTATCAGGACTCATCGACCTGGTGTTCAGGTACATAAAATGATCAATCGTCTCGGAAATCTTTGAGACAGCAGAAAACGATGATGCGAGATTGCGCTCAGTTACGGAAAGGTAGTAGAAGTTTCGCTGGTTAAGTTGCGCGGTATGCTGTTGAACGACTGCGATATAGATACCGAATGCGGCCATGATAATCGCGAGTACGATCAGTACTGCGGGACTGGGTATTAGCTTCTTCGCGTCTGAAAACCTCATGACATTTTATGACCCCCAGAGCAGGCTGTCGCTTGAATGTCTTTAGTGTCAGGTCACTTCCACAATTGAATCAGGTTACGAGTGCATTGTGGAATGCAGCGATATCAATCACGTTATCGTTGCCGGCGGCATTTATCCGTTAAGAACCCAGGTTTATCGTTACCCGCTGACTCCCTGTCAGGAATGATGGACTTTACACTCGATCAATCGGAACTTTGAATAAACGTAGGTTTATAGAATCTGCTTTCCTTTCAGTGGCAATTGAGTCGTCGATCAATATTCTGGCTGAAGCTGATCACTACAGCGTAGTGCAAAATCTACAGTTGGCAACCGATGAGTATTTTCTGTGCGACTACGCCGATCCGGTAGCGAAGCTTTTGCGCTGACAGGATCAAAGCGTTCCAGCGCAACGCCGGGTTCCTCGCTGGCGTCAGAGGAATGCCCGTGCAGAGCCACTGGTTTTCAGCGGCGGCTATGATCGGTCATGTCCTTCAGGTATTGCCTGTGGCACTCTGTTGCTTCACCCTACGCTACGTTCTGTTGTCTGGAGTCATCCCTCGAGTGATACGCGTTATGAAGCCACTTTATCCCTGGTTCCTTTGGCTGGGTGCCTTCTACGGCGCGTGGTTGACGATTGTTATCGTGGGCAACCACTGGGACGCTATCGCCGAGCACTGGGGTATTGCACTGGCCATGTTGCTGGGGTCCTATGCAGCCGGTTCCACGCCCATGGGCGGTGGGACAGTGGGTTTCCCGGTACTGGTGCTGCTGTTCCAGGAGGCGCCCACGCTGGGGCGCGATTTCAGTTTTGCCGTTCAAAGCATAGGAATGACAAGCGCTTCAATTTTTATCCTGTGCCGACGCCAGCCCATCGAGTGGCCGATGCTGCGCTGGGCCATGCTGGGAACGCTGATAGGAACCCCGCTCGGGATACTGTTCATCGCGCCGCTGGCATCACCACTGTTTATCAAGGTGTTGTTCGCCATTGTCTGGTGTAGCTTCGGGGTTCTGCACCTCTATCGCCTGAAGGAACTGAGCCAACACGAGGGGCTGGCGCCCGGCGCGCATCGCTTCGATCGCCGAGCCGGGTTTATCGTTGGTATTCTGGCCGGTTCAACCGTCGTTCCGGTAACCGGGGTAGGTATCGACATGGTGTTGTACGCCGTGCTTGTGCTGCTGTGCCAGGCGGATCTCAAGATTGCTATTCCGACCTCTGTCATCATCATGGCATTCGCATCGCTGATAGGAATTGCGACCAAATCCACGCTGCAGACGGTGCAACCCGGAATGTTCGAAAACTGGCTCGCAGCAGCCCCGGTGGTGGCACTGGGTGCACCGCTGGGCGCGTTTGTCGTCAACCATATCGGCCGTGCACCGACGCTGTTGGTGGTTTCCATTCTCTGCATCGGCCAGTTCATCTGGACCGTCAGCGACGAGTGGTCGCGCCTGGGGCTGGCCGGCATGGTCGTGGCGCTGTTCGGTGTCCTGCTCTTCAATATGCTGTTTGAATGGATGCATCGGGTTGGTGGTCGCTTCGACAGGCGAAACAACAACAGTCGCTGAGGCATATTCGAAGGGTTGCAGCCCGGTTACACGCCGGGCGGCACCCGGTCAAGCGCCCGGGTAGCCGTAGTTTGCCTGCAAGCCGAGGGGTACTCCCAGTGCCCAGTACAGCAGCAGGAACAGCGTCCACAGGAAGATGAACGTCACTGAGTAGGGCAGCATCATCGCCGTCACCGTGCCGATTCCGCTGCTTTTTATGTAGCGCTGGCAGTAGACGACCACCAGCGGGAAGTAGGGCATCAGCGGCGTGATGATATTGGTGGTGGAGTCGCCGACCCGATAGGCTGCCTGTGTCAGGTCCGGGGATATGCCCAGCGCCATCAGCATGGGCACAAAAATCGGGGCCAGCAGCGCCCACTTGGCGGAAGCGGAGCCGACAAACAGGTTAAGCACTCCCGTCAGGAAGACGATACCGATGATTGTCAGGGCGCTGGGCAGCGCCAGGCTTTGCAACAGGGCAGCGCCTTCCATCGCCAGCAGTATGCCGATATTGGATTGTGAGAACGCGTACAGGAACTGCGAGATAAAGAACATGATGACCAGGTAATAGGCCATGCTGTGCATGGACACTGTCATGCCTTCAATCACATCCCGTGAACTCCTCACCGTGCCTGCGCGCACACCATAGACAACGCCGGGCAGCAGGAACAGGCAGAAAATCAGCGGTACTATGGAGGCCATCAGTGGCGCCCCGGGTTCTGTCAGCGAGCCGCCGGCACCGCGCCACGAGGAGTCCGCCGGCCACGCCGTAAGTACCAGCACTGCGATACCGGCGATCATGGACCACAGCGCCATCCGCAGCGCCCGGCGTTCAACGTCAGTGACCGGGGTCATGGCAGGCAGCTCTTCAATATCCTCGTCCAGCGCGCTGGCCTGGAGCCGGGGTTCCACCAGTTTGTCGGTAATGAGCCAGCCGATGCTGATAATCAACAGTGATGACGCCGCGGTGAAAAAGTAATTGTTCAGCGGGTTGAGGGTTAGCCCGGCGTCGAGAATCCGGGCGCCGGACTGGGTGATGCCCTGCAGCATCGGGTCGATGGCGGAGGGTACAAAGTTGGCCGAAAAGCCGCCCGATACCCCGGCAAACGCCGCCGCAATACCCGCCAGTGGGTGTCTTCCGGCAGCGTAGAAGATCACTCCACCCAGAGGTATCACCAACACATATCCCGCATCAGCAGCGACGTGACTGAAGATCCCCACTGTGATAACCACCGGTGTCAGCAGCCACCGAGCAGTGACCGCCAGCATGGCGCGCAGCGCTGTACTGATGAAGCCGGTGTGCTCCGCCACGCCGATGCCCAGCATCGCTACCAGAACCACGCCGATAGGGTGGAAATGGGCAAAGGTGTTGACCATATTGGAGAAGAATGCCGTCATTGCCGGCCCCGAAAGCAGGTTGACGACTTTCAGGGGTTGGCCCGTCCTCGGGTCAGTGGTGCCGAAATCGATAAAGGAGAGCGCCAGGGACAGTACCCAGACAATCACCAGCAGCGCAATGAACAGCACGGCAGGGTCGGGTAGTTTATTGCCGGTGCGCTCGACAGCGGCCAGGGAGCGCTGTGTAAACGACAGCCGTGCGGGATCGGTGTTATTCATAAAGTGTCTCTACAGCCATTGCCGGTCGGGTTGCCGTTGCGATTGGCCTGCCCGGATGCACAACTGTACCAGACGAGCCCGGTACTGGTGGTGTTATCAGTCGGCGTAGGCGGTGATCTGCAGGCCGGAGTTGCGCCACTGTGCCTCCCGCCATGTCCCGGGCGTCGCATTGGCGGGGGAGGAACTATCTGTTTCGAAAGCGATCCAAATACCCTGTAAACCAGTAGATATATGTGGTGGTCCTGCGATATACAGTGCGATTGGCAGTATTTAAGTATTGATTAGATGATGTTGGTCAATATCGGACAGCGGGACTTGATTGATAATCAGAAGGTTCACCTTAAACCGGTTTCAATATTGGGAGCAGCAACCATGATAAATAGATCCAGTCTGGCAGCAATCTGCCTGTCTTCATTGATAACGACCTCTGCGCTGGCGGCGGTATCCCCGGATCAGGCCAGCGCACTGGGTAAAGACCTGACCCCGGCTGGCGCAGAGCGCGCCGGGAATGCTGACGGCAGTATCCCGCCCTGGAACCCGGATGGGGCGCCGATTCCGGATAATTTCGTACCCGGCTCGGATAACTATGTCGATCCGTATGCCGACGAGAAACCGCTGTACACCATCGATGGCAGCAACTGGGAAAAATATGCGGAGTTCCTCACCGCAGGTACCCAGGGCCTGTTCAAGAAATACGGGGCGGACGGCTTCAAGATCCATGTCTACCCCACCCATCGCGATAGCGTGCAACCGGATTGGTACTATGCGAATACCCTGAAAAATGCCACCGAAGCGACCCTTACCGAGGGCGGCCAGAAAATCGAAGGCAATCTGCCGGGAGTGCCCTTCCCGATCCCGCAAAGCGGTCTGGAAGCGCTGTGGAACCACATGATCCGGTACCAGGAAGACTCCAAACTGAATTACGAAGTCTACTATGTCGCGGCCAACGGCAAGCCCGTGCTGGCGACCAGGGGCTCTTCGGCACAGGTGTTCCCGATGTTCAAGGACCCGGACCAGCCGGTGGGCGATGAAGTCTGGGGCAAGTTGCGTATCAACTACGATGCACCGGCGCGACGCGCTGGTGAAATCCTGCTGGTGCATGAGCCGGCAGCGGATTACACCGAGGGCAAGGGGCGAAAAGCCTGGCAGTATCTGGTCGGCCAGCGCCGCGTGCGCCTCGCCCCCGCCGTCTCCTTTGATACACCCAACCCCGGTGTCGCCGGTACCTCCACCTACGATGATGCCTATGTCTACAACGGCTCGCCCGAGCGCTTTGACTGGACCCTGGTGGGCAAGAAGGAAATGATTCTTCCCTCCTCTAACTACGACATGATCTTCCAGGACAAGGTTGAGGATTTGCTGGGTGAGAAGTTTCTGAACCCGGAAAAGATCCGCTGGGAAAAACGCCGTGTCTGGGTTGTGGATGCGAACCTGAAAGAGGGCAACCGGCACATCTATGGTCGCCGGACATACTACCTCGACGAGGACACCTGGACGGCCATTGCCGGCGATTTGTACGACGGCAGGGGTGACCTGTGGCGGGTACAGTACGCCTATATCGTAAACCTGTATGATCGCAAGACCGCCTTCTCGCTGGCCTATGGTTCGTATGACCTCGCACAGGATGTCTATAATCTCAGCGGCAAACCCGTCCCGGGAACCTATACCAACACGATCGACCTGCCGGAGAAATACTTCTCCTCAGACGGTATGGCACGGGGTGGTGTGCGTTAGTACAGCACCGCTTCAACGCGCTGTTTGGCCCGGTTGACTGTGGCGTCAGCCGGGCCAGTCGGCGTCAGTGTGGCTGCACTGCGCGATTATTCAGGGCGCAAAGATATCTGAACCCTGTGCGTAGGCTTTGATCAACGCCGCGTCCTCAGGAATCAGGAACCCTTTGCTCACGGCATCATCCGCCGATTTTGTCACAGCGTCGATGTAGTCAGCGTTATCTGTGTACAGTGACCCCAGTGTGGCGGCATCAAACAGCGCAGTCGTGCCCGAGAGGAAGCAGAAGCCCGCCTGGTCGCGAGGCTGCCCCTCGCCGGACAGCGTCGCAATCGGCACATCGACATAGGGTGTGCGGATGCCGCCCTGCACGTTGCCCAGCGCATCCAGCACGAAGGCTTCCGGGGTGCCGGCGACTTCGAGTCGCGCCGCCATGGTCGGCGCTGAGCCCTCGACCAGCCAGGTATCCAGCGCACGGATGGCGGCGTTGGCGACAAAGTGCTGCGGCCCCGCATTGACGGGCTTGGCGCAGTCGATAACGCCGGGAATCGGGGTGGCATTTTCTATTACGGCGGCGACTTTCGGATTCGTGCCGGTGTCGAGGCGGTTATCAAGAAACGTATACAGGTCTGCATGGGCGGTGCCCGCGACTTCCCACAGGCGGAAGTTGGCACTGTCCTCCTGCCTGCTGGGATAAGAGCCCAGCACGAACAGGTCTGTCTCTGTCTGCAGCATCATCACGGGTGTGCCAAGATCTTCCCTGACACGGACGGTTTCGGGAACACTTGCTGAGTCGTCCAGAAATCCACCGCCCAGGCTCGCGCTGCCGGCGAGTCGACTGTGGATGAAGTAGGCGTCATAGAGCGCGTGTAGGGGCGCAAACGCGTTCACGTACGTCATCATGTAATGCGCTGACTGTGATTCGCCCGCAGCGATAAGGCGCAGGGCGGTGAGGTCTCCCAGCGGGGCGACAGCCTCGGGCGCGCGCAGCGCCTGTGCGATCTGTGAATAGATATCAAAGGCATAGCTGTCGCCGGGGTGGTGAAGGTCGGTATAGCGGTTCGGGTCGCCGCCGGCGAGTGCTGCCGCGCTGCCGTCGAGCAGCGATTCAACACCGACTTTCTGGGCAGTGACGCCCACCCAGGCGTACCCCTGGCGAATCAATTCCGTGTGCAGCATTCCCCAGTCCGGGGCGGAGTCAAAGCCCGCGCTGACATTCAACCACTCGACGACAACGCTGCCGTTGAACTCCTCCGGGTCGATGGGACGGTTCACCACGATGCGGGTTTTGTACGCGGCCTGTTCACTGGCCTGTACCTGCCACTGTCCATCGGGAGCGAACTCGTTGACGTTGGTATAGCTGCTGGCTGTGCCGGATACGTAGTACTCCGCTTGTTCATAACCGAGCGCAGCGAGTGAGAAAAAAGTACTGACCAGCACCGGCTTCCCTGTCACTGGCCCTGTAACGGTCGCGGCGGGGACCGCCACTGTGGCGACATTGCCGGCACCCGGCACGCCCAGGGTCGAGACTGCACTGGTGGGGACACTGCCGGTGCTGTTGTCGCTACAGGCCCCCAGCAGGGCGCTGAATGACAGGAGCATTGCCGCGCAGGTGAGAGTGTGTGGCGTTTTCAATACGTCCGTGAACATAGGCCGGTGACCGCATTTATTATTCGTTGTGCTCCTATAGTAAATGCAATCACTGGCAGGGGACACCCCGGCCGATTCCGTGTCCGCCGGGTTCGCGGGTCTCTCCAGTCGGCGTCGTGCCGTTGTGCCTGTGTTGATGCGTTATACCCGGGGATTGGTGTGGCCTCAACTGGGGCAAGCGTGGCGGGGCATCTGCCGGTCGTGTCAGGATCTTTTACAACGATGTCACTTTCAGGCTGCTGTGGGCATTAATCCCTGCATATTGTATGGATAAGTCATTGATGCTCTTGAAAAACCCTACGTTTGGTATGTTAATTGCTCAAGCTCACTGTCGCGACAGGGACCCATTCCTGCCTGCGCCTCCGCAGTGGAGACATAAATGAACAGGAGATTCACCATGTATAGACCTCGCCGTTTTGTCCAGTCAGCCCTGGTTGTGGCTGTCGCTGGCTTTTCCTCGGCTTCAACCCTCGCCGCGGTCATCACAGACTGGGACCGAGGCAATGTGGTTACCACAGGCCCGGATGCTGATGGGAATTATTTCAGCACCGTCTACGACCAGCCCACCACCAATGGCTCGGGCGCGAACACCAGCGGGTACATCAAGTACACGCCACCCGAGGGGGCTGACCCGGGCCTCAAGGTGGTCAACAATGCCTCGCCCAATCCTGACAATATTGACCCCGCGCCAGGCGGCGCTGTGGACAACTGCATTATGGCTGCCGGTGCGGCGAGCTGTAACAGTGACTTCCAGAGCGGCAAACGCTTCAAGCTCGACCGCACCGGCCTCGATCCCATTGACCTCGTTTTCAACCTGGATGGCTCAGCGCCCGCTCCCGGTAACGACGGGCTGTACAAGATTTTCCAGAAATACGGGAACAACACCGGCGTTGCACTGGGCGGGTACAGCATCGGCCTCGGTTTCGGCATTGGCGACAATTTCATCGCCTCGGGCGACGGTGACGGCCTGAGCTTTGTTGATTTCGGGGCTGACCCCAAGGAGAGCGAGTTCAGCTCGGTCTTTGCTCAGGGGCTGTTCGGGACAGATAACCAGAGGGGGCGGCCGCAGGGTTACTTCAGTGCCGACCGCAGCGGTTTCGACCTGTCGTTTGTCACAGAAGACCTGTTCCAGACCACTGGCCTGTTTGGCGGTGAGTACGGCTATGAGGCGCTCTTTGGCAACTGGATGTCCTACTCGATGGTACCCGACGGCTATTTTTACGATGACGACGGCGACCCACTGACGGACGCTATCCTGATGGCACACTACGATGAAGCGAGTGGCCAGTGGATCATGAACCGCGCACTGGATGCCGATGGACAGGTCCTGACAATTGCCGAGGGTAATGAGGGTACGCCCTACGACACGCAGGAACAGGTCGAGGACGCGCTGATTGCGCAGGCCAGCAACCTGAACCTTTCTGCCTGTGTTGAGGGTGCCGTTCCCCCGGTTGCCTGTCTCGCCGGTGTCGGTGAAATTGAGGATTTGGCGAAGTTCAATGTGACCTACTTTACGAACCCGCTGAACTTCAGCTTTTCTGATTCGTTCGCCAGTAACGACCTGGCATACCTGGCCTATCAGGACCGCGCGACATTCACCCTGCGTATCACTGCCCAGTCGGCGGATGTGCCTGAGCCGGGAGTGCTGGCGCTGTTGGCGATGGGACTGGGTCTGCTCTCGCACCGACGCGGCAGGGGTCGAGGCATAGCTGCCAACACCTGATCAGCCGGTCAATTTCCTGAGCTCCGGAGCGGCGGTGAGCGAACTGCCGCCGCTCCCCTGGGGAGTGTCAGGAAGGATACCATCGGCAACAGATTCAGATTGAACGGCGTATGCAGATAGCCGACAATCAGGGGCTCTATGACGATACTCAGACGATTGATGCTCTGCATCTGTTTGGCCCCCCTCTACGCCTGTAGTAACAGCAGTAGCGATGCAGCGCCGGTTGAGGTTGAGCCGGTCGAGTTGCTCGACCTGCTGCCAAGCGCTACCCGCGGCGTTTTCCAGATCTATCCCGGACTGGATGGAGCATTGGCGAGCAGCGACACCCCGGTACCCTGGGCATCAGGCCCGCTGCAAATTTTGCAACACTATACTGCTGCTATGGCGCTGGAAAGTGCAGCGACACGGCTGCTGCTGGCGCAGATGTCTGACCGGCCCAACCAGTTCGTGTTGCTGGCGGAGTTTGAAGCCGCCTTTGCCGAGCGCTCTGGCGGTCTCGATCTCATCGATATCGGCAGCTACCGGGGCAGCCAGCGTTGGACCATAGCGGGCAGTGAACTGCAACTGGCCCAGCTCAACCCCGTGACGGTGGCGATTGCACCCGCTGCGACGTTGATGCGCGTACTGGATGTGTACGCCGGTGCTGCGGAGGGCATCCGCAGCGGCCCCTTGGGGGCTTATCTTGCGGATCTGGCCACCGATCTGCCCAACAGTTTTGCCTACGCGTTGCCGGCGCTCTACGGCAACGCTATCGCACCCGGTGACGGCACTGCCAGCCTCAGTGAGGCGCGCGCCGTCAGTGGCGCTTTCAGTGTTATCGCAGACAGCCTGGAGGGGGCGATCGCCTTCCATAGCGACAATGCCGAGCGCTATACCGCCGAACTGCTCTCGCTATTGGCGGGTTACCGGGCGCCGGCCATCACCGCCTCTGCCGCGATCGCCAGTATCGATCTGGGCGGCCTGTCGGCACAGGATGACATACGGCCGCTGCTGAAAACCCTGATCCTGGATATGAATGCCGTCGATTATGCGGACGCGGTTTTCTTCCCCGGTAACGCGCCCTGGTTGAACTTCAATGTGGGCGAAAAGCCGAATTCGATATTCATCAACTTTGAGTTCAGGGGGCAGGCAGAGCGCGACGCGTTTACCGCGGATCACCTGCCCGCTGGCTTTACACTGGCGCCCATTCGGATTCTGCAAACAGACGCTCCCCGCTATTTCCTGGTGCTGAACATTTACCAGTCTTCCGGCGGGCTGGTGAACGGAGCACGCGCCGAGTGGTCGGTGTTTGTCGATGATCCGGATACTGATGAGCCGCGATTCCTGGTGATAGAGGCAGTGGCGGATTCAATCTCTGCCGATTCGGTGAACCTGTTGACGCAGCCGGAGCCAGTGACGCATGAGCTCGCAGCCGATGCCATTGTCAGCTACGTCGGTGAGAAAGACCCGGACAGTGGCATCGAAACACTGTATTTCACATCGAGCATTGACTGGCCACAAGCGCCGGAAACCCGGGTGCGCTTTCACCGTGAGTTCGTCGCCTCCAACGACTATATCTTCTGGGGCAACGGTGTTGCAGACCGGGGCCTGTACAATGGCACGGTGCATAATCGCGAGGGTGTGCTGGTCGATCCGAAGCAATTCAACTTCCTGGATGGCAGTGACTGGGCGCAGTACACAGGCGCCTCGCCGGTGCATGTGGTGACCTACCTCAACCCGCTGGAGATTGTGGTGTCGCCATGGTGGAACCTGGGCGCGGCGTACCTGGATGTCAGTGACAGTTACCGCGCGACGCTGGTCGATTTCAAGAATAATTTCTATCCCGGGCTGGTGCAGGGTAATGCGCGGGCTGCAGTGCGCGGTGAGGGTATTTCGCTGAGCCCGGCAACGCTTGCAGCAGCCGTACCGGGCGCCCAGTATCATTTCAGTTTGCACGATCCCGTGGCGCTGATTGCCGCGGCGGTGGGGCCGGATGGCCCGGCCCCCAGAGCGCTTTCCCTGTTTGAGGGCGAAGCTGCAGACTACTATCTCACGCTGTCCGTTTACCTTCGCGAGGACGATCCCTGTGGTGTGAGAGTGGAGTGGATTACATATGTGACAGGGGCGGACGGATATCCCGAGAGCTTGCGACTGGATGCCTTTTCCGGCCAGCCCTGTCTCGACCCGATGTCGCTGATGACTCTCGCTGCAGAGGTATCGCAGACGTCTGGGGACGGCCTGCTGACGACACAAATTGCATCACCGTTTACGCGTTTCAGGGCTGTTATTGACCTGGGTCTGGCAGACGCGGTGCTGACGGGGCAGGACTGGCTGGAGGCGGGTGACCGGGTCTGCGCAATAAATGCAATTTGCGATGACTTTTTTTACGACGGCCAACTGTTGGTGACCCCATCACTGCGAGCGAATGCGCCCGCGGTGCGGGTCGAGGAAATGGTGACGCCCTGGGATGACTACATCGACAGCACCGCAGTCCGCGCCGGTGTGCGGCTTGGGCCAGCGGTGCAGGTCAGCAACCACTGGCGCAATCTACGGGCTTTTGCGGCTGACAGCGCAGTGCCTTAGCGGCTGCGACAACTGCCGCATTCAAGCGGTCATCAGGCTTTGGCTGTGAGAGGCGTAATGTTTGACGCCTCCTCTGCCTCACTGCCGATGTCTGCGAGTAGTTCAGGTTGGCCCTTGCACGCGGCCACCAGAATGTTCTTGTTTTTGGACAGCAGCAATCCGATCATCTCTGCGTCCTGTTCGCTGATACTTTCGATGTGCTTCTCGAAGAGGGCACTGAAATTCTCCGCCAGCTCCAGCATTTTGTCATGGGCATCAGCATTTTTCTTGCTATCGAACATCGCGTCGTCTCGGTCACATTTCCACATTGGTACAACAGCCACAGGTCACCTCATGCGTGGGGAATTGATGTTTCGATACTGTATATATGAACAGTATAAATGGCAAATGGTTTTTGCCGGGAACCGGGTCATGGGTACACGCCGCGGCGCGACAAGGCTTCGGGTGTGACGCCAGGCCGGCTGCAACCGACAGGCGATGAGGCCATATGGCGTCTTTGTCGCGACGCCCTCAGCTCACCTTGGCGAGCAATCGATCCAGCTGGTTGGCAAACTGCTGCTTGTCCTGGTTGTTCATGGGGGGCGGGCCACCAGACTGCATACCGCTGGAGCGCATCGTGTCCATGAAATCACGCATATTCAGGCGCGGCTTGATATTGTCTGCGGTGAGTCGTTCGCCGCGCGCGCTCAGGACATATGCGCCTTTCTCAATCACCTCGGCGGCCAGTGGAATATCGCTGGTGATGACGAGGTCGCCCGCGCTGGCCAAGCTGACGATTTCATCGTCGGCCACATCAAACCCGGAGCTCACCTGCAGCATGCGGATATTGCTGTTGGGTGGCACCGGCAGCGCGTGATTGGCAACCAGGGTGAGTTGCAGGCCCGTGCGTTGGGCCGCTCGAAACAGGATGTCCTTGATTGCGCCGGGGCAGGCGTCGGCATCTACCCAGATTTTCATTTCGTCTGTCTCATCCCAACGGTTCACTCACCGACGGCCGCCAGTCGCGGCGTCAGTCGCTTTCCGCTAGTCTACCACTTTGGGGCAGTCGGCGCGGGCCGACATCCCCGCCAGTGCTGGTGCGCCGGTGCAGCGCAGTGCTGCCGGTGACAGCGCAGCGCGGGAAGTGGATATGAGTGCCGACGCCAGTTTTCCGTGGCTGAAACGTGAGGGCAGTATGGCCTGTATTAGCAGAACCGTTATCGTCTTTTGCACTGTCCTCGCTGTCGCTGGTTGGACGGTGGGTGCCACGCGCGCTGCCGATACGGCTGCCCTTTCCCCAACTGTCACCACAGCGGCGCAGCCCACGTCGCGCTGGATTGTGCGCGCAGATGAGCGGCGGTCAGTTCTGGTGCGCGATAATGGGGGTTCACTGCGGCTTGTCACGACCATACCGGATGGTGATTGGGCAGTGAAAAAGACAGTTGCCGTGAACGGTTCCCGGCCCTGGGGAGACCCACCGGACATCCTGGAGAACAGCGGTGGATTCTGGAGGGTGATCCGGTCGACGGGCAGTATCGCCATCGATGGCAGCATAAAGGAAGAAGTTCATCCCGAGGGCCTGGTGATTGCCCCCGATGCCGTCATACCGGATGGCAACTGGCATCATTTCATGCAGGGTTGCAGGGCACATGATGTCTATATCAATGATCTCAATACCTGCTTTGATGCGGAGCCGGGTGATACCAGGGGCCGGGTCATCCTGCAGGGGCATCGTTACATCGTCTATGAGAGCTGTCTGGGTGATACCTGCGACGGCCAGCCTGTGCCGGTGTCGTTTGGGCAGGAAGTCAGGTCCGTGATTCGCATGGCCTATGATTCGGTCAGGTCCTGCGGCGGGGAGTTCATCCTGACGGAGGAGCAGTGGTTCTGTGAGGGGTATGGCTGGTGCGGCTTCGCCAACACGCGCCCGGACCAGAACGTCCCGGCGTCGGTAGGACCCGTGCGGCTGGTTGAAGAAGCCTTCTGTGTCGACAGCAGTGATGCGCTCTGCCACAGGAACAGGGACTACTGTCCGCCAACACCCCGCAACGCGCCGGTGAGAACCCCTGCCGGCCAGATTTCCATCTACAGGTTTTACGACCCTGTCTTCATCAATCACATGGTATCCATGGATGCCAATGAATTAGGCCCCGAGAACGGCTATCAGTTCCAGGGGCTTGCCTATCGCACGTTCATGCGCCCGTTTCCCGGTGCCCGGCAGATATTCCGCTGCCGGGCAGTGACCGGCAAGCTGGAATCGTTTGTCAGCACCGATGAAGCGTGTGAGGGCGCGGGGCACGTACTGGATGGGCCACTGGGGTATGTGTCCGCCGTGAGGAGTGGTGTTGCGCCTCTGGGCCTCTTCCGCTGCTACAGCGCGACCCGCAATGACCACCTGACGACGACAGACAGTTCAAAGTGCGATGGTGGCAATGGGTATGTCGTCGAGTTCGGCGGCCCCATCGGGTATGTGGCTGAATGAGTCAGGTGCACCGCGCATCCCGGGTATATAATCGATGCAACCCTTACTGGAGAAAAATCCTGATGACCCTACCTGTAGTCAAGTTTTACCGAGGCGCTCTGTGCGGATTTATCGCGCTTGCAGCTGCGGCCGGCGCCGCGGCCGACACTGTCTCTGCCGCTGCGGCTGTCGATAAGGCAGAAGCTATTCAAGCCCCGGGTATCGAAGCGACCAAGGCGATTGCCGAGGAGGCTTTCATCTATGGTTTGCCGATTGTAATGAACTACGCGGTGATGCAGGAGTTCTCCGTCGATAGAGACTCCGGG
>JAGRIE010000038.1 GCA_020443425.1 Halioglobus sp.
GACTTCCTTAACCCGTTTTAGTTCGGAGGCCTCCATGCCACCGTATTTTGATTTCCACGAGTAGTAAGTTGGCGACGATATGCCGTGTTTCCGGCAGACATCTTTCACCAGCATTCCGGCATCAGCTTCCTTCAGGATCTGGACGATCTGACTCTCGGTAAACCTTGATTTCTTCATGTGAACCTCCTAGCTATAAAATGCCAGAAAGCTCTACTTTTGTCCTGTCTTCGTGTTGGGGAAGCTTACGACGGTACATATCAATTTTCTGGTGAGCAAAAATCAAAAGCCCGACGATACCAAGAAATACTATTGGCAAAGGTACATCTTCAGGATCAACCCGATAGAAAAACACAAACCAAACAAAACTGAAGAATATAATAGGAAAAAGAAAGAAACTGATCTGCATGAAATTATAGGCAATACCGTTCTCTCCCAAGACATTAACACTGCCCTCAGCTGGAATCATCGGAGAGTCCTTGCTATCGATATTTACCAAGGACCCCTCCCAAACTGTTTAAAGCAATCAAGGGAACAAATCCATGTGCCGTTGCTGCAACGGGACCGGCACCGTGTATAGTTGCTCTGGCCCAACGGGCATCGATGAATGAAATCGCCATAGAACCACAGTTACAATCCAGATAGTTTGCAGGAATATTATCTGCTCTTAGATTTGCAATTTAACCATTCACATTCGACAAGCAATTAACTAATGTGCTCCGGTAAGATTCCGCAAAACGATGGCAGGCCTCGTGAAATCTATTTTAGAACACGCCAACAGAAGGGAAATAAAATTATCGTTAACAAGAAAACAACCATCGGCAAAAAATGCACGTGCACCCAATCAAATAAATCAACACCAAATACAAGCAAGGTTATATGTAGAATAATAAACATTGCTACTGAACAGGCTATTGACGCTATTACGGATTGAAGAATTAGAGCACCAAACCCAGGAGACTCTTCCTCCTTCCTGGCGTGGAAATAGATCAGGCCGACCATTGCAAAGCATAAAATCGCACTGGAAATTAAACTAAAAGCATCAAAAGATGAGTTGACCTTTAACTCTATAAATACGATCCCGATAACCAGTATAGCCACTAGAGTTTTGATCCGAATATTCATTATGGCGCCCTACTTCCCATAGGTTACACTTGTAACCCTAGAAGATCCTAAAGTTCCATTAATACTGGCATCGTAACCAATGTCTATCAGTCCATGGTCAATCGAAGTTGCCTCGCCCATTAATATCGCATAAGCACCATAACCCGGACCGAACGGAATCGTAACTCCAGCCTGAAGTGCTTTGTAGCTTCCATTAAAGACTTGTGGATTGATGACGTCGGAAGAATCCTGGAATTCAACCTTGCTATGTGTCCCTCCTAAGTTTGCACCATACCCAACACTTGGTCCTACCGCCGTAATAGTCACAGTAGCTTTTCTCCCATTGACTTCAGTTGAGGTCAAACTATATCGCGTAATAGTTGCACCGACCGGGCCTGCGGCTGAGAAAGTTGTCGCTGTACCCCTCCATTCTATTAAACCATTAGGGTCTACAGCGCCGATGGGATTCCCACCCACATAAGCATACAAGTTCGGTCCATCTACAAACCCGGCAGGGTCCTCGGAGATAAATCGACCCACCTCCGCGTCGTAGTAACGGGCGCGCATGTAGTAGAGATTGTCGCTCTCTGTGAATATACCGACCTGGCCCGCGTACCTGAAAGGTTGGCTGAATTCCTGTGTCTGGTTCAGGATTTTGCCATAGGGGGAATAGGCGTATTTGTTGACGGCGTTGTTGCTGGCATCAGTGAGGGCGACGGTGTGTCCGGTGCCGTCGAAATGATAGACATAGTAGTTGCTGCCTTTCACCATAGCGGCCAGCCCTGTGCCGTAGATGTAGTACCGGGTAATCTGGCCTGAACCGTTAGCCTCTGCCAGTAAGTTACCCGATGCGTCATAGACATATTGGGTTTGCACTCCATTGCGGACAGCCTTTAACCGATTACCGACGCCGTCGTAGAAAAAGCTGTCATCGCCCCTCTGAACCAATCGATGGGCATGGTCAAAAGTGTAGTTCACGGAATTGTTACCAGCAAGTTGGCCCTCCTGGTCATACGCGTAGCGGTTTTTTAGCTGGTCTATGGTGCCGGTTAATTCCCCTCCCGTACCGTAGCTGTACCTATGGGTAGACGTCGTGTTCAGCCTGTTTCGCAGGAAATTGTAATCAAAACTGGTGTCGTCCTGTGCGGTACTCGCAGCCAGCACCAGCTCGGGCGAAATAGTCTCCTGAATACGATTGCCGTTGGCATCCAACTGGTAACGGTACTGTACCAACCTCCCGGAGCCTGCATGATCCAGTCCAGTTAATCGATTGGCGTTATCCCAGGTATAGCGTGTCTCCATCGCATTGAAGTGCTCAATGCGCTGCAGACGGCTAGCGACATCATAGATGTACTGCATCGTCGGTTTCCCCGACAGCCAGTCTATGGTTACTGTGCTCAAGCGATTCAGGTTGTCGTACGTGTACTTCACCTTCTTGTTACCAGGCGGATAGGTCAATGTCATCAGGTTACCCGCAGCGTCATACTCGTAACTGACCGTATGACCATTGCTATCGGTATGGGTGGTAAGTCGACCAATCGCGTCGTGGGCACTGGTTGTGGTGCCGGTGGAATCGATCATTTCAACCAGGTTGTCTTGCGCATCGTAGTTGAAGTCCACCACCGAATCAGCGGAGATAATCACATCCGGTTTACCTGAATCGGTATAGGTATAGAACGTGACATCCTGATTGCGATCGGTGGCCTTGGCCAGCTTGCCTGTCTTTGTATAGTTGTAGGCGCTGCTCCTGCCCCTGGCATCTGTTCTCGTGGACACAAACCCCCGGTTGTCGCGAATGAACGACGTCATTGCGCCCTCCGGGTCGACCAGGCTCAGCAGGTCACCTCGCGCACTGTAGTTCCACAGGATCGCCGGATGGCTTCCCGTTTGTGTCGTCTTCAGATAGCCATAGGCATCATAGTCATTATCAGTCTGGACGCCGCGGGGGTCGGTGACGACATCCACCAATCCATCGGATTGGTACGTTGTCCTCACCTTGTTGCCGTAGTGGTCCAAACGCGCAGTGAGCTGATGTTTGTTATTGTATCTATACTGCGTGGAGTGATTCAGGGGGTCCGTGGTCGTAACCAGACGGTGGTATTCGTCGTAGTGATAGACCGTCTTGCCCCCGTTATCGTTTATCTGTTCCCTGAGGTTGTTATCGCCGTCGTAGACTGAGCGTGACACGTGCCCCAGAGGGTCGATACTCCTGACAATATGCCCCTGCCCATCGTAGGCAACTCGCGATGTATTCCCCAGTGCATCTTCGATCGCAATGCGGCGTCCATCCAGATCAAAGTGATACGTGGACCGCATATGATCCGGGTCCTCCTCTGAAGAGAAGAAGCCGCCGTAGTGCATGCGATAGGTTTCCAGACCCGTATCACGCGGCGCTTTCTGCACTACCACACGGTCGAAATCGTCATAGGTATTGTCGACGATCTGCACGCCTGCGGGGTTCTTCACAGTCTCCAGCCGATGCAGTTCGTCGTAACCGTAGTTCCAGTTCGCGCCCTCAAGGCCCAGCACACGCGTCAAATCACCGTTGGCCTGCTGATACGACACCGAGTGAAAGGTCGAGTCATAGGCCCGCACCAGCGCATCGCCCGCGTACTGGAAGTACAGGGACCGCGCGTGCGCATCCTCTACCTGGATAACCTGCCCGGCAGCGTTGTAGATGAGGCGCATCGTTTTACCATCCACATCCTCAATCGAGGCCAGGCGATTATCCGCATTAAAACTCCAGGTCGACCCCAGCCTCTCCTCCAATTGATACGCATCTCCGATGCGCTTAAAACTGTTGGTAACGCCCGGCGGTGGTACAAACTCGCCGTTGGGCATTTCCTGGAACGTCAGCGCCTGCGAACCCATGTGAACCGTAACGGATTTGTCCAGCAGTTGATCCATACCCCAGTTCGCAACCATCGCGGCGACTCCCCACTGGCCGGGTGAAGGTTGCTGGTTACGCAGTAGATCGCGGGCTACCTCATTCACGACAATCATCGGAATGGCATGGAAGACTGTCCGCCCCCCTAGCGACGCCTCGACATCACTGTGCTTGGCCAGATACACATTGTAGTTATGCGTCCAGCCCCTGCCGAGCCCGGCCGTGTCCTGCAAGGCCATCTGGCTGTTATAGCTGCGCGTCATCGCAAACCCGCGCGTCCCGTTGCCCGCGACATCAAAATCAGTCGCACTGGAGATAAAGGCGCCCGTCCCAAGGTCCACCGGATCACCGGCCGGGGTCACAGGAATCTCTTTACGCAGCGTAGCCTCAGGAAGGTAATCGCGTTGCACGTACCGTGTAGAGGCTGTCCCGGGGATAGTACTTTTACCACCATTCAGGCCACCCTCAATAATCATACCCATGGTTTGGCCTTCCGCGCTGCGACCGGAATAGACATAGCCCAGCCCTGTCCAATCCTTCAGCGGTATGTCACCGTCTTCGGGTATAACCAGTGTGTGGGAGGTGTTGACCAGATTCTGGAACACCGCGATTTGGTCCTCGTCATAATTGGTCAGTTGAGCGGAGATACCGGCAAAGCTATCGCTGTCCGCCACAAAGATCCGGCGCCCCATCCAGTTAGAGAGCGCCAGCAGGCGAATCGTTGAAGCGGCTGGATTGGTCAATCCCTGCGAATCACTGACTCCCTGCAATTGATCCAGGACACTGTGCTCCAGCGCGCTCGCAATGAACACCTGAGCCTTGAAGGCCCCCTGCGCCGGCGTCGCCACACGGTCGACGGGTGCCGACCACTGCGCCGCCATATCCACAAAGTAGCCCTCTTCCTGACCGGCAATTCCGAACCGATGGTGCTGGATATTCCGTCTCCCGGAAAGGGTGAACAGCAGGTCATCATTCAGCTGCGTCTGCTGCATCCATGTCTGGCCTATCACGTTGAGTGTCTCGGTAAGGCGTTCAGGCGCGCCCTGCGGTGTGCCGTCAATACTCATGCGGTTTAGCAGGCGCTGGCGCTCCCCCAACAGGGTGGAATGCCTGTCACCACCAAATGCCGACACAATCACATAGGTGCCAGTGCGCTTCACCTTGAAATCATGCGTCTCGTCACCAAAGCTTCCACCGTTGGCAGCGTAGGGATGGTTGACAGTCAGCTGCACGGTATTGAGCGCTCCGGTGGCCTTGCTTTCACTGGCTTCCAACTGCTCGTCCAGATACAGCTGCGCCAGCCGATGCGGCTCCACCACGCCGGTAAGCTGGACACTGCTTTCGTCAAACTCGTCTCCGTCGTGGTAGTACTTGAGCGTCAATGTCGCATTTTTGCGCCCCGCACTCTGTCCCGCTCCAGAAAATCCCACGCGCACGAGAAAGGGATCATCGACCGCGATATTCTGAGTTCCCCCGCCGCTGACGAATGAGAAAGCACTGGCATGTTGCCCAGTGATGGAGGCCTCCACCTGGATGGGTACTCCTGTCTCGTTGTTGCCCCGCCAGGCTTGCGTCGGCCCCGCCACACCGATGCCCAGCGCGCCAAAGTCGGTTGCACCGGCCGGCGCCGGCTCTATATCCACGGTATCCCCGATGAACCTCAAGCTCAGTTTGCGGCCAGCGATATCCGGAATGTTCCTGCTGATATCAATGCCGCCATGCCGCAATCGCAGTGTGTGGATAAAATTCTGGGGTACATCATCCCTGGTGTAGGGCGTTCCGGTCACCGGAATGGGCAGGCTGACAGGAAGACTGGCGCTGTTGTCAGGGATAATCGTGAAGCCGCCCAATACATCCTCGACCCGGTCATTGGGGTGATTGAGCTTCAGGAAGGCCTGTAGGTCTGTTGCCCGGTCGGTCAGGTAGTCTGACAGCGCATCCAGGTCGATGCCTTTGATTGAGTTGGCGGTTCGGGTGCCGCCGGCAACAGACAGTATTTCCGGTTCGCTATAGTTCATGGCAGCGGCCAGGTCAATGGCACTGGAGCGGGCGGAGCGCTTGATCGCGGGGGCGAGACGCACCGTTTGCTGGTTTATCGTCGCCGCCACCCAGACATGGTTGAACCAGATCATGTCTTCCGTTCTTGCAATGGGCACCCCACCTTGTGCAAAGGTGCTGGTGATAATATCAATGTTGTTATCTGTACCCAGCCATTCCGCGACGAGTTGCACCGTTTCCGCATTTTCAGCTGCCAGGGTACCGAACTCAAACTGCGCCGGTATGCCGGCTGCACGCAAAAGTTCGATCAGCAGCGAGGCCTGGTCGTAGTCATTCCCACTTCGCTCATGCAAAGTCAGGTACGGGCCCTTCAGGTAACCGAAGTAGGGGACGTATTCAAAGTGGTTGCGCACATACTGGTAGATACGCAGCGGATCATTCTCCAGCGCCTCGGCAAGCGCCGCGTAGTCCCCGGGCATCGCATAGGCGGCTCTCGCAGTCGCCGGCGCTGCGACCGCATCCCTGGCCTGCGCACCCGTGCCCAGAATCAGGCTGGCCTGCTCGGGCGACACCCTCTCCGCGACCCTGGACACCCATCCGGGCGCCGGTGTGGATACTGTGGAATCACTGTGTTGAACTACCGTGGGCGCCGTCAGGCTGGCGCTGGCGTCCTGCGCCTGCACCGCGGCCGTTGCGAGAGTAAGTCCGCAGAGAACAGCGGCCAGAACACCGTGAACATCCTTGTATTGAATTCGGAACATAATCCTTGTCCTATGTCTGTCCAGCGCCCCAATCCCGGGGCAAGCCGGTGAAAACCTGTACCACATCCGTTGGTACACTCAACTGGCAACAGCTGCTGCCCTCCCCCATGCTGCGCGCCAACGGCTCTGCGTTGCGCGCTGTCCGCCTCAGTAACCCAATAGCAGCCGCCTGAGGATCACCAGGTCACCGACATCCAGATGGCCGTCCATGTTGACGTCGCCATGCCCCGATTGCCGCTGCTCCTGTGTCGCCTCGACGCGTCCAAACAGAATCCGCTTCATGACAACGATGTCGCCGAGGTCGAGATCGTTATCGCTGTCCAGATCGCCGTGATAGTGATTGATATCCGAGCTCTGCTGGTATTCCTCTATATTGCTGAGGCCATCACCGTCCAGGTCACCCTCGGCGTCGCCGCCCGACAGGTGATTCAACCCCGCGGCAATTTCGATGGAATCGGGAATACCGTCATCGTCATCGTCGGCATCTGCGAAGTTAGGTGTGTCGTCACCGTCAGTGTCCGGACTGTCCCCACTCGCTATCCACTTGAGGTTGGAGACCTCGTCGTAGCCATAGCGCACACTTGTAACAGACTCAGCACCTGCAGCGCCGGTGAGCCGATTCAAATCATCGTACTGATACTCAATCGTTACACTGGCTGCGCTGTCGGTGGGCAGGCAAAGCAGTGATATCAACACCAGTGACAACGGTACTGTTCGACACGCTGCCGCAAAGTCTGTTGCACGCAAGGTGCAGGTCATTGACATGGTGCTGGCACCAGTCTTGTGTAATGCATTCGCCCGCAGCTGTTCCATCGCAATCTCCATTAACATCCCTGACAAACGCGCATCGCGTTGAAAAAAAACCTAGTCGGCGACACCGTGTCGGGCAAGGTTTCGGTTGCATTTGGTGAATCGGTGGCAGTGGTGTACGCCGGAAATCGAGCGAATTTTCTCACTGCACAGATTTGCCTGATTGCACCGCTACAAAGTTTTCGGTGTGCAAACTAGACTCCAGATAAGCCCCGGGAGACCGGATCAACCCAGGCTGCACCCGATGCACACAATGCGCATCTAGCGCGAGAACAACGGTGTGTGTCCGGCGGCCATCAATGACCAACGGCGCCACCCCACCGACGCGCGCACAGTGAAGGAGAACAGAACGATGAGAACCCCAGGATTTCGAATGATAAGCGGCGTGGTGTTGTGTGTACTGATACTCAGCGGGTGTCAAAGTGATGTCACACTGTCGAGAGCTGTGCGCACCGGTGACACACTGGTAGTGTCACTCGGCGACGCGGACCCACAGGGCAAGTACGCCAACATCAACAGCACACTGCTGCGCGAGGGTGATGTCCTCGCCAAAATTGTCGACAACAGTTACATCACGCACCCGGTCACCGTCCGCCACCTGTTCCGCGTCTTTGGTGACCCCACCGCAGTGAATGTTAACGCGCGGGGACAGGCACAGTGGATGGCAGTTATCGACCTGGTAAACCCCCTGAGCGGGAACCCACCGCCGATGGCGCTGGGCAATGGCGTTCTGCAGTTGAGTTCTGACAAGTTCAACGCGATGCACACAGTGAAGACCACCATTATCGCCGGCACCGGCACACCGCATCCGTTTATTACCAAGAACGAGCCCAGCTATCTGGGCCTCGACAAAATGGCTTTTGTCAGGCCCGCCAAGCAGGCACTGGTAAGCGTCAACGGCACCTTGCCAGCGGACGTCAAACTCGCCGGCGCGGAGTATCGATTTTCAATCCCCGCCGTACACTCCACAGACTTCTTCGGCGATCGTATCGAAGCGGTGACTCCCGCCAAACTCACTTCTGGCGCGCCAATGTACTTTGAGTTCGGCAGGACCGAGCAAGAGGCACCCGTCGGCACCGATGTGCTGGTGATGATGACATCAACAGAGGGCGTCGACGCAGAGCATTTGTCCGCTTTCGACTTCGTGATGACCAGCGACCTGGAGGAGATAGCCAGTGTACCGAACTACTGGAAGAATAAACTTGTGGGAGCGACCTTCTACGATACCGATGGCCAGGAGATCGCGGGATTGACCGCGCTGGTGGGGCAGAATCGCTAGCGCACCGCTGCCGTGGCCCGATAGTAGGACGGCCCCGTTATTTTGCCTGAATAACGGGACCCATATTCCCCGGCTGTGGTGCACGCACCAGTTGCGACAGGAAGAGAGCGCAGAGCACGCTGTATACCAGTGCCCAGAACAGCACACTGGCGCCCAGCCCCGGGCTGGCGGTGACCAGCAACACAGCGATGCCGCCGAGACGCAGCACGTCCCACCTGAGTACGCTGGGGGCGGGCCGACCCTCCATCCACATGGCAGTGACTACCGTCGTAGCCAGCAGTATTGTCCAGCCGGCGAAACCCTGCCAATAGGACAACTGCGCACTCTCCATGAAATTGAGCAGTAACACCACGGCTACCAACTGGAAGAAACAGTAGGCGGACACCAGGCCCGGCACCTTGGGGTCGTAGCGCTCAAAAGTGCTGAGATCCGTTTTTTCGCGCGGGAATTTCTGCGCCACATCGTCCGGACGCCAACCCGTGCGCGACACCCAGACGCGCAGCTTGTCGCGCCAGTGCTTTGTGTGCCAGCTGTCTTTGGCCATATCGACATAAATGTGGGTCAGCGCCTTGATCGGGCTCCAGCTTTTCAGGGGGCCGCGTATACCGTACACCACCGGCTCCTCATCCAGTTCTTCCTGAAACGTGCCGAACAGTCGATCCCACAGTATGAAGAGACCGCCGTAATTGCGATCCATATAGCGATCGTTCTGTGCATGGTGCACACGGTGATTGGAAGGAGTGACAAAAATCCACTCGTACCAGCCCAGCTTCGGCACATGCTGGGTGTGCACCCAGAACTGGTATATCAGGTTGAGGGCGCCTACGGTGACCACCACTTCCGCAGGGATTCCCAACAGGTACATGGGAATATAAAACAGCCAGCCGAGCAGAAAGCCGGTGCTGGTCTGGCGCAGGGCGGTTGTGAGGTTGTAGTCCTCGCTCTGGTGGTGAGCCACATGCGCGGCCCACAAAATTGTGCGCTCGTGGCCCATCCTGTGCAGCCAGTAGTAGCAAAAGTCGTACACCACCATAGCCAGCACCCAGGTGAACCAATGGCTTGCATCCATCAGGGGGAGGGAAAAATACTCAGTGAACAGGTAGTAGACATACCCCCCGACACCCAGCGTGACAAAACGCTGCGCCTGGCTGAGCACCCCGAGCGACAAACTGCTGATGCTGTCATTGAGGCGGTAGGTATTGTGCTGCTTCACCCAGCCATAGGCCAACTCAAGCACGATGGCGAGTATGAAGAAGGGAACAGCGTAGACAACAAGATCCATGGCGATTGACCCGGGTTTGGCCCGCTGCGCGTACCGGTACTCGCTTATACGGCGCATAGGGCGGCGACTGTCGGTCGCGTATTTTAGTCTTCTGCGGTCAAAAATCCAGTCCGCCCGCCGGGCAATGCAGGGCCGATTTTGGCTAGTACGGGCGGCTTGCCGGGTCTATATTGCGTGCATGACCAGCGATAACACCCTTACTGCAAGCACCGCGGCGGCCCCCCTCGACCCCGAGGTGTGCCGCAGGGCGCGACTGTCGCGCGACACGCGGTTCGACGGCGAGTTTTACCTCGGTGTACACACAACCGGCATCTACTGCCGCCCCGTATGCCCCGCGCGGGCACCCGCTGAAAAAAATGTCACCTACTTTCACAACGCCGCCCTTGCGGCGCAGGCGGGCTTTCGGCCCTGCCTGCGCTGCCGTCCGGAATCCGCGCCAGGCAGTCCCGCCTGGAACGGCACCTCCACCACGGTGCAGCGCGCCGTGCGCTTGATCAGCGAAGGTGCGCTCAATACCGCCTCACTGGGGGAGCTGGCAGTGCGCCTTGGTATCGGCGAGCGCTACCTGCGAAAACTGTTCGCGCGCGAGTTGGGCGTATCGCCGCAGGCACTGGCCCTGAACCAGCGCCTGCTGTTTGCCAAAAAACTGCTGGCCGAGACCACGCTGCCTGTCACCGAGGTCGCGTTTGCCGCAGGGTTCGGCTCCCTGCGGCGCTTCAACAGCGCGGTGCAACAACATTTCAGGCTGCCCCCGCGTACACTGCGCAAAGGAAAACCCGGCCACAGCAGCAGCGCCAGCCTGGAACTGCAGTTGCACTACCGACCGCCCTATGACTGGGACGGGGTGCTGGAGTTCTTTGCCCGCCATGCCGTCAGTGGCGTGGAAGCCGTGACAGCGAATAGCTACCAGCGCACGGTCACACTGGGCGACACCCGGGGCCGGTTCGAGATTGGCCCGGCAGCGGGCAAACAGGCATTGCGACTCAAACTGCACCTGGACGACAGCCGCATGATAATGGCTGCGGTCAGCCGGATCAGGCGGATGTTCGACCTCGATGCCAACCCGGCAGCGATCGAGCAGGTACTTGGGCAGGACCCGAACCTGGCCCCCTTGCTGAAGCGCTTTCCCGGCATCCGCTCAACCGGGCACTGGTCCCTGTACGAGGCATCGATACGCGGCATCGTCGGACAGCAGATCAGCACCCAGGCGGCGCGCGGCGCACTGGCCCGCCTCGCCACCGCCACCAGCCCGGACCCGGAGCAGCCGGTATTTCCCGACGCCGCCGCGCTTGCAAGCCTCGGTGACCAGCACTTCCCTATGCCCGGCAGACGCCGAGAGACGCTGCGTGCGCTGTGCCAGCACTGCAGCGGCCGCGACGACGAACTGGATCTCGACACCGTGGCCGCATTGAAGGGAGTGGGTCCGTGGACGGTGGCAATGGTGAATCTGCGCGGCAATGGACACCCCGACACCTTCCCCCTGGGGGATCTCGGCCTGGAGCGCGCCTGGGCGCGACTGCCGGGCGCCGATACCAGCCTGCGACACCAGTCGGCCCACTGGCGCCCCTGGGGCAGCTACGCCGCCAACCTGCTCTGGAGGAGCCTGAGCCTATGAACAGCCACTATCTGGATACCCCGATCGGGACGCTGCGCCTGGTGTCCGACGGGCGCGCATTGACGCGGATTGAGTTTGAAGGCCAGCATGGCGATGACAGCGGCTGCGGTGGCAGCGATGCCGTACTGCGGGCCTGCGCTGAACAGCTGGGCGAGTATTTTGCGCGGCGGCGGCGCCACTTTGAACTGCCACTGGCCGCGCAGGGTACGCCCTTCCAGCGCTCGGTGTGGAAGGCCCTGGCAGCGATACCCTATGGGGAGCTGCGCAGCTACCGGGATATCGCAACGCGCATCGGGAACGCAGCGGCGGTGCGCGCGGTCGGTACCGCCAACGGCCGCAATCCGCTCCCTATCGTCGTGCCCTGCCACCGTGTCATCGGCAGCAATGGCGCCCTCACCGGATTTGCCGGGGGACTGGAGTCAAAACAATTCCTGCTGGCACTGGAGGGGGCGCTGGACAGTACGCTCGCGGTACCGGGGGCGGGGGTGTAGCCGCGAAGCTGGCCTGTGATCAGGCGTTGAGATCAGGGATCATCTCGTCTTTTAGACGTGTTATCGCGTCCTTCAGGCGGAGCTTCTCTTTCTTCAATCGCTGCAGCAGGATCTGGTTCTGGTAGGGGTAGCCATGCAGTTCGTTGATTTTGCTGTCCAGCGCGCGGTGCTTCATCTGCAAATCCAGCAAACGCATGGCCGGCGTCATCAGCTCGTTCGCCGCTTCTGCCTTGCCGTCGGTACCGTTTTCAGGTGGCTCATTCATCGCGCAATCAGGACTGTCGTTAGCGTTATAGACAGCTGCAACTCTATACCCTCAGGGATTACCGGCACAAGCCTCATACTGTGCACTGCCGCCAAACTATTCAAATTTTGTCTGCAATATGCGTGTCCACAGCGGATGACTGCCATCGGCAATGGCGTAAAAGGGCGGACTGAAGAGCGAATCAGCGCAGTTGTAGCGCAGCGGTTTGCCATCCATCCCCAGCAATTGCCCTCCCGCTGCCTCCAACACGGCCTGGCCGGCCGCGGTATCCCACTCGCAGCAGGGTGAGAACCGGGGGTACAAATCCCCGTGCCCCTCGGCCATGCGCGAAAACTTCAGGGCACTCCCCATATTGCTCCTCGACACCGGCCCCCACTGCTGCTCCAGCCACGCGAGGCAGGCCTTGAAGCGCGGGCCCCGGTGCCGCCGACTGGCCAGTACCGTCAGCGCCTCCCCGGACTGCATCGACCGTGTCGCCAACTCGCTGACCGACCACTGTCCGACAGCCCTATCGGCATAGCGGTGTGCCAGCTGCCCGGGGATACCGACATAGGCCACCCGCTGCAGCGGCACATACAAGATACCCAGCACGGCCTCGTGTGCGTCGATCAGGGCGATATTGATCGTGAAATCGCCCGTTCGCCCCAAAAACTCCTTGGTGCCGTCCAGCGGGTCGACCAGCCAGAAGCGGCGCCAGTCACGCCGGTGCGCGATCTCCTCGGGGGTAGACTCCTCCGACAGCACCGGAATGGAGGCGTCCAGCGCACGCAGCCCCGACATCAGCACATCGTGCGACGCGAGATCGGCCCGAGTCAGCGGGGAATCGTCGTGTTTGGCCTCGAAATCACCCGCCGCCGGGGCGTAGTAGTGCTCGCTGATAGCCTCGCCCGCCGCCCGGCACAGCGAGAGCAGCGGCTGTACCCAGTTCTGTAAGTTCCGCACATCCACTTCCTTAGCCATACGCGCCAATATACCACTCCCGCCCACCGGGTTTTGCCCGACCTTCCCATAAAAGTGAAAAAAAGCATACACTTGCCGCATCCAGGCCCCGCCGGGCGGGGAGGGAAGGGAGGCATGCATCATGATCAACTGGGCTGACATTGACACGGTACTGCTGGACATGGACGGTACCCTGCTGGACCTCCATTTCGACAACTATTTCTGGACCGAGCACCTGCCACGCGTCTACGCCGAAAAACACCAGATCACCGAACAGGAATCCCACGAGCAGCTGCACGGCACACTGGCGGCGGAGCAGGGAACACTGCAATGGTACTGCCTGGACCACTGGTCGCAGCGGCTGGACATGGACATCCCGGCCCTGAAACAGGAGCTGCAGCACATGATCAGCATTCGCCCGTTTGTCCTCGAGTTCCTCGCTGAGCTGCACAACAGCAGCCGGGATGTGCTGTTGGTCACCAATGCCCATCGCAAAACGCTGGACCTGAAGATGGAGAACGTCGATATCCTCGGCTGGTTCGACCGCGTGGTGATCTCGCACGACCTGCACGCACCCAAGGAGAACCAGGACTTCTGGATCAGGTTGCAGGACATGCACCCCTTTGACCCCGCGCGCACACTGTTGATTGATGACACCGAGACCGTACTGGCCAGCGCCCAGCAGTACGGCATCGCCCACCTGCTGACACTGCTGCAACCCGACAGCAAGCGTGACAAACGGCTGAGCACCCGCTTCCCCGGCTTCCACCATTTCGACGAAATCATGCCCAGCGAGTGCCGCTATTGAACACGCCCTCCGAACAACCCGGCAAAGTCCGGCTGGACAAATGGCTGTGGGCGGCGCGCTTTTTCAAGACGCGCAGTCTCGCCAAGGCCGCGATTGACGGCGGCAAGGTGCACCTGGAAGGCAAACGGGTAAAGGTCTCCAGGGAGATCACCGCCGGCGATACCCTGCAGATCCGCCAGGGCTGGGACGAAAAGGTGGTGACCGTGTTACAGCTCAGTGACCAGCGCCGCGGTGCCGCAGAGGCGCAGCTGCTGTACCGGGAAACCGAGGACAGCATCGCCCGGCGGGAAGCACAGGCACTGGCGCGCAAAGCCGCCGGCGGCATGATAGACCGGCCGGCGCAGCGCCCCAACAAGCAGCAGCGCCGGCAAATCCACCGCTTCAAGAACACCCGGGATTAGCCGGGCAGGCACCGCGACCAGCGGCGGGGCCGTCCCCGCGCCAGCCCCGCCAGAGCGTGTCATACGACCAAATCTCACTCACTACTTTTCGGCCAAGATGCGCTAGAATCCCACCCATGCTGTCGGAAATCCCGCTAATCCCACCGGACACCCCGCTACTGAACAGAGTCGATCAGGGCCTGTCCCTGCGCGACATGGACACGTCCGAGCTGGTGCGACTGGCGGAGGAGCTCAGGGCCTACCTGCTGTACAGCGTGGGGCAGACCGGCGGGCATTTCGGCGCCGGGCTCGGCGTGGTCGAGCTGACCGTCGCGCTGCACCACATCTACAACACCCCACAGGATCGCATCGTCTGGGATGTGGGTCACCAGACCTACCCGCACAAGATACTCACCGGGCGCATGGCGCAGATGGGCAGCATGCGCCAGGCCGGCGGGTTGGCGGGTTTCCCGAAACGCGCCGAGAGCGAGTACGACACCTTCGGTGTGGGTCACTCCTCCACCAGTATCTCCGCCGCGATGGGCATGGCGCTGGCGGCGAAACAGCTGGGCATCAACCGCAAGGTCGTCGCCGTAATCGGTGATGGCGCGATTACCGGCGGCATGGCCATTGAGGCCCTCGCCCACGCCGGCCATGAGCGGCCCAATATGCTGGTGATCCTGAACGACAACCAGATGTCGATAGGCCACAACCAGGGCGGGCTCGCCACCTATTTCGCCAAGATCTGGGCCAGCAAGTTCTACATCTCCATGCGGCAGGGCTCAAAACGGGTACTGGAGAAAATCCGCCCCGCCTGGGAGCTGGCCAAGCGCACGGAAGAGCACATGAAGGGCATGGTGGCCCCCGGCACCATGTTCGAGGAGCTGGGCTTTCACTATATCGGCCCACTGGACGGCCACGACCTGCCGGGGCTGATACAGACCCTGGAGAACATGAAGGACCTGGAGGGACCACAGTTCCTGCATATCCGCACCATGAAGGGCAAGGGCTTCCTGCCGGCAGAGCGCGATCCCATCGGCTACCACGCGGTCAACAAGATCGAGGCCAAACCCAAAGGCCCACAGCCTGCGCTGCCACCGCCGCAGCCGAAGGGGCCGAAATACCAGGATGTGTTCGGGCGCTGGCTGTGCGATATGGCGCAGCGGGACAGGCGGCTGGTAGGCATTACACCGGCCATGTGCGAGGGCTCCGGCATGGTGGAGTTCGCCCGGCGCTTCCCGGATCGCTACTACGATGTCGCCATCGCCGAGCAACATGCCGTCACCCTCGCGGCAGGGATGGCCTGCGATGGGCTCAAGCCCGTGGTGGCGATCTACTCCACTTTCCTGCAGCGCGGCTACGACCAGCTCATCCACGATGTCGCCCTGCAAAACCTCGACGTCACCTTTGGCATCGACAGGGCCGGGCTGGTAGGCCAGGACGGCCCGACCCACCACGGCGCCTTTGACCTGAGCTTCCTGCGCTGTATACCGAACATGGTGATCGGCGCGCCCTCCGATGAAAATGAATGCCGCCAGATGCTGTATACCGCCTATCAATACCCCGGGCCGGCCGCCATTCGCTACCCGCGGGGCACCGGGCCCGGCGCGATGATTTTTGAGGAGATGACGGAGCTGCCTCTTGGCGAGGCGGTGGAAGTGCGCAGCGGCAAGGACGTCGCCATCCTCAATTTCGGCGCCCTGCTGCCGCAGGCCATCACCGCCGCCGACCAGCTGGATGCCACCGTGGTGGACATGCGCTGGGTGAAACCGCTGGATGAAAAAATGGTGCTGGCGATAGCACAGCGCCACAGCATGCTGGTCACACTGGAAGAAAACGCGATAGCCGGTGGCGCCGGTGCAGCCGTGAATGAGTTTCTCGCCGCACAGGGCCTGTCACCGACCCTGCTCAACCTCGGCCTGCCGGATGAGTTTATCGAGCACGGGAACCAATCGGACCAGTTGGCGTGGACGGGGCTGGATGCCGGGGGTATTTACAAGCGTATCACCTCGACCAAAAAACCATCTCATGTCCAGTTCGCTGTATCCGGAAAAGCTGCAAGCACTATTGAGTTGACATGAACATCAACATAACAGAATTAAAAGTGCACAATTTCAACGATGACACAGTCACTGGCGGCTCCACAGTATATGAGCGCTAGGCAACCTGAACCGGGCTCCACACCGACCCCTGACATTGATATCAGGGAAATCAAGACCTTCTATGACTCCGTCTACCACGCGGACGCCCACGCGAGCCAGAACAATGAAGGCCATTATCAACGGCTTTTTCGCAAGCTCGGCATGCACAAGGGCTCGCAGGTTCTGGACGTCGCCTGTGGTACCGGAGGCTGGCTGAAAGTCTGTCATGATCACGGTACCGGGGTGAGTGGCGTAGATCTCTCGGACAACGCCATCAAAGTATGTCGCCAACTCATGCCCAGCGGCACGTTCCATGCACAGCCAGCTGAAACTCTGCCATTCGAGGATGATACATTCGATCTTGTTACCTGCCTGGGATCACTGGAGCACTTTGTCGATCCCCACAACAGCTTAAGAGAGATGGTAAGAGTGGCGAAACCTGACGCCACCTTCGTAATTCTCGTCCCAAACAAAGACTTTTTGACACGAAAACTTGGCCTGTTTGGCGGCACCTACCAGGTGGATGCAAAAGAAGTTGTCAGGACACTCGACGAGTGGCAGTCGCTTTTTCAATCTGCCGGACTGGATGTGGCAGAGCGCTGGCGAGATTTGCATGTGATTAACAGGCACTGGATTACCAAGGGCCGCATCTACACCTGGCCATTCCGGCTTGCCCAAAGCCTGCTGCTCGCCATCTGGCCATTGAAATGGCAGTACCAGGTGTATCATCGATGCCTGGCGCAACAGCAACACCATCGCTCAGCCTCTTCGATTAATGCCCACTGAGGATAAACGCAAAAAGATTCTTCTCATCACCCGCAACCTGCCGCCATTGCTAGGCGGTATGGAAAGGATGATGTACGAGTTCGCCGTCGGCCTGGCAGAGTACAGCGAGCTGACTGTCATCGGTCCCAGAGGCTGCAGGCAGACGCTGCCCGACAACATCACTGTTCTCGAGGCCTCCCCTGGACTGGCACCATTCCTGGTGTTCTCAACCACCCAGGCATTGCGAGCCTGCCGCCGCAGAGGGTTCGATACCGTGATAGGCGGCAGCGGACTTATCGGTCCAACACTGCGGATACTGTCCGCTCTCTTCCAGTGCAAAACCGTGGTGTACCTGCACGGCCTCGACCTGGTGGTTGATAACGCCGTCTACCAACGGATATTTACACGCAGCCTCCGCGGCATCGACAGCGTCGCGGTAAACAGCGTGAATACGTGTTCGCTCGCGATCAACCGGGGCATTGCAGAGGAGCGCATCGCGGTCGTTAACCCGGGCACCCATCTGCCCGCCCCCATAGACAGCGCAAGCCGACAGGCGTTCCGCCAACAGTATTCGATTCCCTTTGAGCGCTACCTGGTATTCACCGGGCGGATGACAAAGCGCAAGGGGCTGTCCGGTTTCCTGCGAGATATCTTCCCGCTCATCCTACAGCGCGAAGGGGATATCGGCCTGGTGGTAGTAGGCGAAAACCCGGCAGACAGCCTCAACCGGTTGGGCGAGGAGGCTGAGATCAACAAGCAGATTACCGCGCTGCATTTGCAGGACAAAGTCACTTTCCTCGGAAGGGTGCCTGACCGCGATCTTGAGATCTGCCTGGCAGAAGCCGCGGTACAGGTATTCCCATTGACGGAGGTGCCCGGAGACATCGAAGGGTTTGGCATGGTGGCGATAGAAGCGGCGGCCTGCGGCACGCCCACGATCGCCTTTGAGCTGGGCGGCGTCAGCGACGCGATCTCTGCGGGCAATGGCCACCTGGTGCCGCCGGGAGATGCCGGCGCCTTTGCCGGGCAGGTGGTATCGACATTGCGGACAGGCGAACCAGGCCCCGAGCAGTGCCTCGCTCACGCCAGGCAGTTTACCTGGCAGGTCTACAATGAAAGAATGCGGCGATTAATCGACAGACCCGGGAACTGCTCTTCTGAAAATAGATAGGCACAATCCATCGCACTGGTGGCTGCTTGCACAACAGGGATTCTACACGCTGGTAGCCAGCGCGATCCGGGGCCTGTCACGCAAACCGACAAAGCCACTCGCTGTACTATACGGCCACCAGCTGTCGGGCAACCTCAAGGCGTTGTACCAAGAGTGGCAAGCCAAGTATCGCGATAAATTCGACTGCTACTTTCTCGCGCTCGACCCGGACTACAGTCGGCAACTGCGCCAGCAGGGCATCACTGTACTACAGTGTAATAAGTTGGGTGATATGATTCTGGCGGGCCGCGCCGACGTGATGATCACCGACCACGGCCTGCATGCGATGCTGCCATTCAACCGGCTCACCTCCATGGTGTTTGTAGATGTATGGCACGGCATACCGTTCAAGGGTTTCGTACCGGCGGATTTCCGTTTGCAACATCGCTACGACGAAGTCTGGGTATCATCCCCGCTGCTCCAGCAGCTCTACTGCACCAAGTTTGGGTTCTCTCCTCACATAGTCCGCAGCCTGGGCTATGCGAGAACCGACAAGCTGTTCCAGCGGCAAGTACCCGACCAACAGTTTATCCGGCAGGCATCTATACCCGAAGGCCACCGGATGGTGCTGTACGCGCCGACCTGGCAGCAGGACGACAGCGGCAGGGAGCTATTCCCGTTCGGCACCACACAGGATGCTTTCATCGAGCAACTCGGTAAGGTCTGCGAGAGAAATACAGCCACGCTGGTGATCCGCAGCCACCTGAACTCCAGCATTGGCAATGTCAGCCTCGACAATGTCCGCTACTGCTCCATGAAGGATTTCCCGGATTCCGAGGCACTACTCCAGAACACCGATTTGCTGATCTGCGACTGGTCGTCCATCGCCTTTGACTACCTCGCACTCGACCGCCCCACGATCTTCCTGGACGTGGAGCCGCCGTTCAGTAACGGTTTTTCGCTGGGACCGGAATACCGGTTTGGCGAGATCGCCGCCAGTATGAATGATTTATGCGACAGCCTGGAAAAGGCACTGGCCGAGCCGGGCTGGTATGAATCAATGCAGGCCGGGGAGCACGACAGAGTCAGGTCGGCCGTTTACGGGGGTAATACAGACGGACAAGCCGCCCAGAGACAATGGGCAAGGCTGAGTGAGTTGGTCGCCGCGCGGCGGGCTTAGGCGGGCTACCTACAAGCGGATTTTCTCAATCACCTCAGTGGTGGAAATCGACGGAGTACGGGTGAGATACACGACTTCACACAAGTTGGAATAGTCATCGAACTTCCCCTGCCAGTCATCACCCATCACCAGCACATCAGCGGCCTTGTCAGTAATATACTGCCCCTTCAGCTCCAGCGATTCCTCAAAAAACACATCGTCTACACAGCGCAGGGCAGCGACTATCTCCATGCGCTCATCCTGGTGATAGACCGGCGGGCGTCCCTTTTTGTTGATGTTCAGCTGGTCGGTGGAAATGCCCACAATCAGCCGATTGCCATAGCTGGCCGCCCTTTCGAGGATACGGAGGTGGCCGACGTGGAATACGTCGAATGTGCCGAAGGTGATTACAACCTTCTCGCCAACTTGAGTAAAATTATCCAAAATCCACAATTCTCTTCTAAAAGTTGCATGACGAACCTACTTAGAAAACGATTAAACGTTTACCATTTTTCGTACATGCCATTAACAACCATACAGACATAGCTCTAGTATTATATACCCGAGAAAAAATCAGCCAGTTAAATAAAACGACAGTCATTGAGTCACACTACGCTCTGAGCTATCAGCTAGTACTTTCGATACTGAATCTGGCGATATAAGCTCACTAAATTACTTTGCATTCTTTCAGGAAGATACAAGCCCAAAACAGAAACTGCTAGTCGGTAAGTTCTAGGCCAATATTTCTTGTACTCACTAGGGGACAAGCTTTTTGCCTTATCAAAAAATATTTTTGCTTTTTGCCTGCCTTCATTGACAAGAATATAACGACCAACGCGCCAGTAGACGGACGCCCATGCCGCAAGATAATCGAGATCATTACACTCAGGGAGTGAATCGAATATAGTGTTTAAGTTTTTGATCTCTTTTTCAGATTGATGCCTACGATTACTTATTCGAAATTCAGAATCATGCAACCTTCGATAATAAATCATCGAATCAAAGTATTGAAACTTGAAGCCGCTCTGAAAAAGCTTCAAGTTCAAGGCCCATTCTTGTCTAGATGTTACAGCCTCATCAAACCCGCCGACTGCACGCAAGCATACTATTGGATATAATGCACAACCAGTCAAAATATTCTTCAAAACTAATGATACTGCGAAATTATCTGTCACATTTTTAATAGCTTTTGGATATGGTTGTGTATTTGCCGTATCGCCAACAAAGTTTAAGCAGTATCCAAACACAATAGCATCAGGCTCAGATGCCTCCAGATGGGCGACTTGTTCTGAAATAACGCCTTCCGCAAGCACATCATCTGCATCCAGGAACTTAATATAGCGACCAGAAGCATGCTTTAACCCAAGGTTTCTCGCTACACAAGCCCCTTGATTCGGTTGCCTAAAAAACAACAGCCTACTATCTGAATGCTCGCTAATGATAGACCAAGAGTTATCGGTAGAGCCGTCATCCACCACAACAACCTCTAGGTTAGGATAGCTCTGCGATAAAGCACTACTGATCGCCTCAGCGATAAAATCCTGACTGTTGTAGCAAGGGATAACAATGGATACTCTAGGATGCATTATGGGACACCATCTATAAGATGAGACGCACTTTCAATAAAGGATTCACGACACTCACCCTACTTTCGGTTGACATGACAATCGATACTCGCTGACTCCGATTGCGCTTCGTACCATAGCAAATCGTATAGCTGATATCTCCCAAACACCGACGCTATCTGCACATCATTCTCCTGACCGAGCAAATTGGTGTGGTGCAGTGCGTTCAACTGACTGCCAGGAATCTCAAAAAACCTCGAGTAAAAGGTGCGGGCATCATTGGTTTTCTTACATTTTACACCGCATAACAATGACATTGCTTTAAACCAGATATCATCTGCATTAGACGCCAGGCTCATAAACTTCGATTCCACGAAAACATCATGATGGAATATACCTGGCGGATACAAAACCCCTCCGATACCAATAGGAAGAGTCAGACTAGAAGGGCGTTCTTCAGAACTCACATACTCCCATTCACGATAGGGCGCTAAACGTGCTTCATTGAATCCAATTCTTCTCGCTCTGTGTGCAATGACGGTATTAGGAAATCTTTGCGATTCTGTGACTAGCTGCTCCAGCATATCCTTGGGATAAAGGATGTCATCGTCAATTGTAATTATAGTTGCGTCAGGACAAATCTTAAGGGTAGGAATAAGTTTCTTGTATGATCGAAGATTGTGACAAAAGCGCACCTCCAAACCCCGCTCCATCTGATGCTGGAGGACTATAGGCACATCCCTTTCCTGGTATTCCGCCTCGTCTAGCCAAAGGATCACCCGGTTGGGTTTCATTGTTTGTTGCGCGATAGATTCTAGAACAAGGTGAACATCATATAGTCTAGGGCCGTATGTTGTAAGGCTGACGACAATTTGTTTCGAACCGTGCTCTGCCGTCGGCGTCACCAGAAAAACAGAATCCCCCGCACTCCTCTCCAACTCCAGCACGCGAGACCGAGCCCTAATTTGCCGAACAACTCTAACCATTTTCCCAGTGAAGGAACTTCGAAAACTAGTAGTAAGCTCAAGTTCTGCTTTCATCCAAATTCAAACTCCCATGTTTCATAACAGTTCCATCGCTATTTTCTTCTTGTACATTCTCTGGTTTTTCTGCGATAAGGAAGTACCCTAAGGGAAAACTATGACTTGTTCGCCCAGAAATTTTTTCTCCAACTCTTGTTTCAACAAAACGAGCAGTTAACCATTGACAAAAAACTGCGATCGCATGACCAAGCAAGGGTAAACCTAGAATATTTTTCGCAAAGATATCCGCCATAATCTCGGGTGCACCCCCAATAGGCCGGATATTAACCAATCTCAAACCAGAACCCTCGACAAACCGTCTTAACGCGAACTCAGTGTATCTGTAATAATCATGCGGTTGTTCGTGGAGCCAGTAGTAAAACGGGACGTTCACGATAACCCTTCCGTCTATTGCCAGAATTCTCGACATTTCCTGCCAAAGATCTTCGGGCTTGGGTATGTGCTCAAGAACGTCTGATAGTATTATCGTGTCAAACTCTTTATCAGGAAATGGTAGCTTTTCGTTGAGGTCACACTCAGAATCCAAGTACTCATTCCTGTGCAATGAATTGTCCCAGTCCACACAGATATTATCCGTCACGTAGTTTTCGTAAGCTGAGAATAGCGGAACTTTCCCACAGCCTAGATCCAGCAATCTACCCTTAACGTATTTTGGAATACTACTGTCATATGCCTCGGCTATCAGGTCAGTTATTAGCCTGGAGGCTACGCCAACCTCATGTCTATCTCTTGATGCAACAAGCTTGCCGTTTCGATGAACATATTTACTTGGTTGCCATTTTTCGCGATTCTTCATTGCATTTCCCAATGATTCGCCAATCATTTACCTTCAAAAAATTGCGCTACTTTTGAACGACAATAAAGTTAATCTGCCAGTTGATTTGCTTTAAACACTCAGAGCGTGGATGCCCTTCAACACAGCCAAGTTCCTCTTGATGTTTAACTAGACATAGCAAACGGGCACAATATCAGCGTGTCTATCACCCTGCATCGGAGGTCTTAACGGAGATTTGTCAGTTGGCCAGTAGCTCCTGTCCGCATAAATATATAGCTGGTACTTATTATCCCAATCCTTCGAGTGAAATAATTCCATTCGTCGAAAGTGTTTGTTGTATCGATCGTAATAGTCAAACCCCGGCGCTCTTACATGCCCAAATTCGTAAGGATTAGCTTCACCATACTCAACCGTTGTCTCTGCGACGATCGGCACAGGCAGAACAGCCACACCACCCGGCCTCAAGATCCTTCTCACTTCCGATAACGCTTTATCATCGTCAGGCACATGCTCGAGAACATGGGAAGCGAAAACGAAGTCATAACTATTATCGGCGAAAGGCAGGTTTTGAATATCGGCTTGGTGGTCTACACCCTGCCCATTGAGATCTGCCGTTTCGTACTCCAAGAACTGCGTTTGAAAATATGACACAAACCACGGCTCAGGAGCGAAGTGAAGCATCTTCATGCTTTTTGTGGAAAAACTCTGGAACAATTTTTGAAGAACAAGATACTGTGACCGATGTCTCTCAAGAGAATGACATTTCGGACACCTGGAATGAACCCGAAGCCCAGTTTCCATTGCTCTGTCCCGAAACGGACCTCTATAGTCACAAATGGGACAAGAAAACCTCTTCTTTACTGGATTTCTTAGCTGGAACAATAAAATCTTCAATCTGTGTTTTGTAGTTAGGTTAGTTGCCATGGATTATTCCCGAGCCTTGCGCTCTTGCCGGTACTTTAGTTGAGTACAATACCCATCGTTCTTGATGAATGACGCGGTTGCGTACTTCTTGGTAGTCGGCGCTGATACCTGAGTTCATCTACATCAACACATGTCTTATCGATCGGTTTCCAGCAGATTATCGACCTGCCTCTACTCTCTTCATGTGCTGCCAATACTTTAACCACCTTACTTGATCTTTCTTAAACTAACGAAAAACCAAATAATCCTAGAAGCTCTTGCTCGGATTACTCGTTTCCAAAAAGGGACAACCGGACTTCGACTGGCAAGCAGAGCTAAACCAATCGGATAGTATTTCGACACCATATGAATAGCCCCCTGCAGACTATCTCGATACACATCAAGCTCCTCTATCGACCTCACTCGACATGAAGAAAACTCCAGTTGCCTTCTGTACATAGAGGTTAAGCTCCCCAATACTTTCTCGCCATATTGAGAGTAGATACTCAATGCTACAGCATAAGATCTATAAATATCGACATAAGCTTCTACCGACCCGATGGTCGATGTTGCACTATCTTTTCTATAGATATACTCATGAAGCATATCCTTCACCAAAAAGAGAGATTTAGCATTGAGAAAAAGTCCAATACTGAGTAGCAGATCTTCGTTAGTATCCTGACGCCAAGGAAAGTGTAAATCTCGTAACGGCTCTACTAATCGACGACTAAAGATTTTATTCCAAAGCGTACCTGTACCGAATTCGAACGAACAGAATCTCTCAAAGACACTGTCGGTGACGACCACATTGCTATGGTATCGAACTTTTGCATTTACTCTATTGCCCCTTGAAGTAACTCGGTAAGAACCACAAGCTACAATATCAACCTCATTCTCAACACCTGCGTTATACATCGTCTCGTACATTTCTGGCAATGCTATATCGTCTGCATCAAGAAAACCGATCCAAGCCGAATTCGCAGCCTTAATGCCCTCCAAGCGCGCTTCATGCACCCCCCTGTTTACCGATAAATCAATAACAATCATATTGTCATGCTCAGGAACAAGGCTCTCAATAATCCGGAGAGACTCGTCA
This sequence comes from Halioglobus sp., assembly GCA_020443425.1. Taxonomy (GTDB): domain Bacteria; phylum Pseudomonadota; class Gammaproteobacteria; order Pseudomonadales; family Halieaceae; genus Marimicrobium. The sequence continues at coordinate 25,214 of JAGRIE010000038.1, forward strand.
GTGGAAGCATCGTTAACTACAATAATCTCTAAATTTGAGAGTGTCTGATTCATCAAACTACGTAAAGCTTTCTCTAGACTCTCCGCTGCATTGAAAACAGGTACAATGACTGACACACGATTACGCTCAACCATGCGAGTCTCGTTTCCCTATACTGTTTCTCAAAAACAGTTTCCCTTCCTCAGATTTTCTTTCACAAACGCTATTCACGTGCTTCCAATCAATTGGATCCGACAGCAGCTCTAAAACTGATAAACCCGAACTCGCTACCAGTCTTTTTTCCAATCTGAATGTTCGTAAAAGTGAAGAAATTCTAGACGTACCTCGAATCGGATTATCGAGGGCAACAAACGGCTTATTGAAGATAATCGCAAACACACAGCCATGAAACGAATCCGTCACTACAAAACTCGCGTCTCTAAAACTCTGCAACCAATCTTCGACAGCTGGATACTGACAATCTACAAGGTTCTTGGGTTTGACCTTATCTATTTTCTTATCCGGCTTTATCGAAAAACTGTCCACTCCAAGAGAATTTGCAACCTGATCAGCTAATCTTCGCTTCGCATCGGACACGTTCAACATGTACACCAACACACCGGCATACTCATTACTTTTCGGCCTGGATTCGATCAGGGATGAATAGTCCTCCTTCTCAAGAAGCAGCGTGGGATCCACCACACACCTGGCGCCCGGGAAACCCAGAAAATCGCTACAGAGCGAAACGCCGGACTCCTCCCTCACCGACACAGCATCAAACTTGCTAAGAAGTCGCTGGCAGGCAGTAGTCGCAGCGGCATTGTATTCCCATTTATCGACGCCGAATGATGCTGCGTAGCTTATTCTGAGCGCATTGCTGCCAACATCATCAAGGAAATCCAGATAGTAGTTTAAAATACTCGGTGAATAGCGAGGGCGCCATACCTGATCACTGCCGACGATGAGCACATCAAAATCCTGTGATTGGTAATACCTGCGAATATCTCGCTCAGATGTTATGGTCTTCGAAAGCGACAAATATCTATCCCGGAAATCAACCAGATTACTAAATACAAATTCACGCTTCCGCTTTGTCGGCATTGACCTAATCCGCCCCGACATCAGCCGCAGGAGATTTATCAGGTTTTTCTTCACCTCGGAAGCAATATTGTGTGGCGCACGGCGATCCAGGATCTCAACCTCACAGCCAATGCTGGCAAGGTATACCTGTAGGGCATACGCCTGCAACAAGCCACCATAGTTGTGCCCCAGTGGCTGAGTTAAGATTGATACTCTCATGCAACCTAGTATCCCAAAAACAAGATTGGCAAAGACCAGATCGAAAAATCGATCAGGCAGAAAAGTGTCTGCAAATCATCCTGTATGCCAGTCGCAAATCAGCCGGATCATCGTTTTCTATGCAGTTTTCAAGCGACTGGCTATAGACAAAAAGGGGATCACTGCCTTTCAGTCCGGTATAGGGATACCGGATGTTCGCGAGGTCCTCCCTCATCGGCCCAAGATTTTCATTCGGCTGTAAAAATGACTGTTTTCTACCAGAAAAATAGATGTTATCCGGCTTTTCTATTTTGATGTCCGGCATGAATCTCTCGTAGGCAGCACCGGGGAATGTCCGCCGGTAGGGCCGGGCGTACAACCTATGCTCCTGTGCCAGCGCGCCACGGTTAAAGCGCTCACAGAGTTCGTCGACCAAACCGTCGATTTGGCTGGCACCTTTGACCTTACCGGAAAACCTGTCTGCATCATTAATGAATATTCCTGCGAAATTACCGATTTCATAGAAAGTTCCAAATGCTCTGGTTCGCTTTTCTGAGAATTTGGTTATGGGTCGACGAATACGTGGAATCGATTTGGCCAAACCTCGTTTCACTTGATATCTATTAATTCCTCTTCTCAAAAGTCTTTTTATTCTGAAAAACTGGTTCTCCAGATAAGTTTTGTCAAAGAGATAACCTTCTTCTCGTAACCATGTATCAATATTCCCCTCATATTCAAACAATGCCGTGCTGTGATCTGCTAGAAAAAAATAACTTTCCGGCTTGAGCGCCTCGAAGATTTCTCTCACGCAGGTATCGATATGCTTGTAATGCTCTATGATTTTCTCCTGCACGCTATTCTTCGGTGAGAAATCCCTCCGTTGGCGGGCGGACTCCTGGATTGCTTGGATACAGGACTCGATCTCCTCTCTGGCGAGATACTGAACTTCTGTCGTGATCCTGAAACAATGGAAACCAAAATCCGGATCCTCACGCCCAGACAGCTCTATAAAGGTGTTTTTCTGCGCGTCTTGGGCGTGATTAATTTTGTCGAGGAACTCCGAGAACGTCTTCGTACCGGAAGGCAGCCTCACATCAAACACATAGCCGTTTCTGTCCAGCACTGCTTTGTACTTGCGCGGGTAGACCATTGTATCGGGGATCGAACCATCGGCCTTTATACCGCCACCACCGCCGGCAATCACGAAGCCGTTAACCGCGTCTGCCGGCCCGGTAGTCGGCACATTGCAGAATCCCACTGAGACACCCGCTTTATTCAATCTTTGCCAGAGCACTTCCGACCCGGCATTACTGATCATGTCATCCTTGGAATAGGACGCAGAAAAATCGTAACTTCCGTCATTCAGCGGCATTAAATAGAATGCCTTGTTATCGGCGGCCTGTTCGCCCGTTAGTATCTCCGCCCAGCCACGGCTGATCAGGTCTTCCTCCAGCTTTCGACTATGCGCCCCGGAAAAAAGCGCCTGGACGAAAGGCATCGGCATCGAATCCAGAATGTGCTTTGTGCCCCCATCTATCCCAATAACCAGCAGTTTCATTGTTTACCTCTAAGTTGATTGTAATTGTCAATACACCATCATCTGACTAGGCAAAATTTCTCGGGTGCTTGATATTGTGTTCGTAAACACCTGTAAGCACGGCTTTGCGTCCATTATTGTCAAACCCTCCTCCAAATTGGATCAAGCAAAGACTTGATCTCAAATATTTCCGCACGTAAAACGCGCATGGATAGAGACAAGGCCAAGTAGATACACGCACTCACGAATCCACAGATAGCCAACCCAAGTAGCGGATTGCCAATTTCCAGAATCGTCCGAACAACGACCAGTGAGGTTGCCGTTACAGTGGCTACAATTAGTATCGGCAACAGGCCGGCCACATACTCCTTGAAGGTAACAGGCAGATGCCTGCTCGAATAGTAGAGGAACAGTGGCACACGGACAAACAAGCCTGAAAGCGCGAAAGCCGCTATCACTCCAGACACACCCCAGAGCATGCCAACCAGAAGAGAGGTGAGCAGTATGCCAAGGGTTATAAACCTCCAGTACAGGAGTGCTCTGGCCGCCCCAGCGGCAATCAGCGTCACTGCTGTGAAAGTGGTAATAGGAGTCACAAAGGTGAATACGGAGAGAAACTGGAACACCTGGACAGTTTCACCCCAGCCGGAGCCGAGCACGACAGCGACAATCCAATCCGCCATCACCACCATATTTATCGTAAAAAACATGGTCACCAACGCAATCTTCCTGACTGACCCCGTGATAACCCTGCGCAACTTGATAGGGTCATCCGCCACTCTGGACAGCGTGGGTTGCAGCACTTTTATGACTGGCGGCATCAGTTGGCGCGATGGCATCGACGTCAGCGTTTGCGCCCTATTGAATATCCCCGCAACTTGCGCACCGCCTATATACCCGACAAAGAAGGGTGTCGCATTGGAAACAAAGTAGCCCACGAAATCAGCTCCGGTGAGATTCAATCCAAAGGCGACCAAAGGCCTGATCCCCGTACCGCGAGAAATGAATGAGGGCCGCCAGGACAGCGCCAGCCAGCGCGAGCACATTTGTATAGCCGCAGTCGCAACACTGAGCACGACCAGCGCCCAGTATCCAAGCCCGTAGACTGCGGCTGCAATACCCGCGCCAATGCCCCCGGACACTGAGAGTATGTCTATTACTGCAATTGCCTTGAATCTCATCTGTCGCCTGAGCAGTGCATCGTGCTGAACAGATATGCCGCTCATCAGAAAAGTGACGCTCAATGCGATCACTATTCCCGTCAGTTGCGGCTCGCCATAGAGAGCCGCGATCGCCGGAGCAATCAATACGGAGAACAAGGCGAGCAACAGACCCAGAGCGGCATTTATCCAGAACAAATTTGAAACCTGTTGGTGCGTAATGTCCTTTCTCTGGATCGTCGCCATGGATAGACCGCCATCCACCAGCGACTGAATCAGCCCAGTGAAGACCGTTACCATTGCGACAAGCCCAAAATCTGTTGGGTTCAGCAAGCGCGCCAATGTGGTAATGGAGATGATCTGCAGAACCAGCTTGAATACCTGGGCAGACACCGTGATGCCCATGCTTTTTACGGCACGGGACTTCAGACCATTGGCCAGATGTTCGGTTTGGAAGGGGTCGGCGCCAGTCTTCCTCACGTTAGGCTCCGGGCTGAGCCATAGTACGGTCTAAAGTTTGATTCAAACTGATTTCCGCCCATAGTGAATCGCAAAGCAAACCCGGCTCCCACCACCCGGGTTGACGATGGCAAGTTCGGGGGAGTGGCAATCTGGCAGCGCCATCAAGGTGATTGGGCCCGGCCGAAATCGACTTCATACACATCCCAAATTCGATTAGTATGGCTCTCCACTCCAGCCCTTAGACATCATGCTCGCGACAGTTCAGACAGACACAATTATTATGGAATCCAAGTTATGAGTACCCAGAAAAAGAAGGCTACGCACGACCGTCCTGCTATCGAATCTACCATGAAATCGATAGAAACACTTCTGGAAAAGCTCGACAATAGTGACACCCCGCTTGATCAGTCTTTGCTGGCCTTTGAGGAAGGTATTCAATTAATCCGCATGGCGCAGAAGCAACTCTCTGAAGCTGAGCAGAAAGTTCAACTTCTGGTGGAGCAGGACGGAGCACCCACAAGCACCGATATGAACCTGGATGAGAGCGCCGAGTGACCGTTACGTTTTCAAGTTTCCTAGCGCATTGCCAGGCTAAAAGCCTCCGACCATTGCAGCCAATTCCCGGCGACACATCCCCGGAACATATGGGTTTACTGCCAGTATTTTTCGAGGCGTCCGAGTACTCTCTGGAACTGGGAGGCAAGCGCATACGCCCCACACTGTGCTATGCCGCAGCATGCAGCCTGGGCTCGCTGGAAACCGAGTCTATCGATCTGGTGGCGGGCGCCCTCGAACTCATCCACACCTACTCCCTGATCCACGACGATCTCCCCGCCATGGACGACGATGACCTGCGCCGTGGCAAGCCCAGCCTGCACAAAGCCTATGACGAGGCCACCGCCATCCTGGTGGGGGACGGGCTGCAGGCCCGCGCGTTCGAGCTGCTGGCGGATGCGCCGGGGCTCAGCGCGGAACAGCGCATCGCCATGGTGAAAGTGCTGGCCCAGGCCGCGGGCCCTGCGGGTATGGTGGGCGGGCAGTTCATCGATATCCAGGCCACCGGCTCCGACATGACGCTGGAGCAACTGGTGTCCATGCACTCCCTGAAAACCGGGGCGCTGATTCGCGCCTCGCTGGCGCTGGGGGGCATCGCCGCCGGCGGCAGTGAGCGGGAATTGGGCGCGCTGGATGAATACGGCACGCATATCGGGCTGGCGTTTCAGGTGGTGGACGACATCCTCGATGTCGAGGGCGACACGGAAAAGCTGGGTAAAACCCAGGGCAAGGACAGTGAGGCCAACAAACCGACCTATGTCAAACTGCTGGGGCTGGACGGAGCGAAAGCGGAGGCGCAGCGACTGCTGGCGTCGGCACTGGCGGCGCTGGACGGCTTCGGGGAGTCCGCTGATCTACTGCGCGACCTGGCGCGGTATATCGTCGAGCGGGACCGCTGACCGCCGGCCACCCAGGGACTGCCCTAGGGCGGCAAGCCTGCCCTACTGGCTGCCAGCCTCAAACATATGCCCGAGTTTTCCCGCCTTGGTCAGCAGGTATTTCTCATTGTGGGGGTTGCTGTCGGTGTGCAGTGGAATGCGCTCCACCACGTGCACACCCTGTTCCTCCAGCGCGGTGACCTTGCGGGGGTTGTTGGTCATTAATCGCACAGATGTGATACCCAGGTGCTCCGCCATCACCTTCAACATGCTGTAATCACGCATATCGGCACCAAAACCCAGCTGCTCATTGGCCTCTACGGTATCAGCGCCGGCATCCTGCAATTTGTAGGCCTTGATCTTGTTGAGCAGCCCGATGCCGCGCCCTTCCTGGCGCAGGTAGAAAATGGCCCCGCGGCCTTCTTTGGCGATCGCCTCAAGCGCTGCGTGCAACTGGTTGCCGCAGTCGCAGCGCATGCTGAACAGGGCATCACCCGTCAGGCACTCTGAATGTATACGCGCCAGCACCGGCTCGCCATCACCGACATCGCCCATGGTGAGAACAACGTGCTCTTTATTGAACTCGGTGTCCTCAAAACCGTGAATATCGAACTCTCCCCAGACAGTGGGGAGGCGGGAGGATTCTATGTACCGTACAGCCACGCGAGTCATCCGTCAGAAAAGGGCGGGTATTCTACCAGTAATCCGCCGCGAGGGGTGAGGAATGACTAATGGCTCCTTGACAGTGAGAGAATTCCGTTGTGCTCCTGCAGCTTGACGTGCCGCAGGAAGCTCATACCCAATAAAATGGTGGTGGGATACGCGCCGTCGACCACCATCGCTGGCACATTGTTGACCTCGATTTCACCGACGACGACTGACTGCAGGGTGATGGCGTGTGCAGCCGTCCTGCCGCCGGCGGTCTCGACGATAGTGGGCGTGCCGGCGCTGTAATCGATATTCATGCTGGCGGCCTTGTCGGCGCTGATCGCCACAGCATTGGCGCCGGTATCCACCAGCACCAGGGTGCTGTGACCGTTGATGCTGGCCGTGGTCTGGTACTGCATTGCGGCATCGCGCACGATAGTGACGAGCTGCTCCTCACGCGCCTGGTAGGCCGTACCTACGCGGCGCGACAGTCCCAGCGTCTGCGCCTGCCCGTCGATCTCCACGGTCGCCGCGGCGGGCTGTGTCGCCACCAGGGTGACGCCATCGGCGGACTCCCCCACGCGCAGGGTCTGGCGCTTGCCATTGATCATCAGCACCGCCGTAGTCCCCAGCAGCGCCTCCACCTCTACCGGCACCGTTTCGGCTGTCGCAGGTTGCACAGCCAGCAGCGCACAGGTCGTCGCCAGTATCGCGGCCAGTCTTATCGGCATACGCCCTCTCCCCTGTTTCTACACCAGGCGCCACACGATGTGCAGCGTCACACAGGCCATCACGCCGGCCAGTATGTCATCGATCATGATACCGAAGCCGCCGCCGACCCTGCGGTCCAGCACACTGATCGGCCACGGTTTTACAATATCGAACAGCCGGAACAGGACAAACCCGGCGAGCACCCATCCCCAATCCGGCGGCAGTGCCCACAGGGTGATCCAGAAACCGACGAACTCGTCCCAGACAATGCCCGGGTGGTCGTGAACCTGCAATTGCCGACTGGCCGCACCACAGATCCAGATACCCGCCAGCGCCGCCAGCAGCACCACAGCGGTGTAGTGCAGCAGGCTCCACTGCGCGATCAGCAGATAGAGCGGGATGGCCACCAGTGTGCCAGCCGTGCCGGGCGCTTTCGGGGACAGGCCGCTGCCGAAGCCGAAGGCCAGGAACTGCACCGGATGGCGCCTGAAATCAGGTGCGGGGTGTGTGGTGGACGTGTCTGCTGTCGGTGCTGGCATGGTTGTATCCGGATCGGTTCATCGCAGTGGCTGGCGCGCCAGGGCGCTCAATCGCCGGTAAAATGCTGGTAGCCGGTGGGCGCATCCATCGCCAGGTCGCAATCCACGCCCGCGCCCGCCTCCACCCGGCCGACCCGCGTCGTACCTGCAGGCGCCGTGCTCCCCGCCGGCAGGCAGAAACACAGCTCGTAATTGTCGCCGCCGGTCAGCGCCCAGCGCATAATAGTCTCCCGATTCTGGTGCGAGCACAATGCGGGTGACAGCGGCAGCCTGGCGGCCTCAATGCTGAGCCTGACACCGCTGGCCGCCGCGATATGCGCCGCGTCCGCCAGCAGGCCATCGGAGATATCGATCGCAGCCGTAGCCAGCCCCAGCAGTTCCCGGCCCAGGTCGAGCCTGGCCGTGGGGCGATTGAAGCGCCGCAGCAGGTACTCCGTGTGATCGGGCTCGGGCCGCCACTGCTGCTGCAGGATTGCCAGCGCACCGGCCGCATCGCCGAGGGTGCCGGATACATACACCTCGTCACCGACCCGGGCGCCGCTGCGCAACAGCGCCTGCGCCATCGGCAGCGCGCCCAGCACCTGCACCGAAATCGACAGCGGGCCGCGCGTGGTATCACCGCCGATCAACGGCAGGCTGTACTCCGACACTGCCGCCGCCAGACCCTCGCTGAACGCGTGCAGCCACAGTTCGTCTGTGTCCGGCAGCGTGAGTGCGACCGTCATCCCGAGAGGCCTGGCGCCCATCGCCGCCAGGTCGCTGGCCGCGGTGGCGACCGCGCGGTAGCCGATGTCCTCGGGAAAACTGTCCTCGGGAAAATGCACACCGGCGACCATGGTGTCCACCGAGGTCGCGAGGCGCTCGCCGGCCTCCAGTCGCACAATGGCACAGTCATCGCCCACCGAGAGATCGACAGCGGCGCCGCCACCGAGATGGGAGAAATAGCGGTAGATCAGCGGGAATTCAGCGAGCGGCATCAGGATGCGGCGTCGACTTCAACCTTGCGCAGCTCCCTGGCGGCCTTGTCCAGCACACCGTTGACATACTTGTGGCTGTCGGTGGCACCAAACTTTTTCGCCAGCGCCACCTCTTCGTTGATGACGACCTTGTACGGCACATCGATGCGATGTTTCAGTTCGTACATGCCCATGCGCAGCAGGGCGCGCTCGACGGGGCCAAGATCGTCCAGCTTGCGGTCCAGCAGCGGCTCCATCGCCGCGTCGAGTTCATCGACACAGGCCGGCACACCGTGCAGCAGGGCCTGGAAATACTCCAGGTCGACATGGGCAAAGTCGTAGTCGGCGCGGAACTCGGCCTCGATGTCCGTCAGCGACGCGCCGGCCATCTGCCATTGGTACAGCGCCTGCATACCATAGTGCCGGGCCTTGCGGCGCTCGGCGGCGAGCGTATTGTGCACGGGTTTATTCATTCAGCTGAGCTTGCCCATCAGGCTGACCATCTCCAGTGCGGACATGGCGGCCTCTTCACCCTTGTTGCCAGCCTTGGTGCCGGAGCGCTCCACTGCCTGCTCGATGGAATCGACAGTCAACACACCGAAGGACACGGGCACGCCGTACTCCATGCTGACCATCGCGATACCCTTGGTGCACTCACCGGCGACATACTCAAAGTGCGGCGTACCACCCCGAATCACAGCGCCCAGCGCGATGATCGCATCGACATTGCCGCGCGCGGCGACCTTCTTGCACACCAGCGGGATCTCGAAAGCCCCCGGGGCGCGCACAATGGTGATCTGCTCGTCGGCGACGCCGTGGCGGCGCAGGGTGTCGATCGCGCCCTCCAGCAGGTGCTCCACAACAAAGCTGTTCCAGCGCCCGACGACGATGCTGTAATTGCCTGCACCGCCGGTGAATGTGCCTTCGATGGTCTTGATTTCACTCATGTCCTTGTCCTTCTCTCTATTGTCCGGGATCTACAAAATCCAGCACTTCCAGGTCAAAACCGGAAATCGCATTGTACTTTATCGGTGCGCCCATCAGGCGAATTTTTCCGACGCCCAGGTCCTGCAGAATCTGCGAGCCCAGGCCCACCGTGGTATAGGTATCAGGCAGTGTGCTGGCAGCGGCCCCCGCCTCGCCCAGCGCCATATCGATGCTGGCCAGCAATTGCTCCGGGCGCTCGGCCTGCGCCAGCAACACCACCACACCGCGGCCGCTGGCCGCCACCTCCTGCAGGCACCGACTCAGGTTCCAGGTCGGTCGCCCCGGCAGCTTGCTCGTCACCAGGTCGCGCATCACAGACTGCACGTGCACGCGCACCAGGGTCGGCTCGTCGGCCACAATATCCCCGCGCGACATCGCCAGGTGCACCTCACCCGCTGTCTGGTCGCGGTAGACGGTCAGGCGGAACTCGCCGTGCTCGGTATCGATCGCACCCTCGCGGATACGGCGGATGGTGCGCTCGTTCACCATGCGAAAATGAATCAGGTCGGCGATAGAGCCGATTTTCAGGCCGTGCTGCGCGGCGAACTCGCGCAGTTCCTGGCCATCTGCCAGCTCGCCGGCCGGCGTCAGTATGTCGGCGATCACGGCGGTCGGCAGCAGGCCGGCCAGCCGCGCGTAATCCGAGGCGGCCTCGGTGTGGCCGGCGCGCATCAACACACCGCCGGGGCGGGCTGTCAGCGGAAAAATATGGCCGGGCTGCACAATATCGGCAGGCCGCGCATGCGGGGCCACCGCAACCTGCACCGTGCGCGCGCGATCCGCTGCGGAGATCCCGGTATCGATGCCGCTGGCCGCTTCTATGGACAGGGTGAAGTTGGCCTTTTCGCCCTGGGCGTCCTCGACCATCGGTGGCAGGTCCAGTTGCTTGCAGCGCTCCTCGGTGAGGGTCAGGCAAATCAGTCCACGCGCCTGGCGCGCCATGAAGGTCACGTGCTTGGCCTCGCAGTGTTCTGCCGCCACCATCACCACGCCTTCGTTATTGCTGTCTGCATCGTCATCGATCAGCACCACCATGCGGCCCTGGCGGATGTCGCTGATCAATTCATCTACGCTATTTAATTCCATACTCATGGTTTCCCTGGCCCCCTGGACAGCGCGCCCAGAAAGCCGTTTTCGGCGAGTGTATCCATCGACAGGCCACCGGTGGCTCCGGAGGCAGCGGCATCGCCCTGAATCAGGCGCTCCAGGTAGCGGGCGATCACATCCACCTCGAGGTTGACGCGACTGCCGGCCCGGTACTGGCCGAAAATCGTCTCTGTCATGGTCTGCGGGATAATATTCAGGTCGAACTCGGCGCCGTGCACCGCGTTCACGGTGAGGCTGGTGCCATCGACACAGATACTCCCCTTGTGGGCGATATAGCGGGCCAGCGCGTCCGGCGCCCGCACCACCACCCGGATGGAGCGCGCATCCTCAGTCAGGCTCACCACCTCGCCGACGCCGTCGACGTGGCCGCTGACAATGTGGCCGCCGAGGCGACTCTGCGGGGTCAGTGATTTTTCCAGGTTGACCGCCGAGCCGGTTTTCAGTCCGCCCAGCGTGGTGAAGTTCAGGGTTTCCACCGAGACATCCGCCCAGTAGCCGTCGCCAGGCAGCTCGGTCACTGTCAGGCAGACACCGTTGGTGCACACGCTGTCACCGAGCGCGACGTCATCCAGCGGCAACTTGCCGGTGTGGATGCGCAGGCGCAGGTCTCCGCCGCGCTCCTGCATGGCCGCCACAGTGCCGACGGCCTGGATAATTCCTGTGAACATAGTGCTTTCCCGTTAACCCTGGTGTGTATCCGGAACCGAGGACGCCGCTTGCGGGATGACTGTAAAGCGCCAGTCTGACCCCACCTTGCGCACATCATCCCATAGGAGTGGTATCTTCTCCGCCATATGCTCCAGCGGCAGCGCCAGCAGAGGGCGCGCGCTGTCGCCCAGCAGCGCGGGCGCCATATACACGATCAGCTCATCCAGCAACCCCGCCTGCAGCAGTGCGCCTGCCAGGCGGGGGCCAGATTCTACCAGAATTTCGTTGCATTGCTGCGCTGCGAGAAAGTTCATCACTTCAACCAGGTCCAACCCGCTGTCATCGCGGCGCAGCGGGAGGCGCTCTACACTGCTGTCGCGCACTGCCACCGGCACCGCCACAGAACGGTCGTGGCACAGTACTGTGGGCACACTGCCATCGAGCACTTTCGCCCCTGCCGGCGCGCGCAGGCCGGAGTCCAGCACCACCCGCAGCGGCTGGCGGGCGGCGGCCAGCTGTGCGGCGTCGGGCGCCAGCCCCAGTTCCGCAGCGCGCACGGTGAGCGCGCAGTCATCGGCCAGTACCGTACCGACACCGGTGACAATGGCACAGCTCATCGCCCGCAGGCGCTGTACATCCTGGCGCGCCGCCGGGCCGGTGATCCACTGGCTCTCGCCGGACGCCATCGCGGTGCGCCCGTCCAGCGACATCGCCAGTTTCGCCCGCACGCGGCCACGCCCCCTTGTCATGCGGGCAATATAACCGGGAATCACCGCCTGCGCCTCGCGCTCCAGCAACCCGCACTCCACGGTGACGCCGGCAGCGCGCAACTTCGCCACGCCCTGCCCCGCCACCAGCGGATTGGGGTCGGTCATCGCGACCACCACCCTGGCCACCCCGGCGCGCACCAGCGCGTCAGCGCAGGGCCCGGTCCTGCCGTGATGGCTGCAGGGCTCCAGCGTCACATAGGCGGTCGCACCGGTGGCATCATCCGCCGCCGCCAGCGCCTCGACCTCGGCGTGATTGCCCCCGGCCGGGCAGGTAAAACCCTCACCGATCACCTGGGCGTCGCGCACCAGCACGCAGCCCACA